>CAZGSB010000012.1:0-54904 GCA_964528275.1 uncultured Anaerolinea sp. | reverse complement strand
GTATAAAATGATCGCTCGCCATCATTCCCAGGTGCACCTGACGCTGGGGATTCTGTGGCAATCTCAAGCAGTTTTCCACGCCTTAGCATTTTTCTGGCTGGACGGCTTCGCCGTCCCCGCCCCAGCGCAGGTAACGCAAACCGTTAGGCGCTTGGCGATGAACTCATGCTAAGAATGCAAGGAGAATCCGTTTGAGCAGATTTGGCTCTGATCCACTATCTTTTTTCAATTCTGTTTATCAGGAAATTCCACCCTGGGACATCGGTAAACCTCAACCCGCCATGTCTGCACTTCTGACTAAACATCCACCCATGGATCCAATCCTAGACGTTGGGTGTGGCTCCGGCGACCTCTCAATTTATCTGGCCCAACTGGGTTATCATGTCGTCGGAGTTGATTTTGTGGAGGCCGCGATTGCAACCGCTCAAGCCAGGCTGAGCGAACTTTTGCCTGAAGTGGCCCGGCGAGTGCGCTTCCAAGTCGCCGACGCCTTGAAGCCATCTCTAGTCCAACAACGCTTTGGATCAGTGGTCGACTCGGGCTTTTTCCATTTGTTCGATCCGGATCAATGTGATCGCTTCGTGGAAGAGCTCGCATTAACTCTCCGGGCTGGTGGCTGGTACTACTTGCATGCCTTTGCCGTCGAATTTCCGGTGCCTAACGTGCCACGCTCCATCACCGCCGATGAAGTGCGGGCACGCTTCACCGCCGAGAAAGGCTGGCGCATCCATGACATCCAATCTGTCGAGTTCCTAAGCCGCGTCGCACCACCCGTGCCCGCCATCTGTGCGTGTGTCGAGTGCATTCACTAAACCGCGCCCAACACGGCTTGCAGGCGCGGCGCTTCCGCTTCGCTTCAGCGCCGCGCCTGAAGCCCACCGTTCGACGCTAAACTCAGTATGAATTAATAATCAAAAAAACAGACGCGCCTTTGCGCGTCTGTTTTTGGGAAAGATTGTTCATTTGGCTTTGATGCTGATGGTCTTTGGCTTGATCCCTTCGGCTTTGGGCAGAGTGATTGTCAGGATGCCATTCTCGAAATCGGCATTAGCCTTTTCGGTCTGCACATCCACGGGCAACATCACTATTCGCTCAAACGAACCGTAACGTTGTTCGCGGACATGGTAGGTGGCTTCCTTTTTATCATTCTCCTGCTTGAATTCGCCGCGCAGGGTGAGGATATCCGCCGTGATAGTAATTTGCACATCGTCCGCCTTGAGACCTGGCAGGGCAGCTTTGACCACCACCTCGTCAGCGGTCTGATACAGGTCAATGGCGGGCACGGCAGAGACACCGCGCTGGCTGACTGGACGCGTGAAAGCGTCGTCAAACAGGTGATCCATTGCCTCACGCAGAGTCATCATTTCGCGCATCGGCTCCCAGCGAGTAAGATTAGACATGGTGAATCTCCTTATTATGAATGGGTTGTTTGTAACTTACGTCCTTAATTTAATAAGCGAATATATGAAAAACATAAAAGAAATTTAATAAGTACGTAAAAGTTGAGATAAAAATCGATAACGATTTAGGGCGGCATATCCAAGCGGGAGAACTACTCTTGATAAAACCCGCCTTTACGCTAGAATGTTCTGAACCGAGTAATTCTGTTCATATTCCACAACGCCCAACAGAACGTCCCGAAAAGCATCGGGATAATGCACCCCGTCTCACTTGGTTCGCGGGGCGAGCAGCCTGACGCTGGGGATTGCCCAGCGCTCACGCGCTTGGGCTGGGCGATGCAGTCAAGCTGGACGAACGGTGGGCACTTCGCTAAGGTCGAAAAAAAGTGGTTCTCTCGTCTTGACAGGGTAGAATTTATGTTCTATTATCTCAAACAGGAAAATTACCATGAAAAAGAAAATCAACAAGAGCACCGAAATTGAAGCGCTAGAGCAATTCTTCGCTGCAATCAATCGCAATGATATGCAGTCCATAACTAAAGATTTTGATCCGCAGATTGTGCGCATCGAGCCCGAGGGCTTTCCAACAGCTGGTACGTATCAGGGTATCGAGGAGGTCCTGGAGCACATTACGAAAGGACGCGGGACATGGGCTGAGGGAACCTGCGAGCCCGAGGAATTTTTCACCAATGGAGACAAGGTCGTTGTTTATCTCCATACCTGGGTACGTTTGAAGGACTCGACAGACTGGGTTGGCGGGCGTTTTGCGGATGGTTTCGTGTTTCGTGCCGGCAAGATCATCCAATATCTTTCCTTTGGAGAACGGCGCGATGCCCTGAAGTGGGCCGGAATTGAAGATTAATATTAGGACTTACGCAAAATAGGCGCAAGCCGTTTTCTATGCCTGAGTCTTTTTCTGGCTGGACGACTTCGCCCTCCCCGCCCTGGTTGTCGAGACACAGCGCGGGTAATACCTCCCACGTGGTTTTTATACGCTAACCGTCAACTCTTTCAACCCCCGAAAGATCGGCTGTTCCTGCCATTCCAGATTCTCTGATTGCAATTGCAACTTGGGGAAGCGGCGCAAGAGGGTTGCGAACGCGACCTCCGCTTCCATTTTGACGAGCGGCGCGCCGATGCAGTAATGGATTCCCAGCCCGAAACTGAGGTGGCGACCCTCGTCGCGGGTGATGTCGAACGCGTCGGGGTCGGTAAAACGCTCGGGGTCGCGGTTGGCGGAACCGATGATGGTGTTGACCAAATCGCCTTTGCGGATCAGCCGTCCATGCAGTTCCACATCTTCGAGCGCGGCGCGGTAGGTGATCTGCACGGGGTTATCGTAGCGAAGGATCTCCTCGATGGCAGAGGGAAGCAACTTGGGGTCGTCTTTCAATTTTTGCAGTTGAGCGGGGTGTTGAAGCAAAGCCAAAATCCCGTTGCCGATGAGATGGGTCGTGGTTTCGTGACCCGTGCTCAGCAGGATGTTGATGTTGGCGACCAGCTCGGTCTCTGTCAGCGCGGCGGTGGCTTCACGGGGGCGAGTCAGTTCACCCGTGGGAAGAGGCGGATGACCGGGTGGCAGTGCCGCCGATAAGCCGTCGTCCGTCGCGAGGAGCAACGCGCTCAACAGGTCATCCTGCGGTTGGTCGCGCCGGGCTCGGCTTAGGCTTCGGACGTAGTCTGTCATCTCTTCGAGGCTGTGCGCCGCGCGTTCGAGAAGCGCCTGCGATTTATGCCTGACCGTGCCGAGGATCGCGAAGAGGTCGTCGGACCATTGTTTGAAGCGCGCGCGGTCGCTGGCGGGCAAGCCGAGCAACTCGGCGATCACCATCACCGGCAGTGGGTACGCCAGGTCGCGCACGATCTCGAAACCTCCCCTGCCCTGCGCGTCGTCCAGTAACTCGTCCACGATGTTCTGCACGTACGGTCGCAGTCCTTCGGTGCGGCGCGGCGTGAAGGCGTAGTTCATCAACCCGCGCAAGTGCGTGTGATCCGGCGGGTCGGCATAGAAAACGGTTTTCGAAAACGAGTGGTAGACGGGTTGGGCGATGGCTTGATGTTCGGCGGGCAACCGTTCGAAGCCGCGCATTAACCCCTGCGCGCGCGAGAAGCGGTCGTCGGTGTATAACGCATCGATATCGGCATATTTCGAGAGCGCCCAGAATCCCATGTGGGTATCCCAGTGGACGGGATCCTGTGTGCGGAGTTGTTCATAGAACGGATATGGGTTTGCGCGAATCTCCTCCCGCCCCAAATTCGAGAGGCTGAGCGCGTCCGCTTCTGTCAGAGACATCGACGAGTTTTCCTTTGGTTATTGCGAAGATTATACACCCTGTTTGTGAAAATGGATACAAATAGACCCTGCTTTATCCGTTTCTCAATTCACGAAGGAGTGCATTCGGTACACGGAACTCACGGAGCGCACGGATTTTTTTCTGTCTTTTCAAAACAAGCACTCATGATATGTATTTAGGAGAATGTCGTATAAAAAACGTATCCAAAATGCTCAGAGGCGGTCTACCCTGAAGGGTATGATATGCGACCGCCGTAGTTGCAAGCATAACGCCGCAGGGTCACAGACCCTGCGGGAGCAGAAGTGAGATTTGTTTTTGAAAGGACATCACGATAAATGCTTACCCGCGTGATCCGTGTACAAAAACAGGTTTTGTAAACCGACAAATGAACATGCATGCTTTATCCGCTTCTCAAACGGACGGCTTCGCTTCGCCTTGCAGGTTGGGCGGGTTCGGCAGTGGAAGCGAAAAACAAAACGTGGAGCCTTTCCCCGCTTCGCTCTCCACCCAGATTTTCCCCCCGTGCACTTCGACGATCCGCCGGGCGATGGCAAGCCCCACGCCTGTGCCTTCGCTGGCAGGCTCGAGTTTATCGAACAAGCCAAAGATCCGGTCGTGGAACTCCGGCGCGATGCCGATGCCGTTATCGCGCACAAAAAATACGGCGAAGCGGCTTTCCGTGCCCCGGCATCCGATCTCGATGACCGGCTCGGGTTGGTTCGTGGAATACTTGGCGGCATTATCGAGCAGGTTTTGCATTAACTCCAGCAAGCGCTTGTGGTCGCCGTGGACCACCGGCAGGTCGGGTTGCACCACCAGGCGGATGCCGTGTTCGTGAAGCCTGCCCTCGGTCAGTTCGACCGCCTCGCTCACCAGCTCGCCGAAGGGAATTTCCTGCGGCTCGCCCATCACGCGCCCGATGCGCGAGAGTTCGAGCAGGTCCTGCAGGAGGTCTTGCATGCGCTGGGCGGCGTTTTGAATCCGTTCGATATCGCGGTGCAGGTTATCCGAATCGCCGGTGCGCGCGTCCTCTTCGAGGTAGCCGAGGAACCCGACGATCGTCACCAGCGGCGATTTCAAGTCGTGTGACACGGTATAGACGAACCGCTCCAGTTCGGAATTTTTCTTCTCCAACTCCGCGATCAGCGTTTCGCGCTCCGAGAACGCCCAGCGCGTTAGCGAGACATCGCGGATTATGGCAAGGACGGTGTCTTCCCCCGAGGCGATGATGCGCGCCTCGAACGTCCGTTCCGTTTCGCCGGAACCCAGCCGGTAATCGAACGCATTCAACTGTCCCGAATCGAGCGCCCGTTCGATCGCGAACCGGGCATCGTCGCGGATCGAAGGGAGCACATCCCCGATCCGCTTGCCCAGAAATTGCTCGGGGGATAACTGCGTTTCGAGGACCGGCGACGGGATGAACTGAAGCACCGTCCCATCGCGTTTCAACTCGAAGATCATGTCCGGGATCGCGTCCAGCACTGCCTGCATGCGTTTCTGGTTCTGGTGCAGCACCTGTTCCGCTTTTCGGCGTTCGGCGAGTTCCGTCAGGGTCTTGTCGATGGCTTCGCGGATGACGCCCACGACCAGCAGGACCAGCACCACCTGAAAGACGAAGATGGCGGTCAGGTCGCGGGCGATCTCGAGCGGCGAATCGATCACAGGCGTTAGCGCGCCCCGCGTTTCCTCCAGCGCCATTCCCCAAACCGAGGCAACGCTCGCCAGCGAGACCAAAACGACGACGCGCCAGTTGGTCAACAACATCGCCACCACCACCGTCAACAGGTAGACATCGACGGCTGGGTCGAGCACGCCCCCCACCGCCCAGGCATGATAGGTCATGCTTGTCCAAAAGACGACGATCTCGGCGTAGGCGGCGAACATCACCCGCTGGATGCGCAGAAAATAATACACGATCGCTTGAGAGATCAACACGCCGATCAAAACGTTGAAGCGGGGAGAAAACTCCCAGCCGTTGCGGCGGATCTGAATGAGCAGGACGATCGTAGAAATCCCCACCGTCGTCATCGCGATCCATCGAAGCAACGTGGAAACTTCGTGGGTACGGTCGGTTCCAAATAATGGCTTGAAAACTTTTTGTAGGAAATCCACCGTCTCAGCCTGCCTCTCTCAGCGGGAGTATATCACGGTGGTTTAAGCAGGCTTGGAAAGGCTGTTTCGTCCGCGCCTGGACGGAAACAGCCAATCTTCATCACCCCTCGCCCAACTCGGGAATGGGTTGCACGGGCGACCGATGCGCCAGAAAGTTCTCCACCCAAAAGATGATCAATGCCAGCCACACGATGCTGAACCCGATCAAGCGCGAGGTGTCGAACGATTCTTTGTACACGAACACGCCGATCAGGAACTGGATTGTCGGCGCGAGATATTGCAGAATGCCGATCATCGTGAGCGGAATTTCTTTGGCGGCGGAGGCAAACATCAACAGCGGCACGGTCGTCACAACGCCCGCGCCGATCATCCATACATCCGCCGAAGTTCCAGTGTGCAAAAAGGATGCCGAGCCGTCGGCTTGCGCCCAGCCGAGGTAAAGCAACGCGGGCAAAAACAAGATGCCCGTTTCGAGCGTCAGCCCAAAATGCGAGCCGAGCGGCGCCAGTTTTTTCACCAAGCCATACACGCCGAAGGAGAATGCCAGCGAGAGCGCGATCCACGGCAGGCGGCCATGCACCACCGTGAGGTACGTCACGCCGATCGCCGCCAAGCCGACGGGAATCCACTGGGCGGGGCGCAGTCGCTCGCGCAAAAACAGCACGCCCATCAGCACGCTCAACAACGGATTGATGAAATAGCCCAGGCTCGTTTCCACGATGAAATCGGAATTGACCGCCCAGACGTAGATCAACCAGTTCACCCCGATCAATAACGCGGCGAGTGAATAGATTCCCAACGTACGTTTATTGAGCGACGCGCGGAACTCATCCTGCTGGCGGAAGATGAAAATAAACGCGATCAGCAACACGAACGACCATACGATGCGATGCCCAAGCAATTGCAAGGCAGGCACATTTTTCAATAATCGCCAATAGATCGGGAAGAATCCCCACATGGCATACGCCGCAACCCCTCTCGCTATTCCTCTGTTCATGCTTCTCCTGTGTGATTGTATAATTCGACCATGCTACTGATCAACCTCATTCCATTCGCGGTGGCGGTCTGGCTTGGTGTCTTCCTGCTCGCCCGCGGCGCACATCCTCGCTTGCGATGGGCGGCGATCGGTCTGCTCTTCTATGCCGCCGCAATCACCTCCGACGAGGCGATCTCGCGCGCCTTACGCCTGCTACCGCCCATGTTATGGGTCGGAGCCATTGTACACCTCGATCCGCGCGTCACGGATAAACACCCGGTGCTCGTCGCGCTTTGGAAATGGCTACTGCTGCCAGTGACGATCCTTCTCGCGGGATTCTTTCTCCTCGACTCCTCTGCCTCTCAAAGTGCTGCCGCCAGGTGGATGTCCCTCCTGCTCGGGCTCACGCCTCTCTTCTGGACCATCTTCCTGGTTCACGACTTCATCATGCTCCTCCCCTCCAGGCAGGCGACGGGTATCCTATTCACTGCGACCTTATTCTTCGCCCTCGGCGAGGGATTTGTCCTTCTGCCTCTCGATGCCAGCGTACAACAATACGTCCTACCCGCCATCGGCTTCGATCTGCTCATTCTCGGATTCTGCATGGCATGGTTCGACGCGCTCGACGAGGGCGAATCGTTCTTGCCGGACATGCTCCGTTCGTTCGTGCAGACGTCCATCGTCACGTTGATCTTTGCCGGGCAAATCGGATTCGTCATCGCGATCCAGACCGGTCTTACGGAAGGGATGCGGCTCCTTCTTACCACAACCATCCTTGCCTCGGTGATTCTCTCCGTGTTTGGGAGCGCACTGCAGAGCAAACTGGACGATTTCGCCTTCGCCCGCTCGCCCTCCGTTCGGGAGGCGAAGAGGCGGATGGAAGCCGAGGCAGTCATCCTGTCGAGGAAGGATGCGGGGGTAAACCTCAAAGAGATGACGGACGAGGAACGGTCACGGTTCACGCGGCGGGCGTTGAGTCACTTTGGCGACCTGACGCGGCTGGCGTCGAATCCGCTGACGCAGTTGCCCGTCATCGAACAGCGTTTGAAATCCCGCCACGTTCCCGATACCACGCTCGCCCGCGCCGCAGAGTTGAAAGCGGTCCTGACTGAATCGATCGCAAAATTAAAACCGCACAGCGAAAAACTTTTCGACACCACCGACGAGTGGCGGTATTACAACTCGGTGCATTTTCCGTATGTGGCGGGGCTGCGCCCATACAGCCGCAGCGAGAAACCGATCGCGGCGCACGAACACGAGGCGAGCGAGTGGTTCCGCGCCTTCGTCCCCGAACGGACGTTGCACAATTGGCAGAACACCGCGGCAAAGTTGATCGCGCAGGAATTGTGGGAAAATAACTGGCAGTAGATGGCAGTGAATTTCGTGGCAATGGCAGTCTCGGATTCGTATGATGGGGGCAAATCAAACAAAGGAGACTCTCATGTCAACAAATTCTTCGTTACTCAAAAACGCCCTTTACGGCAACAGCGCGTTCTCGTTCCTCAGTGGATTGGGGTTCGTGTTGTTCTCGCGAGCCATTGCCGCGTTCCTCGGCATCCCGGCTTCGTGGGTAATCCTCGATCTCGGTGTTGGACTGTTACTGTATGGCTGGATGATCTTCCAGGCGGCGCGTTCGAATCCCGTCAACACTCGCGTCGCGCGCTTCGCCGTCTATGCGGACCTGGCATGGGTGGCGATGAGCGTCATCCTGATCTTCGCCAATCTCGTCGCGTTCACCATCCCCGGCAAATGGGCGATCGCCGCCGTGGCAGATATTGTGCTGGTGTTTGCGATCTTGCAGTATGTGGGGTTGCGTAGATTGGTGAAATAAGCAAAAAACATGACTCACCCCAAACTTAAGGATTCAGCCACGGATTACACTGATTCTCACGGATTTTAGGTTTTTCGCTCCGAAAGGTGGAAGACGAAAGCCGACCAAGTGGCGACAGGTCGGCTTTTTTCGTGTAAATTCGTGAAACTTGTACTGACGGTTCGTCTTTCGCTCACCGTGTCGAAGTATCCGTGGCAAAATGCTTTAAAGATTATATTCGGGGTTAATCATGTTTCAATAATTTTCTATTGACTGCCGTCCCGCGTATCCATCCTCCACTTCGTGCCAGTAGGCAATATCTGTTTCCCCGTACTTCCAACACAAGCACACTTCACGTCCGTCTTTCAGTGCGGGGAAATCAAGCAACCCGATGTTGATGTCTTTGATCTGCGCGCCTGTGTCGTGGATTTTGTGGATCAATAAATCGAATCTTTCAAAATCGAATACCAATTTACTTACTGTTGGGTTACCGCCGTTGCCCGCGGACTTTTCCACCGCGGACCAAATCTCAGGCTGGTCGGCAAGAATCCGCCGGCGGATCCGCATCACCTCGTCCATGAGCGGGCGAATGGTCTGGAGGGCTTCGTTGGCTTCAGAGAGGGTGAAGGTTTTTGTCATGGGCAAAGTATACACGGGAATACGAAGGATTGATGACAATGCGAGACCCAACCCTAATTGACAGCCTTTATCAAATCTTCATAATCGCTTTACGAACGCTTTAATCCATACTTCTATACTGGGGTCATGAACGACACGCGGTCGCGCGTGTCACCAAGAACAGGAGATCAACATGAACAAACTTCCGACCACGACCCTGACCGTGATTGCGATCCTCGCGCTGGCAGGCGTCATTTTCTTCGCGGGGAGCATGTACGCCCGCGGCAACGCCTTTGGACCTTCCATGATGTTCGGCAACGGATGGGACAACCGCAACGCGTACGGTCCAAGCATGATGGGCGGAAACGGCGGGATGATGGGAAATGGCGGCAATATGATGGGCGGTTACGGGTATAACACTGCCGACCTCCCCACGTTGACCATTGACCAAACCAAAGCCGCCGCCGAGAACTATCTCGCGAACCTGAACAATTCCGATCTGGAGATTGCCGAGATCATGGTCTTCGATAACAACGGCTACGTCATCGTTGAAGAAATCAGCACGGGTATCGGGGCGTTCGAACTGCTGGTTGACCCCGTTTCGCAGATCGCTTACCCGGAACACGGTCCCAACATGATGTGGAATTTGAAATACAGCGGGTTGAACCATCAGAACATGATGGGTGGAAATGGCTACGGCATGATGAGCGGTGGGATGATGGGTGGCTACGGCAACATGATGCAAGGCTGGGATGGCACAACGCCCCTCGATATCGCCAGTGAAATGACCGTCACATCTGAACAGGCTACCCAATATGCGCAGACGTATCTTGACGCCAACAATGACGGCGCAACCGCCGGACACCCGATGCAGTTCTACGGGTACTACACCCTCGACTTTGAAAAAGATGGCAAGGTTGTGGGCATGTTGAGCGTCAACGGCTACAGCGGACAGGTCTTCGTCCACACCTGGCACGGCACGTTCATCGAAGAAATCGAGTACGAGTAATCACAATTGATCAACTAAGCTTAGGTGACAGTCACTTCAAAAGTGACTGTCACCTGCTTTTACGGGTAGAATCACGACATGACAAAAATTCTCGTTGTGGACGACGAACCGTCCATCACGAAACTCGTCAGCGCATACCTCAAGCCGGAAGGCTACGAGGTGTTTGTCGCCTCCGACGGAAACGCAGGCTTGAAAGCCGCGCGCGCCTTCAAGCCCGATCTCATCATTCTCGATGTGATGCTCCCCGGCACGGATGGGATCGAGCTGCTCTCACGCCTGCGCCGTGAGTCGGAGGTGTATGTGATCATGCTCACGGCAAAGACCGAAGAGACTGATAAGATCGTCGGGCTTTCCATCGGCGCGGATGATTACGTGACGAAGCCGTTCAGTCCGCGCGAGTTAGTGGCGAGAGTCAAGGCGGCGTTGCGGCGTATCGAAGCGGGATCAGGCTCAGGCGGGGAGAGAAGCGTGTTGTCATTCCGGCATGTCCGCATTGACGTTGGCGCGCGAAGGGTAAGCATGGATGAACAACCGATCGAGTTGACCACCGTCGAGTTCGACCTGCTCAAGGTATTGGCGGAAAATCACGGGCGCGTATTGACGCGGGGGCAGTTGCTCGAAAAGGTATGGGGCGGCGAATACTTTGGCGAAATGCGCGTGGTGGATGTGCATCTGGGGCACGTGCGCCAGAAACTCGGGCGCGAGGATTTGATCGCCACGGTACGCGGAGTCGGGTACCGTTTTGAAGACGAGCCGCAGTAGTGAGGAAGCATGATGGATTATTTCCGCCGACATTTGGGCGCAAAAATATTTTTTTCGTATCTGGTCATCATCCTGTTAGGCGTGGTCGTGCTGGTCGTCGCCAGTCAGTTTGTTTTGCCGACAGCCTTCAACCGTCACATGATTGGCATGGGGTCAATGATGAACGGCGGCATGATGGGCGGTTCAGATTCCATGGCGCAACTCTACGCGGATTTTCGCGCCAGTTTCAACGAAGCATTGATGTATGCTGTGGCGGCGGCAGTGCTTGCCGCGCTGGCGCTCAGTTTTTTGTTCAGCCGAAGTGTCGTTGCGCCCGTGCAGGCAATGTCGCACGCCGCGCAGCGCATCGCCGAGGGGCGATACGACGAACGCGTGAATGTGATCGGCGCGGATGAACTCGCCCAACTCGCGCTGCGTTTCAATCAAATGGCTGAAAAACTCGATCAAGTCGAATCCATGCGGCGCCATCTCATCGGCGATGTCAGTCACGAACTGCGCACGCCGCTCACCGCCATCAAAGGTTCGATGGAAGGATTGATGGACGGCATTTTTCCCGCCAATGATGAAACCTTTCAACAGATTCACACGGAGGCAGATCGTCTCAATCGCCTCGTGGATGACTTGCAGGAACTCAGCCGCGTCGAGGCTCGCGCGTATCAATTGGATTTCCGCCCACTGGACGTTTCCTCCCTCGTTCAGACCGTGACCAAACGACTTACGCCGCAAGCCCAAGCCAAACGCATCACTCTGGATGTCGAACTGACTCCCGACCTTCCGCCCCTCTTCGCTGACGAGGACCGCGCTGTTCAAATCCTGACAAATCTCACCGGCAACGCATTGCAATACACACCCGAAGGCGGCAAAGTCACGATCACCGCAAGACGGGTCAATGACGAAGTTCAAATTTCTGTGCGCGATACGGGCGTTGGAATTCCACCCGAACATCTCTCCCACATCTTCGACCGTTTCTATCGCGTGGACAAATCCCGTTCGCGTCAGGCGGGCGGCGGAAGCGGCATCGGGCTGACGATCGCGCGCGCGCTCGTCGAGGCGCATGGCGGACGCATTTGGGCAGAATCGGAAGGCGAGGGCAAAGGCAGTACGTTCACCTTCCTGCTCCAAGCCGCAGAGAACGGCTGATACTGGTTCGCCGCAAGACACGGCGGAGGAATACCCTTGCCTGTCATCCATGGGGGGCGATGAGAAATCACTTTTAAAGATTTGGTAAAGATTCGATGTTTTGTCTTGACGCCCCTGTTGTCCACAGATACCATTCCGCCGCGCAATAAAAAATTTCAGGCGCACAGAGGTAATCATGCAAAACAGTACGCTCAAGACAATACTCACTATCGCGCTAACGGTGGTCATTACCGTTGTCGTTTTCATTTTACTCATGCCGGTCATCGGTCCGCGCTTCATGCACCCGCTTATGTCTGGCAATATGCCCATGCATGGCAACAACGCCGCCCCCAGCGGGTTGGATTTTGCCAGCGAGCGCGCCACCGACAATGGCGCGTTCAACGTATCTTATTCCAGCGAAGAAACCATCGTCATCAATCAAATGCACACCTGGGTTCTGCATGTCGAAACCGCCGATGGTCAGCCCGTGGAAAATGCCGCCATCACTGTAGACGGCGGAATGCCGCAACATGGTCACGGTTTGCCCACTGCCCCACAGGTGACCGAGTACCTCGGCAACGGCGATTATCTTGTGGAAGGTATGAAGTTCCAAATGGGCGGCTGGTGGGAAGTGCGCTTCGACATCACCGCCGGTGACGTGACCGACACCATCACCTTCAACCTGACGTTGGAAGGTTAGGCATGTCTGAGCGCACCAAACTCCTCGCGGGGTTGACGGCTTTGATCATCCTCGTTGTGGTTGGGCTTGGTTATCTCTTCACCCGCCCCGCATGGACAGACGCAGAACTCACAACACTAAAAACCTTGTGGATCGGTAGCCTGCCGCCGCTAGAGCCTGACTCATCCAACCAATATGGTGATAACCCCGCCGCCGCTGAATTTGGGGAGCAACTGTTCTTCGATACGCGTTTCAGTTCTAACGGAGAAGTTGCCTGCGCCACCTGTCACCTGCCCGACAAGGGATTCCAGGATGGCTTGCCGCTCGCGCAGGGAGTCGGCACCACCAACCGCCGCACCATGCCGATCGCCGGTACCGCCTACAGCCCGTGGATGTTTTGGGACGGGCGCAAAGACAGCCAGTGGGCGCAGGCGTTGGGTCCGATGGAGAGCGCGGTGGAACATGGCGGAAGCCGCACGCAATATGCTCACCTTATTGATGCGTTTTATCGCGCCGAATACGAATCTATTTTTGGCGCACTACCCGATCTTTCAGACCGAACCCGCTTCCCCGAAGCCGCAGGTCCAGTGGAGGACGAATCCGCTCGGGCAGCGTGGGAGGCGATGAGTCCCACAGACCAGGAAATGGTCACGCAAATCTACGTCAACATGGGCAAAGCCATCGCAGCGTATGAACGTCAGATCATGCCGACCGCTTCACGCTTCGATATCTACGTGCAAGCCGCGCTGGAAAACGATACTAAAACGATGAACGCCACGCTGACCGCTGAAGAAGTGGAAGGCTTGCGCCTCTTTATCGGACCGGCGAACTGCACGCGCTGTCATAACGGACCGCTCTTCACCGATAACTCTTTCCATAACACGGGCGTGCCCACCGTGGAAAGTCTACCTGAGGATACAGGGCGCGAGCAAGGCGCTCAAAATGTGCTTGCCGATGAATTCAATTGTTTGAGCAAATATAGTGACGCCGAGCCGAACGATTGTGGCGAGTTGAATTTCATGGTTGTCGAGGGTGAAGAACTGGAACGCGCCTTCAAAGCCCCCAGCCTGCGGAATGTGACTTCGCGCGCGCCGTTCATGCACGCCGGTCAATTCACCTCGCTTCTGGATGTTTTGAACCACTACAATACCGCCCCATCCGCACCGGCGGGTCACAACGAATTGGAGCCACTGGGTCTCATCGAAAACCAGATAAACGCCATCATCGCTTTCTTGAGCACGTTGACCAGCGAGATCCCCGTGCCGTAGCCGATTGAAGGAAGTAAAAAAGCGGCGAGACCTGGCTGTCTCGTCGCTTTTTTATTTTCAGCGCTTATACCTACACAGGGATTGCCCGATAACCCTTCTTCCGCACCGCCGCAATGATTTGATCCACGGTCAACTTTGATTCTTCATACTCCACGATCATTTGGAGCTTGTGATAACTGGCATTGACCTCGCGCACGCCTTCAAGATCGTCTTCAAGGCTTTCAAGTTTCATGGCGCAATTGGTGCAGGACATATCCGGGACAGAGAAGGTTCGTTTGATCATTGTTCGTCTCGTTATCCCTATTTAAAAATAATCATCCCGGTGTACATACCCATCGAGCAGGTGAAGAACATCCGTGTACCGGCGGGTTGGGCAGGGATGTCCACTTGCACGGTGCCGGTATCCGGCAGGAGTTCATAAAACCCCAGCGCCGGGATGACGAAGTCGCGGGCGCAGGAGTAGGTTTTATCGGTGACGAGGTTAAGTTTCGCGGGGGAGTTGGCTTTCAACCGCAGTGTGCGCGGGAAGTATCCCTGGTTTTCCACGTACAGGATGGGCGAACCGTCGGAGGCGGTTTGGATCGAAGAGGCTTGGGCTGAGGTTATGCTCCCAGCGGGGAGCAGGCTCCGGCTGAGGTTTTGAAACGAGAGCGGGGAGCCCATCAGGTTGAGTCCGCCGTCCAACGTCACAAACCCCAGGACCAACACAGCCACAGCGACAAATCGCATGAAGAATTTCTCGACCCGCGACCCCAGTTCGGTGGCAAGGTAGGCAATGACGAAAAATACCGGGCTGGCGCCGAGGGTGAACGCAAACATCATCATCCCGCTCGTGAGCGGGTCTCCCGTGGCTAGCGCCGCCGCCATCATGGCTTGCGTCACACCGCAGGGGATGAAGACCGTGAGCGCGCCGAGAAACAGCGGCGTAACGGTGTCGGCGCCTTTGGCGGTGCGGCGGATATAGCGCGTGATGAATTTCGGCGGCTCGATGGAAAAATATCGGAAGATGGGATGCGCGTTGAACATGCGCAGCGCGTTGCCCACCATGAAAATGCCGATAATGATCATGAGCATGGCGCGCGTGAACGGACTCAACGCGAGAAAGGAACCCGCCCAGCCCAGCAGGATACCGAGCAGGGTGTACACAATCAATTTCGAAAGAAGGAAAAGAAAAATGGGAAAGGCTGTGCTGGTACGGTTTGGTTGATCGTGTTGACGATGCCTCTTTCGCTGTCGTTGAGTTTGCGCCTGCCCGGCATAGTCCTGCTCGATCTGATGAGCAAGCGAACTCGCCAGCAAACCGCCCTGAACCGCGAGACAACTCAACCCGCCCGTCGTTAGCCCGGTAATAAATGCAATCGAGACACGACCCCAAAGCCCTGTCCCGATACCGATGGCAAAACTTTGGTCGCTTTGGTTTTGAAGGGCGAGCATCACGATCGCCATGGTAATAAATCCGATACCGATTGCGGCGAGGATGGCGGGGTCGAACGCGGGAGTGCGATTTTGACGGGACATAACACCTCAAATGACTATTCGTATTATAGATTCAGGAGTGGGTTTTCATTTAGTGACATAGCACACGAGCATCTCGTGTTTTTTGACCCGAATCGTCGGATATGAAAAACAACGCCGAGCGATAACCCCGGCGATGTTCATTAGATTTTGATCTTTCGCAACCGCAGGCTATTCGTCACCACGAACACACTGCTGAACGCCATTGCCAGCGCGGCGAGCATGGGCACGAGGTATCCCAATGCCGCGGCAGGGATGAGCACCACGTTGTAGAAAAACGCCCAGAATAAATTTTGTTTGATCGTGCCAAGTGTTTTGCGTGAAAGGTTGACTGCTCGCGCAACGCCGCGCAAGTCGCCGCTCATCAAGGTCACGGGCGCCGCCGCCATGGCAACATCGGTCCCCGTTCCAATGGCAATGCCGACGTCGGCTTGGGCGAGCGCGGGCGCGTCGTTGACGCCATCACCGACCATCGCAATCACATTGACGATTGACGATGGACGATTTACGATTGATTGAAGTTTCTTGACTTCGGATGATTTTCCTTCGGGCAACACTTCGGCGAGCACTTCGTCGATGCCAACTTGTTTCGCGATCGCTTCGGCTGTCTTTTGATTATCACCGGTAATCATCGCAACTTTCAAACCCATGCGATGCAATTCAGCAATCGCTTCTTTTGAATTCTCCTTCAACGTATCCGCCACTGCGATCACGCCTGCCACTTGCCCATCCACCGCGACCAGCATCGCCGTCTTCGCTTCGGATTGCAACCGCTCCACTTCGGACTCGAGTCCGTTCATTGGATAGTTACGCGCGTTCATCATGCGGAGGTTGCCCACGGCAACGCTTCGTCCCTCGATTTCAGCCTGCACACCCAACCCAGCCTCTGCCGCAAACCCGGCGGGTTCAGCCAAACTCAACCCGCGCGTCGTCGCCTCCGCCCAGATCGCCTCGCCCAGCGGATGCTCGCTCCCCTTTTCGACGCTGGCGGCAAGCCGAAGTAAGTCATCCATCATCAGTGATCGGTTATCAGACCTTTTCACTGATGACTGTTCACTGATAACTATATCTGTCACTGCGGGTTGCCCTTTCGTGATTGTTCCCGTCTTATCCAGCACCACCACGTTGACTTTTCCTGCGCGTTCCAGCGCTTCGCTGTTTTTGAACAACACACCCAATTCCGCGCCTTTACCCGTCCCCACCATGACGGCGGTTGGCGTGGCGAGTCCCATCGCGCACGGGCAGGCAATGACCAGAACAGCCACCATGTTAATCAACGCGCGCGTGAATTGATCGTCCACGTGCGGGGCGAGGAAATACCAACCAGCAAACGTAAGCAAAGCAATGCCAATCACGATCGGTACAAAGACCGCCGAAACCTGATCGGCTAACTTTTGGATCGGCGCTTTACTCCCTTGCGCGTCTTCGACCAGTTTGATGATCTGCGCCAGCGCGGTCTCCTTGCCGACCTTCGTCGCTTCGAACTTCAACATGCCAAGCTTGTTCAACGTCGCGCCGATGAGCGGTTCACCGGGCTTCTTTTCCACGGGGAGCGATTCACCGGTGAGCATCGATTCGTCCACGGCGCTCTTGCCCTCGACCACCACCCCATCCACGGGAATCTTTTCGCCGGGACGCACGAGCACCACATCCCCGACGCGCACCTCGTCTATGGGCAACTCAACTTCGGTTCCGGCGCGAACGACGCGCGCGGTTTTGGCGCGGAGTCCCATCAGTTTCTTGATCGCCTCGGAGGTGCGTCCTTTGGCGCGGGCTTCCAAATATTTCCCGAGTTTGATCAGCGTGATGATCACTGCCGCGGTTTCAAAATACACGTGACCATGCAGCCATCCGAGTGCAACGGGAACGGAATAAAAATACGCCGCCGAGGAACCCATCGCGATCAACACATCCATGTTGGCAGAGCGATTACGCAACGCCTTGAACGCCCCGACGTAATATTGCCAGCCTACATAAAATTGCACAGGGGTGGCGAGAATCCACATGAGATAACGCGAGGGGTCGGTCGTGGTGTGGCTGGCGGTTTGAACGATCCCCAGGTCGATCGCCATCGAGTAAGCGAACAATGGGAGCGTGAACAATGCGCCAATCGTCAGCAATCGGAACTGGTGTTGGATTTCCCTTTCGCGCGCTTTGGCTTCGGCATCCTCGGCATCGCCGCCGAGTTCGACGGCTTCGAACCCCGCCTGCGCGACCGCCGCGCGAATCTCCGCCTGGCTGAGGATGGTGGGCACATACGTCACGCGCGCTTTTTCGGCGGCATACGTCACCTGCGCATCGAGGACCCCTTCGAGTTTGAGCAATGCCTTTTCCAACCGGCGCGCATCGTTATCGTCGGACAGGCGTTTGATGACGAGGTCCGCTTCGCCGGTGGCGACGCCATACCCCGCGCGGTTGACGCGCGCGATCATATCAGAGAGCCCCAGCTTTGCGGCATCGAAATCCACCGTGGCGCGTTCGGAGGAAAGGTTCACGACAGCCGTGTTCACGCCGTCGAGTTTCTTGAGGTTGCGCTCCACCGTGGCGACGCAGTTGGCGCACGTCATGCCGGTGATGGGGAGTGTGAGTTGTTTCGTAGCAGACATGTTTATCTTCTCAATCAGCAGGATGCTCGATTTCACCCGTCATGAAAGGCTCGGGGTCTTTTTCGAACATTTCCAGGCAGGCTTTCGTACAAAAGTAAACCGTTCTTCCTTGATATCGAGCGGAAGGGAAGAGGTGAGTCTCCTTGATCTTTCCGCCGCAAGCGGTAACGATTTCCGGTAAAGTTTCAGGGTTGGGTTCCATATCCGTTTGCCTGCGGCGGAATACCGATCTTGTACCTCGGGTCTGCCTGTCTTACAGGGTGAGCAAACCGTCGGCAGGATAGTTGATCTCCGCCAGCAATGCCTTGATGTTCTGCTCGCTGGCTGGCGCGTCGAACGTGATCTGAACTTTCTTGGCGCTCAAATCGGCTTTGACGAGTTGAACACCCTGCAACTCGCCCACTTCCATTTCGATGGTATGGGTGCAATGGTCGCAGTGCATGGCGGGGACGGAATAGGTAACGGTAGTCATGGTTTTCTCCTTGAGGGTTTATTTACTGCGCGGCAGGCGCGACGATCAATTCTGCGATCATGCCGGCTTCCTTGTGCCCTTCCACAGAGCAAAATATTTCATAGGTGCCCGCTTCGTGGACGGTAATTTCGAGGATGGTGGTCTCGCCTGTTTGCGCGGAGGCGTGCACGTCGAATTCTTCTTCCTGCCCATGCATCTGGTGCGCTGCGGTGCCGCCATTCTGCCGCAGGACAACGTCCGCGTCGATCTTTTCAATGACAAAGTCGTGTTCGACCAAGCCGTTGTTCACCAGCGTGATCTGCACTGGCTGATCCGCTGGAATCGTAATCGATGTCTGGTCGTACGCAAAGTCCGACAATTCCAGGGTCAGGTTCGTGCTGGGGGCTGTGCCGCCGCCGCACGCGGTCAACACGATAGCCAGAACGACGAGGGGGAGAATTTTCTTCGACATGGTTAATGCTCCTTTGAAACCGAATGCTCGATCCGGGACTGTTTCAACAGGTTGTTCACATTCCCCAAACAACAACTGCCCTGGGGGTTGCGAATATCGCAGGCACACTTTCCAGCCCGGACGCCCCGATCAATGTCTGCGTACACCCGCCTCCCTTCAGCGTAGACTTTACCGAGGGTGTGATGGAAACAATAGCAGACGGGAACGTTCGCATCGCCCGGGTGTTTTTGATACACCTGCTCGCGCAGTTCGCCTTCCGTAATTTCCTGCAACCCGTCGGCGCTGTAATACACGGTCGGGCAGTTGGGATCAATGCAGAAGCGATAAATCACATTCCGCAAATCACCAAGCGAACGGTTGAGCATCGCCTTGACGGTCGACGTGTCCACGCGTTTGCCCAACTTCCCATTGCTGGGACAAACCGCTTCGCGCGTCCCTTCGAGTTGGTCCAGCAATACGAAATTCATCCTACACCTTCGCAGACATTTCGAACACTTCGGTAATTTCCTTCAACACGCGCTGGCGTTCCTTTTTGTCGTTGCCCTGGATCGCCGTGATGACGCATGAGTTCAAGTGATTCTCTAGAATCTGTGTGCTGACCTTGTTAAGCGCGGCATCCACCGCCTGAATCTGGCGGATCACGTCAATGCAATAGGCATCCTCCTCCACCATGCGGATGACCCCGCGCAGGTGTCCTTCGATCGTTTTCAATCGGCGAAGTGTGATCTCGGTGTCCATGGTTACCTCCGTGGCTGAAGATGAGCGCGGCGTTCGGTCTCTTACCCCCCCCAGGGGGGTAGGGCAAATATACTGCTGCAGGAAGCGGGCGTCAAGCGCCTGGGGTGCGAGGTTCATCATTCCCTTTGGTGACATCTGTCACTTATCGGACAAACCTTTCCAAAATAAACTTTTATCGAGGATTTTGAATATCCGAATTATCGGAATGTCCCACCGACCAGCCAGTCAGTAAAGGAAGGTTAGTATGCAAATCACACGCCAGGCAGACTATGCCACACGAGCCATTTTATACCTGGCACGTGTCGGCAAGGAGCAACGTATTGCCACCAGCCAGGTTGCCCGGGAGCAGAAAATCCCGCCCTCGTTCCTGGCAAAGATCATCTCGCAACTCTCCGTGGCGGGCTTGCTTCACACCTCCCGCGGGGCGCGGGGCGGCATCTCACTCGCGCGAGACCCAGAACAAATCTCGCTGTTGGAAGTGATCGAAGCGATCGACGGTCCCATCCAACTCAACATGTGCGTGGAGAATAGCGGGGTATGCGTGTTCGAGGAGCAATGCCCCATCCGCCCCGTGTGGTGCGATGCGCAAAATGAGTTGATCGCAAAACTGAAGAGCACCACCTTCGCGCAATTAACGCCATAACGCAGACGGGAAAGGGCGTACAATGAACCTCACAATGTGGCGAAAAGCTCTTACCGTGATCCCCAACGTCTCCAAACAGGAATGGGACGGGCTGGACATCGTTTCAAAATGGCTGATCTCGTCCCGCGCGGCTGTCCTCGTCATGACCCTCATGTCGGCGGCTCTGGCGGGACTGTTCGCCTGGCGCGACAACGCCTTCGACTTTCTGCCATGGTTCGCCCTGACCATCGGCCTGGCTCTCGCCCATGCCAGCAATAACCTGCTGAACGATTATGTCGATTTCTCCCGCGGGGTGGATCGGGGAAACTATTTCCGCACCATGTACGGTCCTCACCCGCTTGAAGATCAACTGCTGACAAAACGCCAGCACCTTCTGTATTTTCTTGCCTCGGTGCTGCTGGCGCTGGTCTGCGGTCTTTACCTTGCCTGGAAAAATGAATTCAGCACAACCTCCTGGTTCCTGATCGGGGCAGGTGCGTTCTTCCTGCTGTTTTACACCTGGCCCCTGAAATACATTGCCCTCGGCGAGGTGGCGGTCTTCCTCGTTTGGGGACCGTTCATGGTGGGCGGAGGATACTACGTGATTACACATGCCTGGAGTTGGGGTATCGTCGTCACCAGCGCTGTCTACGCCCTCGGCGTAACCACGGTCATCTTCGGCAAGCATATCGATAAACTTGAGCCTGACCGGGTAAAGCACATCCACACCCTGCCGTCCCTGCTGGGCGAGAAAGCCTCGCGGTATGTCGTGCTGGGGATGATGGTCATGCCCTATCTTCTCGTCCTCCACCTGGTTGCCACCGGTGGTTTTTCGCCGGTACTGCTTGTTACATTTTTTGCCCTGCCAAGGTTCTGGCAGGTTGCCCCATCGTTCCTCCATCCCAAACCTGTGGAACGCCCCGAAGGGTTCCCTCAAGGGCAGGGCGGCTGGCCCCTGTATTTTGCGCCGCTTGCCTTCTTGTACAACCGCGCGTTTGGTTCGCTCTTCATTCTATCTTTGTTGGTGGATGTCCTGCTGGGGAAATTCCTTCTCTAGCAATATTCACCCGAAGGCACGTTAGACATGATCAAACATATCGTCAACGGCGTGTCAGGGTATATCAACTACAAGGGGGGGGTGGCACATTTTTCATTCCTCATGCACCGCATCTCCGGGTTGGGCACGCTCGTCTTTTTGAGCATGCACATCCTGCTCGAATCGACCGCGCATTACGCCCCTCATCTTTACGATACACTGAATGCCGGATTACGGTCGCCGGTCGGGCTGGTCGCCGAGATCTTCATGGCATTTCTGGTCATCTTTCACGGCGTCAATGGATACCGGATCGCCTACTTTGACCTGTTCCATCCAGATTTATGGACACGTCCCTCCGCCCTTCATTCTGTGCGCGCCACCTGGCTCATTGCCTTCTTCCTCTGGCTTCCCGCCATGATCATCATGCTTCTTCACAGCCTTCACCTCATATGAGCACCCTCATGACCGCGAATAACCGGCGCCTTCACATCAAACCCACCCTCGACCTGCGCGCATGGAAATACATGCGCCTAAGTGCCATCCTGCTCGTCCCCCTGGTCTGGTTTCACGCCATCTTCACCACCCTGATCGTCGGCGCCGAGAACGTGACGCTCGCCCTGGTTGCCGAACGATGGGCGACCCTCGGTTGGCGCGTGTACGATGCGCTCCTGCTGACGTTCGCCTTCTCGCATGGAGTGACCGGGCTACGGCAAGTTTTGTTCGATTTCGCATCCAGTTCACTCGCACGAAAGCTGCTAAACCTCCTCCTGCTCTTCTTTTGGCTTGCGCTTTCCCTCGTCGGCATTCTCGGAATCATTGGCGGCGTGGGTGAATAAACGAACTTCTTGAAAGGAGAAGTAACATCATGTACCAAACTACGCTCCAACCCGCTAAAACCGGCACCACCTTATCCCACCTTATGGATTCATGGGCAAAGGAGAAAGACCAACCTTTCCCACCGGCAATCCCGATCCCGGACTATCTGGAACAAACCTACTGGTGGGCGTACGTCCGACCCTACGCGATCTCGTTCTTCGACCGTCCCTGGATCGTCAACCTCATCCTATTGGGGAACATGGTCCAATTGCGGGAACGCGCGCTGGACGCGCTCGGCAAAACCCTTCACGGCTCCACATTGCAGCTTGCGGCAGTGTACGGGGAGTTTTCGACACGACTGGCGAACCGCATCGCCCAGGATGGCACACTGGACATTGTAGACGTTGTCCCCGCCCAATTGGAAAACCTGCGCAGGAAACTACCGGGCGACGTGCAGACCCGATTTATCCAAAACGACGCTACAGAGTTGCATCTGCCCACGGCATCCTACGATCAGATCGTGATCTTTTTCCTGCTGCATGAACTGCCCCGGGAAGCGCGGGACAAGACCCTGAGTGAAGCGCTCCGCGTGCTCAAGCCCGGCGGCAAACTGGTCATTGTCGATTTTCACCAACCGTCCGCGTGGAACCCCTTCCGCTACTTATACCCTCCGATGTTCAAGGCGCTCGAACCGTTCGCGCTCGATATCTGGCGGGAAAACATCGAAGAATGGCTCCCTAATGATTTCGTCCCCGTGGACATCACCAAGGAGACCATGTTCGGCGGTTTATACCAAAAACTGGTCATCCACACATGAGCCGGGCATCGATGAAACAATTAGAGGAGATCGCATGAGCAACCTGACGGATACCTGGATGGGAACCGACAACAGTATCAAAACAAAGGTTCCAGCCTATCTTGAGAAAACATACTGGTGGGCGTATATTCGCCCCAGGGCGGTGCACTTCTTCGAAAAGCAATGGGTCATCAACCTGATCTTGTGGGGCAACTTTGAAAAATTGCGGGATAACGCGCTAAATGAGTTGGGGCAGGTCATCCCCGGTCGCACCCTCCAGGTGGCTTGCGTGTATGGCGACTTTTCTTCACGCCTGGCACAGCGCATCGCCGTGGGCGGCTCGCTCGATATTGTGGACGTCCTCCCCATCCAATTGGAAAATGTGCGGAAGAAGCTTCCCGCCGCAGCGCCCGTGCGGACCATCCTGAGCGACTCCACTTTGCTGAAATTTGCCGACGACGAGGAGTATGACCAGGCGATCCTTTTCTTTCTGCTTCATGAGATGCCAGCCGCCGTCCGTGTAAAAACATTGAACGAAACCATCCGGGTCCTCAAACCGGGCGGAAAGCTGGTGATCGTGGATTTTCACAAACCTCGCACATGGAATCCCTTTCGCTATTTCTATCCACTTCTCTTCCGACTGCTCGAACCCTTTGCGTTGGATACCTGGAAACACAAAATTGAAGAATGGCTTCCTAGCGGATTTACGCCGTCACGCATCCGCAAAGAAACGTTGTTCGGAGATTTGTATCAAAAGGTCGTAATACAAAAGTAGACAAGATGAAATCCACATTTTGGCAGGGATTTTGGCGGCTTGCCGACCCGAAGATTTCCCTTGCCTCGTTCGCTTCGATATTCCTCGGTGTCTGTGCCGCCGCGGCAGACGGGTCGCTTCACCTCGGTTGGCTGGCGGTCACCATCGCGGGCATTTTCGCCATTGAGGTCGCCAAAAACGCCTCCGGCGATATTTACGATTTCGATAGCGGCGACGACCAGGCGATCCGCGAGGAGGACCGCTCACCCTTCTCGGGCGGCAAGCGCGTCCTAATGGATCACCTGCTCACTCGGCGTCAGACCGCAGGGATCGCTTTCACCGGGTACGCGATTGGGAGTCTGGCTGGGTTGGCAATCGTCCTGTGGCGCGAGCCGTCTGTCTTGTGGCTTGGGGTCACCGGCACTGCGCTGGCTTTCTTCTATCACGCCCCTCCAATCAAGTTATCCTATCGCGGGTTGGGGGAACTGGCTGTGGCGATCTCGTATGGACCGCTGATCGGCGCAGGCACCTACCTCGTCCAGCGCGGCTCGATCGCAACCGAAATCGTGGTCGCTTCCGCACTGCTTGGAATGCTGATCGGCTTGTTCCTGTTGATCAACGAGTTCCCGGATTTCAAGGCAGACAGGACGGCCGGCAAACGGACGCTCGTGGTGAAACTCGGACGCCACCAAGCGAGCCGACTCTACGCGGGACTACTCGGTCTGACGTTCGCCCTTACGCTTGCCCTGCCTCTCCTGCAATTTTCACCCGCCGTCTGGCTGGGCTTGATCGCGATATTCCCAGCCTACCCAGCCGTGAAACGGTTGATGCATAATCCGGAAGATACAAGCCAGGTGATCCCCGCGCAGGCGGGCACCCTTCTAACGTTCCTGTGTTTTGCCATGGGCACAGGCATGAGTTTTCTGATTGGCTGAAGGAGTCGCATGAAAAAGATTCTGCTCGCACTCGTCGTTTTCTCGTTTCTGCTCGGGGCATGCGCCACTGAAAAAGCGGAGGGCATACCGGTCACGGTCTACCGCTCCCCCACCTGAGGTTGTTGTGGCGACTGGGTCGCCTACATCGAGGACAATGGTTTCGATGCGACCGTGAAAGACGTGCAAGACATGGGTCCCATCAAGAGCCAGTACCAGGTTCCTCCCGAACTCCAGTCGTGCCACACCGCCATCGTGGATGGCTATGTCATTGAAGGTCATGTGCCTGTGGCAGAGATCACCCGACTGCTTGCGGAAAAGCCGAATGCGCTAGGCTTGGCGGTGGCGGGGATGCCCATCGGTTCACCCGGCATGGAATCAGCGGGTGTCGCTTCCCAACCGTATGAGGTGATTCTCTTTACCGCCGAAGGCCGCCAGGAGGTGTATGCCAGTTATCCGTGATATCGCGCCATTAGGACATTTGTCACCTGAATAAGGTCCATATTTTACTGCCCGCCCGTTTTCTCCTCGCGTAAAATTTCGTGTATTCCATCCAAATCCCTGGTTCCTGTGATCCACAGAATTCTTGGTCTCGGAGCCTGGAAAAGCCATGTTCACAGAGTAACACGGATAGTTGTTTGCCAATCGGCTGGAGTATAATCCCCAAACAGCTCGTAAAAGGAGTTGCCGAATGAAATCACTCAGGGAAAGGCTTCGTCGTTTCTTCGTCCCACCCATCGATTCCCCATGGTGGATATACGCCCTGCCATACGCGACACTGATCGTCATCGGGTTGGTCGCATTTGGCGGCGGCGTGCAAGCCTGGGAATACAGCAACTCGAACGAGTTCTGCGGGACCGCCTGCCATACGATGCCGCCGCAATACACGGTCTTCCTTCGATCTCCGCATGCCAACGTTACTTGTGAAGAATGTCATATCGGGCGGACCTCGTTCTTCAACATGGTTGGCAGAAAATCGCGTGGCTTGCTCGAGGTGTACTCGGAGGTGTTCAAGCGTTATGAATATCCCCTAACCGCAGAGGCGTTACGCCCGTCTGTGGATACCTGTGAGAAATGCCATCAACCTCAGACGTTCCAGGATGACAGCCTGCGAAAGGTCCATCACTTTGGCAATGGCATGGAGAACCCCGCCACCACCATCATCCTGCTCATGAAGACCGGCGGGGGGTCTCAGCGGGAAGGGCTGGGGAAGGGCATCCACTGGCATATCGAGAACCCTGTGTATTATTTCGCAACCGACGAGGACGACCAGGAAATTCCATTCATCCGCGTGGTGAATGAAGACGGCTCCACCACGGAGTACATCGACGTTGAGGCGAATTTCGAGGTTTCGACCCTCGACGAAAGCAAACTCAAGCAGATGGATTGCATCACCTGCCACAACCGGATTACGCATAATTTCGCCAACCCGGTGGAGGCGGTCGATGAGTCCATGGCGCGCGGGTTGATCAGCCCGGAAATCCCCGAAATCCACCAGCGCGCGATCTACACCCTGAACCTTCCGTTCAAATCGCGGGAAAACGCGATGGAATCCATCGACGCGCTTCATGAATATTACAAAGGCACCGAGTATTACCTCGGGCACGAAGAACAGGTGCAGGCGGCGATCGATGAGATCAAAGCCATCTACGACCGCACCGTGTTCCACGATCAAAAAGTGGACTGGACCACGCACCCGAACAACCTGGGGCACATCGATTCACCCGGGTGTTTCCGATGCCACGATGGCAAACACCTGGACAATTCAGACCAGGCGATCCGGCTGGAGTGCAACCTTTGCCATGCGATCCCCATCGAGTCGGGTCCTGATGATTTTGTCACCTCGATCGAGTTGAGCAATGGGCCGGAGCCGGAATCACACCTGAATGCAAACTGGATCAGCCTCCACAATCAGGCGTTCGATGAAACTTGTGCGAACTGCCATACGATGGGCGACCTTGGCGGTACAAGCAACACCTCATTCTGCTCGAACAGCGCCTGCCATGGGAATGTGTTTACGTTCGCCGGGTTCGATGCCCCCAAACTGCGTGAAATCCTCAAACAGCAACTTCCCACACCCACACCCACCCCTCCGCCTCCGCCGCTTCCCGCGAATCCGACATTCGACAACTATATCGGCTGGATGTTCGAAGTCAATTGCGTCCGCTGTCATGGAGCTACTCCCTCCGCAGAACTGAGTTTCCTCACCTACCGAAGCGCCTTGAAGGGTAGCGAGAACGGGTCTGTGATCGTGCCGGGCAGCAGCGATGAAAGCTTGCTGGTCGCTGTGCAAAGCGCGGAACACTTCAAGAATTTCACCCCCGAGGAACTAGCGATCATCATCCAATGGATCAACGCCGGAGCGCCTGAAAATTAGGGAAGATTACACAAAGGCACCCTAGCAACAAAATAAGGGTCTCCCGTAGTTGACGGGATGAGTGAACCTCATGAGTTTTTAGCCACGGATTTCACTGATTTTCACCGATTTTTAAAACAATCCGTGCGAATTCGTGAAATCCTTGGCAAAGGTTTTATAATTTCCCGTTAAAAATGGTAGAGCCCAAAATAATAAGCGGCGGACGCAGGTTGCGTCCGCCGCTTATTTCTTCTATTTCTTTCGTTCGCTGTTCAGGCTTAGGGAGCGTAGGCTCGCATGGTCTCCAGCGCCGCCTCAAGCATATCAATGGCATAACCGGAGTTGTGAACACCGCCGCTGCTATCGTACGTGAGGAACTTATAGTTCCACATCGCCTGGGCAACGTCTTCCGGAACTGTCAGGGGAGCATCCGCGGAGGGATTTTTGAAAGTGCCGGTGGCTTCGTCGTAGATACCCCACAGGTCGGTCTCAGGGTTGAGCAGTTTCTTATCGACGAAGATCGTATGGAGTTCTTCGAGCATCGCGTTTACTTCGGTCTGCACACCGTTGATATCGAAGTTTTCAGCATCGGTGTGGCATTCCTGGCAGCGCGAAGCCTCAGGCAGGTAGGTGTGGTTGTATTCTGCGCCCATGTGGCAGGCTACGCAGGTATCCTCCACTTTGGTGTAGTGCGGGCTTGCATTGCCCGTAACACCCAAGCCGCCCACGCCCAGCAACATCTGCGCCTGAACGCCATAATGTGTGCCATAGCGGCTGGAGGTAACGTTCACCACTCCATCCTGCGCTTCAGGCTGGGGGTTGCGGATCTGATGGCAGTTGGCACAGAGATTGCCAGCGCCGCCGTCGAACGTTCCATCGGAGTATTCCATTTTCACAGGCTGTTCACCACCGGTGAGCGCGAAGTCCTCCTTGGTGTACGTCATGTGAATGTTGTGGCAGGTTCGGCAATCGTAGGGCGAAACATTGACCACACCTTCGATGGTGGGATCATGCGGGGGAAGTCCGGCATTGATGCGGGCTTTTGCGCCCTCCGTCCCATGACAGCCTGCGCACGCCGTGGTTTCGCCGCGTTCAAACGCCTCGCCGGTCCCGTGAACCGAATTCTCCCTGAACTGGGCTTCCTTCGACCAGATCAAGGTTGTTTCGTTATGACATTCGGTGCAGGACAATTCCGGAGCCGCTGGCGCGGGGCCAGGCGCCCCTTGCGGACCTGCCGGACCCTGGGGACCCTCCGGACCTTGCGGACCCGTGCAAGCCGCAATGAACACGGTGGCGATCATCAGGGTGCCGATCAAAATGAGCATTTTCTTTGTTGACATTTTTACATTTCTCCTTTCCTTTTGGGTACGAACTGGTTATTCAATAATATTTTCGATATGGCACCTCCATAATGACTGATGTGGATCTGGTTATTAATCCGCTATTCATTTTATTATAAGACCGTATAAAGTACGGAGAACGGATGTCATTCCCATTTCGGATAAAAGTAATAGATTTTAGGAAAATCAAAATACGGCGGTAGCGACAATTGGTTATTGTACACGAGTACCATCGCAGAGCAACGGGTTGGGCAAAAATAGATGTAAAAGGCAGGAATGACGTTTATTGTCTGAGTTTGTGACAGTAGGCACTTACTCAGGCGGCTGTTAACCGATACCATAACGATTGGATAAATCCACCCTTATTCCGGGAGATGCCAAACAATGAAACCATCTAACTCCATGTTTTTCCTGGCCGGTGTTCTTGCCCTGAGTTTTACACTGGCTGCGCTTGTATTCGTCCCGATGCAGAGCGCCTCCGCGGTCGAACCCACAAGACAGGACCCGAACGAATGCCTGGAATGCCACGACCTGGCGTATAAATTGTGGGAACACAGCCCGCATCGTGAAGCGAACGTTAGTTGTACGGTTTGCCATAAACTGGCAGATACGTCCGGGGAACATCCCGACACCGCCAAATTCACCATCGAGAGCGAAGATAACACCTGCCTCGTTTGCCACACAAATGTGGCGGACCAGGATATCGCCGGTCAAATGGCGATCAGCGCGCATGGGGAGATCGGACTGAATTGCGTCAGCTGCCACGAACAGCATTCACAAGGCGTGAAACTGGCGGAGGGTTCAACCACGGTCTGCGAGAACTGCCACAAGGATGACATGCGAGACCTGCTTGAGTCAACCCACTTTGTTGCAGGCTTGGATTGCGTAACCTGTCATATGGGATCGGAAAACAACCACACAATGATCGTTTCTGTAGCGACCTGTGAGGAATGTCACGACAACCTGCATGAGGCAAAACTCATTCGCGAGGCTGGCCTTGAAATCGCGGTGATGGGGAACCCGGAAATCGCACCGGATATCACCCCCGAGCCCATTGACGTTGTTGAAGAAACCCCAGAAACTGCCGCAGGCGGCGTGAGCCTGCCGAACTGGGTTTACGTGCTGGGCGGATTCCTCTTTGGCGGCGTTGTCGCCTGGGCGGTTGTCGGAAAAGAGCCGGGCGAACCTGCGCCTTCCGAATAATGTCCCTGCCATCCTCGAACCATGGAGACTGACTATGACCCAAGATGAGAACAAGATCCCTGCACCGGAAGAAGACAGCAAAACTTCGCGCCGTGATTTTCTGAAGCTTGCGGGGGGGCTTGCCGCCGCCGCAGGGCTGACGCAACTGCCCATGGCAAAAAGTATCTCAGCCCGCGCTTCCCGAGGCGACGGCGAAGAAGGCACCGGTCATCAATGGGGCATGTTGATCGACATCAACCTGTGCATTGGGTGCCAGTATTGCACATTTGCATGCAACGCGGTGAACAACCTGGGCGACGATATGATCTACTGCGTCGTCACGAGCGAGACGACACAATCGGGCGAGGAATTCTTCCTCTCCCGCCCCTGCATGCATTGCGACGAAGCGCCGTGTGTACACGCCTGCCCTGTCGCGGCGACGCGCAAACGACCCGATGGGATCGTGGAAATGGATTACGAGCGCTGCATTGGTTGCCGGTACTGCATGGTTGCCTGTCCGTATGATGCGCGCGTGTTCAATTGGAAGGAACCGATAGAACTCAGCCCGCAATCGCCGATGTTCGGTTACCAGGAAGTGCCGAACCGCCCCCGTGGAGTGGTGGAAAAATGCACGTTCTGCTCGCACCGCATCGACGCGGGATTGAAGCGAGGGCTCGTCCCGGGTGTGGACAATCAAGCGACTCCCGCCTGTGTGGTGGCTTGCCCCACAAATGCGCGCATTTTCGGCGATATGAACGACGCGGAAAGCCCGATCTCTCACGCCCTGGCAGACGCCACAGTGACGATCCGCTTGCGGGAGGAATTGAGCACCGAACCTCGCGTGTTTTATATCCCTCCGGACTCCCATACCGAAAATCCATTTCAAGGAAACTAGCCATGCAAACTGACATTCGCATTCCACGGTTTCGGATTGGTAAAAAGTATGTCGATCTATTCCCGTATTGGGTTGCGTTCCTCGCCGTGGGGATCCTCTTTGGGATGTACGGCGCGTTCATCGTCCTGCGCGACGGGTTGGATATCACAGGTTTGTCGAACAAGGTCCCCTGGGGATTATGGGTCGTCATCGACCTCGCCTCGATCGCCCTCGGCGGATCCGCCTTCGTGTTCGGCGTGATCGTCTACCTGATGCGGATCAAACGCTTTGAGATCGTCGCCAAACTGGCGGTATTGCTCGGTTTTCTCGGCTACACCACGGCGGGGATGGTTATCTGGTTCGACCTTGGCCAACCGTTCCGTTTCTGGCACCCGATGGTGTTCTGGCAACCACATTCCCTGCTGTGGGAAATTACCATGTGCGTGGTCTTGTACCTTGGCGTCCTTTCAGCAGAGATCCTGCCGGTGGTCGTTGAACACTCGTTCTTTTACGAACACCCCATCCACAAACGCTACACTTTCATCAAGAAACTGGTCGAGTTTGCCAAAAAGCTCGCGCGCATTCTCCACAAGGCTGTGCCCATCCTCGCCGTGATCGGGCTGACCCTTTCCCTGCTCCATCAGGCATCCCTGGGCGCGTATTATTCCGTCTTGAATGGGCGCGGCGTATGGTTCAACCAGAGCGCCCCGGTGCAATTTGTATTCTCAGCCATGAGCGGAGGGATCGCCTTCCTGTTCTTCATGGGCGCGATCGTTTTCCGCATGATGCGCCCGGGACTGGTCAAGGATGAGGTGCTATACGATGTGGCGCGGCTTTCCGGCGGCATCACCCTGTTACTCACCTACCTGCGCCTGTGGGATTGGGCGGTGACCAACTACTACTCGTTCGATCTCAACATCAGCCTGCAAACCGAAGCATTGAACGCGGTGGCGCCGTATTCATTGACGTTCTGGTTTGGGCAGATACTCCTCCCCGTGATCGCCGGCGCGGTCCTGTTCTCGGCAAAGTCAGTCAGAAACTTCCGAATGCTCATGGTTTTTTCGCTCATCCCCATGGTAGCGGCGGTTCTGACCCGCTGGAACTACAACTTTGCGGGTCTGATCGCCACACCGACGTATGATCCATACACGCCGATCATCCGGGTCAGTTCCTATTCACCGACCTTGCCCGAATTCGCGGTGGCTACCCTGGTCATCAGTTACTGGCTGTTAGCTTTCAGTTTCGCCGCACGTTACCTGCCCTTCAAAAGCTCCGAGCCTGAACACTAGCCCGGGTTGGCAATGCCAATAACAAAAACCGCCTCGAACTCGAGGCGGTTTTTGTTAGATATGCTACGGGAACAGTTTTACATACAAACTCTGGGCAAATTCGAACAACGCCTGGCGGGCGGGGTCGTCCAACTCACCCTTGCCTGCTCCAAAGAAATCAACGCGAACGACCATCCGATCGGCGACACCTTCCGGGTCAGAGGCATCCACCTGCGTAGTTTCGAATTCACGCATCCATCCGAAGAACTCATTCTGCTCCTCGGTCGAGATCAGGTCGGCAAAAGCCTTCGTGGTCTGCCCAGACTCTGTGCGACAATCGCGGCCATAGGCTTCTCCGGAAAGGAAGACGGTAAGGCTGTTACAGAAACCGGCGATGCCCCCTTCGCGCGTCCAGGTGAGGGCAAGGGTTGCCGGCTGGACGATCGTCCCATCTTCGCTGACCCGGTATTCGAATTCGAATCCGTTCGCCGCGAGGACTACGACGTTACCCGCGGTGACAACCTGCGCGCAGGTCTCCTCGAATAGCGTCACGCCCAGGCACGCATCGCTAAATTCCATTTCTGCACTGCTGACAACTGAAATCTCCTGCTCCTGCAAGCGTAGGTTGTATGCCAATTGCGCAACCAACGCCTGTTCGAGTAAACCTGAAGGCGGAGTGCCCAGTACAACCACCGCCTGACTCCCGCTTTTGTTGGTACGTACTTCATAGGTTTTATCTTCCGCTTGCAGGATGATCTTGAAGCCGGGCACGATCGCCTGTGTGCACATCACACCCTCTCGTTGAATGCCCAGGCATCCGTCGGGCCATTCCACCGCCTCCGTGGAGAGAATGCTGATTTCATCGGCTGTCAAGCCTAACGTCGAGGAGAGACGCGAGATGGCGGCTTCCTCCGCCGGGGAAAGCAAATCTGTCGTCGGTGTGGCTGTCGATCTCAATCCATCCACCGGGACAAACGATTGTTCCGTCGGCGTCGCTGTCGGCGCACAAGCAGACACGCTCAAAAGCAACATTGAGAAAACAAGAAAGAATTTTTTCATTTATACTCCTTGGCTTTGGCAGTGACGCTGTCTCGATGGAGATTGTTCCGAAAGCCGGTATAATCGGCGCATGCGCCGCCGTATTGCGATCACTCTTTTGATAATTGTAACCGCATGCACTCCGCGACCCGACCCGGACATACAGATCCAGGTTGCCGTAATGTCGACGCTTGCCGCGATCCCCACTTCCACATCGCAACCGATACCAACGCTCTATCCCTCCCCCACGGCGTTCAGCCTGGAGGGCTTGTTCTGCGAATACCAATTTTGCATCGGGCACCCGCCGGAGCTGGCGTTTTACGATGTCAGCGCGCAACAAAACCCCACATCGCCCAGCACGTATTCGCAGGGACTGCTCGCCGCATTCAACGGCAACCTGTTCATCCAGATGATCTGGCAACTCGCCCCCGGTATAGCGGACCCGCAATTTTTACTGGACGTGATCCTCGAGGAAGGACTCGACACCCGCTTCGGGAACCTGGATGTGAAACTGGTTCGCGAAATGAACGTTGTCTACACCCCGATCACCTCCTCCGCCTCGCCCCTGCTCCCCAGCGGAGCCGCCGCGGCATGGACGTGCGGCGACCGCGTCTTCGCGTGGAAGGTGTACAGCCCGCAACCCGATAACACACAAGCCCTGTTCGATATGGCAATGGAGCGATTTCGATGCAACCGTTAGAAACCCCAAAGGGGAACGTTAATTTTCGACCCGCCAGTTTTGCCGACGCGGAAAAATACCGCGAGCTAAGGTTATTCGCCCTGAAGGACACGCCCACCGCATTCAGCGCAGACTACCTGGCAAGCCTCCATGCGCCGAAAAGTTACTGGGAAAATCGCCTGAAGCCCGGCGAACTGTCGATCATGTTTTTTGCCGAATATGAACAAACCCTGGTCGGCAGTATCGGCATCATGCGGGGAGACCGCCCGAAGACCCGCCACAGCGCGAGCATCTGGGGAGTCTACGTCCGCCCGGAGTGGCGCGGGGTTCGCATCGCGGAACGGTTGATCGAATCGTGCATCATCTGGGCAAGAACACGGAAGGTGGAGCTCGTCAAACTCGCGGTGGTCACCATGAATGAGCCAGCCATCAAGTGTTACGAACGGAACGGATTCAAAACGTATGCCACCGACCCGCGCGTCATCTTCTACGAAGGCGCCTATTACGACAACCTTTTGATGTCGCGAGATATTACCAAATGAGGAGATTTCATGGTCACTGAAACGGAATATCAACAACTTCGCGCGCGCCTCAACGAACTGGAAGACCGGCTGAAATTTCTATATCGCAGGTTCAACATAGACTACGCCGACCCAAACACTGACCCGGCGCTCTCGCCGCAAATACAGGAAGCGTTGCGGCGCGGGAACAAGATTGGAGCCGTAAAACTCTACCGGGAACTCACCGGGGTTGGGCTGGCGGAGGCAAAGCAGGCGATTGACCGGGCTGAACAATTCATCTAGTACTCCAATAAGGTTAAGTTGGATGGCGACAACGTCGAATCATCGAACAATGCGCCCTACGGTTTTAGATTGTCTGAGTACTAGTGTATACTTCGCGATGTCAGAGGTGCGCAGAAGCGTAACACCATTTTGACCCATGAGGAGACTGTCATGCCAACAACCATCAAGGAATTGATGACCGGAACTATCAAATCCGCCTTCCAGCCTGAGAAAGCCGTGGGGGTGGATACGGTTATGCAGTTCAAGTTTACCGGCGCTCAGGCATCGGAGTATTATGTGGTGATCAAAAACCAGAAATGCGAATCTACCGAGGGAGTGCATCCCGACCCCAAAATGACCATGACGGTGGATTCGGAAGATTACATCAAGATTCTGTCCGGTGAAATGGATGCCACTATGGCATTCATGAAGGGCAAGGTCAAGGTCAGCGGCGATATGAGCGTGGCGCTGGGGATGGGAAAATATTTTGTGTTCGGAAATTCAAAATAACTCACGAAAACCGTGAAACGTCCAGCGGCAACAGTAAGAAGGGCTCACAAGAAGTCACAAGAGATGATCCTTCGACAAGAATCCCCTCCGCGAGGGGATTCTTGATTCATTCAGCACATCCCTTCCCCCCCTCTGACAGGTTCGTGCGGGGGCTACTTCCCGACCGAGCCGTCCGGCAGAATCGCATCTTTCACTGCGTATGCCTGATCCAACTGCGCTTCGGTGAGGATGGCGCCGGTCAGATTGCTCCCGCTGAAGTCCACGCCGAGGGTGATCGCGCCGGTGAAATCCGCATTGATCAGATTGGAGGCGCGCATGTCCGCGCCAGTCAGGTCGGCGTCGGTGAAATCCGCGTTCAGGAAATTGGTATCGCTGGCAAAGGCAAAGGCGAGATTCGCACCGGTAAATTCCGCCTCGCTAAAATTGGAGTTGCTGAAGACGGCTTGGGCGAGGTTCGCGCCGGAAAAATCGCTGCCCGTAAAGTTTCGTTCCGTCAGGTCGCATTTGGCATAATTTACGCCGGGACTCGGATCCGCGGAGCAATTGCCCCTATCGATCGCCGGCATGGCGGGTTTTTCAGCGGGCGGATTTCCACTTTCGGGAGCACCACCGCCGGAACCATCCGCGCCGCCCGAGCCGCACGCAAGGGAGGTCAACACCAACAGCAAAACAATGAGATAAAAACGTTTCATGGGAATTCTCCTTTCAGTAGACCAGTAGATCGACAAAAATGATTATACGTCCAGAGGGGTAATTACCCTCCATCGAATTTTTTCGCCTCCTGCCACAGCGACTCCATCTCGTCCAGCGTCAACTCGGATAGATTCCGTCCCTGCTTCTTCGCGCCCTGCTCTACATAAGCAAATCGCTTCTTGAATTTCACGTTCGTCCCCCTCAGCGCGGACTCGGCGTCCACGTGTTTCCAGCGCGCCACGTTGACGAGCGCGAAGAACAGGTCGCCGATCTCGGAGGCGAGTTCAAAATCCGTTTCAGCGCTCTTCACCTCTTCGACCTCCTCCTTCAACTTATCCAACACCCCGTCGATGTCGTCCCAATCAAAACCGACTCGCGCCGCGCGGTCTTGATACTCCTGCGCCTGCGACAAAGCGGGCAACGCCACAGGAACGCCATCTAAAATCCCTTTATCTTCTTTCTTCCCGCCTCGTTCCTGTTCCTTCAATTTTTCCCAATTCGTCAACACCTCGTCCACGCTGTCGAGTTGAAGTTCGCCGAACACATGCGGATGCCTCCGCACGATCTTCGCGTGGATTCCCTGAATCACCTCGTTGACATTGAACTGCCGCCCTTCGTTGGCGATCTGGGCTTGCAGAACGATCTGCAACAACAGGTCGCCGAATTCCTCGCGCATTTCGGCGAAGTCGTTCGAGTCGATGGCGGAAATGGCTTCGTAGGATTCTTCGAGCAGGTGTTTTCTCAGCGACTCATGGGTCTGTTCGCGGTCCCAGGGGCATCCATTCGGGGCGCGCAAGTGGGCTACGATCTCGGCGAACGCTTCGAACGATGTCCCCTCACCCAGCGGAGCGAGGAACCAACTCCCCAGCGAATTCTGCAATTCTCCAATCCTCTTTTGGCTTGCAACGCCGCTTTCTACAACGCATACTTCATGCTCACGAGGATACGTTGTCGACAACACCTCTTTCAAATGCTCCGCCAACCCGGCCGAGTCAACGCCCACGAGCAACGCCGGCATATCCGGCGGGAACGGCGGCACATGCGCCGAGGCGAGAGTCGAAGCGTCTACGAGAGTCAGCCTTGGCGGCGGAGGGATGCGGAGCGTATCGAACGTTTGGGCGACGAGGGAAAAGTCCATGGAGGTCTCCAAAAATACTCGGTGGTTGAGTAGTCCCGCTGATCGTCGCGGGACGTATCGAAACCACCGATTACAAGTAAACTTTTGTTACAAGAATTACTCTGCTTACTGGTGGTTTCGATACGCCGCTTCGCGGCTACTCAACCACCGGGTAAACCATTTAAAACGTAATCCGTAATTCGCACATTGTATCTCACGAATTACGGATTACGATTTACCAATTACAACTTACTGAACTAGCGTTTGGTATACGTCGGCGCCTTGCGGGCTTTCTTGAGACCCGGCTTCTTGCGTTCCTTGATGCGGGCATCGCGGGTGAGCAAACCGTGTTTGCGCAGGGCGGATGTCCAATCGCCGTTGAGCAGGACGAGCGCGCGCGCCAAACCCAGCCGCACGGCTTCGGTCTGACCGGTGGTGCCGCCGCCGTTGACCTTTACGGTGATGTCGTATTTCGCGGCATCCTGCCCGACGGCATTGAACGCGCGCAGGATGTCCTGCAAATCGCCGATGCGCGGGAAGTAAACCGCCGCCTGTTTTTCATTGACGGTGAAATTGCCCGCCCCACCCATCAGGCGCACGCGCGCGGTGCTTTCCTTGCGGCGACCGACTGCTTCATAATACTGAACTGCCATGTTTCTCTGCCTCTTTCCTTATTTCGCCAACGGCACGGGGTTGTTCGTGCCGTGCGGATGGTTCGGACCCGCGTAGATCTTCAACCGTTTGAGCAGGGCGCGCCCCATGCGGTTCTTCGGCAACATGCCCCAGACCGCCTCGCGGAGCACGCGGTCGGGATGCTGTTGCAACTGGTCGCGCAGGGTGATGGACTTATACCCGCCCGGGTAATTGGAATGGCGGTGGTAGACCTTGGTGACCATCTTCGATTTGGTCTTGGTGCCGGTCACTGCAACGCGCTCGGCATTGATCACCACCACAAAATCGCCCATTTCCACGCCGGGCGTGAACGTCGGTTTGTGCTTGCCCAACAGGGTGTGCGCGATGCGCGTGGCGATACGCCCGAGGGTTTGCCCATCGGCATCCACCAGCACCCACTGGCGTTCGATCTCACTTGCTTTCGGATAGTACGATTTGTACACGATCTGGTTCTCCGTTTCTCTCTTTTGCTTGACCCGCAACAAAAGCAGGTCACATAATTTCAATGTCTCTTTGACTCTGGATATTCCACATCGACGAGCGTAAGTCCATTCGATGGGGCTAACCCGGATGGCAGTGCGCTTCGCTTTGCCGTTTGGGCTGGCTTCAACGCCTCAACAATTTCTTCCACTTCAACTTTTTTCTGCGCCGTCGCAACCTGGATAAAGACCAACCGGCGCACCATGCGGTATAAAAACGCGTCGGCTCGCACTTCGTACTGCCATTCGTCTTCTGCGGTTTGCGCCCATTCGGATTTCGTAACCGTCCGCGCGGTGGTGCCTTTTGGCGTGGTCGGCGAACCGAAGGCGGAAAAATCATGCATACCGAGGAACACGCTCGCGGCTTTGTTCAACAAGTCCGCGCTGGCTTCGGGATGAACCCGCCAGGCGAACCGTTCGCGGAGTGGGTCGCGCAGCGGCTGAAAAAACAACCGATAACGATACATCCGTGAGTGGGCATCGAAGCGCGGATGAAAGTTGGCATTCGCGAGTTTCACATTCCGCACCGCCATGTCTTTCGGCAGGGACGAGTTCAACGCGCGGGCAAGCTCTTCGTCGGTGTGTGCCCAGTCGAGGTCGCATGCGGCAACCTGACCCGTGGCGTGAACGCCGGTGTCCGTCCGCCCCGAAAAGATGATCGAACGTCCCGCCCATCCCAGCTTTCGCAACGCAGATTCCAGTTCACCTTGCACTGTCCTGCGTTTTGCCTGCCGCTGGCTTCCGAAGAAGTCCGTGCCGTCGTAGGCAAGAGTCAATTGGTAACGTGCCATTTCAGTGTTCAGTGAACAGTTATCAGTTATCAGTAACTGGTTACTGTTCACTGTTTACTGCTTACTGAATTACTCTTCCACCAGTTCCAAAATCACCATCTCCGCCGAGTCGCCCATGCGCGGACCGAGTTTCAACATGCGGGTGTAACCGCCGTTGCGGCTGGCGAAGCGCGGGGCGATATCGTCGAACAACTGCTTGATGACCTGGTTATCGCCGAGTTTCGAGACGGCGAGGCGGCGCGCATGAACCTTTTGTTCGGGCGTCGCGTCTGCGCTCTTGCGCGCAAGCGTGATCAAACGCTCGGCGTCGCCGCGGATCGCGGCGGCTTTGGCGCGCGTGGTTTGGATGCGCCCGTGCGTGAAGAATTGTTTGATGAGGTTGCGTCGAAGCGCCACTCGCGCCCCGGACGATCGCCCCAATCGGTAGCCTGATATTTGATGCCGCATTGCAAATTACTCCACAGAATTCGTTTCGTCCTTGAGATAGCCTTTTTCGCGCATCTTCTGGCGCAGTTCGTCGAGGCTCTTTTCGCCGAAGTTGCGGATGGACATGACCGCGCTTTCGCCTTTTTCGAGCAGGTCGAGCACGTCGCCAACGGTGGCGATGCCCGTGCGCTTGAGCGAGTTGAACACACGCACCGAGAGGTCGAGGGATTCGACTGGCGTATCCGCGAGTTCACTGCTAACGCGGCTGCCGCTCACTTCTTTTTCAACGGCGATCGTCAACGACTCTTCGCTGACGCCTGCGATGTAGCGCAGGTGGTCGATGATCAGCCGCGCGGCGGTGCTCAAGGCGCGTTCCGGCGAGATCGCGCCGTCCGTCCATATCTCAAGGTTCAATTTATCGTAGTTCGTGCTCTGACCCACGCGGGCAGAGGTCACTTCCCAATTCACACGCTTGACCGGGCTGTAGATCGCGTCGATCGGCAGTTCGCCGATGGGCATGTGCCCGCTTCGTTCGTTGGCGGGCGAATACCCGCGTCCGCGCTCGACGGTGAATTCGAGGTCGAGCTTGGTCTTAGGGTTATCCACTGTAAAGAGGAAGAGGTCAGGGTTGACGATCTCCACCTCCGCCGGTGTGATGATATCCGCCGCGGTGACCGTCCCTTCGCCGCGCACTTCCAAATGCATGCGAGTGCTGTCCACCCCGTCCAGTTTGAGCCGCAGTTGTTTGACCTGCAACATCACCTGGATCACATCCTCGCGCACGCCGGGGATCTCGCTAAACTCATGCAACACGTCTGCGATTCGAATCGCAGTGACGGCGGCTCCCTCCAGGGAGGAAAGCAACACGCGTCGGAGGGCGTTCCCCAGCGTTACGCCGTAGCCGCGTTCCAATGGGCTGATGACAAACTTGCCGTAGTTCCGAGCCTCAGCCTCACGCTCGATCTTAGGCATGACCATATTCGTAATACCCGTCACGGTTCACCTCTGTAAATTCCAGTTTTTTGCCGCCATGGATATGAACAGGCGGCGCCAACACCAACTACTACCGTGAGTAGTATTCAACTATCAATTGTTCGTTCAGGATCCCATCGATCTCGGGGCGGTCGGGCAGGCGTTGGATCGAACCCGCCAACGACTTGGTGTCGCGGTTCAACCAGCCGGGCGACGTGCGCGCATCGGCAAGGTCGCCCAGGACCTTGAAATAAGAGAGGTTGCGCGAGCCTCCGCGAACAGCGACGATATCCCCTTCCTTGAGGAGCATGGAGGGCACATCGGTGCGGCGTTCGTTCACAGTGAAATGACCGTGCGTCACCAACAGGCGCGCCTGCGAGCGGCTGGAGGCGAAACCGAGGCGGAACACCACATTGTCCAACCGGGATTCGAGGATCTGCAACAGGTTCAAACCCGTCAGACCGCGACGCTGGAGGGCAATTTCGTAGTAGCGGCGGAACTGTCGTTCCAGAATGCCGTACACGCGGCGGGCGCGTTGCTTGGCGCGCAACTGGCGAAGATAATCGGACTCGCGCCCCGTGCGGTTGCCGCCGCCGCGTCCACCAGTCTTGCCATGCTGGCCGGGTGCAAAACTGCGGCGTTCGAACGCGCACTTCGGGGTGAAGCAGCGCTCCCCTTTGAGATACAACTTTTCGCCTTCGCGCCGGCAAAGTTTACATACCGGAGAAAGATTTTTTGACATGGATGACTAACCTCTTTATCCTGATTACACGCGTCGCTTTTTCGGCGGACGGCAACCGTTATGCGGGATCGGGGTGATATCCGAGATCACTCGGACCTTGAGTCCCATCGCCTGTACTGCGCGAATGGCATTCTCGCGGCCGGGTCCGGGTCCTTTGACATACAGTTCAACTTCCTGCACGCCCAATTGCTGGGCGGCTTTGATCGCCTGCTCGGCGGCAAGGCGGGCGGCAAACGGCGTGCTTTTGCGCGAGCCTTTGAACCCCGCCGAACCGGCGCTCCCCCACGCGATGGTGTTGCCATCCATATCGGTGACGGTGACGATGGTATTGTTGAACGATGCAAAGATATGCACCTGCCCAGCCGAAAGGGCGCGCTTGGCTTTCTTGGCGCCAGCGGTGCGGCGCGTGGATCGTACACTTTGAGCCATAATTCTCCTGCCTCGTTATTTCTTCGCGCCGCGGCGACGACCGCGACCGGCGACAGTTTTCTTGGTGCCCTTGCGGGTGCGCGCATTCGTCTTCGAGCGCTGTCCGCGCACGGGCAGGTTGCGGCGATGGCGCAACCCGCGATACGAACCGATCTCGATGAGCCGTTTGATGCTCATCTGGACCTCGCGCCGCAGGTCGCCTTCGACCTTGTAATTTTTACTGATAAACTCGCGTATCGCCTGCACATCCGCTTCCGAGAGGTCCTTCACCCGGGTGTCCGGGTTCACCTTCGTCTGCGACAAAATTTTGTGGGCACGCGTCGGGCCAATCCCAAATAAATAGGTCAGACCCACTTCCACCCGCTTATTGCGGGGCAGATCAACGCCTTCGATTCTCGCCATGGTTCACTATCCCTGTCGTTGTTTATGTTTTGGATTTTCGCAGATGATGAAAATTCTGCCTTTGCGCCGAATGACCCTGCATTTGGCACAGCGTTTCCGTATGGACGGTGATACTTTCATTGAAATAACTCCTTACAACTTTCTTAAGCCGAAGTTTTGATTATACACGCACGTTTTTTATTCGTCTAGCCGAACAGGCAGATCACGGGACAGTCAGGATTAAGGGGTCTCCTTCGGTGACAGCCACAGTGTGCTCGAAATGGGCTGTCAATGATCCGTCTGCCGAAACCACCGTCCACTCGTCGGAAAGGACGCGGGTTTGCTCCGTCCCGACCAGGACCATGGGTTCGATGGCTATTGTCATGCCCGGTTTGAGGGGCATTCCGGTCCCCGCCCTGCCATAATTAGGCAGTTGAGGACCTTCGTGCATCTGCCGCCCCACACCGTGACCGGTGTATTCGCGCGTGACAAAATAGCCGTTACTTTCCACATGTTTTTGTATCGCCGCAGACACATCGCCGGTACGGTTGCCGACCCGCATCTTTTCGATGCCAGCCGCCAGCGCCTCTTCCGTGACTTTCAGCAGGTTGCAGGCTTCGGGTGAGATCTCGCCCACCCCGGCCGTGAATGCCGAGTCTGCCACCAGCCCATTAAGCACCGTCCCGCAATCGATCGAAACAATGTCGCCCGCTTTCAAGATCCGCTTCTTGCTCGGGATCCCATGGACGAGCTCACGATTAATGCTCGCGGTGATCGAGGTCGGGAACGGCGGGTGCCCGTATCCTTTGAACGGCGATACACATTTGTGTTTCCTCAGCACATCCTCAGCAGCCGCGTTGAGGTCGGCGGTGGAAACACCCGGTTTTAAAAGTGCTTTTACGGTCGCCAATACTTCTGCGTTGATTCGCCCGGCATCCCGCATGATCTGCAGTTCTGCCTGGCTCTTGAGGTGAATTTGGCGCGCCCAACTCATGACTTGTTTTTCAATGCAGCCATCAAATCCTGCGTGACCTGGTCGATGGACTGCAATCCATTGATTTCTACCAATTTTCCATGTTCCCGGTAATACGCGATCAGCGGTGTTGTCTGTTCCATATAGATTGCAATGCGCCGCTTCACGGTCTCGGCTGTGTCGTCTTCGCGCTGGTACAACTTCGAGCCATCGATATCGCAGACGCCTGCCGTTTTCGGCGGATTCGTCTTCACGTTGAAGATGTGCCCGCTTTCGCGGCATGTCCAGCGCCCGCTCAGGCGGCTAATCAACTCATCGAGCGGGGCAACGATCTGCGGCACCACGTTCACATGACCGCTGAATCCTTGCAGCATCTCTTCCAGCGCGTCTGCCTGCGCTGGGGTGCGGGGAAAGCCATCCAGTATGGCACCAGCCGCACAGTCGGGACGAGCGAGGCGGTCCTGGATCATCCCGATGGTCACGTCATCCGGCACCAGTTCGCCCTTGTCCAAGTACGTTTGGACGCGTTTTCCCAGGTCTGTTTGGTTCTTAATGTTCTCACGGAAGAGGTCGCCCGAGGAGATGTGAGCGAGCCTGGTCCGTTCCGATAAACGATTTGCCTGCGTGCCTTTGCCAACTCCGGGTGGACCGATGAGGACAATGTATGTCGGCATGACAGGAGCTCTCCTTTAGCTGGTCAGAAGTTTTACGTCTTCGTAGCGGTTCTTGAGTTCGGACTCGATGTTCGCCACCGTTTCACGAACCACGCCCACCACGATCAACAGACCCGAGGATGAGACCAGGAATAACCCGGCATTATTGGCTGCCGGCGGGAACACCGTTTGGATCAAGAAGGGCATGATCGCCACCACGCCGAGCAACAACGCACCGGGCAGGGTGATACGGCTTTGGATGCGGCTCAGGTATTTTTGCGTGGACGGACCCTCGGGGACGCCGGGAATCTGTATGCGCTGGCGCTTGAGGTTGTCACCGTAGTTCTGCTGGTCGAAGATGACCGTTGTGTAGAAATACGTGAACGAGACCACCATGATGAAATACAAAAGCCAGTAGCCCCAGGAGGATGTGCCGGTGGCATTGAAGAAATTCACGATGGAGGTAGCGAAATCGCTCGCCCATTGTGTTTCGGAGGTTACGAAATAACTCGCCACGATCGCCGGGAACTGCAGGAGCGCACTGGCGAAGATCAGGGGGATCATCCCCGAAAGGTTCACCATCAAAGGCAGGAAGGGTTGAGGAGTTTTGACCGTGCGCCCGCGTTGGATGGCTTGAAAGACCTGCGCCTTCTGCGCGAACATGATGGGCACGTTGCGGCGGCCCTGTTGTACGTACACCACAGCGACCACGGTCGCCAGAATCACGAGGATCATGATTCCCAACAGGATCCAGCGGTTGGTTTCATCGAGCAGGATGACCTGAATGTTTTGCGGGATCTGTGAAACGATGCCTGCAAAGATGATGAGCGACAAGCCCTGCCCGCGGATACCATACTCGGAGATCAACTCACCAAGCCAGATGGCGAACATGGTGCCGGCGGTCATGACCAACAGGGTCGTTAATGAGGTCAACCACAGTTCGTCAGTGAAACCAAAAGGAATGATAGTCTGCGAGGCGATGGAATTGAAAATATTGATCTGCCCGATCGCCGAGAGCATCGCCATCGGCACGGCGAGATAATACGTCCATTTTTCCATCCACTGGCGACCCTCGCGCGGGTTATCTTCCATGCGCTTTTGCAAGGCTGGGATGATCGGCACAAGCAGCTGCAAAATGATCTGCGCTGTGATGTAAGGATACACGCCCATCGAGAGCAGGGAAAAGTTGGAGATCGTGCCGCCGGAGAGCAGGTTCAGGAAATCGAGAAAATTCCCGGAGCGGGACTGTTGCAGGAATGCCTCCAGCGCGGCGCGGTCCACGCCCGGTGCGGGTACATTGGCGGCAATACGGAAGATCAACAGGATGCCCAGCGTGATCAACAGTTTCTGGCGGATGTCCTCCGACTTCCACAGGAACCGCCAGGCGGATGGTTTGTTCTTGTCAGCCATTGATTTCCTCAACTGCCTATTCGGCGGCGGCGATCAGTTCCACACTGCCGCCCGCTTTTTCGATCTTGGCTTTGGCGCTGGCGCTGACGCGATGCGCGCGGACTTTCAGCCCGACGGTCATGTCACCACGCCCGAGGATCACCACCGGGTTGCGCGGGTCGCGCAAGAGATGGGCTTCGGTCAACGATTCGGGCGTCACTTCCGCATTGGCTTTGAACGAAGCGGAGAGCTGGTCGAGATTCACCTCGTTATACTCCACGCGATTGAGCGGCGTGAATCCCTGCCCGCGCATAAACGGCAGGCGGCGATAGAACGGCAGGTTACCGCCCTGGCGGTACATCTTGCCGCCCTGCCCCGAGCGCGAGCCTTCACCTTTCGTACCGCGACCGGCGGTCTTGCCCTGCCCCGCAGAGATACCGCGGCCGACGCGTTTTCGATTCTTTTTGGAGCCCGGGTTGGGCACGAGATCATGGAGTTTCATCGTCTATCCTGCTTCTTCCACGTGAAGCAAATGCACGATCTTCTTGATCATACCGCGAATGGCTTCCGTGTCCTTGTGTTCAATCGTCTGGTGCAAGCGACGCAACCCCAGCGCATTGGCTGTGGCGCGTTGGTTCTTGGTGTAGCCGATCGGGCTGCGTACCAAGGTGACGAAGATCGTTTTGCCTTGAGATTCCTTCTTAGGCATGTTGCTTCCTCCGTTCCCAGAACGGCATCAGGTCGTTGACGTTCTTGCCGCGCCGCGCCGCTTCCTCGACTGGGGATTTCAACTGACCCAGAGCGTCGAATGTGGCTTGCACCACGTTCAAGACATTGGCGCTCCCCTGCGATTTGGTCAGGATGTCGCGCACGCCGGCAACTTCGAGCACGGCGCGCACGCCGCCCGCCGCAATTACTCCGGTTCCGGGCGACGCCGGTTTGAGCATCACTTTCGCTCCTGCGACGCGCCCCAACACTTCGTGCGGGATGGTCGTACCGGCGAGGTTGACCACCTGCATCTTCTTACGCGCGCGCGTTGAAGCCTTGCGCATCGCATCGGGCACGGCGTTTGCCTTGCCCACCCCCATCGAGATGGTCCCCTTCTTGTCGCCGACCACAACGGTCACGCGGAACTGGAAGCGGCGGCCGCCTTTGACCACTTTCGCCACGCGCGCAATCTCGATCACGCGCTCTTCGAACTGGTCCTGTGTTTCAAAATTTTGTTGATTCTTATCGTAATCAGCCATTTGTTTCTCCACCGACAGGCTGAGCCTGTCGAAGCCAGATACCTAGAACTGTAAGCCGCCTTCGCGCGCGCCATCCGCCAGCGCTTTCACGCGGCCCACATATCGGAACCCGCCGCGGTCGAAGACGACGGTTTGGATGCCCTTGCCCTTCGCGCGTTCGGCGATCGTTTGTCCGACCAGTTTCGCCTGGTCAGACTTCTTCATTCCTTTTGCCTTCCCGCGCAAATCCTTATCCACTGTGGATGCAGAGACGAGGGTATGCCCCGCCGCATCATCGATAACCTGGGCGTAGATCGCAGAGAGACTCTTGAACACGTTCAACCGCGGACGTGCGGCTGTGCCCGCCAAATGTTTGCGCACACGCGCATGGCGGCGGGTACGCGCCACCAATCGAGATTTATTCGCCATGGCTTACTTGGCTCCTTTCGCGGCTTTCCCAGCCTTGCGGCGGATTCGCTCACCCGCATAGCGGATGCCCTTGCCGTGATACGGCTCCGGCGGGCGCACAGCGCGGATCTCCGCGGCGGTCTGCCCAACCACTTCACGGTCGAATCCCAACACCTTGATCTGGCGTGTTTTCAGGTCCACCTCGAACGAGATGCCTGCGGGGGGTTCCACCTTCACCGGGTGAGAATACCCAACGAACAACGCCAGGATTTTTCCATCCATTTCGGCGCGGTAACCCACGCCTTCCACTTCAAGCACCGTTTCAAAACCGGCGCTCACCCCGCGCACCATGTTGGCAATCACCGCGCGGGTGGTGCCATGCAAGGCGCGTTCCGCGGGATGGTTCGAACTGCGAGTGACCACCACCTGCCCGTCCTCCATCGCAATGGCGATATGCGGCGAGAAGGCGCGCTTGAGTTCGCCCTTCGGTCCTTTCACGTGGACATTCGAGCCTTGCACAGTCACCTGCACACCGCCCGGAACCGCCACGGGTAAACGTCCAATTCGAGACACTGAAACCTCCTGCCTTACCACACTTTGCAAAGGATCTCGCCGCCCACGCCGAGTTGTCGGGCGCGCGCGCCGGTCATCACACCCTTGGGCGTCGAAAGGATCGCCACACCGATCCCGGAAAGCACCCAGGGGATATCCTGCTTCTTGGTGTAAATACGTCGTCCGGGTTTGCTCACGCGCTCCAAGCCCGAGATCACCGGTCGCTTCTCGCGGCGCTCGCCCACGTATTTGATCTTGAGCCGCAGCGTTTTGCTTGCGGCGGGTTCGCCGTCCACCACCTCGAAACTTTCGAGATAGCCTTCATCCTTGAGGATCCTGGCGATCTCCAGTTTGAGTTTGGAACTCGGCATTGCCACCAGCGCGTGCCCTGCTAACACGGCATTGCGAACGCGGGTGAGCATATCAGCAATCGGGTCGTTTATAGCCATGCCATCACCTCGCCTACCATGAAGACTTCACAACGCCGGGGATCTTGCCCTGTAACGCGAGTTCGCGGAAACAGATGCGGCACAAACCAAAGCGGCGGATAAATCCGCGCGGACGCCCGCACCGCACACAGCGATTGCGGACCTGGCTTGGGTGCGCCCGGCGGGATTCTCGATATTGCATGCATTTCTTCGCCATAAGTTACGCTTCCTTCTTGCTGAAAGGCATTCCAAGCAGTTGCAGCATGGCGCGTGCCTGGTTGTCGTTTTTCGCGGTGGTCACAATGGTGACCTCCATACCGCGCAATTTGTCGATTTTGTCGTACTCGATCTCCGGGAAGATCAACTGGTCGCGCAAACCGAGCGTGTAATTGCCGCGCCCGTCGAACGCATTGGGAGATACGCCGCGGAAATCGCGCACGCGCGGCAGGGCGGTTGTCATCAAGCGGTCGAGGAACGCCCACATGCGGTCGCCGCGCAGGGTGACCTTGGTGCCGATCAGGCGGCCCTCGCGCAGTTTGAAGTTCGCGATGCTTTTGCGCGCCTTGGTCATGATCGGCTTCTGCCCGGTGATGATGGTCAGGTCGCTGACGGCGGACTCGAGCGCCTTGGGGTTATCCAACGCTTCGCCCATGCCGATGTTCACGACCACTTTTTCGACGCGCGGCACCTGCATGATATTGCGGTACTCGAACGCCTTCCGCAGGGCGGGGATCACCACGCCATTGTATTTTTCCTGTAATCTGTTCATGCTTCCACAACTCCGCGGCTAGGCGATGATCGCCTGGCAATCCTTGTTCTTGCAAACGCGGTGCACACCGTCATCGTCGCGCTTGATGCCCACACGGGTGGGCTCCTTGCAGGTCGGGCAGACCAGCATCACGTTCGAAATGTGAATCGGGCCTTCGAATTGAATCCGCCCGGGGTTGATACTGCGGTTCGTTTGCGTCTGTACCTGGCGCTGGTGTTTGGTGCGGATGTTGACGCCTTGCACGATCACGCGCCGGGTTTCCAGGATCACATTGACGACCTCGCCGGTCTTGCCTTTGTCTTCGAGGCGGCCGCTGATGACCTGCACTGTGTCGCCTTTTCGAATCTTCACTTTCATTCTGTTTGCTCCTCCAACCTACAGCACTTCCGGCGCCAGTGAAACGATCTTCATGAAGCCTTTTTCACGTAACTCGCGCGCCACGGGTCCGAAAATACGCGTGCCTTTGGGGTTGACACCGTCGGCATCCAGCAAGACCGCAGCGTTATCGTCGAATTTGATGTAGGAACCGTCTTCGCGCCGCCATTCCTTCGAACAGCGTACGATCACCGCGCGCACCTTTTCGCTTTTTTTCACGCCGCCTTGCGGGGAAGCGGACTTGACCGAGGCGACCACCACGTCGCCGATACTGCCGTACCGGCGGGTGGAACCGCCCAAGACGTGAATGACGAGCAGTTCACGCGCGCCGGAATTATCGGCAACCTTGAGCCGGGATTCGTGCTGAATCATGGCTTATTCCTCCGCCTTCAAGTCCGCGACGCCGGTATCCGCCGTGCGGATTTCCTTCTTGACGATGGATTCGACCACCCAACGCTTCTCGCGGGACATGGGTTTGGATTCGACCAACTGGACCTGATCGCCGACCTGGCAACCGATCTCATCGTGCGCCTTGAAGCGCTTGCTCGAATGGACGACCTTGCGATACAAGGGATGGCGGAACACCCGCGTCACCTCGACCACAACCGTCTTGGTCATCTTGTTGCTGGTGACCACACCAGTCATGCGACGACGATTGTTCATGCTTCACCTTCCTTGGCTTCCGCGGCTTTTTCCTCGCGCAGAATGGTGATCATGCGGGCGATATTGCGCCGCAGGATCCGCACGCGGCTGGTATCGGTCAATTGACCGGTCACCTGCTGGAACCGCAGTTTCATCAACTCATCGCGGGCATCGTTGATTTTTGTCTCGATCTCGCCCGGCTTCATGGTTCGTAACTCTTTGGTCTTTACCGCTTTCATGCCTGCTCTCCCTCGTGGCGCGCAACCACTTTCGTCTTGATCGAAAACTTATATTGCGCGTTCTTGAGCGCCTGCACGGCGGTGGCTGAATCCAAGCCGCCGACCTCAAACATGATGCGTCCGGGCTTTACGACAGCCACGTAATATTCCACATTCCCTTTGCCGGAACCCATGCGGGTTTCGGGCGGTTTGTGCGTGAACGGTTTCGCCGGGAAAATGCGAATCCACACCTTGCCGCGGCGCTTCATCTCGCGCACGATCGTGCGGCGCGCAGCTTCGATCTGCCGTGCGGTCACCCAGCCGGGTTCCAGCGCCTGCAACCCGAACTCGCCGAAGCTGATCTCTGCGCCGCGCAGGGCTTTCCCCCGCATGCGGCCGCGCATTTGCTTGCGCCACTTAACACGTTTTGGCATCAACATAATAACTACCTCATGGACGACTGAACTGATTACTGGCTGACGTACACGCCTTCAGTCGCCTCCACCTTTTCTTCCACATCGGATTTCGCTTCGCCTTTGTAGATCCAAACCTTCACGCCGATCTGACCGTAGGTGGTCGTCGCTTCGGCGATGGCAAAGTCCACGTTCGAACGCAGGGTCTGCAACGGGACGCGCCCTTCGCGCAACCAGACATCACGCGACATTTCCGCGCCGCCCAAACGCCCGCCCACCATGATCTTGATCCCTTCCGCGCCCTGCTTGATCGCCTGCTGGATCGCGCGCTTCATGGCGCGGCGATAGGCAATCCGTCGTTCGAGTTGGTCTGCGATATTCATCGCCACCAGCATCGCATCGGTATCCGGCGAGCCGATTTCTTTGATATCCAGGTCCACTTTCTTGCCGATGAGCGCTTCCAGCCCCGTGCGGATCCTCTTCACACCCTCGCCCTTGCGGCCGATCAAAATGCCCGGCTTGGCGGTATGGATGGAAATTTTGATCTTGCCGGGGTAGCGCTCCACTTCCACGCGGGATATTCCCGCCTTCTTGTTGAGGATGGTTTCCGGCAGATCCTTGCGCAGTTTGCGGACATCGGCGCTTTTTGCCGTGCCGCCTTTCGAGGGGATTCCCAACAAAAGATTGCGAATGGCAAAATCCTGGTGCAATTGCTGTCGATACTCGGAGCCTTCGGCAAACCAACGCCCCTGCCAGCCCTGATTGATTCCCAGCCGCATTCCGATCGGATGAACTTTACGACCCATATCTTCTCCTTATTCCTTATGGCGCAACAGCGCCGCGCTCGCGCAAGACGACAGTAATGTGTGAATTGCGGCGAAGGATCGGCTTGAACCGTCCGCGCGCGCCGAAACGCCTCCACTTGCGCGTGGGCGCTTCGTTCGCAAAAATCTGCGCCACGAAGAGATCGTCGCGGCTGACGCCGAAATTTTCCTCGGCATTGGCAACCGCGGAGGCAACCAGTTTTCGCACCGGCAACGCCGCGGCTTTGTTCACAAAGCGGAGCATCTCCAGCGCTTCGTTCGCGCTCCTGCCGCGCACGAGGTCGACCACCAGGCGGACCTTCTGCGCGGACATGGGCAGAAACTTCAAGTGTGCTTGAATATCACGCATGACTCAAATCCTTACGCCCCAGCCGCCGGAGCAGCCGCCTTCTCGCCGATCGTGTGACCACGGAACGTGCGCGTTGGCGCAAACTCGCCGAGACGATGACCGACCATATTCTCGGTGATGTAGATCGGCACGTGGCGGCGCCCATCATGGACGGCGATCGTGTGACCGACCATCTGCGGGAAGATCACGCTGGCGCGGCTCCACGTGCGAATCACCTTCTTCTCGTTCTTCTGGTTCATTGTTTCGATTCGTTTCAACAGTTTGGGTTCTATAAAAGGACCCTTTTTCAATGATCGTGACATGACATACCTCTTGAAGTAGCGGCGACTTCGGTCGCCATTGAACGGCGGAAGCCGTTACTACGTGTTTCCAATTAGCGGCTCGTCTTCGAGCGACGACGGACAATATATTGATTGGTTTTTTTGTTGCGGCGGGTCTTGTAACCCAGCGTGGGTTTGCCCCACGGGCTCTTCGGACCGGGCAAGCCAATGGACTGACGACCTTCACCACCACCGTGCGGATGATCGCGCGGGGTCATCGCAGAACCGCGCACTGCCGGGCGGATGCCCTTGTGGCGTTTGCGCCCAGCCTTGCCGAGCTTGATATTGCCGTGGTCGAGATTGCCGACCTGACCGATCGTGGCATAGCAGGTCTGGCGGATCAAACGCACCTCGCCCGATGGCATGCGGATCTGCGCAAAGTCGCCTTCTTTGGCGAGCAATTGCGCCGCCCCACCGGCGGAGCGTACCAACTGTCCGCCGCGTCCATCCTTGACTTCGATATTGTGGATGAGCGTGCCGACCGGGATGCTTGAAATCGGAAGCGAGTTGCCGGAACGAATCTCGGCTCCCGCGCCAGCCATGACTGTGTCGCCCACCTTCAGATCGACCGGGGCGACGATGTATCGCTTTTCGCCGTCTGAATAATGGAGCAGTGCGAGGCGGGCTGTGCGGTTCGGGTCATACTCGATTGCCGCCACTTTGGCGGGGATGCCGCGCTTGTCGCGTTTAAAATCCACAATGCGGATGAAGCGGCGATGTCCGCCGCCGCGATGACGAACCGTGACGCGCCCGTGAACGTTGCGTCCGCCGCTCTTGCGGAGTGGGACCAGCAACGAGCGTTCCGGAGTGGATTTGGTGATTTCGTCGAACGTGTAACCGGTCATCCCGCGGGTGCCCGGTGTTACGGGTTTGTATTTTTTGACTGGCATTATTGCACCCCTTCAAAGATTTGCAGGGTCTGACCTTCCGCCAGCGTCACGATCGCCTTCTTGAAACTGGATTTGCGAACCAGCATGCGGCGGCTTCGCAAACGACGACCGCGCTTGGCGGAGGTGTTGATGATGTTGACGCGGTCCACTTTCACATCGTAGAGGGTTTCAACCGCGTCCTTGACGGACTTGCGCGTGGCAAAATCCGCAACAACGAATGAATATTGGTTTAATTTTCCAGAGAGATGGTTCGATTTCTCTGTGACAAGGGGACGGCGCAAAATATCGTAAACAGTGGTCATGTCAATCTCCTATCCCAAATTCGCCGCCAGCGCGTCGATTGCCTTGACAGGCAGAACGAGCTTGTCGTAGTTGAACAGGTCGCGAATATTGAGGTAGCCAGCGAGCAGGACCTTGGCGTCATCGAGGTTCCCGATCGTGCGCATGGCAACTTCATACGATTGATCCTTCTGGGGAAGGACAACCAATGCAGATTGATCGCCGACCAGTTTATTCAACGCCTGCGACATTATCTTGGTCTTCGGTTCGGAAATATTCAATTCATCCACAACCACTACGCCTGCGTCCTTCGCTTTGGCGGAAAGTGCGGAGCGGAGCGCGGCGTGTCGCATCTTTTTCGGCATGCGTTGCTCGTAACTGCGCGGGTGCGGTGTGTGGATGCGGCCGCCTCCCACCCACTGCGCTGCGCGGCGCGAGCCCTGACGGGCGCGACCCGTGCCTTTTTGTTTCCACGGTTTGGCGCCGCCACCGGAGACTTCGCCGCGCACTTTAGTATCGTGCGTGCCGAGGCGGGCGTTTGCCATCTGGCGTTGGTACGCCTGGTGCATCAAATCCACATTAATGGGGGCTTCGAAGATCGCAGAAGGGAGTTCCATTTCGCGCAACTTCTTGCCTTCGAGGTTGAAAACGTCTACTTTCATTTCATCAAATCCTTTGCGCCTACTGCTTGCGCGCCTCTTTGATCACCACTACGCCGCCCTTGCCGCCCGGCACAGCGCCGTGAACGCCGAGCAGGTTGCGTTCGGTATCCACGAGGACGATCTTCATTGCAGAGACGGTGACCCGGTCGCTCCCCATGTGACCGGCGCCGCGCGAGTTTTTGAACACCCGCCCGGGCGTGGTACCCGATGAACGTGAACCGGGAGCACGATGACGGTCGGATTGACCGTGCGTCTTCTTGCCGCCCGCAAAGTGATGACGTTTGACCGCGCCCGCAAATCCCTTGCCTTTGCTGGTGCCAACCACATCCACCTTTTCACCGACCTTGAACACATCCACGGTTAGTTTTTCGCCAATCGCAGCGGTTTCTTTCGATCGGAACTCACGCAAGAAGCGGAGCGGAGGCAGGTCATTCGATTTCAAATGTCCGAGCGCGCCAGCCGTCAACTTTTTGGGGTGAATTTCCTCGAACCCAACTTGAACCGCCGCATACCCCTCCCGATCCTGTGTGCGGACCTGTGTAACGTAACATGGCCCAGCTTCGATGATCGTCACAGGAAATGCGACGCCTTGCTCATCGAAGATCTGGGTCATGCCGATCTTCCTTCCAATAAGCCCTTTCAACATACTCGGTTTTCTCCTTCAAAAATTTTGACGAGACTGTCAGTCCGGGCTTGGACTGCATCATCTCCGGGGCAGTGCAGTAAACAGGTTGTCGGGAGTACAGGTTGTTGTTGTCCCGTGCAACGCCGTTCTTGCGCTGGCGAAATTCGAGAGTAGAGCTGTATCGTGCAGGTCTCTACTCTCGAGTACGACCAACTATATTTTTATTTCAATATCCACACCCGCTGGCAACGACAACCGCATCAGCATGTCGATTGTCTTCGAGTCGGGGTCAAGCACATCGATCAGCCGATTGTGTGTGCGGATCTCATAATGCTCGTGCGAGTCTTTATCTATGAATGTCGAGCGCCGTATTGTAAACCGTTCAGTCTTGGTTGGCAAGGGCACAGGACCGACAACATGCGCTCCACTGCGCTCGGCGGTTTCGACGATGCGCTTGGCGGTCGAGTCGAGGACTCGATGATCGTACGCCTTCAAACGGATGCGGATCTTCTGTTTGGTCATCTCTGCGCCTATTCGATGATTTTGGTAACGACGCCCGCGCCGACGGTGAGGCCGCCTTCACGGATGGCGAACTTGGAGCCCTGCTCGAGGGCGACGGAGACGATCAGTTCGACGGTCAGGTTGACGTTGTCGCCCGGCATGACCATCTCGACACCCTGCGGCAATTCGATGTTGCCGGTCACATCCATGGTGCGGATGTAGAACTGCGGTCGATACCCGCTGAAGAATGCCTTGTGCCGCCCCCCCTCTTCCTTCTTCAGCACGTACACTTCCGCCAGAAACTTCTTGTGCGGTGTCACCGACCCGGGCTTCGCCAGCACCTGCCCGCGCTCGACATCTTCACGCTCGATGCCGCGCAACAGAATGCCCGCATTGTCGCCCGCCACCACTTCGTCCAGTTCCTTGTGGAACATTTCGGTGCCCGTGATGACACTCTCTTTCGTCTCGCGCAAGCCAACGATCGCGATCGGGTCGCCCTTTTTGGCATGACCGCGATCCACCCGTCCCGTCACCACCGTCCCGCGTCCCTTGATCGAGAACACATCTTCCACCGCCATCATGAACGGTTTGTCCATCTCGCGCTTCGGTTCGGGGATGTATTCATCCACCACCCGCAGCAACTCTTTGATGCATTCGTACTCGGGTGCATTTGAGTCGGTGCTGGAGGAATCCAACGCCGCTTTCGCGCTCCCGCGCACGATCGGGGTCGTGTCGCCCGGAAAGCCGTAGCCGTTCAACAACTCGCGCAGTTCCAGTTCCACCAACTCGAGCAACTCGGGGTCGTTCATCTGATCCACTTTGTTCAGGAACACCACAATGCTCGGCACTTCCACCTGCCGCGCCAACAGCACGTGTTCCCGCGTCTGCGGCA
>CAZGSB010000011.1:0-57878 GCA_964528275.1 uncultured Anaerolinea sp. | reverse complement strand
TGTCTTCACCCTACATGACGGGGATACAGCGCAAAGTTTCGATGCATACCTTACAAGGGATTTGCATACGGTATGCGCTTCCGGTGGTATCATCCCCTCATGACCATATCATCCCCTGGTAGGACCGCGACTGCGCAGGCACACCCGAATATCGCTTTTATTAAATACTGGGGCAACCGCGATAACGCGCTGCGCCTCCCCATGAACGGTTCGCTCTCGATGAACCTCGACGGGTTGACCACACGCACGTCTGTGAGTTTTCAACCTTCGCTCCCGTTCGACGAACTGATCATCAACGGGCACGAGGTGACCGGCGCAGGATTGAAGCGTGTTTCGGAAATTTTGGATCTGATTCGGGGACAGGCAAACATCAACCACAAAGCAGAAGTGCTCACCGAAAACAACTTCCCCTCCGGCGCAGGGATCGCCTCCTCGGCTTCGGCATTTGCCGCGCTGGCGTTGGCGGGGAGCACAGCCGCCGGGTTGAATCTCAGCGAACGCGACCTCTCGCGTCTTGCGCGACGTGGGTCTGGTTCGGCTTCGCGCTCGATCCCCGGCGGGTTCGTCGAGTGGCAGGCTGGCATAAGCGACGAAGATTCGTTCGCATTCTCCATCGCACCGCCGACTCATTGGGCGCTCGTGGATTTGGTCGCTGTGGTGAGCGCGTCGCATAAAAAGACCGGGTCCACCGAAGGGCACGCGGTCGCTCCCACCAGCCCGCTTCAAGCCGCCCGTGTGGCTGACGCGCCGCGTCGGCTCGACCTCTGCCGAAGAGCGATCCTCGAAAAGGATTTCAACGCGTTCGTGTCCATCGTCGAATTGGATTCAGACATCATGCACGCGGTGATGATGACCTCCGCGCCCGCGCTTCACTACTGGAAACCCGCCTCGCTCGCCGTGATGGAGGCTGTCCGCGCGTGGCGGATGGACGGTCTGCCCGCCTGTTACACCGTGGATGCCGGTGCGAACGTGCACGTGCTCACGCTCGAATCCGAAGCGCAAGCCATCGAGAAAAATTTACGCGGCATCGAGGGTGTGGAAAAAATCCTCGTCGCCCGCCCCGGCGGCGCGGCGAAGGTTGTGAATGGGAAATAATTTTTCAAAAAACCTGGTGGTCGAGTAGTCCCGCGCGCGCTGAGCGAAGGGCGAAGCCCGAAGTCGAAGCGTCGCGGGACGTATCGAGACCACCGATCAGCAAAGCAATTCTTGTCACAAAATTTTGTACGCGTACCAGTTGGTCTCGATACGCCACTTCGTGGCTACTCGACCAACAGATTTAGTTTGCCACCTTCTTCAACACCTCCCCAAACGTCTCCAACTCCTCCAGCGTGTTGTAATGCACCGGTCCCACGCGGATCATGCCGCCTGATTCGAGCAGACCCAGGCGCTCCACCACCGCCAGCGCGTAATTGTGCCCGTTCCATACGTAGATATTTTCGCGCCCGATTGCATCGGCAAGTTTTTCGGGGTCCTTCCCTTCGACGGTGAATGAAACCGTCGGCACACGTTCATCGAGGCGGTTCAGATCGGTGATGCCGTAGATGCGCGTCCCCGTCACGGACTCGACGATGCCAATTAATTTTTTGGACAATTCTTTTTCGTAATCGCGCATCACGGACATCCCCTTCTTCAACTCCAACTTGCGACCGGTGAAGCCCGCATCCTTCCACGTGGAGGCGTGATCCGCTCCGAATTGCGTTCCCAACCATTGCAGGTATTCCAGCGCGCCGAGCACGCCGGCGATTCCCTCGTGGTTTTGCGTGCCGGTCTCGAACTTATACGGCAACTCATTCGACGCGGGTCGCACTTTGTATGCCTTCAACTCGCTTAGCAAATCAAATTTCCCATACAACGCCCCCGCATGCGGACCGAAAAACTTGTACGACGAACACACCAGAAAATCACAGCCGATGTCCTGCACGTCAATCGGACCGTGCGGCGCGTATTGCACGGCATCCACGTACACCAACGCGCCGGCATCGTGCGCCATCTTTGTCAACTTCTTCACCGGGTTCACCGTCCCCAACAAATTCGATGCGTAGCCAAACGCGGCGATCTTCGGTTTCTTTTCCAGGGCGCGCGCAAAGTCATCGAGGTCGAGCGTGCCGTCTTCCACGTCGATATCCACCCAGAGCAGGTTGCATCCCTTGTCCTCGGCGGCGAGCATCCACGGCGCGATGTTGCCGTCGTGGTCGAGCCGCGTGACGAGGAGGTTGTCGCCCGGTTGCAGAGTCCGCGCGAGGGAACGCGAGATGTGCAGGGTGAGCGTGGTCATGTTGTTGCCGAAGACGATCTCTTCGGGGCGCGAGGCGTTGAGAAAATCCGCCATGGCAACGTGCGCCTCGTGCAGGACCTCGTCCGACCGGCGGCTGGTCTCGAACATGCCTTCGTGATTGGCATTATTTTCAAGCAGGTATTTGTTGATACGGTCGAGGCTGGGTTTGGCGATCTGCGTCCCGGCGGGGTTATCGAGAAAAATGGCGGGGCGGTCAAGCGCTGGGAATTGCTGGCGGACGAGATTGACATCGTATGTGGTCATGATTCCTCTTTTGAGAATTGATAACTCCGAAGGCGGTGTGTTGAGCTTGTCGAAACAAGTGAAATTTTTATAGAACAGGATGCCGGTTCGCAAAACCCCGAAGGGGTGAAATAAATGTCACCCCTTCGGGGTTCAATTCAGCATTCGATCTTTTCTACAATCTTTCCATCCCTTCGGGATTTTGATTTGCGATCTGCTCTGCCTTTGCAAACTCTTCCGGCGTGTTGACGTTCCAGAACGCGAGACCATCGGGGTCGGCGGATGCGACCTCCTCAGCGATTAGCACCCGCACGTTCACTTGTGGAAACCATGCGATCACTTTCCACTGGTCGGCATGGATCGCCGCTTCGATGGCGGGCAGGCAGGTCTCGCGGCGGTAGAGCGCGTGGAGCGGTTCGTAGCCCTCACTGCGTTTGCCCGACTCTTCCTGTGCGACCGCGCGCGGGATGACAACATCCACTTTTTCGTCGTTCATGATGGCTACGGCAGACTCAATGAGTTTTGCGCTGGCAAAAGGCATATCGCACGCCACGACCGCAACATACGGATGCGAAGCCGAAGCGATCGCGGTGTAGAGTCCGCCCAGGGCGCCGCGACCCGGCTTGAGGTCCGGGAAGAGGCGAAGCCCAAGGAAGGCATAATCGTCGGGGCGGTTGGTCGTCACGATCAGTTCATCCGCGATGGGCGTGAGTCTATCCACCACGCGTTGAATTAAGGGTCGCGCGAGAAAAGATTTGAGCGCCTTATCTTCACCCATGCGCGACGATGCGCCGCCAGCCTGTACACAAACCGTGAGCATGGGTGTATTATAAAGGTGAAAGCGAGAGGCGATGCCCGGCTCGATCGGTGAATATCTCGACGGACTCACAACCGAGGGGACTCTGTATGAAAAACTTCCCAACCACGAAGTGCGATGTTTCGCGTGCGGACACCGCTGTGTGATCCGCGAAGGACGGCGCGGGATTTGCCAGGTGCGCTTCAACCAACGGGGAGAATTGCGCGTGCCAAGTGGATATGTCGCCGCCCTGCAAAGCGACCCCATCGAGAAGAAGCCGTTCTTTCACGTGTTGCCCAGCGCGAACGCGCTGACGTTTGGCATGCTCGGATGCGATTATCACTGCGGGTATTGCCAAAACTGGCTGACCTCGCAAGCCATGCGCGACCCGGCGTCGGATGTTTCGGTCAATTACATCCGCAAGATCACGCCGCCGGGAATGGTCGAGCATGCCCGCAAGACGCAGGCTTCGGTGGTTGTCTCTTCATACAACGAGCCGTTGATCACCAGCGAGTGGGCAGTGGAGATCTTCAAAGAAGCGAAGAATGCAGGGCTGATGTGCGCGTACGTCTCGAACGGGAACAACACGCCGGAAGTGATGGAATATCTTGCGCCGTATCTTTCCGCGTATAAAATCGATTTGAAGTGCATGAGCGATAAAAATTATCGCTCGTTAGGCGGGGTGTTACAAAACACGCTGGATGGAATCCAACGCGCGCATGAGTTGGGCTTGTGGGTGGAAATTGTCACATTGACGATCCCCGGTTTCAACGATTCAAACGAAGAATTGTGGGACGCGGCGCGGTTTATTGCCGGTGTCTCGCGCGATATTCCGTGGCACGTGACAGCGTTCCACAAGGATTACAAGATGACTGACCCGGGGAATACCGATGCGAATACTCTTTTACGCGCGGCGGAGATCGGGCGCGAGGCAGGCTTGCGGTTCGTGTACGCGGGGAATCTGCCGGGGCGCGTCGGGGAGTATGAAAACACGACCTGCCCGGAATGCAGCCATCCACTGGTGAAACGAAGCGGGTATGTCATCCGCGAGTATCATGTGACCGGCGACGGTCGTTGTCCGCGCTGTGGGGCAACGGTCCCCGGCGTATGGCATAAAAACCCCTCCCAGGTAGCGTTAAACGGGCGCGGTGTGCCTTTACCCGTTTACTAAACTTCCTTTTGCTGTATAATCTGTCCACCAACCGGAAGGAGGCGCCCGCCACAAAGTCATTTCCGATTCCCATACCCAGGTACGAAAACGAATCCAAACAATATTTCTCTATAGGAGGAGAAACGTGAAACGCAAACTCTATGCTTTACTGTCGTTGCTCGTGTTGTCAAGTTTGATCCTTGCGGCATGCGGCGGCGGGGCAACCGCCACCGAAGCGATGACCGAGGAACCGGCGGCGCCCGCCACCGAAGCCCCCACTGAGGCGCCCGCCACCGAAGCGCCTGCCGCTTACGAAGGCATGAAAGTGGAAGCCTCCAGCTGTGATTACGGCGGCGGTTTTAAATCCATCGAAGCGGTGGATGAATTCACCGTGAAGATCACTCTCTGCGCGCCCGATCCAGCCGTCCCGGCGAAAGTGGCGTTTTCATCGCTCGGCATCCAACCCAGCGAATACCTCGAATCGACCGGCGGTACCGGAGACATCCTCGAGAAGCCGATCGGCACGGGTCCCTACAAGCTCGAAGCCTGGGAACGCGGCAATCAGATCGTGTTCACACGCAACGACGCGTATTGGGGCGAACTCGCCAAGAGCGAAACCCTGGTGTTCCGCTGGAGTTCTGAATCTGCCCAACGCCTGCTTGAACTTCAATCCGGCACAGTGGATGCAATCGACAATGTTGGTCCGGATGATTTCGATACTGTCTCCGGCGATTCCAGCCTGGCGCTCTATCCCCGCCCGGCGCTCAACGTCATGTACATTGGAATGACCAACACCTTTGCGCCGTTCGATAACGAACTGGTCCGTCAGGCATTCGCCCAGGCGATAGACCGCCAGCGCATCGTCGATCAGTTCTACCCCACCGGCTCTGAAGTTGCATCGCACTTCACGCCTTGCTCCATCCCCAACGGGTGCGCGGGCGAAGCCTGGTACGATTTCAACCCCGAAGCCGCCAAGGCATTGCTTGCCGAAGCCGGCTACAACGAGGGCAATCCGTTCCCGACCGTGAAACTGTCGTACCGTGATGTAGTGCGCGGTTACCTGCCCGACCCGAACGTTGTGGCGCAGGATATTCAAGCGCAGTTGAAGGAAAACCTCGGTGTGACCGTTGAGATCAACGTGATGGAATCCGGCGCATTCCTCGATGCTGCCAATTCGGGTGCGCTCGATGGTATGCACCTCCTCGGCTGGGGCGCGGACTTCCCGGATGTGGTGAACTTCCTCGACGCGCATTTCAGCGCCGCCGCCTATGACCAGTTCGGCACTTCCTTTGCCGATATTACCGACAACCTCGCCCAGGGCGGTCAACTTGCCGACCCGGCTGCCCGCGCTCCGTTCTATGAGGCGGCGAATAACGCCATCAAACAGCACGTGCCGATGATCCCTGTGGCGCATGGCGGTTCTGCCATCGCCTACAAAGCGGCTGTGGAAGGCGCGCATGCCAGCCCGTTGAGCACCGAAATCTTCGCCGTGATGGGCATTCCCGGACAGGATACTTTCGTGTGGATGCAGAACGCCGAACCCATCTCGCTGTACTGCGCCGATGAGACCGACGGCGAATCCCTGCGCGCTTGCGAGCAGGTGACCGAGCCGTTGCTTTCGTATGAGATCGGCGGCACGGGCACTGAGACCGGTGGTCTCGCGGAATCGTTCGAGTCGAACGCCGACCTGACCGAGTGGACGTTCACACTGCGGCAAGGCGTCACCTTCCACGATGGTTCTTCGCTGGATGCCAATGATGTGGTCATGAGCTACGTGGTGCAATGGGATGCTTCGCATCCGCTCCACACCGGCAACACGGGCGCATTCGAATACTGGACGTACCTGTTCGGCGCGTTCCTCAACGCCCCGCAATAAGCGACAAATCGTTTCGTTGCTGTAAAACATCCCCAGCAGGAAGCACATCCTGCTGGGGATGTCCTAAAAATCAATGACAACCTACATCCTGCGCCGAATTTTCCTCAGCATTCCCGTCCTGGTCGGCATTTTGTTTGCCACCTTCGCGCTGGCGCGCCTCATCCCAAGCGACCCGTGCCGCGCCATGCTGGGCGAAAAAGCCACGGATGAAGTATGCGACCAGTTCCTTGCTCGTCACGGGTTGGACAAACCCATCCCCGTTCAGTTTGTGGTGTATATGGGGGAGATTCTCAAAGGCGACTTCGGCAATTCCTTCCGTTTTTCGATGCCGGTCACCGAAATCCTTTCACAGCGCCTGCCGATCACGGTGGAGTTGAGTATTGCCGCTCTCTCCATCAGCATCCTGGTGGGCATCCCTCTTGGAATTATTTCCGCCGTCCGCCACAATTCGTGGGCGGATGTAGTCACCATGTTGTGGGCGAACATCGGCGTCTCGATGCCGGTCTTCTGGCTGGGCTTAATGCTCGCGTACGTTTTTTCCCTTTCGCTGAAAGATACGCCGTTCCAATTGCCGCCGTCCGGGCGTCTTTCCCCCGGTTTAATCCCCGATCCATTTTTTGAAATTTGGAGCCTGCAACTCACCGAAGGGACGTTCTCCTACACGGTGGCCGAATTCGTCTCCCGCATGAACATCCTCAACAGCATCCTGGCGAGCGATTGGGATGTGTTTAAGGACGCCACACAGCACATGATCCTGCCGGCGCTGGCGCTCTCGACCATCCCAATGGCGTTGATCGCCCGCATGGCGCGCTCCGCCATGCTGGAGGTGTTGGGTCAGGATTACATCCGCACGGCGCGCGCCAAGGGGCTGAAACAGCGCGTGGTAATTCTGCGTCACGCGCTGCGGAACGCGTTGTTGCCCATTGTGACCGTGGTCGGGCTTTCGCTCGGTGGTCTACTCGGCGGCGCGGTGCTGACAGAAACGGTATTCAACCTTTCGGGCGTGGGGCGCATCCTCTACGAAGCCATCACCGCCCGGGATTATGGAATTGTTCAGGCATTCACGGTGGTGATCGCCGTCTTCTTTGTTGTGATCAACTTGCTGGTGGATATTTCCTACGCTTATCTCGACCCCCGGATCCGTTTGAGTTGACCATGGACCTGAAGATACCGAAACTGGATACCGAGGCTTCGTTGGAATCGGTCAGCCTGTGGAGTGTAACCCGCCGGCGGCTGCTTCGCCGGAAATCAGCGGTTGCGGGAATGGCGATTCTAGGAATCTTGATTTTCATCGCGTTGACCGCGCACTGGCTCGCGCCATACGATCCCACCCTGTCGATGCTCGATGTGGATGATTATACCGGGCAGATCGAAAAACGCCTGCCGCCCTGTGTCCATGTTTTGGGTTGCCCAGAGACCGAACCCCAACACGTTATGGGGTTGGATGGGAATATCCGCGATGAATTCAGTCGCCTGTTGTATGGCGCCCGCCTCAGTCTCGTCATCGGGTTCGCCACCGTGACGTTTGCCATCTTTATCGGGACTGTGCTCGGTGCGCTGGCTGGCTACCTCGGGGGATGGGCGGATAATGCAATCATGCGCGTGATGGATGTGCTTCTGGCGTTTCCCTCGCTGTTGTTGGCGATCGCCATCGTCACGGTTTTGGGACCTGGGCTCATCAACGCCCTGCTCGCAATTGGCATCGTTTCGATACCTGCCTATGCGCGGGTCGTGCGCGGAAGCGTGCTTTCGATCCGCGAGATGGATTACGTTTCCGCCACACGTTCGTTGGGGGGCAATACATTTGAAATCCTGTTCAAGCGAATCCTTCCGAACGCACTGACGCCTTTAATCGTCCAGGGGACGTTGGGTATCGCCTCCGCCATTCTGGATTCAGCGGCTCTTTCCTTCCTTGGGCTGGGCGCGCAACCTCCCACGCCGGAATGGGGTTCCATGCTGGGCGCTGAACGCAACCAGGTCTTTACCGCTCCTCATCTTGTTTTCTACCCCGGACTAGCCATCATGTTCACAGTGCTCGCCTTCAACCTGCTGGGTGACGGTTTGCGCGACGCGCTCGACCCGCGCCTGGCACATGTCAGTTAGAGAACGCCGAAGTTGTGCATCAACCCGCCCGTCGGAAGGAACGTTTCATCCGCAGGCGGAACGGTGAAAGCGATCCATTCTTTTCCGCAGGAGGCTGTCACGCCACAAATACATCCACTTCCTTTCCTCGTATCACCCGTTCAATCCTAATTCTTCGGAGGAGAAACATGAAACGCAACCTGTATGCTTTACTATCCCTGCTCGTGCTCGCCAGCATGGTGCTGGCGGCATGCGGCGGAGGCGCCGCGACCGAACCCCCCGCCGACGCCACGGAACCATCCGCGCCGGTGGCTACCGAGCCAGCCGCCACAGAACCGGCGGTGGACGCTCCCAGCGGCATCGCCACCATCACCTTCACCCAGGAACCCGACAGCCTCAGCCCCATGTACACATCCATGTGGTTCTCGAGCATCACGCGCCAATTCTGGCTCCAGGGTTTGTGGACGTTCGACGACGCGAATGGCGCTGTGCCCATCCTTGCCGCTGAGATCCCCTCGGCTGAAAACGGCGGCGTCAGCGCAGACGGCAAGACCATCACCATCAAACTGCGCGAAGACGCAAAGTGGAGCGATGGCGAACCGTTCACCGCCAACGATCTTGTGTTCACCTACAACATGATCCTTTCGGAAACTAACACGGTGAACAGCACCTACCCGTATGCCGATTTTGTCGCCAGTGTGGAAGCGGTCGACGATTACACGGCTGTGGTCACCTTCAACGAGCCATTCGCGCCGTGGTTGACGACCATTTTTGTCAGCGACATCCTCCCCGAACATGTGTTGCAACCCGTGTTCGATGCCGAAGGAACGCTGGACAACGCCGAATGGAACAAAGCCCCCACAGTCGGCACCGGCCCGTTCATGTTCAGCGAATGGGAGTCCGGCAGTCACCTGATCCTGACGGCGAACCCGCACTGGTTCAACCAGCCGAAACTGGAGCAGATCTTCATCCGCTTCGTCCCCGATGACGCCGCGCAGGAAGCCGCCATCATCGCCGGCGACACCGATATTGGTGTGTTCCTCTCATCGGACCAGATCGCAAAACTCGAAGCCACCGGCAATGTGACCGTGCCCGCAGTTTCCTCCGGTTACGCTGAAACCTGGTTCTTGAACGTGAACCCGGATACCGCCCACCCCGCCATGCTGGATGTCAACGTGCGCAAAGCCATCGCCCTGGCAACCGACCGCTTCACCATCGTCAATGACTTGTTGTTGGAAAGCGTGAACCCGGTTCCCGCCACCGTTTGGGTTGGTACGCCACCCTACAACCACGACGGTCTTGAACCGTATCCGTACAACCCCGAAGAAGCCAAATCCTTGTTGGACGCGGCAGGCTGGGTGGACTCGAACGGCGACGGCACCCGCGACAAGGACGGTGTGGAACTCGTCCTGCGCTACGTGACCACCACCCGCGAACTGCGCAAGAACGTGCAGGCTGTGGTGCAGCAACAGTGGGCTGCGGTGGGCATCGGCGTTGAACTGCGCAACTTCACCGGCGATATCTTCTTCGGCGGCTTCGCCGCGGGCGGTCCCATGGCGATCGGCGATTACGATATCGGCGAATATTCGAATGCGCCGACCGGCTTCCCCGACCCGGAGATCTCCTCCTATTGGCTGTGCTCCGAAATCACCAGCGCAGACAACCCGGATGGCGGCAACAACCAGGGATACTGCAACGCCGATCTGGATGCGTTACTGCTCGAACAGGCGCAAACCGTCGACCTGAACAAACGCATCGACCTGTACAAGCAGATCCAACAGATCATGTACGACGATGTGGTCGTTGTCATGATGTGGTCCGACCCCGACCTGTGGTCGTTGAACAACCGGCTGCAAGGCGTCAAATTCTCCGGTGCGTCTCCGTTCTGGAACTCCTACGAGTGGTTCGTAAACCCGTAGGCTCTTTGTCACTCCTGTCTCGGCGGGCCGGGTGCCCGGCCTGCCGAGACACATTCATCCGCCCATGAGCACCTACATCATCCGCAGGCTTGCCCAAGCCATCCCATTGCTTTTTATCATCAGCGTGATCCTTTTTCTCTTGATGCAATCCATCGGGGACCCGATTGCCACGCTCGGCGCGCGCACTCCGCCAAAAGCCGAAGACAAGGAACGCCTGCGGAGGCAGTTGGGCTTGGACCTGCCGGTTTTCTTCATCGACTGCACGACCGAAAAACTCCCCGTGACGCCCGGTAAAAAAATAACGCTGGGCGAAAAATTCTCGAACGCTCTGCAAAACACAGATTGCCAATTCAGCCTGTATAACCAGTACCTGGTCTGGCTGGTGGGCAACGATTGGCGGATGGTCGATATCGACGGCGACGGTGTGGGGGATGAGCCCGGCAAGCGGCTTGGCGTTTTGCGGGGAGACCTGGGCACGTCGCTGGTTACCCGCCGCCCGGTCACCGAAATGATCGCGGACCGTTTACCGAACACGTTAATCCTGATGGTCACGGTCGAAATCGTTATTATTGTATTTTCACTGGCTCTGGGGTTGTATTCCGCGCTCCGCCCCTACTCAACCTTCGACAATGTTGCCACCGGGCTTTCGTTCATTGGGTATTCCATGCCCGTGTTCTGGCTGGCGCTGTCGTTGATGTATCTCTTTGCGGTGAATTTTCGCAGGTGGGGGTTGCCGTACCTTCCGACGGTGGGGATGTTCGACCCCGCCGTTGGAAAAACCACCGCCGAACTGGTCAAGCACATGATCCTGCCGGTGGCAACGCTTTCCATCATCAGCATTGCCGGCTACAGCCGGTTCGTGCGTTCGAGTGTGCTGGAGACCCTGGGGCAGGATTACGTGCGCACGGCGCGCGCCAAGGGGTTGCGTGCGCTGGTGGTGGTGATGCGCCATGCCCTGCCGAATGCGGCGTTACCGTTCATCACCCTGATCGGTTTGGATATTCCCTTCCTGCTGGCTGGCGCGGTCGTCACCGAAAGTATTTTTGCGTGGCCCGGGATGGGTCGTTTGTTCATCGACCACACCGAACGATCGGACTTCCCGATGTTGATGGGCATCCTCATGCTGATCGCAGTGGCTGTCGTCGTCTTTCAGATCATCACCGATGTCATCTATTCTTTCGTTGACCCGCGCATCCGGCTGGAGTAGAGGTTTCCCATGGCAGATTCAACCCCAATGATCAGCCTCGAAACGAAGCAAAAATCGCTTTCCCCGGGGACGCTGGCTGTCCGTCGTTTCCGCAAGCATCGCATGGCGATGTTCGGGCTTTGGCTGCTCCTGTTTTTGGTGATCTACATCACCGGCGGAGTGCTCCTCTCGGAGGGGTATTGCGCGCCGATCGACCAGACTGTTTCCGGTGAAGCCTATGCCAACTGCAACGACACCAGCCTGAAACTACAGGCGCCTTCGTCGGAACATCCCTTTGGCACCGATGTGATCGGGCGCGATATTCTGGCGCGCACCATCTATGGCGGGCAAATCTCCCTGCTCATCGGACTTTCGGCGGCGGTGATGGAAGTGGTGCTGGGCGCGCTCATCGGACTGGTCGCCGCGTATTATGGCGGCTGGGTGGACAGTCTGTTGATGAGGATTGCCGAAGCCATGCTCACCATCCCGAGCCTGTTCCTGCTCATCATCGGCGCGCGCTTCTTCGCCAACGCCATCCCAAACATCAACCTGTTCGGGCGCGAGTTGACCGGCAACGTGATCATCATCATCCTGATCATTGGCTCCACTTCCTGGATGTATCTCGCCCGCATCGTACGCGCCAACGTGCTCTCTCTGCGCGAGTTGGATTACGTCTCCGCGGCGCGCGCACTTGGTGCGTCAGACTCGCGCATCATTTTCGGGCACCTGCTCCCCAACACCATCGCGCCATTGATCGTCAGCGCCACCCTGGGCGTGGCTGGCGCGATCATCTCCGAAGCCTATGTCAGCTTTCTCGGTTTGGGTGTGCAGGGCGCAACCGCCACGTGGGGCAATATGCTCGAAGGCGCGTATCGCTACCTCGAAACATCTCCATGGCTGTGGTTCTTCCCGGGCACGTTGATCCTGTTCACCGTGCTGGGTATCAACTTCATCGGCGACGGACTGCGCGACGCGCTCGACCCGCGCAGTACGAGAAATATTTGACCCTGTTGTTGGCTTTGCGTTCTCGAACCATACACCCCGGGGTTAATCGTTAAATCTGGAGCCGCAGTTCTCACGAATTCATGAAGCGACAATAAAAGCCGACCGTTGACGACGGGTCGGCTTTTATGTTCCTTGTGGCGCGGATAGAATAACCCAAACTCCGCGAGATTCAAAACATCGACAAGCACACGGGATCTCCCGTGTGCTTGTTAAACCTTTTCTGTTACTGCGCGCCGATCTCGTTGAGGATCGCCTCCAGCGTGATCTGGAATTCACTGAAGGGTTGCGCGCCGTTCAAGACCGCGGTCTTCGTCTCGCCATTGGAAACGTAGGTGACGATGAAGTACGGTGTGCCTTGCAGTCCGTCCGCGTTGGCATCGGTCAGGTCTTGCGTCACGCGGTCTTCATACTTTCCGTCATCGAAGCACTCTTCGAACTGGGCGACATCAAGCCCAGCCACGGCGGCAATTTCAGAAAGACGGGGCGGGAAGAACGACCCGCCGTTCTCCACATCGCGGTTGTTCTCGAACAGCGCATCGTGCATCTGCCAGAACTTCCCCTGGTCTGCGGCGCAATACGCCGCCTCCGCCGCATCCGCCGACTCTGTGTTGGCGCCGCCAATGTTCTGGCTGACGAAATTCCCCGCCGAACGGTAAGTAAACAACACTTTGCCGGTGTCGATGTAATATTGTTCGAGAAGCGGTTCCACTTCTAGGTAGTGACGCTTGCAGAACGGGCACTGGAAGTCGGAATACTCGGTCATTTGGATCGGTGCGTTTGGGTCGCCCATCGACGCGCCGTCTGCCATGTAGCGTTCCCGCGATTCCACGCTTACAACTTCTGCAATGGGGGTGAGGATGGGCCGCAGGATGGCGTAGAGAAAAAATGCCGCCACGAGGGTGATGATGCCCCCGATGAGCAGGCGGTTGCGTGTGTTCTGTTTGCTCATTTGCTCGCGCCGCAACTGGCGCTTGCTTTTCTTATCGGCGTTCATGAAAACTCCTTCTTAAAAGTGATTTCGGCGCAAATTTTCCCATGCGCGCCGGGTTTTGTCTAGGAACGGGTGAGTGGATGCTAATCAAACCTGGTTCAGGTCGTATTCATCAGAAATCCCCGTTATTGCAAATGCCGGTCCAGCCATTCGATGCCGGTCTTGAAAACCTCGGCTTGTTCCGGCTCGTTGTGGATCTCGTGATACAAACCGCTCCATAGTTTCAGCGTGATATCGCGGTTCGATGTCTTTGCGAGGTCGGCAAAGGCTTCGCTCCCGCTGGGATAGGTGATCGTATCCGCCGCCCCGTGCATCAACAACAAAGGGATGGGGTACTCTGCGGCGTGGGCGAAACAGTAAGCGATGGCTTCCAGCCCGGATTTACCCAGCCCCAGGCTGGTCTTATCATGGACTTGCGGATCCTGTCGGTATTTTTCCACTACCTTCGGGTCGCGTGAGATCGCGGCGGTTTCCAACCCACTGGGCACGGTCAACGTGGGGAGGAGAGGTCCCAATAGATTGACCATGGCAAGTTTTGCTTTTTGCTCCTGCAACGCGGAACGCAAACCGGGACCGGTGACGATGGCGCCTTTGAGTCCTTCGCTGAACCGGAGGGAGTAGGCAAGCGCAAGCAATCCCCCGAGGCTGTGCCCGTATAAAAACTGCGTGGCGCCCGGATATCGTTGACCGACCTGCGCGAAGAATTGACGGATATCCTGCATGATCGCATCGAACGAAGGAATGTGCCCGCGACTTCCGCCGGACCTGCCGTGACCCCGCAGATCAAAACTCGTCAGTGCATAGCCAGCCCTCGTGTATGCCGCGCCAACGTGTGCGTAGCGACCGGAATGTTCGCCCAAACCGTGCACCAGCCCGACCACGGCTTTCGGTTTGCCATCTTCGGGTTCCCAGCCCTGCATGAAGAAGTTGATCCCGTCCCGTTCCCAGTTTGATTCGAACGATTTCATGAGGTTTTCCCGGTGCTGATCTTGAATTCGCAGGCGTGATGTCCCTGCGCCTTGCAGGCGGTTTCTTCCACATCGTAATTCGCGCCGGTTGCCCAGTACAAACTCTCGCGAGCCAGCCCCTGGGTGATGTAGCAGACGGGCGTCGATTCGCGTTGCCCGTCGGCGGCGGGCGAGGCATGATCGACGAGGAGCAGGTCGAGGTCGAGGCTGTGTACGGTCACATCGCCCGACGCGGCGCCGATGAATTTGGCGAGCAGTTCCAACGTCTGTTTGCGACGCGCCGCCAGCGGGAGGCGCTTGATCACCGCGGCTTGGGCTTTGCCTCCCAGCGCGGCATCCTCCAGCAAATGATTCCACAAGCGGGCGCCCACTCGCAACAACACGCCGCGCGCGCCGCGCCCAAAGTGCGAGCGCATCGCCGACTGGAGTTTGGCATATGCCTGCGCCGCTTCGGTGGGGCTCATTTTTGCAAACGATTCAGGCTTCGCCCATTCGGCGGGCAGTTTCGCCAGTGTGACCATCACGCGGAACTGGTCCGTCCCCAGTTCGAGCGCGACTGTTTCTGCAAAACGGCGCAGAATGCGGTTCGAAAATTTCAATTCACTCACGCGCCGCCCCCACTTCGAACCGGCAATACGGGTCGCCTTTGGCGCAACAGTGCGTTTCGACGATTTCGAATTCCTTGCCGGTTGCCCACTGCACGGCTTCCCCGATCGAGCCGGCGTACAGATGACAGATCGGCGCGTCGCTGTGACGCCCCTGGCAGATCGCGCACGTGGATTCGCGGTAGGCGATCCGTTCTCCGCTGTCGTCCACCGAGGCATCCACCTGCGGGTTGCTCTTCTTCAACGCGCCTGCCATGCTGTTCAAAATAAATTTGATGCGCTGTCTTTCAGGCAATAATTTCAATGCCACGCCAGCCAGCCCCAACAAGGCGGCTTGTTCCCGCACCGCGTATTGAAACGAAGCCTTGCCGATGCGGCGCAGCATGCCGCGCCCGCCGCGCCCGTAGAACTGCTCGATGGCGTCGTTGAGTTTTGCATACTGCGATGCCTGGATCGCCGGTTCGAGGTTGTCCGGCGGAAAGTTGCCGACGAATTTTTCCAGCCCGCTGGTGCGGAGCACGGCATTCAAGCCGTTCTCGCCCATCACCTCCTGCGCCGAGGTGAGCGCCTGCCGGACCAACGCGTTCACGATCATCGTATCCGTTCGTTCCGCCATGGTTCCTCCTTCTGATGCATATGGAACACGTACACCGGGTATTGCTCGCCAGTGCGGGCAAAGCCCAGTTTTTCATACAATTCCAGAGAAGCGGCGTTGTCGCTTTGCGTATTCACGCTGAGCCGGCCGAATCCGTGGTTGACGAGTCTCGTCAACAGGTCGCTTGCCAGAAACCTGCCGACCCCGCGTCCCTGCGCGGAGGGAGTCACAGCCAGGCGGGCGAGGTGGGCGCGTTGCCCACTGCCGGTTGTGATCTGATAGCCGAGGATGCCGCGCCCGGTCTCCGCCACCGAAGCGAACAACGCCTGTGAGAACGCCGCGCGCAGGGTTTCGATGGGGTTATGCCACAAGACGCCAAATGCGGCGAGGTCGATCTCTTCGACAAGCGGAAGATCGTCCTCTGTCATCTTTCGGATTTGGATTCCATCCGCTTCTTTCCGGACCCAGGGCTGATACTTCCACTCCAGCATGACGATGCCCTGACGCGTTTCAAAACCGCTCTGCGCAAGCACCTGCTGGAACCAGGGTTGCATCACGATCGCAGCCACGGTGGCTCCGCTGTTTTGCGCCAACACCTCGCGCGCTTCGTGCCATAACAACGCCCACGCGTTATCCGCGGTCCAGGGACCGCTATAGACGAAGAAGCGGATCCAATGGGCGCCCGGCGCTTCCGCTGGGCACGCCAGCGCGGCGTCGATCCGACCGCCGTCATCCAACGCCCAGTAGAAAGGGCTTCCCAGCCAGTCGAGCGGCGAACGCCAATCGAGGTGACGGTGCAGGCGCGTCTCGTAAAAGATCAGGTTCGATAACTGTCGATGGTCGTTCAAATCCGCATGGCGGACGAGGGTGTTGATCACGGCAAACCTTTGCGCTGGGGAACCATTTCCAAATCCTGCCGTTGAGCGTGTTTCGTTATCGGATAAAGCCGATTCGTTTGAGGAACTGCATGATGCGCTGGGCAAGGGTGGGGTTCTCGACCAGCCGCAGGGAGTCGTACACATCCATTTGCGTGCTGTGGACGTGCCCGAATTTCAGGTGGATGTTCGCCGACGCTTTTCGCACAGTCGAATGCATATCGCCCTCCCCCACCTGCTCGAACAGGGACGCGGCGCGGTCATATTCCGCCAGCGCCTCCTGCCATTTTTTCAATCCTTCAAGAGCGGCGGCGCGGTTGGCAAGCGCAACCCCCTGGCGTTTCAAGTCGCCGGCGTTCGCAAAGATCGCATCGGTGCCGTCCGCGGCTTGTAGCGCTTCCCTGGCTTTGCCTCCCTGCAACCATGCCACGCTTTCATTGTTTTTCATTTCTGCGGCGTTCAGTGTGTCGCCGGTTGCATCAAAGGCTTGGGCGGCTTGGGCGAATAATTTCGCCGCGGCAAGGTATGCCCCCTTTTCATATTCCTTTTTTCCCTGTTCGTTCAGCGAGGAAGCGGTGATGTCGGTCACGGCATTAGAGGGTGATGTCGAGGATATCCTCAGCGACCGAGCGTAATTTATCGCGTGACATGTTGCTGAGTTTCATCGCCAGCTCGAGATACGGGCGGTTGACAGGCATGGATACGAACTGCCGCAGGTCTTCGGGGAGTTCGAGGAAGTTCTGGGTTGCCTCTTCGTTGATCAGCCATTGACCGATCGGTCCGCTGCGATCGAACAGCGATTCGATGCGCCCATTGAGGGCTTGGAGCAGGACCTCCAGTTCGGGCAACGGGATGGCGCGCTCGCCCAATTCGTAGGCTTTGATGCGCGCACCGGAGATTCCCGTCTGTTGGGCAAGGTTGCGGATGGAAATGGAGGTGTTGTTGCGTTCCTGCCGCAGGAGGGCGCCGATCTTACGCTGGCGAACAGCCAGAAGTTTGGGAAGATCGATCTTTTCGTGCGGCGCTTCGTCATCCGAGCGGATTTCCTTCCCCCAAAAGTGGTTGATGGGCAGGTCCAAAAAGTAGACGAGTGCTTCCAGTTCGGGCAGGGACGGGGCTTTGCGCCCATCTTCATACGCGCGGAAGATGCCGGTCTTTGCGCCGATGGCTTGCGCGCATTCCGGAATGGAGCGGCGCGCGGCAAGCCGCGCGTCGCGAATGAGCACGCCGATCTTTTTTGTACGAATCGTGATCTGGGTTTTGCTGTCCATGGCTCCTCGAATGTACCGTCACGATTATAGCAGAGAGTGCGTGTGGTTTTAGTGCCGCTCTTTCCGTCCAGGGGTACCGGGCATGAAGATCTCTCCGCCAAGTTTGAACCCGGCCGCCTCGAGCCGCGGGGTGAAGAGCGGGCGGATGCCGCTGGGTTTGAGTTCGCCCAGGATCTGGTTGTCGGGTCCGATGCCGGTTTGTTCGAATTTGAAAATATCGGTGAGTACGACCATATCGCCTTCCATCCCGACCACTTCGGTGATCGCTGTCACCTTGCGCGCACCGTCTTTCAAGCGGGTCTGTTGCACGATGAGATCGACAGCCGCGGAGATCTGCTGACGGACCACTTTGAGCGGCAGGTCCATGCCTGCCATGAGCACAAGCGTTTCGAGGCGCGAGATGGCGTCGCGCGGCGAGTTGGCGTGGACGGTGGTAAGCGAGCCATCGTGACCGGTGTTCATGGCTTGGAGCATATCGAGCGCTTCGCCGCCGCGCACTTCGCCCACCACGATGCGGTCGGGGCGCATGCGGAGCGAGTTGCGCACGAGGTCGCGGATGGTCACTGCGCCCCTGCCATCGGTGTTGGCGGTCTTGGTTTCCATGCGCATGACGTGGTCCTGCTGGAGTTGCAATTCCGCGGCGTCTTCGATGGTGACGATGCGTTCCTCTTCCGGGATGAAACCGGATAACACATTGAGCAGGGTGGTCTTGCCGGAGCCGGTGCCGCCGGAGATGACGATATTAAAACGCGCCACCACGCAGGCGCGGACAAACTCCGCCATGTTCGGCGTGAGCGACCCATAGTCAATCAACTGCTGGATGGAGAGTTTGTCCTTTTTGAATTTGCGGATGGTGATGGAAGGTCCGTCGATGGCGACGGGGGGAATCACCGCGTTGACACGCGACCCATCGGGCAGGCGGGCGTCCACGGTTGGGCTGTCGGCGTCCACGCGCCGGCCCAACGGGAGGATGATGCGGTCGATGATCCGCAATACATGGTTGTCGTCGTCGAACGTCACCGGGGTTTTGGTCAGTTTACCGCTTTTTTCGACATACACTTTCTTGGCGCCGTTGACCATCACCTCGCTAATCTCCGGGTCGTCGAGCAGGGGTTGGATGGGTCCCAGCCCGCTCAACTCATCGAGAATTTCATGGAAGACCTGTGTGCGCAGATCTTTCGGCAGGTTGACCTTGGTCTGCACGTAGGCTTCGCTCAGTCGCGACGTGATGAATTCGGTTCGGTTGCCGGCGGTCAAGGTTTCGCCGTCCAGTGAGCGGCTGACCGCATCGACAAGATAGCGTTTGAACTTGAGCAGGTCAGAGGCGGTGAGTTGTGAAAAATTCGTTGCGATGGGCGTTGCCATTACCCCTCCCCTTTCGGACTGGGTTCGGGGAACACCCAGATGATGTGTTCGCGTTTGACAGCCAGGAACGGTACGTTGTACATGACGGTCCCATCCTCGTTGAATACGGTTACATCGGTGACCGCCATGAACCCTTCGTTGCGGTCGAGTTCATCCTTGAGGCGCTCATCGCGCCGCACGTGAACCGTCCCCGCCAATCGGTGCCGGATGGTCTGGAGGGTGGCGTTTACGGGGATCTTCGAAACGACTTCGGTGAAGATCTTCCCTTTTTCATCGTATTGTGTCAGCATGTTTCCTCGATTCAGCCTCGATCACTCGAGAACAAAAAGCGACAACCTGCGGGTTGTCGCTGAACATTGGGCGGAAAAGCCCGCGCATCGAAGTGTAGTCGAAAACCGAAGGAGCGTGCCTTGCACCTGCTTTGCGGAGGGCTATCTCTCTTGTAAGTTACCGGAATTAGTCCTCGATGGGCGGCATCAGGTATCCCAGACCGGAACGAGTCACGATGTGTTTCGGGCTGTGCGCGTCATCCTCGAGTTTTTGCCTCAACCGGGCAATGCTCACCCAGAGGATTTCCTTGTCGGTGCGATATTCAGGTCCCCACACGCTCGTCAGTAATTCTTCAGACGTCATGATCTTGCCCACATGATGGGCGAACTGTAATAGGAGCCGGTATTCTGTCGCTGAAAGGGAAACCGGCGTTTCCCCTCGCCACACTTCGGCGCGGGCAAAATCGATCTTCAAATTATCGTGGGTGAAGAAGCGGGATTGCCCAGCCTCGCTGGGCGGCTGGGAACGGCGCAACACGGCGCGCACACGCGCCAGCAACTCGGTGGCGGAAAACGGTTTGACAAGATAATCGTCGGCGCCCAAGTCAAGCCCGCGCACACGGTCCTGCTCATCGCCTTTGGCTGTAAGAATGATGATGGGGACGTTGGAAAACTCGCGGATGCGCTGGGTGGCGCCGAACCCGTCCAGTTTCGGCATCATTACATCCATCAACACCAGGTCCACCGGCTGGTCGGAAAATACGCTGACCGCTTGCAACCCATCCTGTGCGGTGACGACTTCGTAGCCCTCCGTCCGCAGGTTTGCCTCCAACAGGCGCAAATATCGAGGTTCGTCGTCCACGATCAAAATTCGTTTTGCCATAACAGACCTCCTGTCAATTCGCTGGGTTGATGGGCAGTTGGATGAAGAATGAAGTCCCCTCGCCGGGAGCGGATTCTGCCCAAATCTTACCACGATGTGCCTGAATTATCTGCTTGCAAATGTACAAACCCAGCCCCGAACCGGTGACTGTCTTCTCGCTGCGCACGCGATAAAAACGTTCGAAGATGAGCGGCAGGGAGTCGGGCGGGATGCCGGGTCCATTGTCCTTGAAGAGGACGGTCACAGTATCGTTATTGAAGGAAAGCGAGATCGTGATGGGCGCATCGGGAGCATACTTGATGGCGTTGGTGAACAGGTTCTCGAAGACCTGCGCGATACGCACTCCATCGCCCTGAATGGGAGGGGCGGTGCCGGCTGCCATGTTCACTTCGAGGTCTTTGTATCGTGTGCGGATGCGCATGACCACATCGCGCAGGACGGCGTCGAGCCGCAGGGGTTGAAAACGAAGCGGCAGGGTTTTGCTTTGCAAACGCGCCGATTCGAGCACGTTCTCGATCAACAGCGAGAGACGGTCCGCCTCTTCATCAATGATGGTGAGGAATTCCTTCTGGGTTTCCTCGTCCCAGTTCGTATCCTGGCGCAGGAGACTGGTGCTATACCCTTTGATGAACCCCAGGGGCGTGCGTAATTCGTGCGAGATCGTGCTGACGAAATCCTCCTGCAATTGCATCTGGCGTTTCAACTCGCGCAGTTCGCTGTTTGCATCGCGCCATTCGGCGCGCTCGAATAACAGGGTCAACAGATCGGCGGCGGCGGCGGCAATATGGATGTGCTCCTCGGTGTAGACGGGTCCGCCGAAGCGGACGAAGACCAGCGCGCCGTTGCGAAACCCCTCGGCGCCGATCGGGATGCCGAGCATGTACGCCTGGTACAGCCGGTCGCTGGCACGGGCATCCGCTTTCGGTTCCTGCATCAGGACCTTCTTCTGGGCAAAGACCTGGTTGGCGAAGGTTTCCCCCCAGGCCGCGTCGGCTTCGGCGTTGCGGGCGCGTCCGATGGCGCGCGCATACATAATTTCGAGAGAAGCGGTGCGCGGGTCATGCAGGTAGACCGCCACATTGTCGAATACGAACTGGGTGCGCAGGGAGGTGAGGAAAGTTTCGATGGTGCCGCGCGAGTTGCCCGCTTGCGCTGCGATGTGAATGAGTTTGTTCAGGAAGTCAAGCGTCTGGCGTTCCATGGTTTATTTTGCCGCCGCCAGCAACGGGAAGCGGAACGAAGAGCCGCGCCCTTCGAGCGATTGCACTTCGATCATCGAACCGTGGGCTTCGACGATCTCGCGCACGAGCGAAAGACCCAGCCCCGTGCCGCCATAATGCCGCGTGGACGAACCGTCGAGTTGATGGAAAGGTTCGAAGATATCCTTCTGCCGCTCGGGGGCGATGCCGATGCCCGTATCGGTGACAGAGACGATCACCAGGTTCTCGCCTTCACACTTGACGCTCACGATCACGCGTCCGCCCGACGGGGTGAACTTGATCCCGTTATCGATGAGTTGGTTCAACACCCAGGCGATCTTCTGTGAGTCGGCTTGCACCGACGGCACATTCTCGTCGATCATGGTGTTCAGGAGGACGCCTCGCTTCTCCGCTTTTTCAGCGGCGGATTTAACGACGAGGTTTGCCACGCGGCGGATGTCGATGTTCTCTTGCGAGATGCTCATTTCGCCGCGCGCGGCAAGCGAGACCATGATGAGGTCTTCAATGAGCGTTTCGAGCCTGCCCGCCGAATTCTGGCTGACGAGCAGGGCGTGACGTTGCTCCTCGGTGACCGCGCCGAGCGATGCGCTAACGAGCAATTCGAGATAGCCTTTGATGTGGGTGAGGGGGGTGCGCAGTTCGTGCGATATGTTCGAAATGAAGTTGGACTTCAACTGGCTGAGTTCGGAAACGCGCTCGAGCGCTTTTTGCAATTCAGCGGTGCGTTCCTCCACGCGGCGTTCGAGGGTGCGGTTGGCGGCTTGCAACGCGGAACGCAACTGGATGATCTGTTCGGTGACCGCCTGGTCGAGCCCGGCGCGGTCGAGGAACCCCATCTCGATCAACGTCTGCCCGAGCATGGGATGTTCGCCGTGGGCGATCTCCTCCTGTTGGTGAGCGAGCGCCTTTTGCAGTTCTTCCGGCTCGATCAGCCCTTTTTGAATCAGGTATTCCCCCATGCGGGGAACGAGCATTTCGGGGGTAAGTCGGGGTTCTTCTGCCATGGCGGCTGGTATCACCCTTGCATGGCGCCGGGTCGCATCAGTTCGTTTCGTGGACCCATTCGCCGTTGACCATTGTAGCCGAGGACTCGAGCGCGAGCAATTCAGTTGAATTACAGGAAAAAATATCCGCATCCAGCACGACCAGGTCGGCGAGGTAGCCGGGGGCGAGCCTGCCCAGGCGATCCTCCATGTACGCGGCATAAGCGGCGCCGAGGGTGTAGGCGGCAAACGCGTCGGTGACGGATAATTTTTGTTCCGGGTACCAGCCGTCCACCGAGGGAGAACCGTCGGCGCGTCGCCGTGTGACCGCGGCGTGCAATCCCCAAAACGGATTCGGCGATTCGACCGGCGCATCGGACCCGAAGGCGAGCGGCGCGCCGAAATCCAGCTGGGTCTTCCATGCGTAGGAAAATCTGGCGCGCGCACCCCAGAACTGGTCCGCCATGAGCATGTCGGAGGTGGCATGGATGGGTTGCATCGAGGCGACCACGTTAAGTTTAGCGAGGCGCGGCGCGTCGTCGGGATGAATGACCTGCACGTGTTCGATGCGATGACGAAGCGCGGGCAGGTGATTTTCTTTTTCGTACGCACGGAGTTGTTCGTAGGCGTTGAGCACTTCGTGGTTGGCGCGGTCGCCGATGGAGTGGACGGTGAGACCCAGCCCAACCTGCGCGGCTTTGCGCCCGTGTTCGAAGAGTTGTTCGCCGTCCATGTTGAGGATGCCGCGATTGTTTTCCTCGCCGACATACGGCTCGAGCATCGCCGCCGTGTGCGGACCGAGCGCGCCGTCCATGAAGACTTTGATGTTACCGATGCGGAGCATATCGTCGCCGAAGCCGCCGCGCAAACCGACCGCTTCGATCTCGTCGAGCAGTTCGACGGGCATGTTTTTGAGCACGCGCAGTTTGAGTTTGTGCCCTGCGTGAAGTTTTTGCAATGCCAGAAATGAATCGCGGCGGTCAAAATCGTGGACGCCGGTGACTCCCATCCTCCACAGGATCGGTTGCGCCTTTTCGATGGCATCGGCAATTTCATCGAGCGTTGGCGAGGGGACGGCGCGATCGACGAGTTCCATCGCGGTTTCGAGCAGGACGCCGGTGGCGTTCCCCTGCGCGTCGCGTTGGATCTGTCCGTTTTGCGGGTCGGGCGTGGACGCGGTGATACCGGCGAGTTTCAACGCGTGGGTGTTTACCCATGCCGCATGGAGCGATTTGGCGGTGAGGTAGATGGGGTTGTGGGGGGCGATGGAATCGAGGTCTTGTGCAGTGGGCCAGGAGTTCTCCCTCACCCCTAGCCCCTCTCCCGCTGGGAGAGGGGGATTCATTGCCCACACATTTTGATTCCAGCCGTGACCGAGAATCCATTCGCCGGGTCTGGCGGTTTTCACGCGTTCCGCCACGCGGCTCAGGCATTCATCTTTTGTGTCCACTTCGCAATCGATTTTTTGCAGAGAGAGCGCGTAATGTTTGAGGTGGATGTGCGCGTCCGCCAGCCCGGGCGCGATCACTCGCCCGCGCATATCCTGTCCCTTCGCGCGCGGGTATTGATTGAATAGATAATTGGTATCACCGACGGCGATGATCCGCTCGCGGTCGATCACGAGGGCGGAAGCCGCCGGCTGGTGCGGATTTTGGGTGTGGATGCGGGCGTTGTGAAGGAGGAGCATGTTGATTCCCGTAGGGGCGAGGTCGTCTCGCCCCGCATTGGGCGGGGAAACCCCGCCCCTACAAAATTCACGTCAATTTTTCCAACAGCGAATCCAATTCCTCATCGGAATAATAAAAGATCGTCACCGTCCCGCCCTTTTTGCCGTGCTTGAGCGAGACTTTCGTCCCGAGGCTGGATTGCAACTTGCGTTCGACATCGTTCACATTCGGACTTCGACCTGCCTTCTTTTTGGCGACCGGCTTCACACCCGAATATTTTCGCGCCAGCACTTCGGTGGAACGCACGCTCAGGTCGAGATTCAGAATCTGGTTCAACAACACTTCCTGCGCCTTGGCAGATAACGTAAGCATCGCCCGCGCATGACCCTCGGTGACGCGCCGGTCCACGAGCGCCTGCTTCACCGCGGCGGACGCGTCCAGCAGGCGCATGGTGTTCGTCACCGCCACGCGACTTTTGCCCACGCGCGTCGCGATCATTTCATGCGACATCTTGAATTCCTTCGCGAGGTTCTGGTACGCCTCTGCTTCTTCGATGGCGTTCAAGTCCGCGCGCTGGACGTTTTCGATGAGCGCGAGTTCGAGCAATTGCTGATCGCTGGCGTGACGGATCACCACCGGCACCGTTTTCAACCCCGCCTTGCGCGATGCCTGCAAGCGGCGTTCACCGGCGATCAACGTGTACACGCCGCCCCGCCCCGGCGAAACGATCAACGGTTGGATCACGCCGTGCTCGCGGATGGACGCGGCGAGATTCTCCAACTCTTCGATATCGAATTTTTCGCGCGGCTGGCGCGGGTTGCGCTGGATCGAATCGATGGGGACCTGCGTAATGCCGCCCGCGCCCGACTCTCCGCCGGAAGGTGTTGTTTTCCCTCCGGGGATGAGCGCATCGAGTCCTTTGCCGAGACCGGTTCGTTGAGCCATGCTTTCTCCTTCAATAACATGTAGGGGCGGGGTCACCCCGCCCCTACGAATACAATCACAAAATTATTTCCCGTCGCCTTTGAGCAATTCCTTCGCCAGCGACTCATACGCCTGCGCGCCCACGGAGGTCGGCGCGTACGCGGAGATGGGGAGTCCGTACGATGGCGCTTCGGCGAGGCGGATACTGCGCGGCACCACGCTCTTGAAAACCTGACCCGGGAAGTGATTGTTCACTTCTTTCACCACATCGGTGGAGAGATTGGTGCGGGGGTCGAACATGGTCAGGATGACGCCGCGCACGCGTAATTTGGGAAAGAGCGCCGATTGCACGCGTTCGATGGTCTGCGTGATCTGACCGAGTCCCTCGAGCGCGAGGTATTCGCATTGCACCGGCACCAGCACGCCGTCCTTCGCCGCGACCAATCCATTGACGGTGAGCAACCCCAGCGAGGGCGGGCAGTCGATCAGGATGTAATCGTATTTTCCCACGAGCGTGGACAGCGCGTTCTTGAGTCGAAACTCGCGCCCCGATTCCTCCACCAGTTCGATCTCTGCGCCGGCGAGGGCAGGCGACGAGGGGAGCAGGGAAAGTTGCAGCCGCTCGTTGAACAGCACCGAGGATGCGGGAATTTCACCGGAAAGCAGGGCATCGTAGGTGCTGGCTTGCACGCCGCGTTTATCCACGCCGAGGCACGAGGTGGCGTTGGCTTGCGGGTCGAGGTCCACGATGAGGACGCGTTGCCCGTGTTGCGCGAGGTACGCGCCGAGGTTGATGGCGGTGGTGGTCTTGCCCACTCCGCCTTTCTGGTTGACGAGGGTGTAGATGCGAGTCATGTTGATTTACGATTTCCGATTTACGATTTTGGATTGCCCGGTGGTTGAGTAGCGCCGAAGGCACGTACCGAAACCACCACTAACCAAAGCAACCTTTGTTATGAAATTATCTTTGTAAACTATTGGTCAAGATATGTGGCGCAAGACGCCACTACTCGACCAACGATTTTCTATTGCAACACTTCCATTTTACATTCATCGATTTCTTGCGGCGTAGGAATTCCATCCAGCCCCACCCGCGTCACGGAACGCGCGGCGACATGCGTGGCGAAACGCGCGGCTTCCCATGGGTCGCGCGTGTTCCGCAGGCGGACAAAGAACGACGCGGCAAAGATATCGCCCGCGCCGGTGGCATCCACTTCCTCCACGTCGGGCGCGCGGAAGCGGCGGCGGTCCCCGTTCCAATGCAAGACGCATCCATCCGCGCCCTCGGTGACGACGAGCATATGTGTCTGGTTCGCCATGTGTTCGATGAGTTCATGGTCGCCGTTCACATCCTCGCGGCTGATGACCACCGCGCCCGCCATGCGCAACATCGATTCCGAATTTTCCCAGTCACAGCGCGAGACGCGCCCCTCGGCATCCCACTGGCGCATCCAGCCCTGCGGGGTGACGCCGATGAGCGAAGACGAAAATTCTTTGGGCAACTCCGTGTTCAACTCGTTGGCAATGGGTCCGAGGTGAATGATCGAAGCGGTGCGCCACAAATTTGGAACTGCATCGAACTCGATCGGCGCGGCTTGTGCGCGTAAAAATTGGATCCGCCCGTCAGGCGTATAGATATTTTCAAAGGTGGTGCTGCGAGTCGCTTCAGTCGAAATGACAGGAATGCCAACCAGCGCTTCGAGCGAAGTTTCTTTTCCGACGGCAGTGACAATCCCCGCCTTCAACCCCAGCGCGCGCGCCGTCAACGCGGCGTAGGCAACGGTCCCGCCCAGGCGCGCACCCTGCGGCGTCAGATCATGCGCCACATGACCGATCGCAAGATATTCCACTGCTTCGGGCGCAACCGGATTATGCATGAACGGATTATACCGTTGATAAAAACGTAGGGGCAGGTCTTGAGACCTGCCCCTACGGAATTTACGCATTCCTCGGCACGATGGTGATCTTGCGGTGCGGCTCCACGCCGGAACTTTCGGTCAACACGTCGGGGTGGTCACGCAAGGCGATGTGGATGACGCGCCGCTCTCCCGAAGGCATCGGTTCAAGCGATTGCCTGCGTCCGCTTTTGGCAACCTGCTCCGCCATGCGTTTCGCCATCTGGACCAGTTGCTTCTCGCGGCGGTCGCGGTATCCCTCCACATCCACCGATAACTGCACCCACTCGCCCACTTCCTTGCCCACCACAAGCGAAGCGATATATTGAAAGGCGTTCAACGTTTCGGAGTGACGCCCGATGAGCACGCTCAGGTCGTTGCCGCGAATATCCACGCGGATGGTGCGCCGACCGTCCCGGTCGCGGTCATCGTAGTGCGCCGAAACCTGCGCTTCGAGGTTCATCAAATGGATCAATTTCGACACCGCCGACTCGGTCTTGTCGAGGATGAGGTCGTGCTCGATCTCGTCCTGGGATGACTCGGCAGGCTGAGACTCCGCCGGACGGGCGGGAGCAGGCTTACCCTGGGGTTGAACCGCGCGCGGTTTCGCCTCCATCGCAGGTTTGGCTGGCGTCTCCATAGCCGCCGGCATCCCGCCTTCAGGGATGACCGTCAACTTGACGCGCACCTGCGTTTTCCCCAATCCGAACAAGCCCTTGGTGCCGGCGTCCAACACTTCAACGCTGACACGGTCTGCCGTGAGGCTGAGTTGCGCAAGCCCCTGGGCAAGCGCTTCCTCCACCGTGGGTGCGATGATCTCGAGCGTGGTTCTTTCGTTCATGCCCGCCTCCTCGTGGTTACGATTGTTTGCCGCCGGGTAACAGATTCCGCCAGTTAACCTTGCCCATCAGGGCGTATTGGACAATGCTCAAAATGTTGCTGGCGACGAAATAAATGGAAAGCCCGGAGGCGTAATTGACCGAGAACATGAACAGCATGACCGGCATGTAAATGCTCATCATGCGCGCGGTCGCCGCCGATTGATCGCCGGGGTTCGACGTGACCGGCATGGTCAGTTTGCTTTGAACGTAGGTGGTGAGCGCCACGATCAGCGCCAGCACCGGGATGCCCACCCCAAAAATGACCGTGCGTTCCGGCAAGCCGAGGTCGATCCATAAAAATTTGCTGTTGAGCGGCACCAGCGCGGCTACATCCTGGAACGAATACAAACTGTTCGACAATTTGAGGATGCTCAACGGGGTGGAGCCGATGGCGTAGGTGATGCTGGGGATCAGCGCGAACAGGATCGGGAACTGGATGAGTGTGGGCAGGCACGAACCAAACACGTTGATGTTCTTCTCACGATACAGGCGCATTTGTTCCTGCGCGAGTTTCTCGCGGTCTTTGGCATATTTTTTCTGGATGGCGAGCCATTCCTTGTCGTTTTGCATATCCTGCATGGCTTTGGCGCCCTTCATCTGTTGCGCGTTGAGGGGCCAGGTGACGAGGCGGATCAACACGGTGAGCAGGATGATGGCAATGCCGAAGCTTTTACCGACGAAGGTGTAGATAAAGATCAGGATGTTGACAACGAAATTGATCACAACACTGAAATTCGTAAACGCCAGGACAAGCACGGCGATCACGGCGACGGTCTTCATCGTTTCGGTGGCAAAGCCCTGGGGAAGTTCGGGCCGCTGTGCCTGGGGTTGGTTGCCGGGATTTTTCATAAGCGGGTATCTCTTACTCTCCTGAGAAGGTCCATTTCTCGTCGCCTTCCGCATCGAGGGCTACGAGATAATAATCGGATTCCAAATACGCGACAAGCACAAAGTCGCCGGCGATGACCGGCGTGGTATATGCCTTGCCTTCGGCGCCGGGCTTGTACCACTCTTCAAAGTCGCCGTCGGCGTTGAAGGAGTAGACACTGCCCGATTCGGTGGAGACCAAAATGCGATCGCCCATCACCAATGGGCTGGCTGTGATGGATGAGTCGGGTTGGGCATCCCAATTCAGGGTTCCCTCCGCGGTATTGAAGGAATAGACGTATCCTTCCACATCGCCAAAATACAGCGTATCGCCATTGACGACCGGGGTACCCCAGATCCAGCCTTGGGTTTCGAGCACCGCCTCGTGCGCGCCGGTGACAGGGTCGAACCGTTCGAGTTGTTTGGCGAGCGAGCCGACGTACAACATGCCATCCGCGCCCAATACAGCGCCACCAGGCACCGCGCCGCCCAAATCCTCGTGCCAAAGGATTTCATACGTATCGATATCGATGGCGATCACGCTTTTATCCAGCGAGGTGACGAAGACGCGTTCGCCATCGGTGATGGGTTGCGCCCATAACCGCGCTTCCTCGTTCGAGGCTTCGGAGACGGCGATCACCTTGACCGCCTGCTTCTCCGATTTGCCGTCCGCCAGGTCAAGGACGTACACATTGCCGTCCGAATTCGGGGCAAAGAGAAGTGTGCCGACCGTCAACGGCGGGGCGATCCACAGACCATCCACATCGGAAAACGTCCAAACGACGTTTGGAGTCTTCTCTTCTGAATCCACATCGTTGGGGTCCACCGCGTACATGATATGTTTGTTGCTCGAGTCAAGGACGATCACCAACCCGTCCTCGGTGACCACCGGGGTGGATACGAACAGGCTGGGGTTCGTGTTGAAGAACGAAAACCCGCTGCTTTGACCGGAAAACGTCCACAATTGGTTCCCGTTCCGCGCGTCGACGGCGTAAACGATATTTGTGTTCGCCAGGTACGCCACATCGCCGGCGGCAGAGAGACCCGGCCAAGCCACGGCGCCCGTACACCCGCTCAAGAAAACAGCCGCGGCTAGGACAAAGGTCAGGAAAACGAATTTCTTTCTCATCGAAAATTGATACTCCTATGGAACGGGGTCGTATCCCCCGGGGTTGAAAGGGTTGCACCGCAACACGCGCCAGACCGCCATCCCCGAACCCTTGAGGGCGCCGTGTTTGTAGATGGCTTGATATCCATAATGCGAACAGGATGGGTAAAAACGGCAGGTGTTTTCGGGAATCCCCTTCGAGATCGTCATCTGATACAAACGGATCACGGAAAGCAACGCAAGGCGCGGCAGATTCCATAACGTGCGCGGCAGATCGCGCAAGCGCGGCTCGTGCGAGTAATCGTGCAAGTGGAATTCAGGGTTCATTCGGGGGTGCGATCAATTGCGCGCGTTGTAAAAGGTTGAGCAGGGCGGAGCGGGTATCTGCCAGGGTGGCGGAGGCAAGCCCCGAGCGGGCGATCAGGATGACATCCGAACCGGAGGCGAGGCTGGGGAGGTGAGTCCGCATCGCTTCGCGTAACAACCGCTTGGAACGGTTGCGTTGTACGGCATTACCGGCGGCGCGCCCCGCCGACACACCCACCCGCGCATTGCCCTGTTCGTTTTTTTGAGTAATCAAAACGACAAGCGGGTGAGCATACGACTTGCCCGAACGCCGCACCCGCTTGAAATCTTCAGACCGGGTCAGACGAAATTTTCTCTGCACCCGTTACCTCACGCGCACTTTCCGCCTACCAGCGGACTTTTTTCACGTGGTTATTGGCGGTCTTCGTCAACTGCGCGCGACCGCGCAAACGGCGGCGCTTGAGCACGGCGCGCCCATCGGCAGTCGCCATGCGCTTGCGAAAGCCATGCACGCGCACGCGGCGGCGGATCTTCGGTTGATACGTTCTCTTTGGCATTGCTCTTTCCTCGTTTCAAAAATAATGGCGGCCGTCCTTTCAGGACGGCACAACATTATACCGTACGGCTTTCGATTCGGTCAATTTGGAATCGTCAGAGTTTCGTCAGCGGGTTTTAGCCACTACGCTGTGGATGAAAACCCGCATCGGACCCAGGGTTGGCATGCTCCGGCTACCCGTCTTTTTTCTTCCCGTTCCGCACCGGGTAGATCGGGAATGCCAGCATATCCGCGAGCCGCTTTACCCCCTCCGTACTGGCAACCGCGATGATCTCGTCGTTTTCCTGCAGGACACTGTCGCCGCGCGGCAGGGTCATTTCTCCGTTGCGGATGATCGCCGCGATCACGCAATGCTCCGCCAGCGCCATATCCTTGAGTTGAATGCCGATGGCTTTGGCGCCGGCCGGCACTTTTTCCTCCACCACGGCATACCGCCCGTGGCGGATCTTGAAGAGGGTCATCATATCGCCCAGCGACATCTCCTCCTGGATCAGGTGCGCGATCACATCCGCGGCATTGAGCGACTCATCCACCTTGAATTTTTCGTTGAATAGCCAGGCGTTGGCTGGGTTATTCACGCGCGCGATCGTGCGCGGGGCATCGAACATCGTCTTGGCGACGAAACACAGGGCGAGATTCGTTGCGTCTTCGCTGGTCACCGCCGCCACTACGTGCGCCTCGCGGACGCCGGCGGCTTCGAGCACGCTGGGGTCAACCGCATTCCCCTCGTAGATCACCTCGGTGGGGAGTTCCTGGTGTAAAAGTGTGAGCAGTTCCCGGCGATGCTCGATCAAACGCACTTTGTAATTTTGATTGACAAGCAGGCTGGCAAGGCGCGTACCGGTGCGCCCGCCTCCGGCGATGAGTACAAACATGTTATGCCTCCTTCTTTCCGGTCAGCAACGCCGAGAGCGCGCCAATGCCTTCAAACGTGGAACTGACATTGAGCAGGTCACCGGTTTGCAATTTCGTGCCCTCCTCCGGCAGGGACGCTCTCCCCGCCCTCGAAAGCGCCACCGGGTAACAATGCTTCAACGGGTTCAGCAATTCGCCGACCGTTCGACCATTCCACGTTTCGGGGATGACGATCTCATACACTTCCACTTCGCCGTTCCCCGCCGAATAGACGGCGCGTTGCGAGGGATTCATCAACAGCTCTTCCACGCGTTGCGCACCCCAATACGTGGAGCCAACGGTCTGCAAGCCGAACGCCTCAATTACTGCGCGCAGGTTGGGGTCGTAATTTCTTGCCACCACGTTGGGCACTTTGTAGAACGAGCGTGCCGCATGAGCCACAACGGCGTTCAGTGTGTCTGAATTGGTCACCGCGGCGAGACCATCGGCTTCCTTGATGCCGGCGCGTTCGAGCACGCTTTCCGCCAAGCCTTCGCCCTCCAGCGTTCGCCCGCGGAAATCGGCATGCAGGCGGTTGAATGAATCGCGGCGGCTATCCACAACCACAACCTGATGCCCGCTTTTGAACAGGTGATAACAAAGTTCTGCGCCCACCCTGCCGCATCCGACAATAATAAATTTCATGTTTTACTCCTTCTCTTCTTTATGAACATGATAGGGAACGTCGGTGACGACGACCCCGTGTTTGGATAACAATTCCTCCCGCAATACTTCGGCTGTGCGCATGTGGAGCGCGTTATGCCAGCGCTGCGAGGGGATGAACTGCGGCACCACCACCGTGACGGTCTCGTTGGGTTGCCGATGATCGAGAATATCCTTGATATATTTCAGCAATGGCTCGATGAACAAGCGGAACGGCGAATCGAGGATTACCAGGCGGGTGCCCTCTCCCCAGGTGACCCATTTTTTTCCGACCTTGTCCGTCTCATCGGGGTCGATGGAAACATGCACGGCTGTCACGTCATTGGACAATAATTTTGCATACCGTAATGCTTCGAGTGTGCCCTGATGGATTCCGCTGACGGGCAGGATCACTCGATGGCGCGGCTGGCGCGCGGGCAAACCGCTGAAATCCTCCAACGATAATTTTTTGGCAAGATTCTTGTAGTGCCCATGGATGACCGAAAAAATGACTATGAGGATCGGCAACAGGACCAATACAACCCAGGCGCCTTCGGTAAATTTGGTCACCGCGAAGACGATCATGACGATGGCTGTGCAAGCCGCGCCGAACCCGTTGATCGCCATTTTATACCGCCAGCCCTTGTCGTATCGAAGGGTCGAACCGACTTCCTTGATTTCATCCCCTTCCTGCAAACGGCCGATCTTCCACCAGCGGCGCGCCATGCCAGATTGGGAAAGCGTGAACGAAAGGAACACGCCAATGGCATATAGCGGGATGAGCAGAGTGACGCTTGCCTGAAAGAGGATGATCAAAATGGATGCGATGACAGCCAGCGTGATGATGCCGTTCGAATACACCAGGCGGCTACCGCGAAAGGTTAACTGGCGCGGCAGAAATCCGTCATGAGCCGCCAGCGCGCCCAGGCGGGGGAAATCCGCAAAGGCGGTGTTCGCCGCCATGATGAGGATGATCGTCGTGGCGGCGATGGTCGCAAAGTAAAGGAATCCACGCCCATCGTGCACGGTGCGCGCAAGCTGTGAAATGATCGTCTCTTCCTCTGAAAAGACGGCTCCCACATGACTCGTCAGGTACGAAATACCGAGAAACAACGAACCCAGGATCACGGACATCCAGATCAGCGTGATGCCGGCATTATGACTGCGCGGTTCCTTGAACGCGGGGATGCCATTCGAAATGGCTTCCACGCCGGTCAGGGCGGTGGTGCCGTTGGCGAAGGCATGCAACAACAAAAACAAAGAGACCGGCGCCAGCGTTTCCGCAACGTGAAACTCCGGCGGGTCGATGACGACGCCAAGGTTGCCGGTGAAATAACGGACCAGCCCCAGCCCCACGGTGAAGATCATCATCACCACGAAAAAATACGTCGGGATGGCGAACGCTGTCCCCGATTCTTTAACGCCCCTGAGGTTGATCAGCATGATCAGCAATACCGCCGCTACGGCGATGTGCACCCGGAATGGGAATAGATCCGGGAAAGCAGACACGATCTGCGCCACCCCTGCGGAAATGGATACCGCCACGGTGAGGATGTAATCAGTCAACAGCGCGGCGCCTGCCGTTTGAGCGGGAAACTCGCCGAGGTTATCGCGCGAGACGATATAGGCGCCGCCCCCGCCCGGATAGGCGTGAATGGTCTGTTCATAAGAGATCGTCACGATGGCAAGCAGGACGACGATGGCAATCGAGATCGGGAAGACGTAGCCAAATGCCAGTGTTCCCAACACCGCCAGCACGCCAAGGATTTCCTGTGTGGCGTACGCGGTGGACGACAAGGCGTCGGAGGCGAACACAGCCAGCCCCACACGCTTGCCGATGGTTTGGTGCGGGGCATCCGCCGTACTCAAAGGACGACCGATCAACCAATGGCTGATCGAGCGCGGCGGTGTATATTCGCTTTCCCGCCGCATGATCTCTGTTTGTGTGTGATCAGAAGTGGACATACTGTACTCTTGATTCCTTTTCGACTTCAGTCCGCATCAACCCGCTAGGGAATTTGATACGGCACCTCGGTGATGACAACGCCCGGCGTGGCAAGCAATTCACGCCGCAATAACTCCGCCGCCTGCATGTGGAGCGCATCGTAGATCTTTGCCGAAGGCACAAAATGCGGGACGACGATCGTGATGGTCTCATTCGGCTGGCGGCTGGTTAAAATTTCCTGAACATACTCCAGCATGGGTTCGAGGAAGAGCCGGTACGGCGACTCCAAAATAACGAGACGGGTGCCCCGCCCCCAGGTTTTCCATTTTTCCCGCACTTTGTCCGTGTCGGCCGGTTCCATCGAAACATGGACCGCGGTAACATCGTCGGACATCATGCGCGCATAGCGAAGGGCAGCCAGCGTGCCCTGATGCACATTGCTGATCGGCACCAGCACGCGGTGCCGGACATTATATGGCGGCGGCTCGCCGTACTTTTCAAGCGATAACCGGCTTGCCACACTGGTGTAGTGACGGTGGATCCACAGGAAGATGACGATCAGGGTTGGCGTAAGAATGAGGACGATCCATGCGCCGTCATTGAATTTGGTATAGGCAAACACGCACATCACGATCCCCGTACATAACGCGCCGAACCCATTGCTGAGCATTTTGACGAACCAGGCTTTGTCGTAATGCAATGGGTGTGCAATATCGTGGGATTTGGGTTGAATCGCCGGGTCCATTTTTCCCGACCGCCACCAACGGCGTGCCATGCCCGCCTGCGCAAGCGTAAACGATAAAAACACGCCGATGGCATACAATGGGATGAGGCGCGTGACGCTCGCTTGAAAAATAATAATAAGGATGGACGCGACAGCCGCCAGAGCGACGATGCCATATGAATACACGAGACGGCTCCCGCGATAGGTCAACTGTCGCGGCATGTACCCGTCACTGGCGAGCATGGCGCTCAACCGCGGAAACCCGGCGAATGCGGTATTTGCCGCCAGGATAAGGATGACCGTTGTGCCGAGGATGACGCCAAAGTACAAAATTCCCTGCCCGCCGTGGACGGTGCGCGCCAATTGCGAGATCACCGTCTCAGTTTCGGATGGCACGGCTTGTATCTCTCTCGTGATGAAGGATATTCCCAGGAATAACGTGCTCAATATGCATGCCATCATCACAAGCGTGATATTGGCGTTGCGGGCGCGCGGTTCTTTGAAAGCGGTGGTGCCGTTCGAGATGGCTTCCACGCCGGTCAATGCGGTGGTACCGCTGGAGAATGCGTGCAGGAGCACAAAGAGCGTGATCCCTGCCAGTTCTTCCCCGTGAAAATCGATCTCGGGCGGGTTCGCGACAACGCCGAGCGAGCCGCCCACATAATGGAACAGACCCACCCCAATAGTGACGAACATGATGACAATGAAAAAATAACTGGGCACGGCGAACGCCGCGCCGGACTCCCGCACGCCGCGCAGGTTGATCAACATGATGAGGAACACAAAAAACACGGAGATCGCCACGCGGTACTCGAACAGTTCCGGATACGCCGAAACGATCTGCGCCACCCCGGAAGAAACCGAGACCGACACGGTCAGGATGTAATCGGTCAACAACGCGGAGGCGGCAACGAGTGCGGAAAACTTTCCGAGGTTGTCGGATGCGACGATATACGCGCCGCCGCCGTTCGGATAGGAATGGATGACTTGGGTATAAGAGAGCACCACAATCGCCAGAAGGGCGACGATCACGATGGAGATGGGAAAAACGCTGGCGAGCGCAAGGCTTCCCGCCGCAGCAAGGATGACGAGGATCTCCTGAGTCGCATAGGCGGTGGACGATAATGCGTCGGAGGCGAACACAGCCAGCCCCACCGCTTTGCCGATCGTTTCGTGTTCGGCATCTGCTGTGGGCAGAGGGCGTCCCAGTAGATAATCTTTGAAATTTGGGGTTGGGTCTTTTTCGGCGTTACGATGGATAAACGGCGAATCTTTTTGGGTCTGCGGGTCAATCATATTGGCGACAAAAACTCCTCTTGGCGAGGAGTGGGTATTATACGCCTGAATCGATTCCGAAAGATTTGGGTTTTCTTGAGCGGTATTGTGGGATTCTTAAAGATGCGACATGGGGATCTGTAAAAAGAAGATACTGCCCCGTCCCGGTTCGCTATCCACCCACACCTTGCCCTTGTGCCGCTCCGCGATGGATTTGACGATCGCCAGCCCCAGCCCGGTGCCGCGTTGCGATAAGGCTTCGCGGTTGGTGCCGCGGAAGAACTTTTCGAACAGGCGCTGGCGGTCATCCGCCGAGATGCCGATGCCGCTATCTTCCACGGCAAAGACCAGCACATCGTCCGGCAGGGTTTTCAAATACACGGTGACCGTGCCGCCGCGGGGCGTGTATTTGATGGCATTTTCCACGAGGTTGTACAACGCCTGGTGAAGCAGCGCCTGGTCGGCTTCGATGGCATGGGGCAGATCGCGCGGAAGTTCCATGCCTAACGCGATGTCTTTTTGCTTTGCCTGCATTTGCAGTTCGCCGGTCACGCGTTCGAGGATGTCGAGCACGGGAACGTTCTCCACCTGCAACCCTACTCCGAACTCGATGCGACCGAGGTCCAGCAGGTTGTTGACGAGTTTCGCCATATTATCCACACCCTGCACGATCATGCGGGAGTAATTTTTCTGCTGGTCGTTCAACGTGCCAGCCATTTCGAGCATGGTGGCATAGCCGCGCATCAAGGTGAGCGGCGAGCGCAAATCGTGACTCACCGTCGCCACAAAATCCGATTTCAACTGGTCGATCTCTTTGAGTTGGGTCACATCGCGCAACACACATACCCGCCCGGTGATCTTTTCATCGGCGACCATCGGCGAGGTCATGGCGAGGTAGGTTTTTCCGTTGGGCAGGCTGACCTCTGCCGAAAGTTGCTCGGTGGACGACGCCAGCAGGACATCGTTCAACGCTTTCACCTGGATCGTCTTTTCCGCATCCACGCGTTCGCCGCGGCGGATGGTCACGCCCAATGCGTGACCGGCGGCTGGGTTCGCCAGGATCAAGCGGTTCGCCGCGTCGGTGACGAGGATCGGGTCCGGCGTGGAATTGAGGATTGCCTCCAGTTGGCGGCGGCTGGTCTCCACGGTCATGAAGAGGCGGATGTTCGCCACCGCCAGCGCGGATTGGCTCGCCAGCGTGGACATGAACTTAAGGTCCGACTCGGTGAAGATATGTTGTCTGTTGTATGCCGCCCAGAGCGTTCCGTAATACCTGTTTTCATGGCGCAACGCCAGCGCGATCAACGATTCGGGATGGGGCAGGTTCGGGTCGAGGAGCAGGATGCGGTTGCCCGTCACTGTCGCCATCACCACGCGCTCCTGGGTTTCGGTCAGCGTCACCACCTGGTGATCGAGGTGCATGTACACATCCTGCTCGCGCCCATCGGCAAAACGGACCGGCGTGTCGGCGGGGAGCAATTCCCGCATCAGGATGATGCGCGCCGAACTGGCGCCGTTCGCCACGATCGCATCGAGCACTGGTTGCAAGGCTTCGCCCAACGTCAGGCTCGACGCCACGCCCCGGCTCACGGTGAGCAGGCGGTTGAGTTCCTCCATGCGGGCGTGCAGGCTGGCGCGCATTTGCTCGAAGGCGTTACGCAGGTCGCTGAGTTCGTCCGCGCCGTGGGCGGGGAGCGGGCGGTCCAGTTTTCCTGTGGAAATATATTTCGCTTCAGCGGCGAGGTCTTGCAATGAGCCGGTGACCGAACGCAAACTGATACGCAAAGCCACGAGGGCAATGGCGCCGAGCAGGAGAATCATCAACGCGATCGGCAGGGCGATATCGATGGCGATCTGTTGCACCTGCCGCGCCGGGACGATGACAACCACCGCCCACGGGTGACTCTGCACCGGCTGGTAATACACCCACTGCCGTGTGCCGCCCGGGGAGGTTTCATCGAAGAAGGCTGGCGTTTCGTTTTTTTGCCCGGTGTACGCGGTGAAGATCAGATCGGGTTGCGAGTGATGCAGGATGGTGCCGCGTTCATCGAGGAGCAGTCCGCTCCCGTTGATTTCGTTCAACCCATTGAGAATCGCAACCAGCGAACGAAGGGGCGGGTTGGAAGCAAAGTCGGTGCGGGCGATCAGGGCTCGGGTGGAATTGGGGATGCGGGTCAGGAAGGCGATACGGGCAGTCCCGCCGGGGGCGGCGGGAGGAATCGAAAGTTGTTGATTCACAATTCCCTGCGAAAGAAGCGGGAGCCCCGCCGCTTCCGGTCCTGTCAATTGGAAGGCATCCTCGGGCGGGTAACTTGCCAACAAGGTGTTCGTCGAAACATCCACGACAGCCAGTTGATTGAAGAACGCAACCGATTGAATATGCGCGCCAAGGATGGTTTGTAATTCGCTGTCGCTGGTTTGCGAGAGGCGCGGGTCCGCCGCGAGCTGGGTCGAGAAATTTTGCCCCGATTCTAAAAACGGCGGAACCGTTTGCGCACCCAGTTCTGCCGCGCTGGCGAGGCGGTCTTCGAGCAGGTTACGCGCGGCGGAGCCTGCCGTCACCCACGCGCCAATAAGCAGAAGAATCAGCAATGTGGAGATGATCGCGCCGGCGCCGGAGACAAAACGCGTTTCGATGCTTTTTTCGGCAGGTGAAGGTTGCAACACGCCGCGCCCGCCCCACAGATTTGGAAACACGGTGGCGAGGATCTGCCCGGCAAACCCAGCCACCAGCATTTCGATGCCGAAGGCAAGGCTGGCTGTGCCGAGGTTGCTGAACGCATAATCGAGCCGCTCCGCTGTGGATGCCTCCACCGAGGTGAGAGCGGCGACGATGAACACCGCCGCATGGATCAAACCGAGCACGATCACGTTGAACAGGGGTTGCCGGAGCAGGTTATACAACGGGGTGCGGTAGCGTTGCCGCATGGCGACGGCGAACACTGCGCCGAGAAGTCCAAACTCAATGACGGAAAAAATCGAATGTGTGTCCCATATACCCCGCAGGAGTCCGCTGAACATGCCCACGCCCGCCCCCGCGACGGGTCCGAACAAACCGCCAGCCAATGTCCATGGCAGGGCGGAGAAGATCATCACGATTGATCCCGGGGCATGCGCCGGCACGCCGGGCAAGGGCAGGGTTCCACTTCCAGGAAATTCCAAACCGAGAAATAACGCGGTGAGCGGGGTCAAGACTGTGAGCGCGATCAATGACGTCACAGTGCGTTGGGCGATCTTCGTGTGATACGCCCGCCAGTTTGAAAGCGCGACGATGAAGAGTCCTGCCAGCCCAAGCCAGGCAAGCCAGCCGGCGAGCGAGGGCGCATCCATGTATGCAAGACGTGTCAACAACGTCGCGATGAACTGCATGATGGGATTATAGCGTTAATCCAAGGTTGGAACGGCGATGTCACCCAGATGAAACGTAATCGTATTTCCCCCGATATTCTTTGGGAAGCAGGCGGGCGATCGCCTCCATGATCTGACGCGTGCCTGCCCGGATCATTTCCGCCCGTTCTGCCTGCTCCTGAATCCTGAACGGTTTTCCCACCGTGACCGTGATCGGCGCGCGCTGGAACCATTTACGCTCGAAGATGAATTTATTCTCGGTGCCGGTCAATGCGATCGGCACGATGGGAGCGCCGGAGCGGACTGCCAGGAACGCCGCTCCTTCGGTGCCCTCTTCCAGCACACCGGTCAACGATTCGCGCGCCTCGGGCGCCATGGCGATGATGCGGCATTCGTTCAAACCATCGAGCGCGGCGCGGATCGCTTTCCGGTCCGGTGAGCCGCGGTGCACCCAGATCACGCCGTAGGCACGGCCCACCATGCCGACCCAGCCATCGTTGTGCAGTTCGATCTTCCCGATGGCTTCCGCCGGCGAGCGCAGTGCGGCAAGGATGATCGGCGCATCGGCATCGCCCAGATGATTGAACACGAGCAGGGCGGGTCCGCGGGCAGGCAGATTTTCCAACCCTGTGAACGTGGCACGGGTGACGAAACGCACCGCCAGCCGGGCGGCAATGTGCAACGTGGCGCGGAACACTCGCCGCGGCAGTGTCAGCCGGGGCAACGCTACAAGATCGGGCCGCCAGATCTCGGCAACGGGCTTGGGGTCATCTGCCTGGCTGGTCATTCATCCTGGATGTAACTGTAGATTCCGCGGTATTCCTTCGGCAGAAGGCGCGCGATCTCCTCCATGATCTGCCGCGTGCCCTCGTGAACCGCCTCGCGCCGCTCCGAACTCACGTTCAGGTGGAAGGGTTTCCCCATTGTCCAGGTGACGGGGGCGCGACGATGGCGTTTCATATGCCCATACACATGCCTGTTTTCGGTGCCGGTGAGCGCAAGGGGAATCAAGGGCGCACCCGATTTGATGGCGAGGAATGCCGCGCCGTCGGTGCCGGGTTCCAGCCCGCCGGTGAGCGTCTGCCTTCCTTCGGGGGCGATGGCGACTATGCGTCCTTCGGCGAGCGCGTCGAGGGCGGCACGCAGGGCGCGGCGATCCGGCTGACCACGGTGGATCCAGATCACCCCGTAGGCGCGAAGCGCGGGTCCCACCAGCCAATGGTCGAAGCTATTTTCGATCTTGCCGATGACTTCGCCGGTATACGGGAAGGAGGCGAGGTTCACCACCGCATCCGCGTCGCCGAGGTGGTTGAACACGACGATGGCGGGTCCCGTCTTCGGTTTGTTCTCGCGCCCCTTATAGGTGATGCGCATGATCGAGATGGCGAATAGCCTCACCAGGTATCCGAAGAAGAAACGGTAGATGCGCCGCGCGAGGGTAAGTCGCGGGAGTGAAACCATTTCCGGTTTCCAAACTTCAGCGACAGGCTTGGGTGGTACAGTGGATTGATCTTCCATGGCTTAATACAACGGCGCGCAACGTCGGCGCCTGTTAATCAACGTAACCATATTTGCCGCGATACTCTTTGGGCAATAACTTTGCGAGTTCTTCCATGATCCTGCGCGTGCCTGCCGGCATGGATTCACGCCGGTCCGTCTGTTCTTCGATGGTAAACGGTTTGCCGATGGTCACGGTTACGTCAGTTCGTTTCCACTTTTTCAGATTGCCATACACCCGCGGGTTCTGTGTACCGGTCAGGGCGACGGGGATGATCGGCGCGCCAGACTTGAGCGCCAGAAAGGTCGTTCCGTCGGTGCCTTCCTCCAATCCGCCGGTCAGTGTTTGCCGCCCCTCCGGCGCAAGGACCACCACGCGCCCTTCCGCCAAGCCGTCGAGCACGGCGCGCAAGGCGCGACGGTCGGGCATGCCGCGATGGACATAGATGAACCCGTACGCGCGGATGATGCGCCCCACCAGCCAGCGTTCGTCGCGGGTTTCGATCTTTACGATCGCATCGGGCGGGAACGATAAAACGGAACCCACGAGAAAACCATCCAGGTCGCCGATGTGGTTGAAGACCACCAGCGCGGGTCCTCTGCGCGGGAAATTCTCCAACCCTCGCACGGTGGCTCGCATAATAACGAGCCGTACGAGTTTCATAAAATACATGAACCACCAGCGAAAGAGGTGACGCGGCACGGTGAGGCGCGGGAGCACCACCAGGTCGGGTCTCCACACCTCGGTGACCGGCTTAGGCGGTTGGATCGGCTGTTCTTGCATAGACTCCTCGATATTCCTCCGGCAATAAACAGGCAATTTCCTCCATGATACGCCGTGTGCCGGCGCGGATCGTTTCCTGGTGGTTCGGCTGTTCCTCCAAGTGGAATGGTTTCCCCACCATGAGCGAGACCGGAGAGCGACTCCATCGCTTCATGTTGGCGTACGTCTTTGAGTTGTGTGTCCCGGTCATGGCAACCGGGACGATGGGCACCCCGGACTTGAGCGCGAGAAACGTCGCGCCATCCGTGCCCTCTTCCAATCCGCCGGTGAGGGTCTGCCTGCCTTCCGGTGAGACTGCGATGATCCGACCTTCTGCGAATCCATCCAGTATGACGCGCAACGCCTTTCGATCGGGCTTACCGCGATGGATCCAGATGAACCCATAGGCGCGGAACAGCGGTGAGACAAGCCAGTGATCGTCGCGGTTTTCGATCTTTACGATCCCCTCCATGATATGCGGTATGACGGCGACAAGTAATACCGCATCCACATCGCCGGAGTGATTGTAGACGACCATAGCCGGACCCTTTGCAGGGAAATTTTCCAACCCGTTGACCGTGACGCGCAGGAACAGGAACGCAAGCAGTTTCATCGTCAGTCGGTAGATCAAACGGAACGCCTTCCGCGCCGGGGTGAGGTTCGGAAGCACGATCAAGTCGGGCCTCCAGATTTCGGTTACAGGTTTAGGCGGTTGAATGGGTTCTTCGCGCATGTTTACCTCGATGTTCGCCGCGCTGTGCCGGCGGGATACCTCATGACGACATCGAAGCGGTTTTGTCTCACGTGCACAACGCCAGCGTTTTTTCAAACACCTCGTCGGCGGTCAGGGCATCCGAGTCGATGGTCACAGCGTCGGCGGCGGCAACCAGCGGCGCCACATCGCGAGTGGAGTCGATCCGGTCGCGTTCGATCACCTTGCTGAGAATCACATCGTAGTCTGCAGAGCCGCCGCGCGCGAGAATTTCGTCCGAGCGGCGTTTCGCGCGCTGATTGGCGGAGGCATCGAGGTAGATTTTCAAGTCGGCTTCGGGGAGGACGACCGTGCCGATGTCGCGCCCCACCATCACAACCCTGCCGCGCAAGCCGATGCGCCGCTGTTGTTCGCTCAACGCGCGCCGCACACCGGGGTATGCCGCCACGACCGACACATGCGCCTCGACCTCGGGTGTGCGTGTCTCCCAGGTAATATCCTGCCCTGCGACGAGGATATCGCAGGCGCGTCCATCGGACTGTGAGGCGGGTGCGATCTCGATCTGCGTTGTCTCCGCCTGTGCCGTGACGGCGGCTTCGTCGCGCACATCGATGCCGTGATGCAGCGCCACCCACGTGACCGCGCGATACATGATGCCGGTATCGAAGAACAGATACCCGAGCGCTTCCGCCAGCCTCAACCCCAGCGTGGATTTGCCGGAGGCGGCGGGTCCATCGATGGCGATGATGCTGGGCGTCACGGTTGCCCGCCCTGCCGCGCGTCGGGGAAGAGATCGTCGCGCGCCCACAGGATGACCGTCTCAGTCTCCCTCGGCAGGTTGCGGAAGACGAACCACGAGATCCAGTCGGCGCTCTGCACGAACTCCCACTGCGGTTGGATGCGCCAGGTGAAATCCTGTCCGCGATAAGCCGAGGGCAGGCCGGGGTCGTCCATGACCGGGGTGAGGAAGATGGGCGGCGCCGTTTGCGGGTCGAGCGTTGACACGACCTCGACGGAGTGATTCCGCAACGTCCATTCGAGGGCGGGAGAATCAATACCCACGATGAGCACAGGTTGAGATTGGTCATGACCGAGGCTGAATTCGGAGATGTCGTTCACGCTGGCGAAGAGCAGGTCCGCCTGGGCGGGTTTCGGGTCGGTCGTCAACAACTCGAATCCATCCGGGTAGCGTAACCCGCTGACGCCCCAGGCGGCGGCGATGGTATATAGACCGATGAATGCGGAGAGCGCAAACGTTGCTCCGAGGCGGGCAATGCGCGCCGACCAGCCGAGCGCCACGAGGGCGATGCACACAAAGAGGATGACGAGCGAACTGACCAGCACAGCCAGCGGCGGGTTGTTCACCGTCCCGATAAGGGGCAGGGTGGCAGGCGCGCCGAACGGGTTGAGCGCGAGGTTCGAGACGGTGAACGAGATGTAGACCAGCAAAATGAGAATGGCTAGAATGACCACGCCGACTTCGAGATATTCTTCGCGCTGCACATCGAAAGCGCGAGAAAGTTCAAGGGCGGCAAGGGTGAGCATCGGAAGGGCAACCCAGGCAAGCCCGGCGGGCTGGCGATAGAACACTGCCAGCAGGAGCGCCATGCCCAGCCAGAGCGTCAGGCGTTTCGCGCGCTTCCCGTCGGCGCGCATGGCGCGGACGATGGCGAGCGCGGCGAGCAAGATGCCGAGCGGTTCGTAAAAGAGGAAAGCAAGGAGCATGCGCGCGGGCGTGACGTCGGTTTGCGCGACCCAACCGCTGAAATAGGCAGGGATGGAGGCAAGGGCGGCGCTGATCCCGTTGGGGGCGATGAAGAAGAGAGTGCCGCAGAGGAGGAGGGTGGCGAGAAAGGCAATGAGAAATTTAGGATTGGAGGATTGGGACTGGAGATTGGAGACTGGAGATTCTTGATTTACGATTACCGATTGACGATTGACGATTGACGATTCGGAGTCGCCCATTGCAAGTTGCTCGGCGGCGGCGGAAGGTTTCGCACCTCGAAGAAAAATCCACGCGAGGGCAATGCCGAGGATGCCCGCCCAGAGCGCAGGTCCGGAGAGAAGCGCGAGGGCGGCGAAGATGCCAGTCGCGATGTTGCGTTTGTCCATCCAGCACCCAACGGCGACCACGAGAAAAGTCACCGCAAGGATCGTCCCGCCGGCGGTGCGCGACATCGCGACGAGGGTGGGGTCCAGGGCGAGCAGGATGGAGAGGATCACCGCAGGCCGGGGTTTGATCCGATCGCGGAAGAAGAGCGGAGCGAAAACCAACGCGCTCCCCGCCAGCGCCGGCAGGAAGCGGGCGAGGAAGTTGTTGCTCTCGGTCACGGCGAAGAGCAGGCTGGTGAGCAGGATGTAGGCGGGTTGCGGCGCGAGTTGCGAGTGACCTCCGCGCGCGATCTCGAGGGCCTGCAAGGCAAGCGTCGCTTCAGAATCGGTGAGCGCCGTGTCGCCCAGCCCGATGAAGCGTAGCGCCACAGCAAGGAAAAACGCCAGCCCATACAGCCAGCCTTCGTATTTGAAATATCCTGAATTCATGGGCGCAATTTTACCCTTCATTGTTTTGCCGGAGATTGTTTCTTACCGATTCTTATGGACACGGAACGCACGGATTTACGGAAAGATTTGAAAATCAATTTTTCCGTATGCTCCGTGAAATCCGTGTACATGAAGAAGATATCAAGGGATTAGAAAACTCTGGTTCACGGCGCTTCGTACACGGTCACGGTTCCCTGTTGAAAGGCAACCTTCAAAAAGAGGAAGAATTTTTCCTCGTTGACCGCGTAGGTACTGCGCTCGAGGTTCCCGACATACACGTAGCGAATGTTGTAGCGCGTAATGATCTCCTGCGCGGTGAACCAATCGGGCGTGGAATACAACAGTTCGATATCCTGCGCGCGCGCGCCTTGCAGGGCTTGGTCGCGCCACTGCCCTTCATGGTTGCCCCAGCCCAGCACGGTGGGCAAGCCGGTGTAGATCGAGATGCGCGCATACGCCGAGTATGCTCCGCCGACCGCCTCGGCAACCACGCCATCCGGCGCGGACTGCAACCAGCGGATCGCCGCGGCTTCGTCCGGGTTCTCCACCTCCACGCGGTCGAAATCGTCGAGCGTGAACCCGAAGAACGGCGGCTGGAAGTTGTTCGTCCGGTTTGCAAACCCAAGCGTGGGATAGGTCAGCCCGACGATCAACACCAGCGCGACCACCACCGTGAAAGCCGCATTCGCCCAACCGCGCAGACTCCTCAACAGGACCGCCACCCCGTACGCGGCGGCGAGGGAGAGTATCATCCACGCCTGGAAATAAAATTTGAAGATGGTGTTGATACGGTATCCGAAATTATCCCGCAGGTACGCGAACTCGGGACCGAGGATCAACAACAGCCCGAGAAAGATCAACAACAAGGCAAACGTGTGCGAAGGCTGGTCTTCATCAACTGGCGTAACTTCCTCCGTAAAGCCTTTGTGGCCATTCGCCAGCAGGAACGACAGGGTGGGAATCATCAACGCCAGCAAGGTGACGAGACTCCCGATATACGCCAACCGCCGCGACATGCTCGCGGCAATGAACCCGCTTGTGCCGCCCGCCTGCGAAACAACCAGCGGGTCGATCAGGTCCGGGCGGGCGACCAGCGCCATCCAACCGACCGTGAACATGGCAAGAAAAAGAACGAGCACGATTCCGAAAGAAACCCTCAGCCCGACGCGCCAGTTCGCGGTCCCGTTCGCGCGGCGATACAACAGGAAGGCAAACAACGGTATGAACAGCGTACCCCACATCACCCACAATTGCGCGCCGCGCGTCGGGTACATGAACGACGGCAGGATGCCGCCCGCCTGCGAATCGAACCCGATGAAGAACGGTAGGTACATCGCGTACGCGACGACCAACATGGGGATGCCCAGCAGGAAAAGGTCCTCGAGTCGTTCCCAGCCCCAACCTGATTCCCGCACTCGAGCCAGCACATAACTGAAGAGGATCAGCGCGCCGGCGATGAGGATGTCCCACGTGTTGAGGAAGGCGAGTCCGCCGATGAGCAGGGCAACGAGGAAGAACCCCGTTTTGCTGATTCGCAACCGGGCAAAGCGCAGATCAACCGTCCCCTTGAAACCGCCAAGGAAAATGTTCAACGCCACCGCCGCGGCGAGCAAAACGAACGGCATCGCCAGCACGTGCGGATGCAGGTCGCCGAGGATGAACGAAAACGCGGGGAATTCGCTGATCACATCGCCGGTGGGGTTGTTTTGCAAATCCGCATCCATGATGACGCGCGAGGCACGCCACCACCACCAGAAGCGTTCGGGGACCCAAGCCAGCGGTTCCCTCGGCGCGTCGCGCAGTTCGGGGATGCCCAGCCATGTCCAGAAGTTGTTTCCGCTCGTCCACAACACCCCCCGGCGGTGGAGGACTTCGAGGAAACCTTCGACGTTGGAGACGAGCAGGAGGAAAAGCGGGGCAAGCAGAGGAGGAAAAGGTGATTGGAGACTGGAGACTTTTTCTTTGTTATCCGTAATTGGTAATTGGTAATTGGCTAGCAGGTTATATAAAATTCCATACGCGCCGACCGCGCTGAGGGCGAAGATCAACGCGATCATCAGGTTGAACGCGGCGGTTGCCGGTGTGCCGGTGAAGGTCGCCAGCATGGCGGTCATCACATAGCCAAAGTGGTAGTACGAAATGGAATAGCCCGAGAGCCACAGGTCGCGGGGCGGGAACTCCGGCGAGTTCATCACGCCGTGAATCATCATCAACTCCATCGGTTTTTCGGTGCCGAGGATCTCCGGGTTCGCCGAGCGGATGAGCGCCATGAAAGTGAAGGCGAGGAAAAAGAGGATCTCGACGGTGAGGAGGAGGCGGCGATTCTCTGCAATCCAATTTACGATTTCGGATTTTAGATTTACGATTGACGATTTACGATTTGCGATTGCCCACAGGCTCAAGCCGACAGGCACGACCAAGCCGAGCAATAATCCGCCGAGGTCGTTTTGCGCGATGCCCAGCGAGGCAAACAGCCAGAAGACGTAGCCCCAAACCAGCAAGCCGAACGCGCGAGACAGGGTATACCCGCGGTCTTTCAACGCGGGGAAGAGATGGTACGCGAGGAGAAAGGTCAGCCAGCCGAGGAAGGTGGAGAGCAGGTACCAGAGGAGGAAGGAAAGCATTTCGATTTACGATTTTCGATTGACGATTTACGATTTGCGATTTGCGATTGATGCGGGTCGAGTAGCGGCGCTTCATCCTGAGCGGAGCCCAAAGGACGTAGACGAAGGAGCGCCGCGTATCGAGACCAGAGACTGAAGACTAGAGATTATCCGGCGGGATGAAGACATCGTCGGCGTCGCGTTCCATGTCGAGCGTTTTCAGCACCGCCTCGTGGTTGATCGGTCCGTACACGTGCGGGAATTTGGCGTTGACCGGCACCCCGGGCGGGGGTCCGTTGACCGGCTTCTCCCATTTCAGCGGCGAGGTGAGCTTGGTTTCATCAATGGCGAGGATCGTCAGCTTGCGGCGGCCCGGAAAGAAATCCATCGCCACCGGCACGAGTTGCTCCACGGTCGAGCAATGGATGAAACCCTCCTTCTCGAGGCTTTTGGCTTTGTACGGTCCGGTTGCCAATGCGTAGCGCCAATTCTTGCGGAAAGTGAGATGATAGATCATAACGGCTCCTTAAGTCCCCTCTCCAGTGGGAGAGGGCTAGGGTGAGGGAGAGTCACGGCATCACTTCATAAATCACAGTCACACCGTCCCGATACACTTCGCGCCAGTACTCGCCCTCGTATTGTTCGAACTTGGCGATGCCCTCCGGCGTATACGCGGCACGTTCGAGTTGACCGACGATAATATACTGCACATCGTACGTTTTGAGGAATGTCCGCGCGGCATGGATATCGAGCGCGTTGTAAAAATTATTGACCTCGGCGACGCGCGCCTCCACCATTGGCGAGACCAGCACCCGTTGCTGGCGCTGGTGCCAGTTCCAACCGACGACGCCCGGTAAACCGGTGTAAATGGTGAAGCGCGTGCACCAGCGATATTCGGAACAGTTCGCCTCCACGATCACCGGCGAGCCTGGCACATTGTCTTGCATCCAACGGATGGCGCGGTAATCTTCGACGAGTGCCAGACGTTGACCGAAATCATCGTACTGCGCATATTCCATGAAGGTCATCGAATCGAGCGTGCGCGGCGCTTCGAGAATCCAGCGGTCTTTGATCTTGCCGGAGGTGCCGGTGACGGTGAACATCGCCGCGCCCGAGACCAGCACGATCAGCGTCCCCTGCCAGAACGTGCGCCAGCCCGGAAGCCAGCGATACACAGCGGGCAGGGTCCATGCGAATGCCGCGGCGGAACTCGCCGCCAGCATGAACCACGATTGCAAATAAAACTTGAAAATGGTATTCTGCCGCCCAATGTCGCCGCTGACCACGACCACTTCGACGACCACCGTGATGAGCAACGCCGTGCCGATCAAAAACAACGCAAACCGTTTTGCATCGGGCAGGCTCGGGCGCAACATCAACACACCCGCCCACGCGGCAATCGGCAACGCGACCCACGCCACAGCCACGCCGCCGTGATCCGTGCTGGATTGCATGTACTGGAGCACGAACAACATCAACGCAAACACGATCAGCGCGGCTTCGATCAGGATTTGATACGGCTTCAGTTTTCGCAACGCGGAAAGCGGCGTGGATGCCATCCACTCGCGCGACTCCCACACCATCCACGCGACGATGATGAACAGGAATACGCCCCACATGGTGAAGTACGAAGCCAGCGGCGTGAACGGTCCCTTCCACGGGTCGAGCGCGCTGTACGCCTGATAATACGCCGCGCGATACGGCAAATACATCAACCGCGATAGCGCGAACAACCCAGCCACCGCGCCGAGCGTCCACGCGAAGCGTTGGACGAGCGACCTCGCCTCGACAGATCGCCAGACCGAATACCCCAGCGCGACCATGCCCACCAGCAAATAGGTGTACGTATCGGACAGATTGGTGGGATGCACCGCGCCGATGATCAACCCGCCGACGAAGAATCCCAACGCCGTCCGCCACGCTTCCGACGCAGGGTTGGCTGGGTCCGCCCAACGCGCGCGCGCCGCCACCACCGAAAGCGCCCAACTGATGGCGAGCAACGCCAGCGGCATGACAATCATGTGCGCGTGCAGGTCCGAGTAGAGGAAGGTGAACAGAGGGAACTCGGTGATCGAGTTGTCGGGTCCCGGGGGGACGACCCGGCTGGGGTCCCAGTACCAGTCTCCAGGTCCGACCGGAAGCACCCCGCCCTGCGCGATGAGTTTCAATCCCTCCGTCGCCCACTTGACCCGTTGCGCAAAGGTCGAGTCCCAGGTGAATCCGCCCAGCGCTCCGAGAATCTGCAGGCGGTTGTAGATCATTTGAACCGTGCCGAGATTACCAAGCAGAATGGTGAGGAACGAAGCGGAGAGGGCGGCGACCATGGATAATGGATTAAGAATGAAAGGTATAGACTCTCCCTCACCCTCCGCCCTCTCCCGCTGGGAGAGGGGACTTAACAGATTCCAACCGATGGAGAACGCGCAGATGGCGACGATGGCGAAAAGGGTCGGCAGGATGAAGTTGTACGCGATGGAGGGAACGATGCCGAGCAGTTTCACCGGCGTGCCGACCAGCACGAAGCCGTAATAGTAGTAGTTGATGTAGCCGCCCGCGAACCACGGGTCGTACGGCGGGAAGGAGGTGCTCTTGATGACGGCGTTGAAATACGAGAAGTCCATCGGGCGCTCGCCGCCTTTGGCAGGGTGCCACAGGTCGGGGTTGCCGATGCGGATGAACAGGTCAATGAAAAAGAAGAGCAGGAAAAGAACCTCCACAAGTTGGAAGTATTTTTTCTTCGTCCGCCATTCTTCGCGCAGTTCGTCGCGCTGATGATAAGCCAGCCCCGCGCCGATGAGAACGATCAAACCAAAGACAATCGCGATGGTCGCGCGCGTGTATGGGACGCCGATCGAGCCGCCCATCCATGCCAGCCAGCCGAAGAGCACCAGCCCCAGCGCGCGGCTGAGCGGGTAACCCCTATCTGCCAGCCCGGGCATGGCGATGCGTACCAGCGGATAGACCGCCAGACCGAGGATGAAGATGAAAAGATACCACACAAGCAAGCCGAGCCACGGGTTGGTATTGAGCGCGGAGGCGTAACTGAACAGTTCAGACCACGTGCCGCCGGCGCGTTGCTGTGCGAGTTTGTCTGAGGAGAGGAGCAGGGGTTTGTAGTCACTGAACTGGCGCGGGGTGAGGCGCACCACCCTGGTCAGGTCCACCGTGCTCAAAATGGACTGTACCTTCGCGGTTTCGTAGTTCTCGCTTTTCTTGAAGATTAACACCTTGGGGTGGTCGTAGAACGTGAAGGCTTCTTCGGCGTACTGGTCGTTGATCTCGAAGTTTCCGAGTTTTGGGAATGTTTCAAAGACGGCGACCAACTCAAACCCAAGCCGGCCTTCGTAGGTTCCGGGCTGGGCTTCGTAATAACACTCGCTGATGTTTTCCCCGATCGGGCATCCGATGAGTTCGCGGTAGTACAGCGTGGTAAGCGGATACCGTTCGGGCAGGCGCGTGATCTGTCCGTATTGATGGTTGGTGGGGACGAAGATGTAATCCGCCTGGTCGAGGGTGGTGACGAAGCGCGCGAGTTTGTCGGCGTTATCGTCCCAGTAGACTTGCAGGTTCAGGTCGCCGCGATAGAGTCCGCCGAAGGCGTCATAGCCGTCCACGCGGAAGGGGAGCGGGTAATCGTAGTCGGTTTCGTTGACGACCGCGGAGCCATAAATCGCCAGAATCCCTTGGTCGATCTGCATGCGTAGATAATATTGCGTCCCTTCGGTCACTGTCACCGGGTTATCGAGTTCGAGGGTGTACGCTTTGCCGCGCGGGTCGTCTGTCACCGCGAAATCGGAGGTGAGCGATGCGGCGGCGAGCGTCTGTTCGGGGGTGTGGTCGAAGCCGCTGGAGAGAGTCAGGCTGAAGGTGGAGGGAGAGGCGAGCGCGTTGTTGGCGTGTCCAAGCGTGATGCTTGTGAGCAATCCATCCGTGTTGGCGATGAAGGAAATGTCGTACGGCGTGGATGCGTTAACCGCCGTTTCGGGTTGAATGGGGATGGGCTGGTTGTACGTGGTGCCGCCGGTCTCGATGTGCAGGTTGATCGGACCCGGCACGTTCTGGTAGATCCAGCGCGAGGCGGCGATGCGCGGTTCGTCGCGAGTGTAAATGCTCTGGAAGGCGAACGCCCACGCGGCGGTGAGGGTGATGATAACCACAGTCAGAACGATTCGCAGTCCGGAATACGTTGTACGTAATTTGTAATTTGTAATTGGTAATTGCTCGAACACCACCCACGCCGCCATCATGGCGAGCAACGGGTAGATCGGGAGTTGATAGCGCATGGTCGGGTTGAATTCGAGCGACTGCCAGATGAAATACGCGGCGGTCCAACCCCAGAGCAGGGCGTGCTTCCACTCGCCTTTGAGGATGCGCCAGCCCATGTACAGGAAGCCAGCCCACGCAAGGATGCCGAGCGGGAGACCGAGTCCCCACAGGGTGAGGTTTTCAAACGAAAACAGATGCGACCGGCGCGCCCATTGCAGGTTCCACGGCAGGTCGGCATCGCCTTTCGCCTGGATGCGCTGTTCCTGGATGTTGGCGATCCATTGCTCACTGGGGCGGATCAAGCCGTCGAATGCATACGGTTGAAAGACGCGGAAGGAGAGGAAGGCGGCGAGTCCGCCGATGATCAGACAGGTAGTAATTAGTAAATAGTAATTGGGGGAGGGTGCATTTTGTGTTTGCCGATCATGGATGAAATATCGGAGGATAAAAGCACCCGGCAACAGAACTGCCAGCGGAAAAATGTTCACCTTGGACGCCAGCGCCATGCCGTAGGCGACGCCGAAACCGAGGCTGAGGTAGAGGAGAGGGTGGGTGAGCAGTGATTTGTAGTTGAAAGCGGAGGAGTGGAGAATTGGAGAATTGGGGGCTTGAGACTCGAGACTATCTGTAGAGTCAGTCGAAGAGTCTCCAGTCTCCAGTCGCTGGTCGCTGGTCTCTGTTCTTTGTTCTTTTCGCAATACGATCTCAACGGCGAAGTAGATCGCCAGGAACGCAAACGGATTGACAAACAAGTCGGTGGTGAAGAAATGCGATTGCTGGATCTGCATCACCGTGAGCGCGGAGAAGAGCGAGGCGAGCAACGCCACGCGGCGGTTGTACAGGCGCGAGACGATGGCGTACAGGATCAAAATGGTGAACAGGTCGGCAAAGGCGGAGAGTTGTCTGCCGAGGATCTTCACGTCAACCTGGTCACTCAATCCTTCGACAAAAGGAGCAAACGATTCAGGCAATTGGGCATTCTTTGCCCAATCGGTAAGTTCTTGTGTTGCTTCTGCAGAAACTCGAGCAAACGACATCGGCAGGTTGCCGTACACAAAGAACGATTGCCCGCGGTTGTACGGGTTGAGCGTGGAGGACTCGCTGTCGAAATATTCCGCCACGGTCATCCAGCGTTGTTGCTCCGGCGGGCAGGCTTCGATGGGCAGGGTTTCATCCGCGCACGTATGGGCGCGCAAGTTGCCGAGCACGCTCGAAAGGAAATTCTCGTCCGGGTGCTGGTGCTCGCCCTCGCCCCAGTTCACGCCGGTCAAGCGCAAAATTCCCGCCAGCACGAGGACGAGTACAAAAAGAAGATCGTACAGCCAGAAATGTTTTTCTCGGTTCATTTGATCAATCCGCTGGTCGAACGCACGCAGTCGAAACCAGCATGGTAAGTAAATTATCCTTGAAAACCTGTGGTTTCGATACGGGCTTCGCTTCGCTTAGCCCTACTCAACCACCGGGTTATTATTGACCGGGCACAAAGAACATCCAAAAATCGTGACCCGCGATCTCTGAATCGAACAGCCGCAACTGACCGTTCGGATAAAGCACCTTCAACGAATCCAAGGATTGCTGGTCGTTCACCGTCGGGTCTTCGGTGTTCGCCTTCACGATGAACAGTTTCGGACCCGGCATTTCCACGGTGGCGGCAAAACTCTCGGGCCACAACGCCATGTCGCGGTTCGGGATGCCCGCCCACGCCGCCGGCAGGCGCGTGTCCACCCAGTGTGGGAACGGCACCACCCAGACCGTTTCCGTTGTGCCGTACGCCTGCTCGAACTCTCGTACGACTCTGCCCATGTCGGATGTGTTCCATGAACCCTGTTTGAAAGAGTTGGCAAACGTATCGAAAACCAGATTGTAATTTTGCGAAGCGGACATCGCCAGCAAGAGTCCCGTCAGCCCCCACGCTATGACGTTCCGCATCCCTCCCCCTTTCAGGCTGGAGACCAGACCGTCGAGCGCCAGCGCCGCCAGCAGAAAGGCGGGGATGTACGATGCCCCCGCGCGGTTGAGCGCCGGGTTTTCGCCGGGAAACGCCAGCGATAATGTGGACGGCAACTGCAACAACGGGATGGATATCAAAAGGAATAAATCCTGCCAGTGGCGTTCCCGCAGGTAGCGGATCAACACAAGGGCGAACCCCAGCAGGAACAACGCGCCGGTCACCACGTCCAACGCGGGGCGGTGAGGGATGGAGTTGACCCAGATCTCGCCGTCGTCGAAGTTATACATCATCAACGCCTTGCCCACATTCGAGGCGAAGACGACCGCGGCGGGTCCCGGCAACGGCTGTTCGATCGTGCTCAGGCGTGAAAAGGCGCGGAAGCCGAAGATCTCCGGGTTATCGATCCAGAATCTCAGCAAGGGGAGGAAGACAAACAGCGAGGTCAGCGCCAGCATGGCAAGCCAGACGGGTAATTCCTTGCGCGCGCCCTTCGATTGCGTGTGAATCCAATACAACACAAATGCCGCGATCACCACGAACGGCACAATGCGGAACGGACTGTATCCATGCAAGCCCAACCCGAGGAACAAGCCGCAGAGGAGGAAGTCGTTGCGGCTACGGGTACGCAAACCGCGCAGGAGGAAAAGAAGCGTCGGCGCGACGAAGAGGGGATACAACGGGAAGCGCAGTCCGATGCGGCTGATCACGTTGGGCCAGTACGCGATTCCCGCGAGGACGAAGGCAAAGAGCGCCACGCGCGGTCCGCCGATCTCTTTTCCCAAAAGATAAATGAAGGGGAGCGTGAGAAAGCCAAGGATGGCGGTGCCGAGTTTCAGGCTGAAGTACGACAAGCCGGTGCCGAAAATGTTTGCCACCCAGAGCGTCCAATACATTTGAATGGCTTCGCGCCCGGTGTTGCGCGGAAAGAAGATGCTGGTTTGCCCCTGTGAGACGTCGTACACATCGTACAATTTTTCGGCGTGGTCGCTGAACGGCTCCGGCGGCACGGTCTCGGTCTGTGAAAAACGGAAGAAAACCACCAGCGCGGTGGCGGCAACGAGGAGCAACGCCCAGCGCGAGACGGTGATCGTCCATGACTCGCGCTTGAAAAATGCCGCGACTTGAGCCAGCCGATTCTGTGTTTCGCCGGACCGAATCCATAGCGCGCCCATAAAGCCGAGCACGGCAAGCACCCAGACCGATACGTTGAGCGTGGTGAAGAGGTTTTCATCCAACAACGCGAACGCCCAAAGCCCAAGCGCGAGACTGACGATCAAGACAACAGGGCGATAGGTGAGCGGATCGGTGCCTTCGGATGTTGGCGCAAGCGAGGCAAGGCGCAACTCACCGCGATACAGTCCCCAACCCAGCGCCGACAGCGCGGCAATGAAAAAGGCAATTCCCAACGGCGCGGTATCCGGCGGCGGTTCGAGGAACCACTGCCCAACGAGGGCAAGCACAAGCGCAAGGAGGGAGCGCCAGGGGAAGGGAGTTGGTAATTGGTAATTGGTAATTCGTTCTAGTGAGTCAAGACCAGAGACTGGAGATTCTCCGGTATACGCCTGATCCTCCACGAAATCGGGAATCTGAATCCGACTGCCTCGAAACAGGGATTTGACATAATCGAGGACGGAGGGTTCCTGCGGAGGAGTTGATTCGTCCAAGTGAGGTTCCATCATAAAACTTTTGCGGACTGAAGTCCGCGTTCCTAATTCTTTTTGGCGATGACCATGATGCTTTCCCCCCAGCGCATGGGAAGGAAGACGAAGCCGGTAACCGCTTGAAGTCCGCCGAGCGAGCCGAAGATCAGTTTTTGAAGCGGGCTGGGGATGAGCGGAATGTACGGCACATCCCAAAACCCATCGGCGAAGATGCGTTCGATTGTAAAGCCTGCGCCTTCGATGAACGAGAGCCATTCGGCGGGGCGTTTCAACGAAATGTGGGTCGGGTCCTGGTAGCCGATCCAACGTTCGCCCTTCCACGGCTTGAGCAGGGAATCGAGGTTCGGCGTGGCAAGGATCAACGTGCCGCCGGGTTCGGTCACACGCCCGATCTCGAGGATGGCTTTCTGCGGGTCCGGCAGGTGCTCCACAATGTGCTTGATGATAACCACGTTAAATGAGTCGTCGCTAAATGGGAGTTCCTGCGCGCTGGCGGTCTGCAATTTTGTATTCTGTACAACGGATTTGGATCGGTTCACCGCCCAGTGGTTGATGTCACACCCGTGCGTTTCGAACGCATCTTCGAGTTGCCCCACCAAATGCCCCATCCCCGAACCCACCTCCAGCAGGCGCGCGCCGCGCCGTCCGTACCGCCGCGCCAGCATGGCGTAGAACCGGTTCGACCACCAGTACATGCTGTATTTGGCGAACGTGATGTTGGCGTAGGTGTGCGTGGAGAAATAGGCTTCGTCGAAGGGCATAATAAACTGTAGTAACGACTTAAGTCGTTACTACTTTTTGCGCGCGATATAAAAAGTGAATGTCCCGTTGTCCACAGGGTCAGCCGAGGCGTACCTGCTTACGTACTGCTTTGTCAGCCGCAAATTCCATTCCGTGCGCGAGATGATCCACTTCCCTGTAAGGACACGCGCGACCACCGATGGAACGCCGAAATAATGTCCCCATTCTAACACGCGCATTGCGGCGGGCGAAAAATAATGCCAGTACCGAATCGTTTCAAAACCGGCGCGTTCGAGCCGCGCCTGCCACACGTCGGGCTCATCGGCGTGATGTACGCGCGAAATTTTGCGGAACCATTCGGTGTACCCCCCGCCCAGCACGCGCGAGAGCGAAAGCTCGCTCAAGTATCTTGTGTTGGGCACGCAGAAATAGAACGGCGCACCCGACTTCAACACGCGCGCGGTCTCGGTCAACACCGCGTCGATGTGCGGGATGTGCTCGAGCACCGAGTTGCTGAACCCACTGGCGAAATACCCCGAAGGGAAGGGCGCCTTCGCGCCATCCGACTCCACCAACGATTTGTACGCCCCGAACTTTTTCGCCTCGTGGATCGGTCCATGCCACGGGTCGAGCCCTACGTCAATCTTCGCATCGAACGTCAGCGAGGCGAAGTGACCATCGCCGCACCCCACATCGTAGACCGGCGCAGGCAGGGGCAGGTCCTGGTAGTACGAGGATTCCACCGCGCGCAGGAACGCGCGGAAGTACGGCAGGTCGCGCAGGTGGAGGAAGAGAAAATCTTTCGATTTACGATTTTCGATTGACGATTGACGATTGTTCATTGCTTCCCCATAAGTTTCGCAAATAATTTTTCATATTCCTGCGCGATGGAATCGGGGTCGTAGGATTTTTTGAGCGCCGCGACATCGCCCTTGAATTTCCCCGGTTCATTCAGGACGCGGAGGATGGATTCGGCGAGGTCAGCCGCATCGCCGATTTTGGCGACGCGCCCCATGCCGTGCATGGTGACCGGTTGCCTCACCCCCGGCAGCGCGGACGGCACACATGGCACGCCGTTCATCATCGCTTCGATCTGCACCAGTCCGAACGCCTCGGTGGAATTGAGCGAGGGCACGGTCAACACGTCGAGGTTGGGATAGAACGCCGCCATTTGCACCGGGTCGAGGTTGCCGAGGAACGTCCAATGCCCCTGCACTTCGTATTCACGGATGCGCGGCATGAGCCGGTCGGAATATGCCTGCTCGCCCATCACGTTCTGGTACGTCCCTGCGAACAACACCTGCGCCTTCGGATATTTCTTCAGGATGATCGGCAACGCGTCGAGCAGGACTTCGACGCCCTTTTCGGCGGCAAAACGCGCCGCCATGCCGATGACCGGCTTCCGTTCGTCCACGCGGTGCTCCATTGCGAACGCCTGCACCGCGCCGGGGAGTGGACGAGGCAACTCCACGGGAGGCAGGATCGGGGCCAGTTTGGATGCGTAACGCGAGAGGTAGGGAGAATGGTCCGCGTAGTCCTGCGTGTACGTCACGA
>CAZGSB010000010.1:0-67803 GCA_964528275.1 uncultured Anaerolinea sp. | reverse complement strand
CGTGGATCGCGCTCTTCGCCACCATCGGAATCATTTACGGCGCGGCGGTGTCGTACGCGCAATCCGATGTCAAAAAGTTGGTCGCGTATTCGTCCGTCTCGCATCTTGGATTTGTGATGCTCGGTTTGTTCGCCCTCAACCCCGAAGGGATCGCGGGCGCGATCTTGCAGATGATCAACCACGGCATCAGCACGGGCGCGTTGTTCCTCCTCGTCGGCATGATCTACGAGCAGACGCACACCCGCGAGATCAAAGTGTATGGCGGCTTGTGGAAAATTACCCCCGTCTTTGGCGCGATCATGCTGATCGTGTCACTCTCCTCGATGGGCTTGCCCGGCTTGAACGGATTCGTCGGCGAGTTCACCATTTTGCTCGGCGCGTGGGGCGCGGGACAAAATGGCGTCTTTTATTTCGGCAACGTGTGGTTCGCGGCGATCTCCGCGCTGGGCGTGATCATGGCGGCGATTTACATTTTATACATGTTCCAAAAAGTTTTCCTCGGTCCGCAGGGTGAGATCATCGAAGACGTGAAAAAACACGGGCACGCCATCCGCGACCTCAACTGGCGAGAGATCGCCACCGTCGTCCCGCTCCTCATCCTTATCTTCTGGATCGGTTTATATCCCGCTCCGTTCTTCAACCTCATGGCTCCCGCCGTGGATCATCTTGTTGGGATGTTGCCGTTGCCATAAAGCCCGCGGTGGTTGAGTAGCCGCGAAGCGGCGTATCGAAACCACCACTTACAAGTAAACATGAAATTTTATGATGTGGTCTCGATACGACACTCGCTATCGCTCGTGTCTACTCGACCACCGATTGAAACAATATGACCCAATCCGACTTCACCTCCATCCTCCCCGTCACCATCCTCACCGTCTGGGCATGTGTGCTGTTGCTCCTTGACCTTTTCATCCCCAAGACTCGCAAAGGCATCACCGCATTGTTTTCCGCGTTGGGGTTGGCGGTCACACTTGGGTTCACTCTCTCGCAAATCGGGCTACAAGTGACGGGCTTCAATGGCATGGTTACCCTCGACGGTTTCTCGACCTTCGTTAATGCGCTCATCCTCGTCAGCGGCTTGCTCGGCATCGCGCTCGCGTATGGCTACGTCAAACGCATGGGCATTGAACGCGGTGAATATTACACCCTACTCCTCTTCAGCGTCGTTGGCATGATGCTCATGGCGCAAGCCACCGACCTCATCATGGTCTTCCTCGCGCTCGAATTGCTTTCCATTCCATTGTACGTGCTCGCGGCATTCGCCCGCCCTAAAACAGATTCAGAAGAAGCGGGACTCAAATACTTTTTACTCGGCGCGTTTTCTTCTGGATTTATCGTCTACGGGATCGCCCTCATCTTCGGCGCGACGGAGTCCACGAACCTGTTCGCCATCGTGGCATCCGCTTCTGCCTCTAATTCAAGCCTGCTCCTCACCATCGGCGCCGCCCTGCTCCTGATCGGATTCGGCTTCAAGGTCGCGGCGGTCCCCTTCCACATGTGGACTCCGGACGTATATCAAGGCGCGCCCACTGCGGTGACCGCGTTCATGTCGTCGGGCGCGAAGATCGCGGGTTTCGCTGCGTTGCTCCGTGTGTTCGCCACCGCCTTCCCCTCCCTCGCCGTAGACATGACCGACATCCTCTGGGCGCTCGCCGCGTTGACAATGATCCTCGGCAACGTTGTCGCCATTTCACAAACCGACATCAAACGCATGCTGGCATATTCCAGCATCGCCCACGCGGGTTACATCCTGATGGCGTTCGTGCCCTACGGCAATGACAGCGTCCGCGATGTTTCGATTGCCGCGGGCTTGTTCTATCTCGTTTCGTATGCGTTCACCAACTTCGGCGCGTGGGGAGTCGTCATTGCGTTGGAGAAAAAAGAAGGCAGGGGATTGCAAATCGCCGAGTACGCGGGTCTCTCGAAGAAACATCCCGCCCTCGCCCTCGCCATGGCAATCTTCATGCTCTCGCTCATCGGCTTGCCACCCACTATAGGACTCGTCGGCAAAATCTACCTCTTCCGCGCGGTCATCGCTGGCGGGTTCACGTGGCTCGCCATCATCGGCGTGCTGACCTCCCTCATTTCGGCGTACTACTACCTGCGCGTTGTCGTTACCATGTACATGAAAGACGGCGACCCCGACGCCGAGCGCGAAACCTGGCTTGGATTGACCATCGCCGTCACCGCGCTGGTCACTGTGGTTTTAAGCTTTGTGCCGCAATTCCTGTTCGAGTGGGCGAGCAGTGCGGTGTTGAAATTGTTTTAGCTCCGTCCTTGCGAGCGAAGCGGTGTAATCTCCAACCTTGTGACGGGGATTGCCTCGTCGGGCAACGTCCTCCTCACAATGACAAATAATTGAATCAAAACGGGACTGTGGATGAACACAGTCCCGTTTTGCTATCCATCTATTTGTTTCAGGCGTTGCTTTCTTATGCCGCGCAGTCGGTTTTGTTCATTCGTATTCAGCCGCTCGATAGCCCGTGAAAAGGCGGGCGTGCTCAGCCTTTTCACGTGAGTTTCAATATATTGTGTAACCTCGCTTTGATAGACGTTGCCGGTCTCTCGCAACACCCATCCAACCGCAGTTTGAACATAGTAGCGCTCGTCAGCGAGGCAGTTCGAGACGAGCGGCAGAACTTTCTTCGGCGGCAGGAATACAGCGTTTTTGCCGCTGTAGTGAATGAGGCTGACAAGCGATATGCGCCGTAGCCATTCACCTTTAGATTGATTCCATGCAATAAGTTGGGGATAGACTTCTGAGGGGTACCTTTCTAGAATCCGCGAATAGAGGTTGCTCAAGCCATCGCTATGACACCAGTTATCTATGCGGTGGCTCCACTGACGAACCACTGCCCATAGATCGGCGTTGACCCGCTTTCGCACGATGGGTGCGTAGAACTCAAGAGCGGCAAATAACACATCGCCATACGGTGATGTGTGCCATAACGCGTCCCATATCTCTAGCACCTCTTCTTCTGGCAGGTTGTAAAAGGAGAACCCTTGTTTGACTCGCCGTCGCAGGTCGGGGAATTTGATGCCGAGATGCTTGAGTTGCGAACCGCGGTCTTGCTGGACCGACTTGCCGAACGTTGAATTGCCCATTACAGCCAATGCTTGAAAAACTTCACGGTGATATTTTTGGAATTTTGTGCGGCTTATTTTTGGGCTTGTCATGATTTTTGTAAATGGGATTATAAGCCTTTACTTCATAACAGAATCACAACGCGATTGTGCTTCACCCACAGCCCGTTTCACCTCGTCATTGCGAGGGCGTTAGCCCGAAGCAATCTCCAACCTTGTGACAGAGATTGCTTCGTCGGGAAGAGCGCCGTCCTCGCAATGACGGTCATGCCGAAATCAAAAACGTGACTGCGCTCCACTCATAACCCCGTTTGGTCATCGCCATGTCACTCTGAGCCCTTCGACAAGCGCAATGCAACGCCTGCCGCTCGCGAAGCATCCTCGAAGGGGGCTCCCAGCCGGAGAAGGGGAAGCCGTCCCGACGAAAAGCCGTCACGATCGGGGCGAGCGATAAACCCGCCCTTCACCCACAGTCCCGCTTTGTGTTAGTATGTGAAGTATTGAAATGCCATAAATTGACTCGGTGTTAAATTAGAAATATCTATAGAAAAATGATTGCTCAAGATTTCCTTTCAGGTATAAATGCCAACATCTTTTTGCGTGAATTTTCTTTTGACAAGAATAAATTCAATCTAAATCCGCAAGAAGAAGTTGAGTTTGCTGACCATGTAATCTGGATTGATGATTTGTTGGTCATTTTTCAGTTGAAAGAGCGTGAGCGTGATGTAACCATTAATGATGCAAAATGGTTTAAGAAGAAGGTTTTAGGAAAAGCAACAAAGCAAGTCAGGAACTCTCTAAATTACCTGCACAAACATAGCAATATACCTATAAAGAACCAATGGGATGATGTTTTTATACTAAACCCTCAAGGTTTAACTACGATCATAAAGATCGTGGTTTATTTATCTCCAACAAATCCATCTAAAGAATTATCAAACATAAAATATCACAAAAGTTCTACAGCGGGGTTCATTCATGTATTGCGTATTGATGATTACCTGGGGATATGTAATACGCTTATTACTCCCGCTGAGATTAAGAAATACTTTCTTTTTAGAGAAAAATTGTTTACAGATTGGTCGCGGGAGACTGACGTATTTGAGCAGGCAATTGTTGGTCAGTTTCTCTATGGAGAATTTGACGTATGTCCAAGTAATCACTATATGCAATACTATAATGCTTTCCTAAATAAGGCTGACGATTTCAGTATTAATGGTTTTTTACAGCAATTTAGAGAACATATCGATCATGTCACAGGAGGATTTGAAAGGAATGATTATTATCGGATTTTGGTTGAATTCTCAAAACTTACACGTACAGAACTGAGTGACATAAAGACACGAATTCTTCTTTGTTTAGATGCTGCTCGTGATAATGAATTCAAAAAACCTTATAGAATTATTGCTCCTACAACTGGTTGTGGGTTTGTGTTTGTGCCTCTCACTAATGATTTAGTCAAGTATAGAATGACGGGTTTGCAAAATATTACATTTGCCGCTAAGTATGACTGTCAACTCGCCAAGTGTGTTGGTATATCGTTTGGATATGAGGACAACCAATTTCTTATCGATTGGGCATTTGCAGATTTCCCGTGGGAGTTTAATCAGGAACTTGAGAATCTATTAAAGGACAAAAGCCCATTTCGTCCACTCAAATATGGTGAAAAACCGCCATACTCTTTTAATCCAAATGAACTGGAAAAGCCTCTAGGTGAATGAAATCTTTGGATATTAAAAGCGTAGAGGCGAACCCTCAAAACCGAATCAGTCTACCTGTTATAGTTTTCTGCTTGGTTGTATGAAGATTTACAGGAAGAAAGAATTAAGGATTCGCTTCGGTATTGCGCTTGGTTATGGCATTTCCAATAAACTTACCTACAAAGTAAATCACAGCCCCAATAAGCAAAAACCCAAGAAGATCGTCTTCAAAGTTCATGCCAAATAGGAGTCCTATAAAGGTTCCTGCAAGCATGGATAGAAAAGCCCAAAATTGACCTTTTAGTATCGCGAATAGAGCAAGAATGCCCAATATTATCCAGGGACCCGTGGTGTCATTCATTTTTGCCTCCATCTACTTTGTTTGCCCAATTATAAAATTTCTTACAGATTTATAGCATAACATGCCATCAATATTAATAGCGTGAAAAATATAAGTGCTATTAAGTTTAGCGATGTTTTCTCACTAAATCCCAATTTCAAAAATATCTGTTTAATCTTTTCAGTGAACCATCCAATAATATTCGCTATTATGGATACACCACCAAATAAAATATTTAGAAGCAATCCAGCCATTGAAGTTAATATCAGTCCTATACAAATTGCTCCAAAGAAACCAGGTGAAACTTCCATACCTTCCTCCATGCATGAATTTCGCTGGAAACTATTTCTCCATTATATCCCTTTTAGGAAGATGTCTCGTTGCGTAGTAATACATTACGCAATTCAGTAGTAGAAATCGCCATCGAAACCAAATCAACCTCCCCTGAGTCCCGAAGCGGCGATCCTACCACTTTCCACTTTCTACTACCTACTTCCAAATATTCCCATACCCATACTCGCCTTCCAACAACTTCCCTTCGGCGAAACGACTGAATCGAAACGGCGTGATATCCACGGTTTTGGGCGCGCCATCGAGAATCAACTCGACCAGGCTTGCGCCCGCGGCGGGGGAGGTCTTGAAGCCCGTGCCGCTCAACCCGCAGGCGAGATAGAAGCCGCCCAGGTCTGTGCCGCTGTAAATGGCGCGTTGATCGGGGGTGATGCCGTCGCGCCCGACGTGGATGGAGTGCAAGCCGCTCTGTTCGATCTTCGGAATCCTCTGCACCATGATGTCAATCAATTTTTCGACGAACGTGGGCGTGGGCGTTTGGTCTTCCTCGTCAGGCGGATCGTTGCGCATGGATTCATCCACACCGGCGGCGAGGATGAGCGAACTGCCCTCAGGACGGAAATAACACTCGAGCGCAAGGTCAATGGTGGCGGGGATTTTCCCCAACGATGGCGGACGATGCAGGAACGCGACATCATGCGTCCACGTCTCGATCGGGACATGGAGATCTGCCAGCCCCGCGACATGTTTTGCCCACGCCCCAGCCGCGTTGACGATGATTGGCGCGTCGAACTCGCCTTGGTTGGCGCTCACGCCAATTATCTTCCCGCCCGCGCTCCGAATGGCGGTCACTTCGCAGTTTTGAATTAACACTGCGCCGTTGCGTTTTGCCGCATCAATGAATGAGTTGGTGGTGAGGGTGGCGTCGGCATAGCCGGAGTCGGGTTCAAAGGCGGCGTAATCGAAATGATCGGTGAGCATGTCTGGGAACAATTCTTTGACTTCGGCGGCTGTGATGACGGAGGTGTTGATGCCGATCTTTTGCTGGTTGGCGACGTTGCCGCGCAGTTTATCCTCCTCCTCGCGCGAATTGATCTGGATGAACCCCGTATTCATGAACCCGCATTCGCCGCCCACACGTTCCTTCCAGTTGTTGAAGTACAGTTGATAACTCTTGAAAGTCAGGTCCGATTCGGCGGCGAGGTCGTAATGCATACGGACGAGTCCGCTGGAGTGACCCGTCGCGCCCGAAGCGGTGACCTTGCGCTCGAGGATCGCGACCTTGAGTCCGCGCTCGGCGAGGTGAAAGGCAATGCTGGCGCCCATCACGCCCGCGCCGATGACGATGGCATCGTAAGTTTGAGTCATGGTGGTTTCCTTTTTTAAACCACGAAGGGTCACAAAGGGTCACGAAGGAAAGAGATCAAAGAAAAAATCCGTGTGAATTCGTGCAATCCGTGGCTGAGGTTTTGGTCGTGGGAATTGTAGCAGGTTTCAAAAACAATTTGGTGGTCGAGTAGTCCTGAGCGAAGCGTAGCGGAGACGAAGGACGTATCGAGACCACCACGCTATAAAGTAATTTTGTAACAAGGGTTATTTCACAAACCTGTGGTTTCGATACGCTCCTCCTTCGTTCGTCGCTACTCAACCACCGATTTACCCTAATTTCAAAACCTTCCTCTCCAAATCCTCCAAATGATCCAACTCGTGCATCGCGATTGTCCGCGCCCGCCAATAGACGGATTCTTTGCGCTGTTTGCCTTCCTCACGCACGACGCGTCCCCAGTCCTTTTCTTTCAGCCCCGATAGCACGCGCAACAACACCTTGCGGCGGATTTTGAAATAAGCCAGCAGTTCCGAAAATTCCAGCAGGTCGAAGCGGGTGAGTTTGCCCCAATCCCGGTCGGGGTGGAGGTTTGCGAAGAGCGGCTCATTCACCAATAGGGCTTGGTAGATCATCTCGGAGGAACGCGCCTCACCGTTGATCATGTGCGCCAACTCCTCGGTGAAGGAGCGTTCGCCTTTTCCCAGAGGTTGCGTGAGTTGAACCCTGGTCAACGACTTGCGCAACGCCTCCAGCCGGGACGGCGTTTCGGCAAGCGTCTCCAGCAGGCTGGCAATGCTCGCGGATGTTTGCTCGGTGGGGATGACTTTCTTCACACCGGGAATTATACGTCCACGGGCGGGCGGAGGGGAGGGAACTGCCGAGGGGCTGAAGCAGGCATCCCCTGCGGAGCGAGGCGGGCATCCATTAAGGGTCATCGGGCGGGCGGCAAGTTATGATACGATTCCGCGCGTGAACATTTCGCAGATCACCGAAGACCTGTTCGTCGGCAACATGCCGTTCCAGCGCGATTACGACCGACTGCGCGACCTCGGCGTGCGACTCATCATCAACATGCGCTTTACGCTCGGTCCCTCGCTCGACGACCATCACGAACCGATCGCGGCGCTCTGGCTCCGCTCGATCGACAGCCCGTTCTTCCCCATCCCTATCGCGAACCTGATCCTCGGCGCGCAAAAGGCGCTCGAAACGATTCGCGAGGGCGGCAGGGTCTATGCCCATTGCGCGTATGGTCGCCACCGCGGACCGGCGATGGGCGCGTGCATCCTCATCGCGCAGGGTTACCCTCCGCGCGAGGCGATGCAACTCATCAAAGACCGCCGCTCGATCGCCGACCCGTTCGCGTGGTACATCCGCCCGCGCATTTTGAAATTCGCAAAAGAATGGACTGGGAAAAAACAATCCACAGATTGAGCAGATTTCACAGATTTTAAAAATCTGCGCCATCCGCGTAATCTGCGGATTTAATTTCAGCCCCCCGGCTCGACACCCTTAAGTGAAAAATCCGTGCCTCGAGCCCTGCCGCCTCGAACGCGCGCCTCATGGACTCGCCTGCGGCTGATTCGCCCGTGGAGAACGCGATCACGCCCGGTCCCGCTCCCGAAAGCGCCACCGCGCCCGCCCCAGCCGCCTTCGCCGCCTCCATCGCGGACTGCGCGCCGGGGATCAACTTCAACCGGTACGGCTGGTGCAATTTATCGGTCATTGCCTTGCCGAGCAGGTTTAGATCTCCAGAGCGGAACGCCTCCACCACCAATGCGGTTCGAGAAATATTATGCACCGCGTTCTTCATGGAAATTTTTTTCGGCAGTGCCGCCCGCGCCTGTTTGGTGGGGAGGTAAAAATCGGGCAATGCGATCGTGATGTGGATTTCCGTTGCAATGGGGATTTTCCGCGCGAGTACCTCGCCGTTCTCGACCGTCGAAACCACCAACCCTCCCAACATCGCCGGCGCGACGTTGTCGGGATGACCTTCCAGGTCGGATGCAAGATTCAAAATTTCCTCGCGCGTGAACGGATTCTCCAACAGCGCATTCCCCGCCAGCAACCCCGCCAGGATCGCCGCAGACGACGACCCCATCCCCGACGATAACGGAATTTGATTCACACACTCCGCATGGAACGGTGTTAGCGACTTTCCCGCGCGTTCCGCCAGCCTCCACGCCGCGCGGACGAGGAGATTATCCCTGCCCGATGTCAATTTCCCCGCGCCTTCGCCGCTCACTCCCACCGAAAATTCCTTCGCGGGTGTGATCGTCGTTTCGTTCCACAGATCCAACGCCAGACCGAGAGCATCGAACCCGGGTCCGAGGTTGGCAGAAGTGGCGGGGACTCTGATTATGATATTCATAACTCTTTTCAAACACAAAGGACACGAAGGTCACTAAGGTTGGAGAAATGATGAGCGAATAGCCTTTCCACAGATTTTCCTTTGTGCTCTTGGTGTCCTTCGTGGTAAAAGGTTTTCATCCCAAAATCACCTCTTCCAACGCCTCCAGCCTCGGCGGTACGACCAGCGGTTTCTGCATTTCCTTCGTGATGATCTCCGGGTCCTTCATTCCATGACCGGTGCAGACCGCCACCACGCGCATCCCTTCCACCTTCAACTCGCCGCTTGAAATCTCATGCGCCAGTCCAGCCAGTCCCGTGGCTGACGCTGGCTCCACCCAGATTCCCTCGAGGGTTGCCAGCAATTTTTGCATGTTCAAAATCTGCTCATCGCTCACCGCGATGATCCGCCCGTGAGATTCCTCCGCCGCTTGCAACGCCTGTTCGCCGCGCGCAGGCTTGCCGATGCGGATCGCCGTCGCGACCGTTTCAGGATTCTCGACGGCGTGTCCCACCACCAACGGAGCCGCACCCGCGGCTTGCACGCCCAGCACCTGTGGAACGCCGGTGGATTTCACTTCGTTATATTGCTTGAAGCCCGCCCAGTACGACGTGATGTTGCCCGCGTTGCCCACCGGCAAACACAACCAGTCCGGCGCGGAACCCAATTCGTCTACGATTTCGAAAGCCGCAGTTTTTTGTCCCTCGATGCGGTACGGGTTGATCGAATTCACCAGACAGATCGGATGTTTATTCGTGATCTCGACCACCATCGTCAGCGCGTCGTCGAACGAGCCGTCAATTTGAATCACCTGCGCGCCGTAGGCGATCGCGCCCGCGAGTTTGCCCGCCGCGACCCTGCCTTGCGGGATCAGCACGATGGATTTCATCCCCGCCCGCGCCGCATACGCCGCGGCGGACGCGGCGGTGTTGCCCGTCGAAGCGCAGATCACGGTCGTTGCGCCGCGCCCGAGCGCCTCGCTCACAGCGGCGGTCATGCCGCGGTCCTTGAACGATCCCGTCGGGTTGAGCCCTTCGTATTTGATGAGGAGCTCGAACCCGCCGCCGAGATGACGCGCCAAATTGTGGGCGGGGATCAAAGGCGTCCGCCCTTCGAGCAGGCTGACCGTCCGCGAATGAGGCGGAAGATCGAGCAGATGTCCGTAGGTGTGGATAAGTCCCTGATAAGTCATGCCGAAAGTGTAGCACGAAAATGGATACGAGTGCCCCGTAAGGGTATACTTCGCGCGATGAAATGGATATTGCGTATTTCGTACTGCGTATTTCTGGTTGCATGTCAGGCTAACCCCACGCCTCCCGCCGCCCTTCCAACTGCCGCGCCAACTCAACCGACCCTCGCGCCGACAGCCCAACCCACAATTACGAATTACCAATTACCAAAATCAACACCCAGCCTCCAGTCTCCAGTCTCCGATCCGCCAGTCTCCAATTCTCCAATTCTCAATTGGAAAGATATGCCAGTCATTCCCGAAAACATAGACAATTCTTTGCAACACATTTACCAACTCGGCTTGACCCTCGGCAACGATCCGCATGCCTTCTCGCTGTTCGGCGATTGCCAGGCGCGTCCAGATGAATTCCTCGGCGGCTTTGAAACGGACGAGGCGATGTTCGCCAGCCTCTCTCCCGAACTGCAAGCGACCGTGGAAAATTTTCGCGGCTCGTTCAACCGCGAGAGCCCCACCGCGCAGGACGGCACAACGCCCGGCGCGCTCTTGTGGAACTCATGGCACCGCGGACAATTTGACTGCACGTTTGCCGAAACACCCGTGGAGTGTGAACTACGCATCCACCGACCGTCTTTCGTCATCATCCAGATCGGCACGCACTTCGAATCGCGCAACACCGATTATTTGCGGAAAATTATCGAGCAATTGCTGGATGCAGGCGTTGTGCCCATCCTCGCCACGAAAGCGGACAACCGCGAAAAGGACGAGCGCATCAATCAGGATATGGCATTGCTCGCCTCGGAATACGACCTGCCCTTGTGGAACTTCTGGGCGGCGGTGGCAGAGTTGCCGGACCGCGGACTGTACACCCGTGACGACCGCCCCCTGCAAGGCGATATTTACCTCACAGATGAAGCAAAACAAATCCATCGCATGACCGCGCTCGAAACGCTGGACGTGGTGTGGAGAACCATCGCGGGAAAGTAAATCAATTCAGTACAGGCTATAATTTCTGAAAACCATTGGTGGTTGAGCAGCGACGAACGGAGTGAGGAGCGTATCGAAACCACCATGCTGTAAAGTAATTGTTGGTACAAGTATTTTCTCCGGTGACCCGTTGGTCTCGATACATCCCGCGCTGCTTCGACTTTGGGCTTCGCCCTCCGCTCAGCGCGCGGGATTACTCGACCAACAGTGTAATCATGAATTTTAGGAGCCTCATGTCTTCCGTGTCCAACACCCCGTTCGCCACCGTCGCCGAAGCGTACAACCGCAACGCCGACAAATACGACGAATTCATCGAGCACAACCCCAACCTCCAACGGATGCGGCACAAAGTCTACGCTCACGTCACCTCCGTCCTCCCGCAGGGATCGCGCATCCTCGATCTTGCCTGTGGCACCGGCACCGACGCGTTCTGGTTTGCTCAACATGGCTACACCGTCCACGGCGTGGATATTTCAGACGGCATGTTGCAACGCGCCGCCGAAAAGGCAAAAGGACTCGGCTTGGAAAAACGCGCCACCTTCGAGCATCTCTCGTATACTGAACTCGGCAAACTCGAGAAGAATCAATTCGATTGCACGTTCTCCAACTTTGGCGGCTTGAACTGTGTTGCCGACCTGAAACTCGTCGCCGACGAAGTGCGCCTGCTCCTCAAGCCGAACGCCCGAGTCGTTTGGGCGCTCATGCCTCCGTTCTGCCTGTGGGAATCTGCCATGCTCCTGCGCGGACGATTCAAACTCGCCACGCGTCGCTTCGGCGGCAAGTCCACCGTCTTCAAAGAGGGACTCAACTATCCCGTCTATTACTACACTCCGAAACAAGTGGCGCAGGCATGGGGCGAGGACTTTCAACTTGAGTCCGTTCGCGCCTTGTCGGTCATCACCCCGCCCGCCACCAACAAGGACTTCGCCATCAAACGCCCGCGCTTGTTCAACGCGCTCAGTAAACTCGACGATCTCGCCGAGTCGCAATATCCCTTCAAATATTGGGGCGATTTTACGATCGTCACACTTCGAAATAAGTACACTGGTGGTTGAGTAGCCGCCGAAGGCGGCGTATCGAAACCACCACTAACGAAAAGCAATTTTCATTACAAAATTTCATTTTGTAAATCGGTGGTTTCGATACATCCCGCGACGATCACGCGGGATTTGTTTCGACAGGCTCAACACAAGCCTCAACCACCGATTGTTCTTTAAACCTTCGTGAACTTTGTGTCCTTTGTGTTTAAATGTCCCTCCTCCGTCGCAACTCTCTCTACCTCCTCTTCGCCCGCATCAGCGCGCAGGCGCTAGCGATTCTCTTCATCGCCCTGCTCGCCCGCCGCCTCGGCGTCGCCGACTTCGGGCAGTTCACCGTCATTGCCGCGATCCTCCTGCTCGGCAACACCTTCACCAATTTCGGCACCGACACGGTCCTCATCCGCGAACTCAACCGCGCGCCCGCGCCGGGCATCATCCCACAAACCTTCGCCCTGCAACTCGCCCTCACAACCCTCTGGGTTATCGTCACTCTCCTCCTCGAACCCAATTCTCCAATTCTCCTCTATTCTCTCTCCCTCTTCCCTCTCGCCCTCATTTCCGTTGCCAACGCCGCCCTCCGCGCCCACGGACGCATGGACCTCGTCCTCGCCCTCAGTCTCACCAACGGCACTCTCCAGATCGTCGCCGCCTATTTTTCCCTGGATATCTTCACCCTCTGCCTCTACCTCCTCACCGGACATTTCCTCATCGCCGCCGTTTCCTACCTCCTCTGCATCGCCTCTCTTCCCCATTTCAGCCTGCTACCCCTCCCAAACTTTTCCCCCCTCCTCAAACTGACTCTCCCCTTCGCCGCGTTGACGTTTCTCCTCGTCCTGTCACAGCGACTCGGCGTGCTCGCCGCCTCCGCCCTGCTCGGCGACTCTGCCACGGGCATCTTTTCCTCCGTCACCCGCATCGTGGACGGACTCAAACTGGGGCATTACGCCGTCCTCGGCGCGTTGCTCCCCGTCATCTCGCGCCGTACCACCGAGGCGGCTCATTCCTTCCGCAGGGGCTTCATTCTCCTCACCTCTCTCAGCCTGTGCATGGCGATCGCGCTCGCGATATTTCCTCGCCTCATTATTTTGATTCTCTACGGCGAGGAATTTCTCTCTGCCACTCATCTTCTTTCGATCCTCGGGTGGAGTTTGATTCCCTACACGGTTTCCTCCTTCATCTCCTATGATTTGATCGCCCGAGGGCAGGAACATACGCTCGTCAAAGCCACCGCCATTTCATTGGCGTTTTATGTATTGTTGTACTTCTGGCTGATCCCAACCTACCAACTTAACGGAGCCGTCTACGCCGGGCTGGTTGGTGAGATAATGCAGGCGATGATCTTTTTCTTCTTTCAGAAATACTCTGGTGGTTGAGTAGGCGGCGAGTACTTCCGCCGCCGTATCGAAACCACCACGCTGTAAAGCAACCTCAGTTTCATATTTTCTCATGAATGTTGGTAGTTTCGACTGCTTGCGCTCAACCACCACGTCATTTTCAAAATGGAAAACGACCCCATCCTCACCCCCTCGACCCTCCTCGCCTACCGCCGCGCCAACCGTCAACTCGACGCCTTCCCCGTGCCGCGCATGGTCATCTTTGCGCCGCAGAAAAGCCTGGCGGAGTATGTTCTGCGAAAACATTCCACGAAACGGATCAAAGGTTTCCTCGGCGATTTCCACCTCCTCAAACGCACGGACGGAAAAGTCGCGCTATCGACAAACTTCGGCATTGGTTCGCCTGTCATCGGCGGGTTGACGGACGAATTCGCCGCGCTCGGGGTAAAGCAATTTATCTTGATCGGCATGGCAGGCGGCTTGCAACCCGAATTGACCACGGGCAGTCTCGTGATCTCAACCAGCGCCATTCGCGGCGAGGGCGTCTCTCGGCATTATCTCCCACCGAATAATTCTGTTGATTCATCACCGGAGTTGGTTCAAGGTATCGGTCAAATTCTCGCAAAGCAAGGTCGCCCGCATCATCTCGGTGTCACCTGGACAACCGACGCGCCTTTCCGTGAATTGCGTAGCGATGTGCTGGACTATCAGCGGCAGGGAGTCCTGGCTGTGGATATGGAAGCCGCGGCGATGGTGGCGGTCGCTACGGCGAATCAATGTTTGGGTGCGGCATTATTTTCTATTGCCGACCAGATGTCTGGGGGAGAGTGGCGCATGGCGTCCGATCTGAGTCCCGCGAGAATGGGGTTGTCCATTTTGTTCGATGCCGCGCTTTCATCCCTGGAGCGAATGGATTCTCCTCCGGGTTGATTTGCTTTTCAGGGTTGGCGGGGCGGAATCGTCTGCAACGGAATTGACAGATTGAAATAACAGGTGCAAACTCGTTGCAAGTTTCCCTGTGCTATACTCGATTTTGATAACTTGTTGATTTTTGTTTGCGCCTGTGTCCGGAGGAAATATGGACTGGCTTCGAAATCGCACCGTACGAAAATATGCCCTGTTCGGCATCCTCGGGGGGATCTTGTTTGTGGCGGTAGGCATCGGGTTGGAGATCAATATCAACAGACTGCCGCTGACGATGTGGTCCATCCGCTACCTCCATCGAATCGAACCGATCATTTTCGTCGTCGACCTTGCCCCGTTCGTGCTGGGGTTCGTGGGCGGGTTGCTCGGCTTGCAGAAAAGTCTTTCAGATGCGGTCATTCAGGGCAAAAAGGAATGGGAAGCGATCTTCGATTCCTTCTCCGATCTCCTGTTCATGACGGACGGCGAAGGGACGATCCTGCGGTGCAATCATGCGGCGATCGATCGCTTGAATACCACCTTCTCCCTGCTGATCGGAAAGTCGTTCCCTACATTGCTGGGTTTGGCTGGCATGGCTGACCTTTCAGGCGATCCAAATGAACATCGTGATCTCCACTGGCTGGGGCGGGTCTACGAAGTCAGCACGTTCCCGATCGTTGTCGAAAAAAAGGAAACCCAAAACTTCTACATCCTGCACGACGTTACCGAACGCCGCCGCGTCCGCGCGGAACTGATGAAGCAGAAGGAATTTTTTGAATCGCTGGTGCAGAACAATCCCGCCGCGATCGTCGTGCTCGATAACGATGAAAAGATCGTCTCGTGTAACCCTGCGTTCGAGCGGTTGTATGGCTATTCAGGGGATGAGATTCGCGGCGTCATGTTGGATACGCTGATCACGACGGAGGAAACCCGCGCCGAGGCGCGCGAATACACAAAGCAGGTGATGCACAACACGGTGCACGTGTTCAGCAAGCGGCGGCGCAAGGATCAAACCCTGGTGGATGTGGAAATTCTCGGAGTGCCGGTCATTGTAGCGGGGGAAAAGGTCGGGGCGCTGGCGATCTACCACGATATTTCAGAACTGGTGCAATCGCGCCGACAGGCGGAAGAGGCGAGCCGTACGAAGAGCGAATTCCTCGCCAATATGAGTCACGAGATCCGCACGCCGATGAACGGCGTGATTGGCATGCTGGAACTCGCGCTTGATACCACGCTTTCGACGGAACAGCGCGATTACCTTCAAACCTCCCTGCAGAGCGCGGAGGCGTTGCTCACCCTGTTGAACGATATCCTGGATTTCTCGAAGATCGAAGCGGGCAGGCTCGAGTTCGAGAACATCAATTTCAGTTTGCGTAATGCCGTGGAAGATGTGGCGTATACGCTCGCCAAGCGCGCCCAGGATAAGGGGTTGGAGCTCGCCTGTTTGATTCACCCGGATATCAGCACCGATCTGCGCGGCGACCCGGGACGGTTGCGGCAGATCCTCGTCAACCTCGTTGGGAATGCGATCAAATTCACCCATCAGGGCGAGGTGGTTATTCGCGCTGAGCGGACCGAAGAAAGCCCAACCCACTCCGTCATCCGCTTTGCCGTACAGGATACAGGAATTGGAATTCCACAGGAACGGCAAGCCGCCGTCTTCGATCGCTTCACACAGGCAGACGGTTCGACCACGCGCAAGTATGGCGGCACGGGGTTGGGGCTTGCGATCAGCCGTCAACTGGTGGATGCGATGGGAGGCAAGATCGGACTGGAGAGCGCTCCCGGGATTGGGAGCACATTCTGGTTCGAACTTAAATTTGAGAATCAGCCGCGCAAAAAACCGGTCACTGGACCCCTTACGCTGGGTCCGGTTAACCTGACGGAGGCGCGCATCCTCATCGTGGACGATAACCAGACCAACCGCATGGTGCTCACCAAGAACGTCGAGTCGCTGGGCTCACGGGTCGACGCGGTTTCCAGCGGAGCAAAGGCGCTGGAAATTCTTCGGAATGCCCATCGCGCCCGCGACCCGTATCACGTGGTGTTGCTCGATATGCAAATGCCCGGCATGGACGGCGAGCAAACCGCCCGAGCCATCAAAAGCGACCCGGCGGTGAAGGAGGTGAAGATCATCATCCTCACCTCCATGGGTCAGCGCGGCGATGCCGCCCGCATGGAATCGCTGGGCTGTTCCGGGTACCTGCTCAAACCGGTAAAACAGCAGATGTTGTTCGATGCCATCATCGCGGTGCTGAATCGGGAAGAGGACAAGGAATCGGGGTTGATCACACGCCATGTGCTTTCGGAACAGCGCAAACTTGGTTTGCGGATTCTGCTTGCCGAGGATAACCCGATCAATCAAAAACTCGCGGTTGTCCTGTTGCAAAAGGCGGGATATTCTGTGGATGCGGTTGAGAATGGCGCGCAGGCGTTGGAAAAAGTGCAATCGCAAGCGTACAGCGTTGTCCTGATGGACGTTCAAATGCCCGAGATGGACGGGTTCGAGGCAACCGGGCGAATCCGCGAGATCGAAAGAGATTCGGGAAGGCATATCCCCATCATCGCCATGACCGCGCACGCCATGCAGGGCGATCGCGAACGGTGCCTTGCCGCGGGTATGGATGATTACGTGACCAAACCACTCGAGCCGAAGGTGTTATTCAGCGCGTTGGAGCGCTGGTCGCAACTGCCGGAGGCGGCTCGGGAAGTGGCGGAACCGATCCAGGATTATTCCAATAACCAAAGTGCGTTCTCGAACGATGGGGATGATGGCTTGTTCGGTGAGGAATCCTCCCCGCTTGCCCAACCTCCGCAGGAGGAGACGCCGAACCTGTCGTACGTCGACACCTCGGACGCTCAACCCGTTGATTTTGATGCCGCCCTGCGCCGCTTTGACGGGGATCGCGATTTTATGGCTGAAATGTTCGGGGAGTATAAAGGTCACCTGCTCGAGCGTGTGTCCGAAATACAAACCGCCCTGCAGGAGGGCGATGCCAACCGCCTTGCCCGCCTGGCGCATAACCTGAAGGGGATCTCTTTGAATTTCAGCGCCAACCCGCTGGCAAACATTGCCCTGCACCTCGAAGAAATCTGCCAGCGTGAAAATCTAACCCAGGCGCCTGTGCTCGTTTCGCATTTGGAAACGGAAGCCCAGCGTGTGGACGCCTTCCTTGCCAGCCACGGCTACTAACCTTTAGGAGAGATACCATGCCACGCATCCTTGTCATTGACGATGAAGCGATCAACCAGCAATTGGTTGCGCGCGCCCTTGCCCCGCTTCAATGGGAAATCCATTTTGCCGATAATGGCAAAACCGGGATCGCCCAGGCGCGCAGTGTGAAGCCGGATATTATCATCACCGATGTGATGATGCCCGACGCGAACGGCTACGAGGTCACGCGCACCCTACGCCGCGAGCCTCAGTTTGCCGCCACCCCCATTCTTGTGCTGACGGCGCAATCCGGTTTGCAGGATAAATTGAAGTCCTTCGAAGCCGGCGCGGACGATCATCTCACCAAGCCGTTCGAGGCGGCGGAATTGGTGGGCAGGGTGAATGCCCTTCTGCGGCGGGTGGAGGCGGTCAAGGTATCGGCGGGCCAAACCTCCACTGGGGAAGGGGCGCGGATGATCGTCCTCCATAGTTTGCGCGGCGGGACGGGTTGCTCCACCCTGGCGGTCAACCTCGGTGTGGGGTTGTCCTCGCTGTGGCCCGAACCCTCCATTTTGCTTGACCTGACCATGACCGCCGGGCAGGTGGCGCTCATGCTCAACAAGACCCTCAAACGCACCTGGGCGGATATCGCTCACATGCATGCGGGCGAGTTGGATTTTGACGCCCTGCGTTCCATCATCGGCACGCACGAAAGCGGGTTGCATTTCATCGCTGCGCCGACCTTCCCCGCGGAAGCCGAAGCCCTGCGCGGCGAAACGCTCGGCGCCGCCTTGAATTTGATCAAGAGTCAATTCCATTATGTGATCGCCGACCTGCCTCACGATTTCAGCGACCCTGCCATTCAGGCGCTGGATGTTGCCGATGTGATTCTGATGGTGGCGTCGCCCGATATGGCGTCCATCCGCGCGGTCACCGCCGCGATGGACACGTATGAAAAGCTCGGTTACGGCAAGGACAAGATCAAATTGATCCTGAGCGCGCCGTTCCCACAATCGAGCCTGACGAAGGAAAAGATCGAAGCCGCCCTGCGAATGCCGGTGTTTGCCACGGTTCCGTATGTGAAGGACCTGTTCGTGGATGCCATTAACCTGGGTCAGCCGATTGTGCATGACAAACCGAACGAGTCGGTATCTGCCTTGCTGGAAGATTTTGCCTTCCACCTCAGCAAGGACGCGCAAAAAAAGACCAAGCCCGAATCGCCCAGCGAGGCATGGAAGCGGGTGTACCAGCGCTACCAGCAGAAGAAGAAGTGATTCCCCTTTCATCCGTACATGGGGGGAACATCGTGAGATGACTGGGAGGTTTCTTGTGCTGAATGGCACAAGCATATGAGAAAAAAGTAAACCTTTCGGAGCATGGGTCGTCTGGTCATATAATCCAAGGGAATGATGACCGAGACGAACGCTTCACGTTTGGCGCAGATACGGAATCGGGTGCGGGGGGCGTTGCCTTTTGTTTCGGGTGTGCTTGCGGCATTTCTCGCGATCAGCCTGTTCTATTTTCTCTTCCCATCCAATCAAGTTACGCAAACCGAGGTGAACCAGTCCATTGCCAGCGCGCTGGCTTCGGCAACACCGCGCGCTGCCTTCTCTGCGGATGTGTACCAGATCATCCTGCCTTCGTTGGTGGCTGTGGAAGCGAAGGGTGCGAACGAGGGCGATAACGAGGATGATGCGCTCGGGAGCGGTGTGCTCTTCAACGATAGCGGGCAGATCCTCACCAGCCTGCATGTGATCGATACGGCGGTGGAGATCACCATCCTGTTCACGGATGGCAGTCGGTCGCCTGCCGAGGTGGTGGACGCCTTCCCCGAAATTGATATTGCGATCTTGCAACCGTTGACGCTCCCACAGGTGTGGGCGCCGGCGGTGTTGGGCAACCCCGGCGCCATGCGCGTCGGCGATGAGGCGTACGTGGTGGGGCATCCGTTCGGGTTGTTCGCTTCGATGAGTTCGGGGGTGATCTCAGGGTTCGACCGTACGTTTCACATACCGGACAGCAACCGCACCATCGAGGGTTTGATCCAGTTCGATGCGGCGGCGAACCCGGGCAACTCGGGAGGTCCGTTGTTGAACCGTAACGGGCATGTGATCGGGATCGTGACGGGCATCGTCAGCCTGGCGGAGACCGGGTATTTCGTGGGGATCGGGTTTGCCGTGCCGATCGGCGCGGCGGCAGGCGGGGGAGGGTCGCCGCCTTATTAAGAGCGGAGATTGTTTTGCGTAATTGGTAAATAGTAATTGGCTGTTTGGTGGTTGAGAAGTGGCGCTGTAAGCGCCACATATCGAAACCACCGCTTTGGTGAATTAGAGAATTGGGAGAATTGTTTGGGTAATTACTGTTGGTCGGGTAACGCTGAGCGAAGCGTATTGAGACCTGAGAATTGGAGAATTTCATGGCGCTAAAAAATTCTGAAAACCGAACACCGATGGAAAAAGTCCTGTACGAGGTGAAGAAGGTCATCGTTGGGCAGGACCATCTGCTCGAACGCATGATCGTCGCCCTGCTCGCGCGCGGGCACGTCCTCGTGGAAGGCGTGCCGGGGCTGGCAAAGACCATGGCGATCAAAACGCTTGCCGAATCCATCGGCGGCGAATTCAAGCGCATTCAATTCACGCCGGACCTCGTCCCCGCCGACCTGGTCGGCACGCGCATCTACAACCAGAAGACCGGCAAATTCGAGACCTCGCTGGGTCCTGTCTTCACGAACCTCCTGCTCGCCGATGAGATCAACCGCGCGCCCGCCAAAGTGCAAAGCGCCCTGCTCGAGGTGATGCAGGAAAAGCAGGTGACCATCGGGCGCGAGACGCACAAGGTGCCGAATCCGTTTTTGGTGCTGGCGACTCAAAACCCCATCGAGACGGAAGGCACGTACGCGCTCCCTGAAGCACAGGTGGACCGCTTCATGCTCAAGGTGCTGGTTGGCTACCCCACCTCGACGGAGGAATTCGTCATTGTGGAGCGGATGACCGGGGCATTGCAGGCTGTGCAACAAACCTTGACCACTTCGCAACTCGTCGCCCTGCAAAAAGACGTGGACAAAGTATACGTGGACCCCGCGTTGATGGAATACGCCGTGCGCCTGGTGACCGCCACTCGCGAACCCTCGGACGTGGGCTTGAAGGAGTTGGAGCGGTTCGTCACGTTTGGCGCCAGCCCGCGCGCCTCGATCAATTTGATCCTCACTGCGCGCGCGCTGGCATTTGTGCGCGGGCGGAATTATGCCCTGCCGCAGGACGTGCTCGACATGGCGTTGGATGTGATGCGGCATCGCCTCGTGCTCTCGTATGAGGCTCTTTCGGAAAACGTAACCGGCGACGATCTGCTCAACAAGATTTTGGATCGCATCCCGATTCCCGTAGTCCCACTGCATGAACACGTCAATATCAACGCCTGAGCAGATCCTGCTCCGGCTCGATTGGAACGTCATCCGCCGTTTGGACGGTTTGTTGCAGGGCGACTATCGCACCCTGTTCTACGGCTTCGGCGTGGACTTTGCCGACCTGCGCGAGTACCAGCCGCAGGACGATATCCGCTACATCGATTGGAACGTGACCGCGCGAATGGATATGCCGTATGTGCGGCAATACCATGAGGACCGCGAGGTGACCGCCTGGTTTTTACTCGACCTCACGCCGTCGGTGGATTTTGGCACCGGTCTCGAAAAGCGCGAGAAGCGGACGTTGCTCGTTGAGTTTGTCACCGTGCTGGCGCGGTTGTTGACTCGTCACGGGAACCGTGTGGGGGCGATGATGCTGGGGAACGGCATCCAGCATACCGTCCCGGCACGAGGCGGAAGGATTCAGGTCCTGCGGCTCGTGAACGACCTGCTCAAACAACCGCGTCTGGCGCGCGCGCCGTTCACAAATCTAAAATCCTTTCTCGATGGCGCGTTGAATTCGATCAAGCGCCGCTCGCTCGTGTTCGTGATCTCCGATTTCATCAGCGCGCCGGGCTGGGAGCGTTCGTTGAGCCTGCTCGCACAACGCCACGAAGTGATCGCCATTCGCCTGCTCGACCCGCGCGAAAGCGACCTGCCCGACGTGGGCATGATGGTGATGGAGGATGCTGAGACCGGCGAGCAGATGTTCGTGGATACGCACGACCAGAAATTCCGCAAACGCTTTTTTGAAGCGGCGAAGAAACGCGATGAGGTGTTGCGGTCCGCGTTCCAACGCGCGGGCGTGGATGTGATGGAACTTTCCACCGACGACGACCTGGTGCGCTCCATCGTGCGTTTTGCCAAACGAAGACAGCAAGTGAGAAAATTGTAGAGCGTTCAACACAAAGGACACCACGGACACGAAGTCTTTATCTTGAGCCCATCAAAACGAATTTCCATGGACGAGACACTTGCTCATCGTTCGACAAACCTTGGTGCACTTTGTGTCCTTCGTGTTTAAAAAAAATTACATGTCATTCCTCTGGTCACCCCTTCTTTACCTCCTGCTCATCGTCCCGTTGATGGTGTTCGCGTACAACCGAATCCAAAAGCGGAGGCGCGAAGCCGTGGCGCGATTCGGCGGTTTCGGCGTACCCACTGGTGCCTTTTCCTTGCCGCGTAAAAATTTGCCCGCTTATCTTTTCCTTGCCGGGATTGTGATCCTGCTCGTCTCCCTCGCTCGCCCCGTCGCAGTGATCAGCCTGCCCAAAGTGGAGGGCACGGTCATCCTCACCTTCGACGTGTCCGGGAGCATGTCTGCCGACGATCTCAAACCCACGCGTATGGAAGCCGCCAAGACCGCGGCGCGCGGCTTCATCGAAAACCAGCCCGACAGCGTGCTGATCGGCATTGTCGCGTTCAGCGATGGCGGCATTTCGGTGCTTTCGCCCACCAACGACCACGCGGAAGCGTTCGACGCCATCGAACGCCTGGTGCCTCGTCGCGGCACCGCCATGGCGAACGGGATTTTCGTTTCGCTCAACACGATCGCCGTGAGCGCCGGCGACCCGCCCTTTCTGACGACGGTCGCAACGGATCCCTCCCAGCCTGAACTTGCTTCGGCTCCCGAAGGCTGGTACCCCTCCTCGGCGATCGTCCTGCTGACCGACGGCGAAAACACCCAGACGCCTCCCGACCCCGTCGCCGCAGCGGACCTCGCCGCCGACCTCGGTGTGCGCATTTACACCGTCGGCGTGGGCAGCCCGGAAGGCGCGATCATCACGGTGGAGGGAGTAACCGTCCACTCGCAGTTGGACGAGGAACTTCTGCGATACATCTCTGAAACCACCGGCGGAGAATACTACAACGCCGGGGACGAAGATCAACTTCGCCAGATCTACAATGACCTCGAACCCAAACTTTCCATCCGTACCGAGGAAATGGAAGTGACGTCCCTGTTCGGCGCGCTGGGGAGTCTGTTATTCCTGGTCGGTGGCGTGTTGTCGTTCCTCTGGTTCGGACGCCTGCCATGATCTTCCTCTGGTCTGCCTCCCTTTTGTTGCTGTTCCTGATGCCGGTGCTGGTATTCGGGTATGTCTGGCTGTTGAGGCGGCGGAAAAAGTTCGTGGTGAGGTATTCCAGCCTCACACTGGTACGCGAAGCGGGCGGAGGGTCGTCTGCCTGGCGGCGGCATGTGCCATTCGCCGTCTTCCTTCTCGCGTTGACAAGCCTCATCGTCGCCCTGGCTCGCCCGACCGCGGAAGTCACCGTCCCATCGAACCGCTCCTCCATCATCCTGGCGATGGACGTGTCGTTGAGCATGTGCTCCACCGACATCCAGCCGAACCGCATCGAAGCCGCCAAATCGGCGGCGTTGACGTTCGTGCAAAGTCGCGAGGCTGGCACAAAGATCGGGGTGGTTGCCTTCGCTGGGTTCGCCGAGTTGGTGCAAGCGCCCACCGAAGACCGCACCGTTCTGGGCAACGCGATCCAATACCTCACCATGGCGCGGCGCACCGCCATTGGGAGCGCGATCCTGCGCTCCATCGATGCCATTTCCGAGATGGACGGGAACGTGCCGCCCATTGACCTGACCGGGGCAACCTCCTTCGCTCCTGCCACCGAGTTTTCACCTCACATCATCGTCCTGCTGACCGATGGGTCGAGCAACGCGGGTCCGTCGCCGTTCATGGCGGCGAACGAAGCGGCGTTGCGCGGAATCCGCGTGTACACCATCGGGTTTGGCACGCCGAACAACCAATCGCCGATGGATTGCGGTTTCTCGTTCCTGGAAGGGGGCGAACCCAGTGGGAATAACCTGTTCGGTCAGGGCGGGCTTCCCTTCTTCGGCGGTGGGGGCGGCGGATTCCGGCGCGAGTTGGATGAAGCCGCATTGGTCTCGATCGCCGAAATGACCGGCGGTCAGTATTATGCGGCGACCAGCGCCAGCGAATTGCAGAACGTCTTCCAAAACCTGCCGACTTACCTCGTGCTGGTCACAGAAAATATCGAGATCAGCGCCTACTTCAATGCGCTCGGGCTGTTGCTCATCCTGCTGGCGGTGTACCTGTCATTGAGGTGGAACCCGGTCCTGTAGGGGAAAGTGATGAAGAGAGTGGGTGCCTTTCTTTGCCACGGAGATCATTGAGCCCCTTGAGAAAAAACCCGGAATCACCGTACGCGGGTGCGTGGGGGATTTCGACTATACTTCGAAGACATGAATGCAAAAAACAAAACGATTACCGTGATCGGCGCGGGGCTGGCGGGCCTTTCCGCCGCGTTTGACCTGCATCGCGCCGGCTGGAAAGTGACCGTGCTCGAAGCGCGCAACCGCGTGGGCGGGCGATGCCATACCGTGCGGAATTTTTCTTCGGGGCTCGTTGCCGAGGGCGGCGGCGAGTTCATCGATGAGGACCATACGCGCATGATTGCGCTGGCGGATCAATTCGGGTTGAAACTCGGCGTTACGCACAGCTGGCGCGGCGATGCGCGCGATTGGGGAGATTTCGACGGCAAGTCGGGTCCGTTATCCGATGCAGGGGTGTGGGGGTTCAATCTGGCGGAAGAGGTGGAACGCGAATGGGAGTTCCTGTCGAAGTTGAGTCCGCTGGTAGATGATGGGAACCAGCCGCACCTGGCGAAGGACGCGGCGCGTCTCGATGCGCAGTCCGCGCTCGATTGGATCGAAGCGCTGGATGCGCACCCGTATGCGAAAAAATATTTCATCCAGCACATCCGCTCGGAATATACCTGCGAGCCGGAGCGGTTTTCGTTGCTCGACCTCGCGCGTAACGCGCGTATGTATTACACCGCGCAGGGGCACGGGAAAAATTTTCGCGTGATCGGCGGCAACGACCAGATTCCCCGGGCGCTGGCGGACGCGTTGCCGGACGTGCGGATGAACGCCGCTGTGGAAGCCATCCGCCTCACCGCCGACGGGGTGGCTGTTTCGTACCAGCAAGCCGGCTCGCGCGTGACGCTCGACTCGGACTTCGCCATCCTCGCCGTGCCGCTCACCACCGCGCGCCTGATCGACTTCAACGGCTCCCTACCCTCCGCGCATCAAAACATGGTAAACGAAATTTCCTATGGCGCGGTGACCAAGGTGATGATCGAATATCGCAAGCGGTTTTGGACCGAACGCAACTGGAACGGCAGGCTCACCACCGACGCGCCGATCAACATCACGTGGCATGCCACCAGTCACATGGAGCACGAACGCGGCATCCTCACCGCTTACACTGGCGGCGGACCGGGTGAGAAGTTGTCCGCAATGCCCGACGAAGAACGCATTGACCTGGCAGTCTCGGAGATCGAGCGTTTGTTCCCCGGGTCTGCCGCGCTGGTAGAGAACGTCTCGACGATTGCCTGGCTGAACGAACCGTTCACACGTGGCTCGTACATGGCGCTCGCGCCCGGCGAAGTGACCGCGCATTGGAAAACACTGTCACAGCCTGCGGGACGGTTATTCTTCGCAGGCGAACACGCCACCCCGCTCCAGGGATTTATGGAAGGGGCGGTGGAGAGTGGTCAGCGCGCGGCAATGGAGATCATCGGAACGTCATGAGCGAAAAACAGAAATATTTTTGGGCGGGGGTGCGGGCGGAACTCCCCTTGTTGATCGGTGTGTTCCCGTTCGGCATGATCTACGGCGCGCTGGCGTTGAACGCCGGGTTGTCTCAAGCCGCTTCGCAACTGATGTCTTCGATGGTGTTCGCCGGGTCGGCGCAGTTCATCACGGCGCAACTCGTGAAGGACTCGGTGCCGGGGTTTGTCATCGTGTTGACCATTGCCGTGATCAACCTGCGGCACATGCTCTATTCCGCTTCGCTTGCCCCATATCTTGCCACTTTACCCACACGCTGGAAGGTGCTGTTGAGTTATTTGCTCACCGACGAAGCGTACGCTCCCGCCATCATCCAATACGAAAGCGACGGGATCAAACCGTTCAGTCACTGGTTCTTGTTTGGCGCGGGTCTGGCATTGTGGACAATATGGCAACTCAGCACCGCGCTGGGGATTTTCCTCGGCGCGGCGATTCCCGAGTCATGGTCGCTGGATTTTGCCCTGCCGCTCACCTTCATTGCCATGGTCGTGCCGGTCTTGAAGAACCGCCCCGCGATCGCCGCGGCTATCTCGGCGGGATGCGTGGCGCTTGCCGCGTATTTCCTCCCGTACCGCCTGGGGTTGATCCTCGCCGCGTTGGTCGGCATCGCTGTAGGGACGATATTGGAAAAGCGGATGAAACCAACCCCCGAAGCGAAACTGCCGATCCAGGCAAACCTGCGCGATTCGTTGGACGAGGAATCATGAATATTTGGCTCCTCATGCTCATCGGCGGATTGATCACCTTCGGGATGCGGTTTTCCCTCATTTTTGCGTTCGGCAGGCTTCACGTCCCGGAAACGATGCGCAAGGCGTTGCACTACGTCCCGCCGGCGGTGCTATCCGCCATTGTGTTCCCGGAACTATTCCTCCGCTCCGGCAACTTCGATGTCTCATTGGATAACCATCGCCTGCTGGCGGGATTGTTCGCCGTGATCGTGGCGTGGGTTAGCCGGAACACCCTGCTCACCATCCTGGCAGGGATGGTGGCGTTGTTCGTAACCCAGCTCGTCCTGCGATAGGCTTACACGTAAATGGTGTGGATCTGGTTATCCCCCGCGCGTTGGGCGAGGGAAAGCGCCTCACGCGTGTTGTTCATCAGCATTTCGATCTCGGTGGAGGCGGTGATGCGCCCCGAAGAGACGATGCCCACGCTCAGGTTGACCTTGAGCTCGGTGCCGTCCATCAGCGAAACGTGGGTGTGGATGATCCCCTTGAGGATGCGCTCCGCGACCATTTCCGCTTCGGCGCCGACCACGCCCGGCAGGATGAGGATGAAGGTATCGCCTTCGTAGCGTCCCAGACCATCGTACGGGCGGCTCTTATCCCGAATCCCCTGCGCGATGAGGGTCAACACATCGTTGCCGATGCTCTTCCCGTGTTTGTCCACGATGGCTTTGAAATTATCCGCGGTGAAGGCGATCAGGCTGAGCGATGCCTGGTTGCGGCGGGCGCGCTCCAATTCGCCGCGGGCGAGGTTGAGGAACGCCATTTGGTTCAAGGTGCCGGTCAGGTTGTCGAGCATGGCCGTATGGTCGAGAGTGTCTTTTGCCTGCACGAGGCGGTCGCCGAGGCTGAGGATGCGCTCGCCGATGTTCACGCGCGATTTCAACTCCACGGGCACGATCGGCTTGCGCAGGTAATCGTCGGCGCCGGTGCGCGGCGTGGTCACGTCGGATTCCTGCACTTTCTGCGTGATGAGCAGGATGTAAATGTAATAGGGAGGGCGCGAATCGCGCACGCGGCGGATGAACCCCTGTTCGTCGATGTCGGTGCCGATGCGGTCGGCGATGATGAAACGGATCTCCTCGCTGTGAAGGAGTTTCCAGGCGGTGTCGCTGTTTTCCGCCACAACGACCTCATGACCGTTCACTTGCATGACCTGCTGGATGACGGTTCGTTCCATCAGATCGTTGTTGATGACGAGGATCTTCATAAGTCTCCTGAGGTTGATAAATTATATCCCACTCCATCGAGATTCTCGTTTATGTTGACAAACAATTCCTCCCATAGTAACATTTGCGGCGCTCTCCTCCCGCCGAGGTAGCTCAGTGGTAGAGCAGGGGACTCATAAGCCCTTGGTCGAGAGTCCGAATCTCTCCCTCGGCACAGCACCCGCCCATTGTGGCGGGTTTTTGTTTTGTGAGAGTGTCTAAATCTGAGGTGATGTGTCACCCTCCCGAAGGACATCGGGACGATGTGAGTGGCGTCTTGTGCCACGAAGGGTCTCTCAGACAAACGTAGAGATTCTTCGCCGCAAAGAGCAAAAGCGCGGCTCAGAATGACACGCGGCTTTTGGAATATCACCTCGAAGTTTGATACTCCCCGTTTTGCGGATACAATCGGGATGAAAAAACGCTTCATTCGGAATTTCAAATGGATACCCTCCTCAAGCACTTCACTCTCATCGACGGGACCGGGCGCGAGCCCATCGCGGACGCGGTCATTGCCGTACGAGACGGAAAAATTTCCCATGCCGGACCAGCCTCCGAGTGGAAAGAAGCGGGCAGTGAATCCATCACGCTCGACTTGAACGGCGCATACGTCCTGCCCGGGCTCATCGACGCGCATGTGCATCTCTCCGGTTCCGGCGAAGCGGACAGTCAGTTCTACGCGCCGACGGGGCAAATGGCGTTGAAGATATTGTCCAACGCGCAGAAGAACCTCGCGGCGGGGATCACCACCGTGCGCGACCTCGGCGGCTGGAGCGAATTGGAATTCGATGTGCGGCGATCCATTCAACGCGGCGATTTTGCGGGTCCGCGCATGTGTCTGGCGGGGAGGTTTATCTCGATCACCGAGGCGGGCGCGGATTATTACACGGGCATGTACCGCGTGGCAGACGGCGTGGATGAGGTGCGCAAAGCGGTGCGCGAGCAGGTGAAGCACGGCGCGGATGTGATCAAGATGGGCGTGACCGGCGCGGTGCTGGTGGAAAGCGGCGTGCCCGGCATAACGCATTTCAACGAAGATGAGATTCAGGCGTTGGTGGACGAGGCGAAAAAATTCGGCAAGCCGGTGGCGATGCACGCGCACGGCATCGATGGAATCCGCAAGGCGATTGACGCCGGTGTGACCACGCTCGAACACGGCACGTATTTGTACCAGGACCCCGATGTGATCTGGCTGATGGCTCAGCGCGGCGTGTTCCTCGTGCCGACGTTGAAAGTGGGCTGGGACATCATCCTTGCAAAGAAGTCGAACATCCCCGAATGGATCATGCAGAAGAACGTGGAATCGCAGGGCGAGGCGGCGCAAAGTTTGAAGATGGCATACGAGGCGGGCGTGCCCATCGTCATGGGGTCGGATGTCGGCACGCCGTTGAACGTGCACGGCGAGAACGCGCTCGAAGTCTACTGGATGGAACAGGCGGGGTTATCGAAAATGGATGCGCTCGTCGCGGCGACGGGCAACGCGGCAAAAGCCCTCGGCTGGGATGCATGGCTCGGCACGCTCGAAGCGGGCAAGGTCGCCGACCTGATCGTGCACGAGAAGAATCCGCTGGAGGATTTGCGCTTGCTGGCGGATAAGGATAGTTTGCAGTGGGTGATGAAGGATGGGATGATTACTGCGTGCAACGTATTGCGTGTGAATGACCTGCCGAAGGAGTTGTTGGCGAAGCAGGTGTTGAGGGTTTTGTAGGGGCGGGTCAAAAAATAGGGCAGACACACAGGTCTGCCCCTACATAAATTACACAATCCCTCTGATCAATTGCGGACCCAGCATCCGCACGGCGAACGCAGGCAGGCGCTTCCACAGCCAGATCGCCATTTGGAACTTCGGGCTTTTTTGGTTCATTTCGGGAATGTCTCCGCCTTTGGGCAGGTAATACCAATACGCCAGCGGAACCTTGCGCGGACGCCACTTGAACTTGAATGTTTCGTTGCCCGAGCCGTTCAAACTTCGACCCATGTCGCAAATCTTAATTCCCTTGCGACAGTAATGTTCGAGGATATTCCAATACAAACACTCCCCCGCATACTCCGAGCGGAAGTTGTGCAGGATGTTGGCGTGCAGGTTCGTCGCCACATCGCCGTGATACGCAAGCACGGCGCCCCCCGCAAGCGCGCCGTTCGCGTCCTTGATGACGACGAATTCGAGATTCTCCCCGAGCAGGGATACCATCGTCTGTAAATATTTTTTCGAGTGATACGGCGATCCGAGTTCATGCATGCTTTGCGCCAGCGCTTCGTATGCCTCGTCGAGCAATTCCAAACGACCAATCCGAACGTTGAATCCTTTTCGCAGTGCCTGCCGCGTGTGTTTGCGATGTTGTGAGCCGAAACTCTTCATCAAGTCCTCGGGGTCGGATGGAAGGTCAATGAAGTACGTGGAGTAGATCGGATTTTGCATCCACGGTGACGGGGGGACGCCTCTCTCCTCCATAAAGCGGAGTACGGCGTATTCGACCTTTGTCGCATCCGCCAGTTTTTTCGCTTCGAGCAGGAGCGCATCGCGCGCCTCCGTGGTGGAATAAGCGAATCCGCCAAAGGACCCGAACGGGGATGTGGCGAGGTAATGCCCAAAGATGGGATGCCTAACCTCCGTCAAAACGAGAATTCCCGTTACGTTCCCATGTTCGGTCGCTTCAAAGCGGTGGGTTGTGTACCCGTAAACTTTTTCCACCAACTGCGACCATGCGTCCAACGCGGTGAACGTCGCGGCATCCCAAAGCGACTCGGGGATGCGCAGAGGCTCGGCGCGGTTCAACGTGCGGACTTCAAGATTTTTCATACGCTGGAATCGCTTCGTCGAGGTAGGAGCTCATCGTGGAGGTGGGGAAGTTGCGGAGCAGGTCGCGCAGGAACGGGGATTTGTCCCAGAGGAAGGGCAGGAGGTGGGGATTCAGCATCACGTCCCGTGTGAGGCGCGAGGAGGGTGGGGGAGTCACCAACTCGTAGGGATGCAGGATGATGGCGGGCGACCGTCCGCGTTTGAGTTCTCCCTCGATGATGTTCAGGACGCGGCGTGAAAATAACCCAATGCTGAAACTCGAACCGTAGGGGAATTCGCCGTTGAGCAAAAGGCGGAATGAAAAATCGCGCGGCGCGAGATAGGCGTTGTTTGTTTCGCGGCGTTGCAGGGTGCTGACGGGAATTTCCCACACGCCGCCTTTTTGCAGGAGAGTCCCCGCGGGCGCATAGATGGATGAACTGTATCGGAAGCCGAACGATTCGAGGAGAGGATACGCCTCTTCGCGAATACCGATCATCGGCGCGCGATACCCCTGCACACCGTATTGTTTGCACCAGGCAGAGGATTCGCGTAAATCATCGGCGAGTTGATTCACATTGACCAGCGGGCGATGGTACTGGCAATGCAGACCGAGTTCATGACCCGCCGCCACGATTTTTTGCGGCACCTCGGGATACCACTCCGCAATCTCGCCGACGAGGTAGATGCTCGCCTTTGAATCGCCAAGCATGTCGAGGATGGGATCCAGCGCGCGGAGGGTGAAGCCGCCGTCCATGTCGCGGCGAAGCGTTTTGTCCCGCAGTGGGTCGTAGCGGCGAAACAGCGCGAAGACAGGTTCGTAGTCGATGCTCAGGAGGACTCGGGGGGAAATGGACATTGCGTTAATTGTAATTCACGAAATAAAACAAATGGGTAGCTGTTCATCAACGTATCGAACAACTACCCAACTATCCAACTATCCAACCAGCCAACTATCGAACTATCCAGGTTCCTGTCTCGCCCTTGAGCGCGCGGCCGATGTTATCGGGGTCGGTGATCAACGCCTTCTCGCCGCCGTTTTCGAGGTATAGGATCGCGGCTTGGATCTTCGGTGCCATCGAGCCTTTCGCAAAATGGATTCCCTCCGCGAGGTATGCCTTCGCCTCGGCAAGCGTGATCTGGTCCAGCCATTGTTGATTCGGCTTGCCGAAGTTGATCGCCACTTTCTCGACCGCGGTGGCGATGATGAAAATGTCCGCGTTGATCGAACTCGCGAGCAATGACGAGGCAAAGTCCTTGTCGATCACCGCCGCTGTGCCGACGAGTTCGCCGTCGCCACGGTCAACGACGGGGATTCCTCCACCTCCCACGGTGATGACGACCTGTCCCGCGGCAAGCAACAACCTGACCGCGTCCAACTCGATGATTTCTTTTGGTTGCGGCGACGCGACGACGCGCCTCCAGCCTCTGCCCGCGTCCTCCACCACCGACCAGCCCATCTCTGTTTCGCGGCGTTTTGCTTCGGCTTCGTCCATGAACGAGCCGATGGGCTTCGTCGGTTTTTTGAAGGCGGAGTCTTCTTTATCCACCAACACTTGAGTCACAACCGTGCAGGCTTTCTTGTCCATTTTGCGTTTGTGGAACTCATTTCGCAACGCCTGTTGCAATTCGTATCCGATCGCGCCTTGCGAATCCGCGCCGCACACATCGAGCGGGACTTCGTGCATCCCTTCGACCTTTGCCGCGATTTCGGAACGCCTCAGGATGAACCCCACCTGCGGACCGTTCCCGTGCCCGATCGCCAGCCCCCAGCCCGCTTCGATCATGTCCGCGAGGTGGACGGCGGTCTCGCGCAAGGCTATCTGTTGGTCTTCGACCGTGACGCGTTTGTCGTCCTTGATGAGCGCGTTGCCGCCAATGGCGACGACTGCGAGTTTGGTCATATAGTCTCCTAGTCTGATAGTGCGATAGTCCTGCGATGGTCACATAGCCGAATGAGCGACTGACCATCCGACTATGTAACTAACAAACTATCTGACTAACTAACTCATCGTCAACGCCATCACGGCTTTCTGCGCGTGCAGGCGGTTCTCGGCTTCATCGTAGACGACAGAATGCTTGCCGTCGATCACGCCGTCGGTGACTTCGAGTCCGCGGTCGGCGGGCAGGCAGTGCATGTAGATCGAGTCTTCTTTTGTAAGCCCCATGCGACGTTCATCAGTGATCCAGGATTTGTATTTGTCAATCAGCGCCTTACCTTCCTCTTTGCCTGTCGTCGTCAACAGCGGACCCCATGACTTAGGATACACAACATCCGCGTCCTTGAAAGCTTCGTCCATGTTGTCGGTCACGTCAAAGCCGACGCCGTATTTCTTTGCGTTGTCTTTCGCTTGTTGCATGATGTCGGGCATGAGTTTGAACTCAGGCGGGTGAGCCAGCACCACGTCACAACCGAAGCGGGTCATTTGCAGGATGAGCGATTGCGGAACCGAGATCGGCTTGCTGTACGACGCGGCATACGCCCACGAAACAACGACTTTCTTTTTCTTGAGGTCGCGTCCCTTCTTTTCTATGACGGTCATGATGTCCGCGAGACACTGGAAGGGATGGTACACATCGCATTGCATATTGAGGATCGGCACGCGGCTGGCTTTGGCAACATCGTTGATATATTGATTGCCGAACTGCCAGTCGCATTGACGGATGGCAATGCCATCGAAGTAGCGACCGAATATTTCACCGATCTCTTTTGCCGTGTCGCCGTGCGAGATTTGCGTGGTCTCGCTGTCAATGAAGGCGGCGTGACCGCCCAATTGCGCCATGCCCGCCTCGAACGATCCGCGCGTGCGGGTGGAGGTGAAGAAGAACAGCATGGCGAGGACCTTGTCGCGCAAGAGTGCGTGCGGTTCGCCCAGCGCGCGCTTGCGTTTCAAATCCCACGCCACGTCCAATACGGTTTCGACTTCCTCTTTGGTGAAATCCAAGTCGCCGATGAAGTCGCGTCCTCTAAAATTTGTCTGCATTTTGTTTTCTCCTTTTGTATTTGAGATTATTTAATTAGTGATGGCAATATCGCGTAAAACTCCGTCGCCTTGACCATATCTTCCAGCGACACCGAATCATTCACCGTATGCGCGGTCACTTCGTCGCCGGGACCGAATCCGATCGACGGGATGCCTGCTTTGCCCGCCCAGTAGATTCCATTGGTGGAGAAGTTCCACTTGCCGGGCTCGGCGTCGGGGAGGCTGATTGCCTTGCGGGCGGCTTGACCAGCCTGAACGAGGGGATGATCCGCGTCCAATGCCCAGGCGGGGAAGTATTTGTCAACGGGGAAGACGAATCCAGTGTACGAAGGCTCGTCGTAGAAAAGTTCCTCGAGTTTGACAGTATCTTTGAACTCGGCGGGAATTAACGCCTCGACTTGCGCGCGTACCTGTTCCTTCGTTTCGCCGAACGTCATGCGGCGATCGATGTAGATCACGGCTTCATCTGGCACGGCATTGATCGAGGGTGTCTTCACGTGCATGTCGCTGACGGTGATCTTGCCGTGACCCAAAAATTCGTGATCGCCGAGTTGCGGTTCGAGATCGCGGATGCCCGCAATGATCGGGAGCAATTTATAAATCGCGTTGTCGCCGAGATGATTCGACGCGGCGTGCGCGCTGCGTCCCTTCGAGGTGATCTTCATTTCAAGGCGACCCTTGTGACCGCGATACGTGAGCATGCGCGTCGGTTCGCCGATGACGACGAAATCGGGTTTGATGCCGGGATCTACTTCGACGAATGTATTCGGCGCGATGCCGTCGCACCATTCTTCCATGTTGCCGAAGTAATACGCCGTCCAGCCGTCGAGCAGACCGAGATCGCGCGCCATCGCCAGACCGTAGATCATGCCGGGCGTGGAGCCTTTTTCGTCGCACGCGCCGCGCGCATACAGGATGCCGTCCTCGATCTTGCCTTTGAACGGATCCCACTTCCATTCATGTGGGTCGCCCACCCCAACCGTGTCTATGTGCGAGTCGTAGACGATGACGCGCTTGCCGTTTCCGATGCGCCCGATGGTGTTGCCCATCTTGTCGAAGCGGACTTCGTCGAAGCCGAGTTTCTTCATCTCGGCTTGCACGCGCTCGCCCACAGGACCGATCTTCGAATCCATGCTGGGAATTTCGCAAATCTCGAGCATGAATTGGATGAGTTCCTCGCGTGAAGCGTTTACCTTGCTTTGTATTTCTTTCAGTTTATCTGTCATGATTACTCCTTATTTGGTTGCAAGTTTGAAGGTTTAAACGTTGAACGTTCCAACCTGCAGACCTTTTAACTCGTTCCCACCCGCCGATTGACATGGAAGTGGAAATAGCCCGGGATGAAGTAGCTCACCGAAAAATCCACCACGTTATTTTTGTTATCGTACAACTGCGACTCGAACTTCAACAGCACATCGTCGCGCTGGATTTCCAGGGGTTTGGCGACATCGGGAGAGGCGTTCGTCGCGCCGATCACCGCGCGCGAGACGGTCAACTTGTCGCCGCGATCCAGTAAAAAATCCAACACCGAACCGTGGAAGTTCTTGGGCAGGTCGGAGGGTTTGAGGATCGTGTCAGGGAGGATATCCACCAGATAGGCGGCGGGACGACGGTCGGCGCGCATCACGCGGCGGATGCGTGTAAGGCGCGAGCCTGCCTCCACGCCCAGCCTCGCCGCGGAATCCTTCTCGGCTTCGAATTGCTCGATGTGCAGGTCGCTGAGCGTGATCTCCAAATTCATGCGCGCCGCCATCGTCTCGATGCTTTCGAGCACCTCCAGCCCCGCATCGATGACCGGGACCTTTCCGACCACGTAGGTGCCCGAGCCCTGACGCCGCCGAATCACACCTTGAGTCTCGAACGTGCGCATCGCTTCGCGCAACGTGGCGCGCGAAACACCGAGTTGTTTTGCGAGTTCCGGCTCGGTGATCAACCGTTGCCCCGCCGGGGTTTTATCGATCAATTTTGCAAGATCGGCTTGCAAGCGTTGAAACGGGAAATTTGCCATGCCTACTCCAGCACCGGGATGAAATCGAACTTCGTCACATCCACCAAACCTTTATCGGAAATCCGCAACTCGGGGATGACCACGAGCGCGAGCAAACTCAACTGCATGTTCGGGTTGTTCAACTCGCACCCGCACATCTTGAACCCCTCCAAAATGGATTCAGCTTTGCGCGCCACGACATCCGCTTTTTCGGTGGACATCAACCCGGCGATCTTCATCTCGACCAAGCCGACGACTTTATCGCCCAGGACAACCACCTGCCCGCCCCCGCTTCGCGCCAACGTGTTGCCTGCCAGCGCCATGGCCGCATCATCCGTGCCGACAACGATCATATGATGCGAGTCGTGCGCCACCGTGGAAGCGACCGCGCATTTCGCAGTAAAACCGAAGCCACTGACCAGCCCCAACGTGATTCCACCCGTGCCTTTATGCCGTTCGACGAGGGCGATCTTTGCAAGGTCGCGGGTGAGGTCGGCTTGTATTTCACCGTTTTCAGGTTCAAGGTTGAAGGTTAAATGTTTTGTACCCGCGTGATTTTCGATCACGCCGATGACGTTTGCCCTCACCCCCCGCCCTCTCCCGGTGGGAGAGGGAGCCGTTAGCTTGAAATCTTCCGCCTTCAACTTTCTCTTCAACTTCACCGAGTTCTTCACCCATGCGGGGTAGGATGCTTTTGGCAAATTTACTTTCCATTCGCTCTTTTCAGCGATCACTTTTCCTTTGGCAACCACAACATCCGCTCTAAAGTTTTTCAGATCGTCAACCAGCACCACATCCGCCCAGCGACCGGGGGCGATCATGCCCATTTCTTTGCTCACGCCGAAATGCTCGGCGGTGTTGATCGTCATCATTTGAATCGCGGTCATCGGCGGAAGTCCCTGTTCGATGGCGTGACGGAGCACACGGTCCATGTGACCTTCGTGAGTCAACGTCCCCGCGTGAGAGTCGTCGGTGACGAGGATGAAGTGGCGCGGGTCAAGCCCAAGTTTGGTGATGGCTCCCACCTGTGAAGCAACATCAAACCAGGCGGAACCGTAGCGCAGCATTGCCTTCATCCCCTGCCGCACGCGCGCCACCGCATCTTCGAGGCGCGTCCCCTCGTGGTCGTCCTCCGCGCCGCCCGCGACATATCCGTGAAACGGACGCTCCAGATCGGGCGAGGCATAATGTCCGCCGATGGTTTTGCCCGCCGCGTGCGTGATGGACATCTCATCCAACATGTTTTTATCGCTCATGAACACGCCGGGGAAATTCATCATCTCGCCCAAGCCGATGATACCCTTCCACTTCATCGCGGTCGCCACTTCTTTCGGTCCGATGTGCGCGCCCGGCGTTTCAAGCCCCGGGGCAGACGGCACGCACGAGGGCATCTGCACCCACACGTGGATCGGTTGCTTCTGGGCTTCATCCACCATCAACTTGACGCCGCGCAAACCAAAGACGTTGGCGATCTCGTGCGGGTCAACGAACATACCCGTTGTGCCGCGCACTGCCACCGCGCGGACGAACTCTGTGACCGTGACCATACCCGACTCAACGTGCATGTGACCATCGAGCAGACCGGGGACGAGGTATCGCCCGTTCGCTTCGATCACCTTCGTCTTTTTGCCGATGGCGTGACTCGCATCATTTCCGACGTAGGCAATGTGCCCGTCTTTGATGGCAATGTCGGTGTTGGGGATGATCTCGCCCGATTGGACGGATACCCACTGACCGTTCCGAATCACAAGGTCAGCGGAGGCGCGCCCCATGGCGGTGTCAACGAGTGCGCGGGTGAGTTTGGTGGAGGAGGGCATAGGGTTCTCCGTAAATCATGTGTCATTGCGAGCGAGCCGTAGGCGAGCGTGGCAATCTCGAGTAGCCTGCAATGATGAGATTGCCACGGCGGCTTCGCCGCCTCGCAATGACATCAGGTGAGTAATCTCTTCGCGGCTTTGTTATGTTTCTCGATCAACTTGCGTTCATCAACCGTCACGGGTTGACCTTCTTTGACGATGAACTTCCCGCCGACGACGGTGTAATCCACGCGGACGGGTTGGCCGAACACGATGGCGGAAACGGGATCATGCATGCCACTGAATTCGATGCGATTGAGATTCACTGCGAAAAAATCGGCGCATTTGCCGACCTCGAGCGAGCCGATGTCGTTGCGTCCGAGCACTGCCGCGCCGCCGCGCGTGCCGAGGTGCAACGCTTCACGCGCAGTCATCAACTTGCGATTGGGATCGTTCGATAATGAATAACCTGTTATGCCTTCTTTCACACGCGAAACCAGCATCGCATTGCGGACTTCGGCTAACAGGTGCGAGCCGTCGTTGGAGGCGGAGCCGTCCACGCCGAGCCCGACGTTGACGCCAGCTTTGCGATATTCTTTGATGGGTGCGATGCCGGAGGCGAGTCGCATATTGGATGTGGGACAGTGTGCCACGCCGCAGTTGTGCTTCGCGAAGACTTGAATCTCCTCGTCGTTCACCCAGACCGCGTGCGCAAACCACACGTCGCCGCCGACCCAGTCCACTTCTTGCATATACCCGACGGGACGGTGCCCGAATTTTTGTAAACAGAATTGTTCCTCGTCTTCGGTCTCGGCGAGATGAGTGTGCAAATGCACGCCGTACTCGCGCGCAAGTTTGGCGGATTGCTTCATCAGTTCGCCGGTCACGCTGAAAGGGGAACACGGCGCGAGGACGATCTGTACCATGGAGCCCGGTTTCGCGTCGTGAAATTTTTGGATAAGACGTTGCGAGTCTTTGAGGATGGACTCTTCGTTGTCCACCACGCTGTCAGGTGGGAGTCCGCCTTGCGATTCGCCCAACGACATCGAGCCGCGCGAGGCGTGGAGGCGGAGTCCCACCTCCGCTGCCGCGGCAATTTCATCGTCGAGTTTTGAACCGTTGGGGAAGAGGTAGAGGTGATCCGAGGCGGCGGTGCATCCCGAAAGGGCGAGTTCGGCTAAAGCGGTGGAAGTCGAAATGAAAATGTCATCGGGGTTCATGCGCGCCCAGATCGGGTAGAGGGTCTTGAGCCAGTTGAAGAGGTTGGCATCCTGCGCGGTAGGGACGGCGCGCGTGAGGGTCTGGTAGAAGTGATGGTGCGTGTTGACGAGACCTGGCACCACCACATGACCTTTGAGATCAAGGACTTCATCAGCAGTGGAGGGCAAACTTCCAGTCTGCCCGACCTGCTCGATGAAGCCGTCGCGAATAAAAAGACCACCGTCCGAAAGTTCGGTTTGGTGGTCGTCCATGGTGAGGAGGTAGGCGTTTTTGACGAGGAGGGTGGGCATTGGAGAGAAGTAATTGGTAAATGGTAGTTGAGGAGTGACCGTTGGTCGAGGCTTGTGTTGAGCCTGTCGAAACAAGCCCCGAATGTTCGTTGAGGGGCGTATCGAGACCAAAGTTGTCTGACAACTCGTAGTGTAGCAAAAAGCGGGGAGGATGTCAACGATGAGATAGTTAATTTGGCTAATGGTGAAACAATAAGTTTGTTTTCGCATCTGTATCAATACACCGGTGTTTGTCTATTAGAAGGGAGATGCTATGAACAAGTCTATTACCCTGTTTCTAATGCTTTTGGCGTTTCTAAGTAGCTGTTCGAGCCAGCCTGCCTTGGATCAAGCCGGTACGATGGTTGCGCAGACGGTTGCCGCCGCTCCGCCTACAAATACTCCCCAGCCTGCTTTAACTTCCTCACCAACAGGCACCTCTTCGCCAAAACCTACAGCCACATCAAACATCGCCCTCACGACCACTGTTGAAGCCTTTCACGTATTATCTGAGTTGGATGTGCAGGTGGGGTCAAATTCCGGTATTCCTTATCAAACAGGTTATCTGGCATGGCAACAGAATGAACCAAATATTGTTGATTTGTCTGGTCCGATGGAAGCCATTCAGGAAATTGATGAACAATTTTCAGCTGAAAATTTTGTTTTGAAATCAGATATAACTTGGAATGCAACAGGGATTCTTGTGTGCGGGCTTATCTTTCGATCAGAAGCAGACCTGCAACGAGGAGAACAATATCAGTTTTTATACCTTCGCTTATCGGGATTGCCCGCCTGGGCAATTGAAGTCCATAAGTTTGGACGATTCAAAAACTCCCCCACAGGAATTAAGTTTTCGGATGCACTTAATCTGGACAGCAAAGCGAAGAACCAAATCGTATTGATTGTGCAGGATAATGAATTTACCTTGGTCATTAATAATAAGCGTCAGGGCGCTTATTTCGACGAAAGTCGACAAATCAGCAAAGGCTCCTTCGGTTTTATTGGATCGCAAGATTCGGGCAAAGGCAGTTGCACCTTCGAAGACAGTTGGATTTGGGTGTTGGAATAGTACTTTATGTGTGTCTAAACAAAATGCAACAGTCTACTTCAAGATTCCTGCTATCCAATTCACTAAATCGGCAAGATCAGGTTTCTGACCGAAGTATTGTGTACTTCCGTTAAATGCCGCAGTATAAATTTCCCAATCAGTCGTAGGGAACGGCGGTGGATCTCCACCTTCAATTATAGTAGTTGCAACCTCTTCACCCGTATCGGTTTTTCGCATTGTTACAATCCAAACGTACTGTAGCCTTTCAAAAAGATAAGGCCTGAAACCTGCTGATGATGCATAAAGAGTATGTTTTGTAGAGCCAATAACTTTGGTATTCTCTTCGACACAGACAACATAATGCAGTGAGGCGGGAACTATTGCCGAAATCTCACCGGGTAGGTTACTATCAATCCCATACAACCCTACAAGCACATTATCCTTTGCTGTCCCGAAAATAGGGATCCTCGAATTCGTATGGTGTTTACACACAAGAGCTACAGCATCCCCTACCGCCTTCTGAGCTTGTTCGCCTTCAGACATTGAGAATGCAGAGTAGGTGGCGGTTCTTGCTTCCTCTACAGAGTTCTTCAAAGCATCCGTCGCAGCACTCTCTTGCGCAAAGTCCAGCAAGACCAGCGTTCCAATAAAATCTTCCTCTGCACTTAAACCGCGCGCCCATTGAATGTATCCATTTGCTATCGCATCTTTGGCGGCAATTGGGTCGCTCTCCTCTACCGATTTTGCGACCAGACCATAATGTTCCATTGCCCCCGCAAAATCTTTTTGTTCGATAAGGAAATCTCCCCATCCGGCATGAAATTTTGCTTCGTTCGCCTTGACCTGCTCTGCAAAGGTTGGGTCGGCTGATATGGCAGATTGAAATTTACCCTCGGCTTCCTCGAATTTCATTTGCGATTGCAATTGCAATCCCCAATCCAGGTATGTTTGGGCGGTCTCTGCTTGTACGAGTTTGGAATGCTCGGCTTCTTGATTATTTTCAGCCCAACTTTTATATTCTTTATAGATGCCAAATGCTTCTTCAAATCTCCCCGCGTTTCGCAGGTCTTCACCCCAAGCCGCATAAAGCTGAGGAAAAAGATCAAGCGCCGCTTGCGATGAATCTGTATCGCTGTAGTCGGCAAGAATTAAGTTCAAATTTGCAAGAGCGTTTGTGAATTTTTTTTCAGAGAGTTGCTCTTTCGTCAAGTTTGTCAGAGCCGATGCTGCATGTTGATGGGCATCATCTACCAGTAAACCATTTGGGTATGTATTCTCGTAAACCTTATAAGCATTATACGAACTTTGCCAAGCCTCGTTTGCCTCATCGGTGTTTGCCAATGTATACACTGCACACTCCATCACAGGATCAGAAAGAGTCTGGTCCTCAATGAAGGTGGGGTAAAGTGATCTGTATAAACCATGCAGCGAAAGCATGAAACTGCAATTCTTACCTTGATAATTGGAGAGAATCGAGAAAGGTAACACAATAACCCCGCTTCCATATACAAGAAGTGAAATTACTCCAACGGCAACAATGATAAAGGTGGCTTTTCGCCGATTTTTTGGCTGGCTGATTTCAGCAGTTTCAGACATTGTTCCTCCACTGATTCATTACTTGCTCATCATGAAACTAAAGTTTAAATTTGCAACCCCGCAAAACAAAATAAGATACGATTTCGCCTACAGCATTTCTTGATAACCACTATGGTACCAGGCTGAGTTGATTAGGTAGTGAGGATGGCTACCGGTTCGAATCCGCTTTTTGACAAATGAATATTTGAAAAAAACTAAACCGACTGCATGATTCGGGCTTAGTGAACGGGAATAAAAAGCCCGGAGTCCGATTGGGGAGCAGGATACCGCCTTGAAACGTGTGATTCGTGATTTTCAGATCGCGGCTCAATAACCGCAATACATGGTCTTTGGAGAACAAGGCGGCTTTCCGCTCGGCAGGGATGAGCAGTGACCCGATATACAGGATCAGGTTCTTGTTATTTGGCTCCGAGACCACCACGTATTTTTTGGATACCCGCGTCATCTCCCTCACTGCCAGTTCGGGCGAATCGAGGTGATGCAATAAATTCGAGCCGATCACCAGATCAAAGGTGTTATCAGGGTAGGGCAGGTGATAAACAGAACAACGCTCCTTCACCGGGGCGGGGTTGAATTGCAGTTGGTGATCCGAAACATCCGTGGCGGTCAAGCGCCCCAACTGCATGAGGTGAAAGGAGAAATACCCGTTCCCCGCGCCCACCTCAAGGATCGATGGATTCTTGAGGTGAAGGTTTCGAAAAATCCAGTCCACCTTGGGTTTGGCAAATGCAAAAATCATGGGATGGTCATACGGTCGTTCGTCCACATGATCGTAATACTTCGTTGTGGATTCTTCCACGCTTGTTTTTGTCTCGAGCAACTTTCTAAACATGACATCCCTTTCCAGGCTTCCTTGCGAGTCCGCCGTAGATTGCTCCCATTCCTGATAACGCCAGATAATCGCAAAATTATACCAAGTTGCTTCTACTTTCCCTCGCAGGGAGAGGAAGCCATGCCTCAAACAAAAAAGTTGACAATCACTTGTCAACTTTTTTTATCGTCATGCTTTGACTTTGTTCACCATGCGCCGGCTTTTCTCCAGCAGAGAGTTGACCTCTGCATTGGCTTCCGGGACGGTCACCCCTTCCACAAGCGCCCACTCTTCGCACAGCACGCGCTGAGTCTGGCGGAAGAACCCCGCGATCGAACCGTACAGCGACTTGTGTTCGCCGAAGGCGTACAGGTCGCGCACCACCTCGCATTGCACGCGGATCGTTCCTTCGCGCAGGCGCGCCGTCAGGTTGGATTGCCTGGAACGCGCATCATCGACCATGGGCGAAGGGCGCGACACCAGGATCTGGCGACAGCGGTCGATCTCGCTCCGAGCCGCGGGTTTGCGCAGCCCGAAGGACGGTGAATCGTAAGGCACCCAGATGGTCCCGCCGCCGGGGAGCGAAATTTCATAATAGCGCTTCATCACGCCGGGTTCGAACTCGCGCTCCTCCACATTGACCACGTTCCCCACGCCGTGTTGCGGATGAACCACCTGCTCGCCGATTTTGAACATCATGGTTTGGTTAATACCGTCGGCGGTTGTTGTTGCCGCGCTGACGATGTCCGCCGCGCTGGTCGCGGAATCCGCCGCGTTCCTCGCGCGGGCGGGCGATGTTCACGGTCAACTGGCGGTCATTCATGGAATACCCGTTGAACATGCTGATCGCCTTCTGCGCGTCACTTTGCGAAGCCATTTCCACGAACCCGAACCCTTTCGAGCGATTTGTATCCCGATCTTTGATCAAGGCAACCGACACGACGTTTCCGGCCTGCATAAACAGCTCGCGCAATCCCTCTTCGGTGGTCTCGAACGATAGATTTCCAACATACAACTTTGCTTCCATGCCTTGCTCCTCCGGTGTCAAGCGATTAAGTGAAAAGCCGCCAACCCTATTCCTGGGTTGACGGCGAAATCAGCGCGCTCGACCTTTATAAGATGGCTTCATTGTATCACATGCGTGACCGTGAAACCCACCAAGGATCGGTGTCAGATATCCCCGAGTTGTGTATGTTGGCGGATACCGTCCTACCTTCCCAGCGCATTCCCCGCGAGCCAGCCCGTCGTCCAGGATGACTGAAAATTGAACCCGCCGGTGATCCCGTCAATATCCAAAACCTCCCCGGCGAAATACAAGCCCGGCATTTTTCGACTCTGCATGGTTTTGAAGTCCACCTCGTTCAGGCGCACCCCGCCGCAGGTGACGAACTCCTCTTTGAATACGCCCTTCCCTTGAATGACAACATGGCTTGCCGTTAATTCTTTGGCAAGTCGTTTCAATTCCTCTTTCGAAAGGTCTGCCCAATTCTTGCCGCCGACGAACACGGTCAATTGCCTCCACAAGCGGGCTGGGATCTGCGAAAAGGCGGGATGCGCCGAAACATTTTTACGCGCATTCTCCTTCCACGCTTTGTTTCGTAGCAACACTTCCAGCGCTTCTTCGAACGGGTACTCATCCAGCCAATTGATCGTCAGTTCAGCCCGATAGTTTTTCTCGAACAATTCCCGCGCGCCCCATGCCGAAAGCCGGAGCGCGGCGGGTCCGCTGATCCCCCAGTGCGTGATCAACAATGCCCCGCGCGTAACGAGCGAATCCATGCGCAGTGTCACCGCGTTCACCGCAACGCCCTCCAGCCCGGCGATCCGCGCATCTTTGATGTTGAAAGTAAACAACGACGGCACCGGCGGAGCAACCGAATGCCCAAGCGATTCGACGACATCCAGCATCTTTCGGTCGCTGCCCGTGGCGAGCAAAAGTTTTTTCGTTTGCAGGGGGACAACCCGCGCTTCGCTCCGGACTTTCAACCTGAATCTCCCGCTCGACTCTTTCTCCGCCTCCAGCAGACTCGTTCGGGTCTGCACCTCGACCCCCACCCTGCGCGCGGACTCTCGCAGGCAGTCCGCGATCGTGCTCGCATCGTCTGTCACGGGGAAGATGCGCCCATCGGCTTCGGCCTTCAACTTCACCCCGCGCGATTCAAACCAGCGGACCGTGTCGCGCGGCTGGAAGCGGCTGAACGCCCCGCGCAGTTCGTCGCCTCCGCGCGGGTAAAACGTCACCAACTGCGCCGGGTCGAAGCAGGCATGGGTCACATTGCACCGCCCCCCGCCGGAGATGAGCACCTTGCCCAGTGTCTGGTTCGATCTCTCGACGATCAACACCTTCCACGCCGGGTTCAATTCGGCACAACGGATCGCCGCAAAGAACCCCGCAGGTCCGCCGCCTGCCACGATAACATCCCAGTCAGTCTTCATCGTTGCCAAAGTATACACTCCAATAAAACAAAACTGCCCAGCCGAACACGCCGCCTGGGGAGTAATTTGCGTCAGTACCTTCTACGTTATCGAGATACACATCGTGGTCGGTAATGCCTATTGACGTAATGGGTGAGGTCTGCCATGAAGAGTTCGATGGTCAGCGCTTGGCTGTGCCGCCCTCTCAAACCAGCGAAAGAGGCGTATAAATTACCGAAGTAATTTCGTAGCGTGAGATATTATCCCGCGCGACGCCGAAACGCAATGAAAGCTTTACGGAGCCGACTCCGCTGTGGGTGTAGACTCTTGAAGTGCAGAGAAATTCAAAGATGCCGAACCAGTTTTCCCGTCCGAAAGAAGCGTTCGTCAGAAAGAATGGTCCAATGGCAGTTAAAAAATCGACAAAAACAAAGTCCAAAAAAAAACAGGAAGAGGTCGTCGAAGAGCCCGTCTGGACGTATCGCGGATACAAGCTGAAGTCTGGAGAGTTCGTCACGGCAATGGTGCATTTCTTCCGCGCCGAGATACAACGCGCCAATGTGTGGCGTCAGCGCCTGGACACGACCACGAACTGGGCGGTGGTGGTGACCGGGGCAACGCTTTCGATTGCGTTCAGCCAATCGAATGTGCATCATTCGGTGGTGTTGTTGAACACGTTGCTGGTGTTGTGGTTTTTATTCATCGAAGCGCGGCGCTATCGCTATTACGAGTTGTGGAGTTATCGCGTGCGCCTGATGGAAACGGATTTTTACGCGGCGATGCTCGTGCCGCCGTTCCATCCTTCGCCGGAGTGGGCGGAGAACCTTGCCGAGAATTTGCTCACGCCGAGTTTCCCGATTTCGATGTGGGAGGCGTTCGGCAGGCGCCTGCGCCGAAATTACTATTGGATCTTTTTGATCCTGCTCGCGTCGTGGGTCGCGAAAATTTATCTCTTCCCGCAATCGCCAAAATCCCTGGCTGAATTTTTGGAACGGTCGGCGGTGGGTCCGGTGCCGGGGCAGATCATGATCGGCCTGGGCATCGCGTTTTACCTTTTTCTCGCCGTGTTTGCGGTTGCGACGATCAATATGACCCGCGCGACGGGGGAGGTGCTGCCGCGATTTGGCGAAGAAAGCGCGCCTGCCGCCGCTTCGATGGAAGGCAAACACACCGGTTTGCGCGCCCTGCTCGTGCCGCGTCGCAGGAGAAGGCAGTTACTCGCGCTGATCATCACCGACAAGACCGACGCGGTTTCGAGCCGCATCCTCTCCGACCTGCATCGCGGCGTGACGGCAATGCAAGGCAAGGGCATGTACACCGGCAGGGAACACTCCGTGTTGATGTGCGCGCTCACGATCACCGAAGTGCATAATTTGAAATCGGCGGTGGCAAAGGAAGATCCCAAGGCATTTGTGATCGTCTCGCCTGCGCAGGAGATTCTCGGAGGCGGGTTCGCGCCACTGGAAGAAAAGTGACACCCACCACCGCCAACATTATGGGCAGGTTTGTATCCACAATCTGTTTTTGCAAATGGGGATGAAATCGAGGACGGAATAATCGTCGATTCCAGCCGCGTAACACGGACGCCTATGCTGAGTTTATCGAGGGGTTTACGTCCATGCGGATACGCCATTGAGTGAGGTGTTGGTCGCGCAACCGACAGGATTTGGTTCGCGTTGCCCGCACGGGGATGAACCCCGATGTCCACCGAGGCGGACTCAATCCTGCCGCGCGATCAAATACAACAACCTTAGAATCTTCAACTCATCGTAACTCAAGGCGCCGTTCAATTTGTCGAACACGGGCTTGAGATAGGTCGGGCTGAATTCATCGAACGCAGTGAATACTGCTTGTTGCTGGTCAGGCGTGGCGGAGGTGAACGCCTGTAAACTTTCGCCGTTGTGCAATTTGTTCCCCGCCACGACGAACTTCATCAAATGGTCGAGAATGGTGTTTGCCACAAACCCATACTGCTCCATCAACTCCTGAACGGATGCGCCGTTGTTGAATGCCTCGGCAATGATGCGCGTGCGCGGGGCGAGTTGTTCCCCTCTCCCCGAGGGAGAGGGGTTAGGGGTGAGGGTGATTCTTTGTCGCTCACTCAACCCGTGCTTCTCGCAATACGCCTTGATCACTTCCAAAAAGGCATCGCCATATTTCTCCAATTTCATCTGCCCCACACCAGCGATGCTTAACAAACTCTTGCCTGATTGCGGATAATACGCCGCCATCTCGGTCAGTGTTCGATCGGAGAAGATGACATACGGCGGGACTCCCGCTTCGTCCGCCATTTCTTTTCGCTTTTGGCGAAGCAACGCAAACAGCGCGCTGTTATATTCGACCTCCTCTTTCTTTCCGCCTTTGACTCGCACCCGCTCCGCCTCTTGCACGACGCCGAAAACTGGTTCCCGTTTTTTGAGCGACTCCAACGCCCTGACGGTGAGACTCAGCGTGTGGAACTCGCCCTCCTGTTTGAGGTAGCCCATGCTTAACAATTGACGCGCGATGTGCATCCATTGTTTCTTCGTCAATTCCGTGCCGATACCGTACGTGGACAGTTTGTTGTGCTCCCATCGCAACACTTTTTCGTTTTTCGAGCCGAGCAGGATGTCAACGATGTGACCTGCCCCAAATTTCTCGTCGGCGCGTTTGACGCAGGAGAGGAACTTCTGGGCGTAGACTGTGATGTCCGTGAGCGGGGTCGGGGCGGAGGTGCAATTGTCGCAGTTGGAGCAATTATCGGCTGGGTAGGATTCGCCGAAGTAGTGCAGAAGCGGCTTGCGGCGGCAAGTCCGTTCGTCTTCCGCGTAACTCACGATGGCATTCAAATGTTGAACGGCGACGCGTTTCTCGTCGCCTTCTTTTTGGTCGATGAAATAATTCAACTTGGCGACATCTGCATAACTGTAAAGGAGCAGGCAATGCGCAGGCAGACCATCCCGTCCCGCACGGCCGATCTCCTGGTAATAGCCCTCGATGCTTTTCGGCAGATCGAAGTGGATGACAAAGCGCACGTTGGGTTTATTGATGCCCATGCCAAAAGCGATGGTGGCAACAATGATCTGCGCGTCGTCGCGGATGAAGGCATCCTGATTTTTGCGACGGTCGGCATCTTCCAGACCCGCGTGATACGGACGGGCGGAATATTTTTTGGAGGCGAGATAGGCGGCAAGTTCATCCACTTGTTTGCGCGAGAAACAATAGACGATGCCCGATTGGTCCTTGTAACGTTCGAGCATGTCAACCGTTTGTTGATACGGGTCGCGTTTGCGCGCGACCTCGATGTAGAGATTTTCGCGGTTGAAACTGGCGACAAACTCATTGGTGGTGGCAAACTTGAGTGTGGTACGAATATCCTGCCGCACGCGGGAGGTGGCAGTGGCGGTCAGCGCCAGGCAGACCGCGTGCGGGAAACGATTACGCACCTCCACGATCTGGCGATACTCGGGGCGGAAATCGTGTCCCCACTCCGAGATGCAGTGCGCTTCGTCGATCGTGAGGCAATCCACCCGGACGGAGGCAAGCAGCGTAAGGATGCGCGACGTGAGCAATGTTTCTGGTGCGACGTATAACAATTTCACTTCGCCGCGCCGCACGTACTCCATATTCTCTTGATATTCCTGCGGGGATAATGTGCTATTGAGAAACAATGAAGGCACGCCGTATGCGCGCAGTTGCTCCACCTGGTCTTTCATTAACGCGATCAACGGCGAAACGACGACAGTAAGCCCCTCGAACAACAACGATGGGATTTGATAACACAACGATTTGCCCCCACCCGTCGGCATGACAGCGAGCGTATCACGGCGCGCTAGAACATTTTCAATCACTTCGTTCTGTAGCGGACGGAAGGTGTCGTAGCCGAACGTCTCTTTGAGGATGGAAGCGGGGGAGGGCATAAACGAAGTATAACAAAACAAAATCGCCCCGCCAGAATTTGGCAGGGCGATTGAATGTACAAGTCGATCAGGCGGTTACGGCGGGCCTGAATTTGTACCCGTATACCAGATATGTACCCCGCCGGGCAGATCCGATTGCGGTTGTGAAGCTGAAATTGGCAGTTTTGACTTCACCGGATCCAATTTTAGTAGGAATGATTTCCTGGTGTCAAGGATGGCGTCGTTTCAAGGCTCGTATTGCCTTGATGTTGTGGTCGCAAAGGTTCAAAAGCTGAAAATAAAGGCTCCCCTGCTAAAGTGAGGGCATCTTGTCTTTGTATACAGGTTTATTAAATAAAAAAGTGGTCAATAAATCAAACAAACGATTACACTTACTGCACCCGAACTCATTAACCATCATCGAGTTATGCCCAAAAATATAAAGTTTTTACTTCGGGTTTACTTCTGATATCATCTAGAATTCTTGTTACGAAACGTAACCCTTGTATATAATCACAACTGATACTATTTCTTTGCGCTAGAGCAAGGACAATTTCGGCTTTTTGAGCATAATTGTGTTTACAAAATATTCTTAATTAAACTTGGAGAAAAATGAAAAAAATATTCCTTCTTGTATTAGCACTAGCCCTGTTCGTCCCAGTTACTGCCGCGAGTGCTGCTGGCGAATTTGACTACATTGTCATCAAAGGACCCGGCATTACAGGCGACATCAATGTGTCCAACCCCTTATTCACTGCGGATGTCAATACTTTTGCCGATTTTTCAAAAGGCAGTATTGAACCACCTGCAGACCCTGGGCAGGGCTATCAAATTGTGCGGATGCATGCCGATGGCAGCAAAGGCATTCCCTACGATCAACTGCATTACTATCCGTACACAGGGTATGTGTACTACGACGGTATCGTCAATGGCTTTTCCGAGGATGGCGGCAAATGGTATATCGCCAACCCTGAAATCGAAGAACCGTTCCGCGCCATTCTCGCTGAAGATGCGCGGCTGACATGGATTCCCTTTGGAGTGCTGGCTGTTCTATTGATTGGATTTTTTATAGCGTATCAAATGAAACCTAAACAACCGCAGTAAAAACAAAAAGAGCGTATGGCAAAAACCATGCGCTCTTTTTGTTTAAGCCTCTATCGCACAATCACCATATCGCTTTTATCATCATAACTAAACACAACAACCTGCCCTACATTCAGCACAAGCGTATCTGAATACACCACACGGTACTCATTTTCATCATCTTTCAAACGCATTTCAATTTGATGCGAGCCAGACGGGATGGCAAGAAACTCAAGCGCAGAAATGCGTCCGTTACCGCCAACGCCCGAAGGCTGATAGGTCTCTTCCAAAATCGTTTCGCCATCCACCAATAAAATAATACTAACTGGATAATGCTTGCCGCCAAAAATCTTTTCAACGTCCGCGCCTTCGGGCAGGGTCATGCCTGGGGGGATTGCCGCAACAGATATCTTGCCTTTCAGATCCAGCGCCACACGAATGGCAGACCCATTGGCAGAAGTCATGCCTGCGGGAATATCCAACGGGATGGCAAGCGCAAAGACACCAAATAGTAGAACCGTTCCAATCAACGCGCTGACAATGGATGGAATTAGTTTATTGCGTTCCTTCACGGGAGGCAACACAGGCGTGATCTTCTTTGCCTGCGTTTCACTGCGATGCAAATCATTTAGAAAATTCAAAACCGTTTTCGAATTCCCAGGCGTTGTCTCCAGCCAATGCACTTCCTTTGTCACCAGCGCGGGACGCGAATGCAATCGGTTCAATATCCAATGCGCGTCTTCGCGATATACCCCATCATCGTATGGATGGGATAACAAGACGACATCGCGCGCGCCTGCGGTGTGCAGGGTTTTGATCCACTCAATATTGACCGCGCTGATACTTGGCAATACCGCCGTGATGACGCGCGCCGATTCTTTCCCGCCGACAGTTGCCACAGCAACAGGAGCATTTCCTTTGCTGACGTTTAATTCCGTTGGCAAGCCGCCTAGCGCTTCATCTCTGTGACTCGCAAACAAGACGGTCACTGGATTGCTATTCTGCTTTTCCTGCGATAACGCACCTTTGACTGCGCCGAATACTTGCTCGCCGCTGTAGCCGCCCTTCAAGTCAATTGCGTCGGTGGGACACGCGCCTACGCAGATTCCGCAACCTGTACATTGATCGTTGTTGATGATCGCCAGTTTATGATAGCCAGAAGAATCATCGCGGTCATTCATGCGGATCGCGTCGAATGGACATTCGGCGTAGCAAATGTTACAGCCAGTACACTTTGGATCGGTAACCGTAGCAGGCCCGGGGTTACGTCCAGAGGCGAGCCAGGGGAGCAGGAACAAACTTCCGCCGACGAGAATCGCCAGCCCCCAGAAAATCAGGTTGCCCCATAAGTCGATCAACGGCAAAAATCCCAAATAGAATGCGTCCATCGGCACGGATTGAATCAGTTGCGATAGATCCGCAGGCAACGCAGATTGGGCGGGCTTGAGAAGTGAAAGAATAACCAGCCCCACCACGGCTTGAATGCTGACCCAGCGCGGCGACCACCAGCGTTCACGCGAGAGCCTGAGGCTGTGAATGTAAATGCCGAGGAAACCGATCAGCGGAATGAAGACATGCAAAAAAATGATGATGACGAAATTGGAAAATGTGCGCGAGGCGAGGTCAGGCGCGACATAGGTGAGCCCCGATGTGCCTGCCAGATATTCCATCATGTATTCGGTCATCCATTGCGCGCGTTGATCCCAAATGAGCCAATAGCCCATCGTGCCAGTCAGCCAGACCATCGCGAGCATGATCCAGCCGCTTGTCCACGCCAGCCAACGTTGACCTGAAAAACGGTCGCTGACCAACATCTTGAGCATGTGCAAAATGATCAGCACGATCATGCCATCGGATGCGTAGCGATGCATACTGCGCATGAGCGAACCGAACCAGGTGGAGTCGATCTTCTCAACCGTTTGATAAGCGACATCCAACCCTGGGCGGTAAATGAGGGTGATATAAACGCCTGTGACGATGAGCACGATCAACATGAAAATCGTTAATGTGCCGAGGTGATAAAAAGGATTGAAATCCGATTTTGTAAAACGATTGATAAAGCCTTCGAACTTTGTCCACAGTTTTTCGAAGGTGCGTAAAAGTTTACGTTGTGCATACGGATTGTAATTTGTCATTGAGATTCCTGAGATTGGTAAATTGGTAATTGGTAATTTGGTGTCGACTGTTCACTGTTCACTGCTCACTGCTCACTGGTTTTTTCATCCAACAATGGAAATTTATTTATCTTCATCGCATTGGTTGTGACAAAGATACTGCTTGCCACCATCGCAAATGCGGAGAAAACTGGTTGCAGTAAACCTGCCATGGCAAGACCCACGCCGACCAGGTTGTAGATCACTGCCCAGCCTAAGTTTTGTTTTACACGCTTCATTGATTCACGTGATAAATCCACCAGCCACGGGATGACGCGCAAGTCATTACGCACGAGCACAATATCGGCGGCAGAACGGGCAACATCGGTTCCGTGATTCATGGCGAGTCCGATCGTAGCGGCGGCGAGCGCGGGACCATCGTTGATCCCATCACCAACCATCGCAGAATTTTCGATCAGGCGTTTCATTTTTTCATCAGGGCTAAGCGCGGCGCTGACAGGAATGCCCAACGCCTTTTGCCAACGCGCGCCCGCGCTGGCTTCATCGCCAGTCAGCACGCCAAGTTCCAGTCCGCGCGATTGCAATTGTTGAATCACATCTTTTGCCTCTTCACGGATTTTTTCGCCGAGTGCAAAGATACCCATCACTCGACCATCCCAACCTGCATAGATGACGATGTACCCCGCCTCTTTCCACGCCTCAGCCTGCTGACTGATATCCGTAGACATGCTCAACCCTTCGGCAGACATCAAGCGCGCAGAACCGATCACAATTTGCAAGTTATCCAAATTTGCTTTGACGCCCAAGGCGGGTAAAGCCTTGAACGATTCAGGCTTGGATAATTTCACTTGTTTTGATTTTGCAAAATCAACAACGGCTTTTGCAAGCGGATGTTCTGAGTCGTTTTCCACCGAGCCTGTAATTCTCAGAAATTCATTCTCGTTGATTTGATCAATAAAAATTTCACGAACTTTCATCGGTAATTGAGTCAGCGTGCCTGTCTTGTCAAAGAAGATTCTTTGTATTTTGGAAAGCCTTTCGAGCGCAGACGTGCTTCGCAATATCGCGCCTGATTCAGCGGCGCGTTCAAGCGACAGCCATAACGTCAGCGGCGTGGCAAGTCCCAGCGCACATGGACAGGCGATCAACAAGACAGACAGCGCCACCATCAAACCAGTTTCAAGACCTGAGATGGTATACCAAATGAGGAATGCAATTGTTGCCAACGCCAGCGCAAGCGGAGTCATCCATGCCGAGAGTTTGTCCACCATTCTTTCAAGCGGAGAACGCGCCCACAAGGCTTCGTGCAGCAAACGTCCGATCTGTCCCGCCGTGGTGGATGCGCCAACTGCCGTTGCAATCACTTCAAAACTTCCGTCAAGGTTGACCGTGCCCGCCTGAACTTTATCGCCTTCGTGATGTGTCACAGGCTTGGGTTCGCCAGTTAATAACGATTCGTCAACGTCACCTTCACCGATGGCGATGAGCCCGTCTATTGGGAATCTTTCACCAGGACGAACCCGTACGCGCATTCCAGGCTTGAGTTCTGCAACATTCACAACGCTATCTTGGTTATTTGTAACCACCGTCGCTTGATTGGGTATCTGTTCGAGCAAACGCGAAACGGCTTTGTTGCTGGATTTATGCGCCTGCATTTCAAGCCACCGTCCAATCGAAACAAGGAAGATCAGCATGGTGGCGGTATCAAAATATAAACTGCCATGCCCAATAATTAAATTGCGAACCGATAACCCAAATGCAGAAAATGTTCCGATCATGATCAGCGTGTGGATATTGGGTTGTCCGCGCAGCAGGCTGGCAAACCCTGCGCGTAAAATTGGCAGCCCAAGCAAAATCAAAACGGGCAGGCTCGAAACCAACATCATGATCTGGAAGAAATGCACCAGCCATTCTGTCTCGGGGCTTGCCCAGCCCATTAACTCACGGACGTAAATTCCGCCGCCCACGATCATATCGTGCAAGACCATCACGCCGCTAATTAATAAACGTGTGAAAAAAGATTCTTCCTCGTCGTGCGGTTTTTCATTTGGAAGCGTGGCTTGGTATCCAAGTGAACGCACGCGCTTTTTGAGTTTTTTCGGATTTGTAATCGCAGAGTCAAATGTGAGATTGGCTTGCCCCTGAATGAAACTTACATCCGCACTGACCACACCGTTGGTGCGTTTAAGATTTTCACTGACCAGCCAAGCGCAGGATGAACACCACATGCCGCCAAGCGAGAGGACGACACTCTCGCTTCTTTCTGAAGCCTGAGCCTGATTCTGCTCAACGGCTGGACTCTCCGCTAGAAGTGCTGCCACTTCCCTGCACGATGGACAGCAAAATACATCCCCGTTGTCATTTGACAGGGGATGTAATGTGGCCAGTCCGCAGAGGGAGCAGGCAGTGAGGGTTTTGGCTTTTACAGGAGAAGCAGAGGCTAGATTCATATTTTTATAATTTTAGAACGTACGAAAAGCTGGTTTAATACTGACCGCCGACGGTCTGCGGTCAGTGGTCGAATTTCAATTGATTACCAAAGCATGACTGAGCCCAGCATGAGGTGGTCAATAAGACCGAGGGAGGCAAATCCGCGCATGGCGAATTGAAAGCCGAAGAACATCATGACGATGGAAGCCAGACTTCGCGACCAGAAACGCGGAAGAGCTTTTGCAGTCAGCCATTTAACGGCAAACAGGCTTGGGAGGGTGGCGATGCCAAAGATTGACATGTTCAACATGCCTTGAAACGCGTTGGTGGAGGTGACCGCTGTGAGAAGCGCAGTCAGAACCAAGCCGCAGGGGAGGAGTCCCCACAGGAGACCGAGCAGGTACGAGGTCCAGAGCGAAACGGATTTGAATCCACGGATGGCGCTGCCCCAGCTTTGAACTAATCCAGGAAATAATGATTCTGGCGAGGGGGTTAATCCAATAAATGCAGATGCCATATAAAAGGCAATGATCGCAAACAGAATGGAGAGCGTGGCTTGAAGTCCGTCAAACGCCCAAAGGGTTTGACCAAACGCGCCGAAGATTAAACCGAGAATGGAATAGGTGGTGATGCGCCCGGCGTGTGCAAGAACCCAGGCGAATTTATTCTGAAAAATCGGCTGGCGGTCGAAGAGAATAATGACCGCGCTGCACATGCCCACACAATGTCCAAGACTTCCGAGTAACCCGAGTAAAAAGGATGCTGTCATTTTGTAGAATTGCCAGTCCTGGATATTTGCACCTGCCCGAGGTGGCGAACCCCGGGCAGGTTTTCAAAGGAGAGTTCCGCTTAGCGGATGAACCAGGTACGACCCAGCAGCCACCAGTTGGTGAAGTAATAAATGGCGAACCAGACCAGGAAGGCAAAGACGAGCACAAGTGCACCTTTAGGTTGATTCTGCTTGTCTTCCATTTGGTGATCGGTCAATTTTGTGGAATCAATGAGCGGGTTGTGCGTGCCGGTCAATAGCAGAAGATTGGAGGCTTCAAGGCGGGGTCCGGTCAGAATGGATGTGAGTACGATGGTCACATACATGATGCCGCCGGTTACTGCCAGAAGCGCGCCAATGCCAAAGACTGCCAAAGAAATTTCAACGGTGCCAGGAACGACACCTGCGAAGGTGATGTCCCAGTTGCGGCGAGCAACGCCCTGCAAGCCACTGACGATCATGCCCATGGAGGTTAACAGCATGCCAAAGCCGAAAATATAAGGCTGCCATTTTGCCCAGCTCTTGAGTTTGAGTTCCTTGCGGAAGATGAGTGGAATGACGTAATAGGTGAAACCCATGAACGCAAGCGTTGTGCCGCTGACCACGGTCGCATGGAAGTGACCAGGCAGGCGCAAAGTGTTGTGAACGAGCATGTTGATCTGTTCAGTGCCGATGGTCACGCCGGTCACGCCGCCGATCCAGCCAAAGAGGAACATGGAAAGAACCAATGAACTGAAACCAGGCTCTCCCCATGGGGCGTTGCGAAGCCACCCGAATAAGCCTTTTCTGTAGCCTTTGGCGCGCAGGGCAATTTCCAAAGCAGCAGGAATGGAGAAAGCGTGCATCATGGAACCAAGCACAGCAAGGTACATGGCGTAGGATGTATTGACGGCTTTCCAAGCAAAGGATAGACCGGGGTCAACCAAAAGATGATGCGCCGAACCGAGATTGATGAAGAACAGATATAGGATGAAGGCAAGACGCGAGAACTTTTCATTGACGGGGCGAATGCCAACAGTTATTTGTGCAAGCGCATACCAAATGGAAACCATTGCCGCAAGATTAACCTGCTGCGCAGGATGTCCAAATCCCCAGAAGAAGTTACGATAGATTCCTGGGTCGTAGGTTTTGAGAATGCCGAGTGACCAGAAGAAGGCAGGCACGATCGCGGCAGCGCCTTCAAGCAGGGTGTAGGTGGCGAGAATGGCAGCGGTCATCAAACCGAAGACGACCAACGGCAGGGAGCCTGAAAAGCGTCCTTCGCGTTTGGCGACCACAATGTTGATGAAGAATGTAATGACAGTGATCAATGCGCCGACAGCAAAGAGAATATAGCTGAGGTAGAACAACGGATGCGCCTTCATGGGAACATAGGCTGAGAACATGACGTTTGAATTCGGGTCAAACAACACCACAGCGTTTGCCATCAAACCGCCGACGGTCATCATGATAAAGCCCGTCCAGGCGAGTTTTGGTGCAGCATGCCGCGCATTGAGCAGAATGGTCGAACCGAAATGCAGACCTGCCATTTCAAAGAAAACGATCCACGCGATCAGCATGTCAATGCCGTGCAAGGTGAGCAAGCGATAGAACCAAACAGCGGGGAGCAGATGAATCGCCTGCCAGCGGGTGAGCGCGATCAACAATGCTGCAATGCCGCCGAGGGCGAGAGTCACAACAGCCATCACCGCGTTGGCGATAATGAGGCGCTCTGCGTGCATATCTACTTTAAGGGTGGTTACCGGGCAGTCGCGATAATCGTCTTTTGCGCCGCTTGTCCATGCAGTGGTAGGTGCAAGGGATGTCATATTTATTTCTCCTCGGTCACGATCACTTTACCAACCATCGTATGATGGCCGACAAAGCAGTATTCATTACAAACAATGGTGAATTCGCCCGCACTGGTGGGCGTAATGGTTGCAACATAGTCATACCCGGGAATGACCTGGAGATTGATGTTGACTGGCTGAAGGGAGAACCCATGCTGCAAGTCCAAAGAGGAGATGTGCAGGCGATATTCCTGTCCCTTTTCCAGTTGCAGAATCGGATACCATTGCCAGGTGCTGGCACGGATGTACACATCGCTGCCAGGAGGAGCTGCAACAACCGGCAAAGTAACCCCATTCACTGTATCTTCGCCGACAGTGTATTGCTCCACAAAAGCATTCACCTTCGCCCCATAATCAGCAGGCGAAGTTCTGTAGGTTTCAGTAGGCACATTTTGCTTGCCATAAAAATACCAAAGCGGCATCATAATCGTAAGGAAAACACACCAAACAAATGCAACGGTGAGCCAGCTCTTTTCCATACGTCCCATGGGCTTCCACCAATTTTTTTCAGGTGCTAACATAATTCATTCTCCAATTTTTTTTAATACGGCGCTAGGGGCACATTTAACAGATCGATAATTCCCCACACGTTGTAGATCAAGGTGCTGATCAACAAGGACAACACAAACAACAGCCAGATGTTGTCAAAGAGCTTTTGACCGGGGTGTTGCGGTTCTTCCTTTTTTTTGTCGGACATGGCGTTTCTCCTCATGAAAGATGGATGCAAAAACTTAGGATACCAACGCTCATGTTACTTTAATAACCCTGATTAACGTATTTGTTATTTGTAACAATTGAAATAAAAAAAGAGTGATTTTTTCATCACTCTTTTTCAATAAAGAATTAGTTCTTTTTTATGACAACAGCCCTTTGCTTTGCGCCAGCTTTGCAGCTTCTCTGCGAGAGTTTACCCGCAGCTTGGAGAGGATATTGCGAATATGTGTTTTGACTGTATTCAGACTGACGGTTAATTTTTCAGCCACCTCCCTGTCCGATGCGCCTTTGGCAACCAGGGACAACACTTCCAATTCACGCTCAGTCAATGAGTTATCTTCATTTGGAAGATCTGCGCCACTTTTTTGATTCAAACTCATGCGCCGAAACTCGGCAAGAACCCGCCCTGCCAGCGACGGTGTGATGGCGGCTTCACCATTCAAGGCGTTGTGCAGCATTTCCACCATGATATGAGATCGAATATCCTTTAATAAATATCCCTGCGCGCCGCTTTTCAACGCCTCAAATAATTTTTCGTCATCATCGCGAACGGTCAGCACCACAATGGTCGTATCAGGGAGAAGCTGCTTGATCTGGCGCGTCGCTTCCAAGCCATCCATAGTTGACATTTGAACATCCATCAGGATCAGGTCTGGCTTTAGTTCCTGCGCTTTGATCACCGCTTCAAGCCCGTCGTTTGCATTGCCTACAACCTCCATATCAGGCTGCGACCCAATAATGACTGCCAGCCCTTCGCGAAACAAGGCGTGGTCATCCACCAGCATAACGCGTATTTTCTTCATCTTAAGATTTACTCCTTATTTGTCAAAGGGAACGATAGAATTATTTGCGTTCCCATCCCAGGCATGGATTTGACCTCAAGTTGTCCGTTAATTCGCAGCGCTCTTGCTTTCATGATCTGCAAGCCAAAATGTCCATTTGGGCTGGGCTGGGAGGAGTCAAACCCTTTTCCGTTGTCTGCAATCAGCAACTCATAAGCATGATCTCTTTTAGTAAATTGCACAGTGATCTGGGTTGGTTGAGCATGGGAAATTGCATTGGTTAACGCTTCACGCACTACATGAATAACCTGTTCGTTTACATGTGGGGGACAATTGCATGGAGACTCGGTTTCACAACGCCACTCAATGATGGCGTTATGTTGAGAAGAAAGCTCCATTGCCACACCCTGCAATTGGGAACAAAGGTCAGAGTTGATCGGGTTTTCGTCCATCAGCCGATTAATGGCTTTACGTACATTTCCTGTGGCTTTTTCGATGGTCTCGCGAGTCAAATGCAATCTTTCCAATGCCGCCCGATTCTTTCCATTGGAGAGCAACTCAACCACTTGATCAGTCATCAACCCCAGATAGCTAAAGGTCTGCCCCAACCCATCGTGCATGTCTGCCGCAATACGGCGGCGTTCTTCAAGTGTGGCAATTCGCTCTGCCTGTTCATACAAACGGGCGTTTTCAAGGGCAATTGCGGCTGTATTTGCAAGTTTGGTGAGCAGATCGGTGGATTCACTGCTAAATCTTTGTTGGCTGGTACTACCTACGCATAATGCACCAATAATCTGGTCATTGCTTCGTAAAGGAGCTGCCATATGACTGCTGCGATATTTATCAGACAGGATCGAGCAGCCTTCACGACAGGTATCAATACCGCAAACCACAGCCCTGCTGCTGTTAAGAATGGCATCTGTCAGGTCATGCTTTTTTATGACAGTTGTATCATCAACCGCTGCATCTGCATGCCCGCTAAAGGTTTGAAGTTTAAGTAAAGGTTGATCAGCATCCAACAAACACAAAAACGAAACATCTCCACTCAAAAGTTCGCTGGTTTTTTCCGTCACAGAACTTAACACCTGCTGAATATCAAGGCGTGAAGTGATTTCCTGGGTGACGACATTGAGCGCTTCCAATTCCCGCGTCCGCTGAGAAACCCGTTTTTCCAACGTCTCGTTCAGGTCAATCAAATCCTGCTGGGCAGATTTCAACCCGAGGCGCATCCCATCAAATGATTGAGATAACCTCCGTACCTCTTCTGTCCCCTGCACCTGCACAGGTGTTTCAAGATCATTACCGCCCAAATTTTCAGCCGCCACTCCCAACTCAGACAAAGGTTTCAACACAGACTGGCGTGTCACCCAAGCTCCACCGGCGAGCAATACCAGCGCAAAGAATAAAAATCCAAATTGAATGTTGCGTAAAATATTTAACTTCGCCGTTGAGTCTGCCTCATACAATTGCACAACCATATCCGCCTGTCGTGCAAGAATCGTAGATAATGTTTCGAGCTCCTCAATGGCTGACGAGTAACCAATCGCACTTGCTGACTTCCCCTCAACCGCATCAATCGCCGCATGGAATTTCTCCCAACTTTGGCGCACGTTGCGCAATCCATCCAGTATTTCAGTGTTACTCGTTTCAGGGATCGAGACATAATAATCTGGTAGATAGAGAGTGACCCCGCCATGCTCAAGCGCCGTGAGTGTCTGCTCAAATGTATTCTCTGCATCCGCCAGCATTTCACTCGCCGCCCCATTTCCCTGCTCCCCAACCGCAAGCCGTACCATAAGTTGAACCAACATCCGTTGCCGCCCGGCAAGGTTGATGATTAGTGCATCATTCTGCTGAGTCTTTACGCCCCAAAACGTTGCGCCCACCGAAGTAAGCACAAGCAGAACAAAAGCAAAAAACAAGGCGCTTAACCTGCCTTGAAGACTCTTTAACATGTAAATCCTTTTTGGTACATCATTGTCTTGAAATTATACCCCCCAGGCTTGACGCATCGCCAATCCTGAAAATGGTACAAAAACACGGGGTAGAATAATTCCATGAAAGCATTTCCAAATCGTCTCCCCTTGCCTTTCCTTTTCCTTGCCATCCTTGGTTTGCTCGCCGCACTATGGGCAGGGCTCATGCGCCTCGGCTGGCAGTTGCCTGCTCTCGCCCCGTCACTCGCCATGCTGTATGGTCCCATAATGATCTCTGGATTTTTAGGGATGCTCATCATTCTGGAACGCGCCGTCGCAATGAATCAAAAGTGGATGTACCTGCCTCCGCTTCTTTCTGGACTGGGCTGGCTGGTCGCCATCATTTTCCCGAATCTACCCTTTGGCGTGATCCTCCTAACGCTCGCCAGCTTCGGCGGAGTCGCCATCCTAGCAGAAATTGTTCGCCGCGAAACCGCCCTGCATACTGTCACCATGTTCCTCGGCTCGCTCGCCTGGTTGACAGGGAATCTCTTGTGGACGTTCGGCTGGCAAATCCATCAAGTCGTCTTTTTCTGGATGGCATTCCTCGTGCTGACCATTGCGGGCGAAAGACTTGAGCTAAGCCGCGTTCTGCGTCCTACACAAATGGAGCAGATTCTCTTTGGCGGCATCATTGCTATTTTTATGGCTGGCATCATCCTTGCCCTGTTCAATCTGCAACTCGGCACGCGCCTGAGCGGACTAGGGTTACTGCTGTTGCCACTTTGGTCGTTTCGTAATGACATTGCCTGGCGCAACATTCGGCATAAACTTCCACTCACACGTTATATTGCCTGGTGCCTCGCACTGGGTTTTGTGTGGCTCGGCATCGGCGGTGGATTAAGCCTCGTGTTTGGCGCACAGGCGGCAGGTCCAAGATATGATGCGGCATTGCACGTGGTCTTTGTCGGCTTCGTTATCTCCATGATCTTCGGTCATGCACCCATCATATTCCCCGCTATTTTGGGCGTGCCGATCAATTTCCAGCCTTTGTTTTACATCCACTTGGGTTTGCTTCATGTTTCGCTTTTACTGCGAGTCATTGCAGATTATGCCAACCTATATACCCTACGCATGTGGGGGGACTAATGAACGAGGCAGCGATCATACTGTTCATCGGCATGACCGTGTTATCCATTCGCAAAAGTTTATCTGCAAAAACATAACCCATGCAAAACGACATCCTTCTCAAACGCCTGCAAGATTTTGAATTCCTGCGCGGACTGGATCATGAAACCATTGCGGCTCTGGTAAACAGCGCGGTGTGGAAGGTCTTCCCACCCAATGCCGTTGTATTTTGGGAGGGCGATACAGAGTCCAATTTGTATTACCTGCAATATGGTTCTTTGAAAGCCCTGCGAACCGCTCCCGATGGACGCGAACAAGTTTTACGTTTTTTGGATGCAGGCGATATCTTCAATGAGATCGGTGTGCTGGCGAAACGTCCCAACCCTGTGACGGCGGTGGCATTGGAAGAGTCGGGCATTTGGCTCATTCCGCGCCATGCGTTAGAGGAGGTGGTGATGAAATATCCGCAGACGGCGTTACAGATCATCGGCAACATGGCAGATAAGATCATCAGTCTGGTCACACTTGCTTCAGATCTTTCACTCAAGACAGTCGAAGCGCGTTTTGCCAAATTGTTGTTGGACTCTGCTGATGGCGATGTGATCGAACGCCGCCGCTGGACGAATCAGACGGAGTTGGCAGCGCACTTGGGAACTGTGCCCGATGTACTCAGTCGTGTCATTCGTGAATTGACGAAGGCGGGGCTGATCGAGATGGATAAACAACACATCCGTATTCTGAACCGTGCAAGCTTGGCGGAGCGAGCCATGCTTCAGGGAGATTAATGTTTGGGTTGAAAACCCGACACTAGAGATAGCACTTCACACAAAGCACCTTGCATATTATTTCTTATCGATCAGTCTTAAGAACACATCTACAGCTTTTGGATCAAAATGTGAACCAGCCTGTTGGCGAATATATTCAATGGCTTTTTTTGTCGTCCATGCAGGACGATACGGGCGATCACTGGTCAGTGCGTCAAAGACATCTACTACGGCAAAGATACGCGCCGCTAATGGAATTTCCTCCCCTTTTAGTCCGCGCGGATAGCCGGTGCCATCCCATTTTTCATGATGACAATATGGAATATCCAGCGCCGGCAACAAATAAGCAATGGGAGACAGCATCTCGTAGGCGAGTTGTGAATGCTGGCGCATCATCGCGCGCTCCTCATCACTTAATGCCCCTGATTTGCGCAATATAACATCAGGGATGCCCATTTTTCCAATATCGTGGAGTAATGCGCCGCGCCTCATATGTTTTAATTCTGCATCGCTTACTCCGAAAGCTTGCGCTAATTGCAAGGTCAGGTGGGTGACGCGCAGAGTATGTTCTTCGGTCTCTTTGTCACGAAGATCGAGGGCGCGGGACCAGCCTTCGATGGTTGTATCGTACGCGAGGATAAGATCTTGAGCCTGATGTATTGTTTGTAGGTGAAGAACCTCTGCATGTTTACGGGCAGTGTATTCAGCTTCGAGCAGGCGGGTATTCTCAATGGCAATGGCCGTCTGGTTGGCAAGCAGGGAAAGAAGGCGAATTTCGTCTTCGCTCCATTGCCGGGGAGACTGAAAATACACAGCGATGCAGCCAAGCGCTTCTTCGCCCATCAACATCGGAACGATCAATGATGAAGTAAGTATTATATTTTGATCGTCTATGTTTATTTTCAATTGTTTTTCAAGATTAAGATCCGGATTAATGACGGGCATCTTTATGCGAATAGATTGAAATATGGTGGAGTTATCGACAAGTGAAAAATCAACGATATCCTGCGTTTTTGAGGACGAGAATCCCAAATCAGTTCTCATGGAAATATTGCCATCCTCGGCAACCAAAGCCAATATGGCAAATTCAACCTGCAACGCATCGGAGACTACTTGTATGGTTTGGTTCAGGATGGTTTGCAGTTTGCGTTCGCCCAAAAGCATTTGTCCATGCCCAAGCAGGATTTGCTGTTCGCGAGTGCGTTGTTCTTTTGCTTGCTCATATAGGCGAGCGCGTTCAATTGCAACACCGATTTGATCGCCGATAGAGTTGAAGAGCCGGTAGTTTTCAATCGTAATGGCGGATCCAGATGTAGGCACTATATTGAGATTACCCAAAAGCATTGACCCAGCACGAACGGGTATACTAGCATGGGAATGATATGGGTAATCGGGACTCGTAACTTTTTTCAATTGTTGGCACTCAACGATTTTGATTGCTGCATCTAGCTTTCCGAGTTGTAGCAACTCAATACAACGACAGTGGGTTCGCATGGCAGACCAGTCGGCAGGGTCTAATTCGGGTGGCAGGTTGTAGGATGCCGCAAGTCGGTTCTTTTGGAAGCCATCCAACAATACGACCCAGCCACACCTCATGTTCATTGTTGTAACAACTGCCTCCAAGCTTCGCTCCAATGCTTCTTGAATATTAGCGGAACGATTCAAGGCGTTTGCCACAGTCTGCAATATCTGCAACTCTTTCAATTGTTCTGTGGTTTGCTGAAAGAGATGCGCGCGCTCAAGTGAAATACCAAAGTGTTGTCCAATAGCGGTCAGAACTTCTAATAAAACATCATCTGGTTGAATTCTTTTTCTAAAATACAACATGAATGTACCCAGAAGTGAATCCATGCCGGAAAGCGGGACACATATTAGCGAGCGATAGTGCGCTTGCTGTGCCAGATATTGCCGTTGATAATTTTCTTCGGTTTCGATATCGGGGATGAAGAAAGCCCTTTGGCTTGAATATGCGAGACCGGGTATACCTGTCCCAGGGGGAAACGAAATATCCAAAGAGCCGGACAAAAAACCGGAGTCTAAGTTGTAATGAGTCGTAAACTGTAATTCTCCAGATGAATTAACCAAATGACATTCTGCCCCATCTGCCATTGCTAGTTGTGCAGCTTGTTCCAATGCCTTGGATAAGACTGCCTGGGTGTTGGTCCATGTATGGGTCGTCGAAATTAGCTCATTGAGTACAGCCAATTCCGAGCCGCGGGAGGTCGTAATATGCCTGTGTGGTTTACGATTCATAGCTTGTCCATTACCGTAGTGATAAGAAGCATCTTCAGTATATGTCTACTTTGAAGTAAGCATAACTGATTGTAATGGAGATTTTTCGGTAATGGATTTGTGCAATGATGCTGGTTTGGTGGAGCGGGCAATGCTTCAAGGGAGAATAAAGATTGGGTTGAAAAACCCGACAAAAGTCGGGGTGTGAAGCGGGGGTTTCCAGTAAAGTCAGGGCATATCAAAAAGGAGACGATATGTCCGACATCTATTTCACAGACACAAAATCGAAAGCTGTCTTTTCGTCAGAAGGTCCAAAACCGCAATTCCTGATCGACACGCCGCAGTTCAAGGCGTTAGTCGTCGGACTGGAGGCGGGCGGGCAAATTCCCTATCACCCGGGTGAGGCGGCGATGTATCACTTTCTCGAAGGGGAAGGCTTGATGACCGTCGATGATGAAAGTTTCGCCATTAAACCCGGTGTGACAGTCGTTGTGCCAAGTGGTGCGAAACGTGGCATGAACGCAAAAACACGCGTGGTGTTTCTTGGCTCAAAAGGGGAAAAATAAGATCATGAATCAAACCTTGAATAAACGTTATCACCCATTGCAAGTTACTTTGCACTGGTTAGTGGTTTTGCTGGTGCTTGCCGCCTTTGTCATTGGTAAGTCCATGAGCGGACAGCCCAACGATGCCGCCAAACTCACCCCGTTGGCATTGCACATGGCAGTGGGAATCATCACATTGCTGGTCATGGTCTATCGGTTTGTAATGCGTCAACGGCTGCCCAAGCCTGAACATGTTACAGCTGGAAATCCCCTCTTCGATTGGGTTGGCAAGGCGGTTCATTATGCTTTATATCTGCTTGTCTTCTTAATGGCAGTCAGTGGTATGTCGCTTTCCATTCAGGCTGGACTTGCGCCAATTGTATTAGGAGGGTCGGGAATCCTTCCCGCAGACTTCTTCGACTTCACAGCGCGGATGATGCACGGTTTTATTGTCCCCGCATTGGTATTGACCGTGCTATTGCATGTGGGCGCGGCGTTCTATCATCAGTTTATGCTTAAGGATAATCTCCTCTCGCGCATGTGGTATGGAAAGTAGTCGGACATGAAAAAAATTATCCTGCTTGTAATCCCAATGTTGCTTCTAGCTGCCTGTGCTTCTCAAGACGGCGGGATGAGTCCTGGAATGGGTGGAAATGGCATGATGGAAAGGCATCATGCTGAGATCCCAACAGAATATGCGGGGCTGACCAATCCCATTCCTGGTGACAAGGAGTCGCTTGAACGGGGAAGCGAACTCTACACTGTAAATTGTGCAAGTTGTCATGGAGATGGCGGTATGGGGGATGGACCTGCAGGCTCCGCACTTGATCCCGCCCCTTCGCCCATAGCACATTCCAGTCAGATGATGGCAGATGATTATTTGTTCTGGCGTATCAGCGAGGGAGGAGTACCTTTTGGCACATCCATGCCTGCCTGGACGTTTTTTGACGAGCAATCACGTTGGGATCTGGTCAATTACATGCGCGCGCTTGGTGATGGAACAGTTCAACCCATCAGTGGCATGGGCGGCGCAGCATATGATCCCGAGATCCAAGCTGCACAACAAGCGGAGATTCTAGCGAAGGCTGTAGAGCAGGATGTGATCACTGAAGAAGAAGCAGACACATTCACAACCGTTCATGATGCCGTGGAGCAGTATCGACTTGCTCACCCGGAAGTAGTACAAAGCGGTGGAAACGCAACAGAGCGTGAAGCGACGATCCTGGCAGCATTGGTGGAAGAAAAAATCATTACTCAAGCTCAGGCAGATGCATTCACAGATATTCATGACCGTCTTGGCAACTCTGGTTTGATGCCCTAAAAGAAAGGCGTACGAATGTCCTTATCAAAACGGATCGAAGAAGCTCGCAAGGCTTTTGAACGCGGAGACAAACAAGCTTCAGCACATGCCCACACTGCAAACGCGATATCAGCAGCCAGAGAAGAACATGGCGGGGCAGGCAGTCAGTATCTTGGCGAAATGGTATATGGCGGGTTGGATGGCATTATCACCACATTCGCGGTCGTCAGCGGGGTGGCAGGAGCGCAGCTTGGCACCCCCGTCATTCTCATTTTGGGATTGGCAAACCTGTTGGCAGATGGCTTTTCGATGGCAACAGGCGCCTATCTTTCCAGCAAAAGCGAGCACGAATACTACCGTAAGGAATGGGAGCGTGAAGCCTGGGAGGTGAAACACTTCCCGGATGGGGAACGTGCGGAATTGCAAGAGGTTTATGTCCGCCGCGGTTATACAGATGAAGAAGCCAGACAATTGGTGGAGATCCAAAGCCGCAATGCGGAACGCTGGGTGAAAGCCATGATGATCGATGAACTGGGCATGATGGAAGATGAAACCAATCCACTGATCAATGGTCTGGTTACGTTCGGTTCCTTTGTGATTGCAGGAGCCGTGCCGCTGGCAGTTTATCTGATCGGGTTGGCGTTCCCTATTTCCCCTGGCATGGCATTCCCGATCTCGATTGCATCCTCAGGTCTGGCGCTTTTTGCACTGGGAGCAACAAAAGTTTTGGTGACCAAACTCAACCCGATCCGCAGTGGTTTGGAAATGCTAGCCGTCGGAGGCTTGGCAGCAGGGGTTGCCTACGTTGTCGGGGCATTGCTCAAGGGAATCGGCGGATAAATCGTTTAATCGTTTCTATCAATAAGGAAAATACTATGAAAACAACAATCGGTAAGTGGAATATCGGAGTGGGACTGTGGGTGATGGCGTCCTTCATGATCTATGGCTTTGTGCTGATCTACCTGCGCGACTTTGCTCCTGGCAAGGAAGCGTGGATCGAATCGTATAACACGGGCGCCCATTTTGAAGCACGCCTTGCACATGTGCATGGAAATCTGTTTTCGCTTCTCAATATTGTCTTCGGTTTCCTGCTCATGAAACTGCCATTGAAGGAAAGCCTTGCAAAGTGGGCATCCTGGCTGGCATTGGCGGGCTTGCTCATGCCGCTTGGCATTTTGGGCGAAGTGTATCTGGGACTGCCTTATTACTTTGTGCTGGTGGGCGGGCTTTCCATTTTCACAGCAACTGTTTTACTGGGCGTGGCAGTCGTACAAATGAAGAACGAATCTAAAGGAGAAAAATAAAATGCCTATTCCATATTTGCTCACAACATTGATTTTCACATTCGTGGCGCTGCTTGCCGCGGCAGATGCCTCGTTTGTCAGCCTGAATTTGATCGGCGCGTTCCCCGCCCTGCGTTGGGTACGCGTGCATTTCATCACATTAGGGATTCTCTCACAGGTGGTTTTCGGGTTACTCCCCCTGCTCATCGCTTCCCTCTCCAAAAAACCCAAACCCGCCATGCGTTGGGATATCTGGCTAACCCTTAATATCGGCTTCGTTTCCCTTGTGGCTGGCTTCGCGGGCGTAAACCAGCCGATGATCCTTGCTGGTGGCACGTTGATCTTCACCGCCGCGACGCTTCTCATCCTCCAACTCTGGAACGTGCGTGGCGGCGACGCTCCCGCTTCGCTCAAGTTTTACATCACGGGCATTTTCTATCTGCTCGTGGGCATCATCATCGGCACAGGTCTCTGGCTCAACTGGAGCGAAGC
>CAZGSB010000009.1:64828-70347 GCA_964528275.1 uncultured Anaerolinea sp. | reverse complement strand
ATTTCCATGATTTGCGGATGAGTGGCGCCAACGACAATGCCGACATTATTCTTTTCATTCCATTGCTCCGCAAGTTTCGCCACATAAATATACAACGGCATGGGCATATCCGACCCCATCGGCATCACCAGCAGGTTTTGCAAATCCATCGAACCCGCGTTGGATGTTTTGCACAACAGGAACACGCCTTTCTCTGGGTAACCAAGAAACGGCTCGATCGAATCTTTGCCAAGATACGGACTTAACGTGATGCAGTCCACGCCCAGATTTTCAAATGCGGATTTGGCATAAGCCTCAGCCGTAGATGCAATGTCGCCGCGTTTCGCATCGAGGATGATGGGAATCTTCGATCCCAATCGCTTCGACTCCTCGTGGATGGCTGATACCACCTCCTTGAGCGCGTTCCACCCCTCCGCGCCGAAGACCTCGAAGAATGCCGCGTTGGGTTTGAACGCCGCGGCGTAGGGAGCGGTCGCCTTAATGAGAGTCAGGCAGAAATCGAGGGCAGAAGCGGCGGTGGGAGCGGATAAATCGTCCACGTGTGGATCGAGTCCAACACAGAGCAATGACGAGCAGTCATCTACCCGCTTTTCCAAGAAAGAGAAAAATGTTTCCATAAAATTCCTTAGCCACAGAGATCACAGAGTTCTCTGAGAATTTTTAAAGGGGTTTCTCTGTGCTCTCTGTGTCTCTGTGGCAAATCTTTTACGCCTTACCCAACACCATCGCCAACAACGCCATTCTCACATACAACCCATACTCCATCTGGCGGAAATATGCCGCACGGGGATCGTCGTCGAAGTCTGGCGAGATCTCGCCCACACGCGGGAGCGGGTGCATGACGATCATATCCTGTTTGGCGGCTTGCATGATGGCAGGGTCGATCACGTACGCGCCTTTGACCTTTTCGTATTCGTCGAGATCTTCGAAGCGTTCCTTTTGTACGCGCGTGACGTAGAGCACGTCGGTTTCAGGCAGAATTTTTTCAAGCGTGTTGAACTGCGCCTGTGGTATGCCCTGCGCGCCGACCTCGTCCATCACTTCTTTTGGCATCTTCAAAATATCGGGCGAGACATAATTCAACTTGACTTTGAACATCGAAAGCAACCGCGCCAGCGAATGGACAGTACGCCCGTATTTCAGGTCGCCGAGCATGGTCACGGTCATGCCGTCTACTTGTCCCGCGCCCAACTCTTCAAAGATCGTGAACGTATCAAGCAACGCCTGCGTGGGATGTTCGCCCGTGCCATCGCCCGCGTTGATGACGGGTTTGCGCGCCGCCTTTGCCGCGATAGCCGCCGATCCCGTTTCGGGATGTCTCAGCACGATCACATCGGCATAACATTCGAGCGTGCGAATCGTATCGGGCAAACTCTCGCCCTTCGACACCGAGGAATATTTCACTTCGTTGATCGGGATGACGCTCCCGCCGAGCCGTTCCATCGCGGCAGTGAACGACGACGATGTTCTCGTGGACGGTTCATAGAACAGGTTCGCCAGAATTTTACCTTTCAGCAGGTCGAACGTCCCGACGCGCTCGACCATGCCGCGCATCTCATGCGCCACACCGAAGATGTACTCCAAGTCGTCGCGGTTGAACTGCTTGACGGATAGGATGTCCTTGCCATACCACGTCGCGTTTTTGTTTTCGCCGAAGGGGAGATGTGTGTTGGTTGAATTTGTGGGCATTGGTTCTCCTTATGTTATTGATGTCATTGCGAGGAGGACGAAGTCCGACGTGGCAATCTCGTATTTTCATACAATCGTACGATTACAGGTTAGCCGGGATTACCACGGCGCTGCGCGCCTCGCAACAATTGCACCAGCACGCAAGTGCAGGTGTGACACTTGAATTTTACGGTTGAATCATTCCAACCCATTCCAAAGACGTGATCTGCGTCAACGATCCTCCATCAGGGCGCATGACCCAAGTGGAGTAGTCCGCGTCGTTGGTGAGGATCAGCCAATCGCCGTCGCTCCAGGCGCGAGGGGTGAAGTACGGATTGGCATCGTAGTCAGCGGCGTAAATGCTTTGCCAGATTTGACTCTCCAATTCGAAAACGAGTAATTCGGTTTGATAGTCGCCGTTTGCGGTGCGACGCGAGGCAGTAAACAACAATTGACTTCCATCAGATGCAAACAGATGGACCTCCGCAATTTCCCACGTCTCGGTCAGGCGATGTGTTGTTTCGTTTCCGGTCGAGAGGTCGCGCAGATGCAGAGTCCACGGCAGGGTGAAATCGGCTTGGGGTTCGCCCCACGTCAGGTAGGCGAGCAGGTGTCCGTCCGGTGAGACCGTCCCCGAGACGCCGGCGTACATCTCAATGGGGTTGAGAGTCCAAAGCGGGGTGATCTCATTCGAAGCGATGTCTACAACATACAGCGAAGCGACCTGTGTGGGCGTCATGCCGCTGTAAAACGTGTGTAACGCATACAACAATGTCTGTTTCGCTTCGTCAAAGAACAACGGGACGATCGCGTGACCTGCCGCTTCGGGCGGCAACTCAGTTCGCCAGACCTCGCGGCTTTCGCCTGTTTCGAGTGAGGTGACGACCACGGTGCGCGTCATCGTGCCGTCTTCGTCGGCGCGGCTCCAAACGAGACTTGAACCATCGGAGGAAAAGATCGGCGCGATGCGCGGGCTTCCCTCGACATCGCGCCGCGTATCCAGATCACCGATCAAACGTTCCTGCGGGTAAACGCGGAGCGTGAGCGAGCCGCTCCCGTTATCGGTCAGCGAATAGACGCTTCCATCGCGCACTAGAACGAAATCAATGAGCGGCGCGTACAGCCGTTGCAAAGTGAATCCCGGCGTTGCACCGCTCGGGTCGAGAAAGGCAAGGTCCTCTTCCGTTCGCACGATCCATTCCCCCGCGCCTTGAACCGTCGCAAGCGGAAACAACGCGGCTTCCGGTGTGACGGTCGCGCACACGGTCCCACATCCGCCGGGGCAATCGCCGGGGCAGAAATATGTCTCGTTTGCCCGGCAGGCAGGCGGCGTGCAGACCGGCATGAATGTCTCGCTGGGCGGGAGCGGAAGCGGTGATAGAGTTTCGGCCACTTTAGGGGGTGGAGTGAATAAACTGCACGCCATGAGCGTGAGAAGCACTGGAAGTACGGTCAATCGTTTCATCACACGTACCTTTCTGCTGATCGGGACACATGCACCGGGTGAGGCTGATTCTGTTTCGATGGATGTTATCTGGTTCTAGTATTAGCCAAAAATCATTCTAAATATCAGTGCTGAAATAATGCCTATCAGAATATCTCTAAGCCATTGTCTCCAACGCATTTTCTTCTCCCGCTCTTCTTGATACTTTTCTTGCTCTTTGTACATTAGCAGTGCCGCTTCGGGATGCCCATTCTTAAAATTTTTCATTGCCTCAATGTTTTCCTTTGTGAGAAAGGCTTGCTGCTGCAACCGACTTAATTTCATAGCCTCTTGGCGCAATGTGTTATTTATTTCTGTTAATATGGCTGAAGATTTTTCTATTAATTTCTCAGAATTGTTTTTGGGATTCGCATTACTTTCCCCTTCCCATTCTTCCTTTTGTAGTTGAACAATATCATTGCGCAGAATCTGCAGTCTTTTGTAAATTAAGCTTTCAGGATGGTAAAGCAACACATTATTTGCCAATGGCATCAAGATAGAACTTGAAGCCACAATAAACCAACTCGAAATATAGAGTACATTTCCTATCTTTCCAGCAAATTCAATATTTAGAAGTTGCCCAAATGAGACTAGTAGAACTCCTAATATGCACATGAGGATAGACAGCCCAATACCTAGCATCAGAGGAACTATGCCAAGATATTGGTTGTATTTATTCAGTATCCTTCGAATGTGTCTTTCGCTTCGAAAATTATCATCTTGATAAATTACAATTTTTGGGAAATTCAATGGATGCTGACCTATCAACCCCGTTTCAAAAATTTCGATATTTGGAAGAACGAATGTATCAACGCAATATTTAGAAAATTTGTAAATGCTATTATTAATTAGTTTGTACGGGAAAGTTGATTTTATGAATATAGAAAAATTATTTTGGATGGCTTGTAACTTACCCTCATAGGTTATAACAATTACCATGAGTCCAATAAGCACAGCAATGCCGCCTAAGAATAAAAACGTGTAGTTTCCATCCACACTAAAGTATTTTAGGTATTGTCCATTAAATAATAGGATTAAATCAAAGAACCAAACTGTTGAAAGGATAATATAAGCCACCCACAATAACGCAAATAAAATTTTTCTAAAAAAGGATATTACTGCGTCGAGAATTTTCAGAAAAATAATAATAGGCTTTATTAGGGAAGAATTTTTCAACAAGGTTGTTATAGTAGGAAAAGACTGCCAATTGACAAGAATCCTTCGATAGAGATCTTTGATATTCATAGTACCTCACAAGTTCTTAAATGATACCAGCTACTCCTCACGCCCATGCCTAGGATAAATATCAGACAAATGGTCAACCTCACCCAAACAGATAATGCGCCAGTGGAATGGCATTGATCAGCGGCTCTTCGTAGGGATGCACGCGTTTTATCACATCAATTGCCTCTTTCACCAACTCGCGCTTGCAATTAAACTCCGAGTTTGTACTCCGCCACTTCGTTGACTTCGCCGACCTTGCCTTCAAACGGGTTTGCGCCTTCCATTGGGCGGAAGAATCCACGCACGGGAGTCAGCGCGACACAGTGGTCATAATTCCCGATCACGCCCACGCCGATCTCCGAAAGTGCGTCGGCCAGTTTCATAGCGTGATCCTGCGGGATAAAGATTTCGAGTTTTACGTCCGTGAAGTTTTGCATGATACCTACCTCCGTCATTGCGAGCCGTCCGCTTTTTGGACGGCGTGGCAATCTCGTACCTTCATACAACCATTCGTTTGATGGTTCTTCTGGATTGCCACGTCGCTGCGCGCCTCGCAATGACACTTGAAATTATTCTCTCACATTCCTTCCATAACCTTGTTCAATCAAAATCTTTCCATTCTCAAATGCAGTTTTACCACGCAAAACAACTTTCCTCACCTTGCCTTTGACCTTCCAGCCCTCGAACGGAGTCCAGCCACAGCGGGTGAATTGGTCGGCGGCTTTGATCTCATATTTGGCGGTCTCGTCCACTTCGATCCACGTTTCGGGTTGTTCGGGGAGGTGGAAGATTCTTAGCGGGTTGATAACCGACTTCTCAATAATTTGGTCAATGGTCAATCGTCCATCGTCCACTGCCGTGAGCAATAAAGGAAGTAATGTTTCCAACCCTGGAAACCCCGGCGGAGGATTCTCGGAGTCTTTTTCTTCGAGAGTGTGAGGGGCATGGTCAGTGGCGAAGCAATCAATGACATCGAGGTTTTGCCAGAGGGCGTCTACATCTTCCTGAGTGGCGAGGCGCGGGCGGACTTCGCGTCTACCCGCGGACTCGCCCACACCCCGAACCCCCCACCCCCGGGGGGGGGGGGGGTGTGGGGGGCGGAACAAAACATGGGGGCACACCACACACCGCACTAGGATTCCCC
>CAZGSB010000009.1:0-64818 GCA_964528275.1 uncultured Anaerolinea sp. | reverse complement strand
GCTGGGAGAGGGGGATTCTGCGGCGAGAAACAAATGATGCGGACAAACCTCACACGTCACTTTGATGCCGCGTTCTTTGGCGGCTTTGATGAGGAGGATTTCTTCTTTCAATGAAACATGCGCGATGTGAACGGGACGGTTGTAGAGCGCGGCGAATAATATCCCTGCCGCCATGGTTCGAGATTCAGAGTGCAGGACGATGGGATGGTCTTTTGGAAATTTTTGAAAATGCGGCATCCACAAAGTCATATCGTCGAGGCGGAGTTCACCGAAGGTGGAGTCAAGGTACATTTTCAAGCCTGCGGCACGTAGGGGCAGACCTGTGTGTCTGTCCCAGTCGGAGTTATCCGGTCCCGCGCCGAGGAATTGGGCATAGTCGCAACGGGCTTTTTGTTTTGCGGCGCCAAGAGCTAGATCGAGAGTCGCCTCATCGAATATCGGCGGCTTGGTGTTGGGCATGGCGAGGATCATCGTCACACCGCCGGCGAGCGCGGCTTGGGTGACCGTATCCCAATCTTCTTTGTGGGTCTGCCCAGGTTCGCGCACGTGGACGTGAGGGTCAATCAGGCCGGGGAGTTTTAGCATGATCTCACCTCCAATCGGACCCTCACCCTTAGCCCCTCTCCCTGATAGGGAGAGGGGAACAATAGATAAAAAAAGAGAGCCGATGATGGCTCTCTTTTGAATGGGGAAGAAAAGGTTGAGGAAACAGGAACAGGCTGAACGTGCGGAAAGAAGCGTCTTGTCATTTCGGCGTGATTCTATGCGCGGGCGATAATCTGTCAAGGGACGGGAATCTGCATGACAATCATCACTCGATGCTACCAAGTTGCGGATGTTATAATCCAGCCGATATTTTCAAAAGGAAAGAGGAAAGCATGGCATACCAAAACGTCAAAGTCCCCGAGGGCGGGGCGAAGATCTCGATCAAGGATGGGAAGTTACAAGTCCCCGATAACCCGATCCTCCCGTTCGTGGAGGGCGACGGCACGGGGCGCGATATCTGGCGCGCATCGGTGCGCGTGTTCGACGCGGCAGTCGAGAAGGCATACGGCGGCAAACGCAAAATCCATTGGATGGAAGTGTACGCGGGCGAGAAGTCATTCAAGATGTTCCAGAGCTGGCTGCCCGATGAAACGACCGAAGCGTTCAGGGAATTTTTGGTGGGGATTAAGGGTCCGCTCACGACTCCGATTGGGGGCGGCATCCGGTCCCTCAACGTTGCCCTGCGCAAACTGCTCGACTTGTACGTGTGCCTGCGCCCGGTGCGCTGGTACAAGGGCGTGCCTTCGCCGGTGAACCACCCCGAATACGTGGATATGGTGATCTTCCGCGAGAACACGGAGGATATTTACGCGGGCATCGAGTTCCAATACGGGACAGATGACAATAAAAAATTCAAGGAATTATTCAAAGAAGCGTTCCCAAAGGAATACGCCAAGATGCGCTTCCCGGATACGGCGGGCATCGGGTTCAAGCCGGTTTCCGTCGAAGGGACGGAACGCCTGGCGCGCGCCGCGATCGAGTGGGCGTTGAAGAACAAGCGCAAGAGCGTGAATTTCGTCCACAAGGGCAACATCATGAAGTTCACCGAAGGCGCGTTCAAGGATTGGGGCTACGCGCTCGCCAAACGCGAATTCAGAAACGATGTGGTCACCGAACGCGAGACATGGATTCTCGGCAACAAAGAGAAAAACTCAAATTTGAGCGTGGAAGATAACGCCAAGATGATCGACCCCGGCTTCGACATGATGTCCCCTGCGCAACAGGGCGAGATCACAGGCGAAGTGGAAGAGGCGTTGAAGTTGTGGGGCACGCACGGCGATGGCAAGTGGAAATCGAAACTACTGTTGAAGGATTCGATTGCGGATGTCACGCTTCAATTTGTGTTGATCCGCCCGAAGGATTACGATGTGATCGCCACCATGAACTTGAACGGCGATTATTTATCTGACGCGCTCGCGGCGCAGGTCGGTGGAATTGGCATTGCGCCCGGCGCAAACATCAACTATGTGACGGGTCACGCCATTTTCGAGGCGACCCATGGCACCGCACCGAAATACGCCGATCTTGACAAAGTTAACCCCGGTTCAGTGATTCTCTCCGGCGAGATGATGCTCCGCTACATGGGCTGGGGCGAAGCGGCGGACCTAATCGTCAAGGGCATGGAAGGCGCAGTCGCAGCGAAGACGGTCACGTATGACTTTGCCCGCCTGATGGACGGCGCGACCGAGGTGAAATGCTCCGAATTCGGCGACGCGATCATCAAGCATATGGCGTAACAATAGGTTGAATCAAAAAGTCGGGACTGCACAGTCCCGACTTTTGTTTTACTTCACATCTACAAGTTCAACATCAAAAACCAACGTCGCGTTCGGAGGGATGACCCCGCCCGCGCCGCGTTCACCGTAGCCAAGATCGGGCGGGATGATGAGTTGCGCCTTGCCGCCGACTTTCATCAGCGCGATGCCCTCGTCCCAGCCTTTGATGACGCGTCCCGCGCCGAGTGAAAACGTGATCGGCTCGCCGCGCGAAACCGAACTATCGAACACGCTTCCATCCTGAAGTTTGCCCGTGTAATGCACGCTGACGGTCTTCCCCGCCTCGGCTTGCGCGCCCGTCCCTGCCTGCACTTCGATGTACTCCAATCCGCTTGAGGTTTTCATGATATTCTCCTGATTGAAAGTGATAGTCGCGCAATTGTACCTGTAGATTTTCAAAACCGTCATGTATTCGCAGATTGACGGGTGACGGTGTAAAATAGCCCCGTTTGGAATTTTTGTCCGGAGGTCATCCATGGGTTTGAAACGGAACGTCAGCCTTTCCACCGCGTTGGGCTATAAAGGGCAGGGCGCCTATCTCGCCTACATCCTGCACCGTATCGGGGGAAGCGCCTTATTTATTCTCTTTACCGTCTACATCCTATCGCTGGCGGGCGTGCGGGCAATGCAGTTGCTCATGGGCAACTGGGTTTTCCAGGTTGTCTTCCTGATCTTCGGAATGTTCCATGCCCTCAACGGCTTGCGCATCACCCTCATGGACCTCCGCCCACGCTGGTTCGAACATGCCAACCGCATACTGACCATCCAATACACGGTGTACGCGCTTCTGGCTGGGTTTGCCGTCTTTACCATTTTGCGCAACACCTTCGGAGGCTGACCATGACTGCCAGAACCCTGCCCCTCTCGAAACGCGGTTTCAACTTCGAAACCACCATGTGGATCTTCACCCGCTTCACGGTCATCGTGATGTACCTGCTCATCCTTGCAGGACTTACCGGCGGACTGATCGTCAGCGCGCAGACGGGCGCGAATCTTTCCGACGTTTTATACTGGTCCTTCTTCCCGAACCTGGCACCCAACCCCCTCGGGCAGGTGTGGATGACCATCCTCGCCAAGTTGATGGTCAGCGCCTTCGTCCTCACTGCTTGCGGACACGGCGTCCACGGTGTGCTGGAAATTTGGGATGATTACGTCATCAACGAAACAGCGCGGCGCTGGGCGCGAAATGTGGTCATCAGTTATGCCATCGTGGCGAGCATCGTTGCGATCTACATTATTTGGACAAAGTAATTCTTAGCCACGGATTACACGGATTTACACTGATTTTTTAGCCTTCCGTGATAATCTGTGAAATCAGTGGCAAAGGTCTTCAGGAGTTTTCATGGCAAATGTACATCAATTTGAAGTGATCGTTGTCGGCGCGGGCGGGGCGGGACTCATGGCGGGACTGTACGCCTCGCGCGGGGCGAAGACAGCCGTCATTAGCAAGTTGTACCCCACGCGTTCGCACACCGGCGCAGCGCAGGGCGGCATCAGCGCGGCGTTGGGCAATTACGAGCAGGACAAACCCGAATGGCACATGTACGACACCGTCAAAGGGTCCGATTATCTCGGCGACCAGGATGCGATCGAGTTCATGTGTAACGAAGCCATCGACGCGGTGCTCGAACTCGAACACATGGGTCTGCCCTTCGACCGCACACCCGACGGACGCATTTCGCAACGTCCGTTTGGCGGGCACACGAATAACGACACCGGCAAACCCGTCCGCCGCGCCGCGCATGCCGCCGATCGCACGGGGCACATGATTCTGCAAACGCTGTACCAGCAGTGCATCAAAAACAACGTGACATTCTTCGATGAGTATCAGGTCATTGACTTCCTCATGACCGACGGCAAAGCCGCGGGCGTGGTGGCGATCCAACTGGCGACGGGCGAACTGCACACCTTCCATGCCAAGGCGGTCATCGTTGCCACGGGCGGATACGGCCGCATTTTCGAGGTCACCTCCAATGCGTACGCGTTCACGGGCGACGGTCCCGCGCTCCTGCTCCGCAAGGGGTTGCCGCTGGAGGACATGGAATTCTTCCAGTTCCACCCCACCGGCATTTACAAACTCGGCATCCTCATCACCGAAGGCGCTCGGGGTGAAGGCGCGGTGCTCCTCAACGGCAAAGGCGAACGCTTCATGCCGAAGTACGCCGCCACAGTCAAAGACCTCGCCTCGCGCGATGTGGTCAGCCGCGCGATCTATACCGAAGTCAAGGAGGGACGCGGCATCGATGGGAAGAATTATGTCTATCTGGATATCCGCCCGGAGACGGTCAACAAATACGCCGCGGAAGACGGACGCACCAACCCCGACGGTTCGCCCTACCGTATCACGGGCGACACTGTCCTGAAAAAGATTCCCGACATCGTGGATTTCTGCCGCGTCTACCTCGGAGTGGACCCGGTCACCCAAATGATGCCGACCCAGCCCACCGCGCATTACGCCATGGGAGGCATCCCCACCAACAAGTTTGGCGAAGTGATCGTTGACGACAAAGGCACCACCGTCCCCGGTCTGTTCGCGGCGGGCGAGTGCGCGTGTGTGTCCGTCCACGGCGCGAATCGATTGGGGACGAACTCACTGCTCGACATTGTTGTATTCGGCAAGCACGCGGGACTCAAAGCGGCGGAGTACGCCGCATCCGCGGACTGGGCGAAACTGCCGCAGGATGCCGAAGCAGGTGCACGGTCCGAATTTGATGCGATGCGGAATGGGGCGGGCACCGAAAACGTGTACGACATCAGTCACGAGATGAAGAAGGTCATGTTCGAGGACGTCGGCATCTATCGCAACGAAAAAGGGATGACCGAGGCGCTCGAAAAGGTCCGCGAGTTGAAAGCGCGCTTCAAGAAGATCCGCGTGGAGGATGCGGGCAGGGCGTTCAACACCGAACTGCTCAACGCGTGGGAACTCGGCAACCTGCTCGATATTGCCGAGGTGGTGGCGATGAGCGCGTTGAACCGCAAAGAGAGCCGCGGCGGACACGCGCGCGAGGATTACCCCGACCGCGACGATGCGAACTGGTTGAAACACACGTTGATCGCGGAGAAGAACGGCAAGTTCGAGATCAGTTACAAGCCTGTGGTCATCACGAAGTTCCAACCGAAGGCACGTGTGTATTAACCCGTCATTGCGAGGAGGAGCCCTTCGGGCGACGACGTGGCAATCTCCTCGTTGTGTTGAGAGTTACGAGATACGAGTTACGATTTGCATTTGATATAGAGGTGCTGATACCATGGAAGTCACTGTAAAAATTTTTCGCTATCATCCTGAAAAAGACACACGCGGACATTACGAAACCTACAAAGTGGAAGCCGACCCGAACGACCGCATCCTCGACGTGCTCGAGTTGATCAAGGGTCACAAGGACGGGTCGCTGGCGTTCCGCCGTTCGTGCGCGCACGGCGTGTGCGGCTCGGATGCGATGCGCATCAACGGGCGCAATATGCTGGCGTGCAAGACCCTCGTCAAACAGGTCGGCGCGAACATCACGGTCGAGCCGTTGCTCGGATTGAAGGTGGCAAAGGACCTGATCGTGGACATGGAGCCGTTCTTCGACAACTACCGGAAGATGCTCCCGTATCTCATTAACGATTCGCCCCTGCCCGAAAACGGACGGGAGCGCCTGCAAAGCCCCGAGCAACGCGCGCGCTTCGACGAATCCACCAAGTGTATTTTGTGCGCGGCGTGCACCACCTCGTGCCCGTCGTTCTGGGCGAGCGACGAGTATTACGGTCCCGCCGCGCTGGTGACCGCGCACCGCTTCGTCTTCGACAGCCGCGACGAAGGCGCCTCGCAACGCCTGCACATCCTGAGCGAGACGAACGGCACGGCGCGATGTCACACGGCATATAACTGCACGAACGCCTGCCCAAGAGATATTCAGATCACGAAGGCGATCGGCGAGTTAAAGATGGCGATGGTGACGGGGAAATTGGAGTGAAGAAAACCCGGTGGTCGAGTAGTCCCGAAGCGACAGCGAAGGGCGTATCGAGACCACCAGTAATTGGTAAATAGTAATTTGAGATTAGAGAATTAGAGAATAAGGCGAGCCGTGTCTGTGAGGATGCGGCTTGTTTTGAAGAGTTGATTTCATACAGCCCAATAACATTACGAAGGAAGGCGGTAACAACCTGTGAACACGATCAAAAAAACCATTCAACGCAAGTACACAGATAAAAATAACACTCTGTTCTTTTTGACCGACCGAAATCTCATGTACATTATCATTGCCCTTTTTATCATTTTTGGTTTGGAAACTTATTACAAGAATCGGTTTTTGAATGACAGCATCTATGTTGGTGGTTTTTGGACACTGGTTTATGGCGCGTGGTTATTTCTAGCAATGTTAAATCGCCGACAGACTTTTAAAAGGCTGGAAAACATTCATAAACAACATGATAGCAATCTAACCGAGAGTATCGCCTTCGATGAAGATGCCTTTAAGATCGAAGTGGGCGGGGTATACTCAAATCAGTATGATTGGAATCTTTTAATAGGAATTGGTGAGACAAGAAAACATATAACTGTTAAATTAGGAAACCTTGAGATTGTAGTCGTCAAAAAGCACTTTTCGGTTGATGAAATTACCAACATTCAAGAACTTCTGCGATCAAAGATAATTTCTATAAATAAAGAGAAGTTAGCGTGAACATCTTGAAACTCGCCGCCTTCTCGCACCACGGACGCGGCGGAAACCCCGCAGGCGTCGCATTTTACGATTCAATGCCCAGCGATGAAGAGATGCTCCGTATTGCCAAAGAAGTCGGCTACTCAGAGACCGCGTTCCTCGTGAAGCAGGGCGACCACTGGCGCGTGCGGTATTTTGCGCCCGCGATCGAAGTCCCGTTTTGCGGGCATGCGACGATTGCCCTCGGCGCGGCGCTTGGGGAACGGTTCGGCGAAGGTGAGTACAAGTTGGTTTTGAACGACAGTGAGATCACCGTCCGCGCCGAGAAAACGGATGGTGGATTTTCCTCCACCTTGTACTCGCCGGGGACGCGGTCGGAAGATGCGCCGTCAGGGTTTGTGGATGAGGTCCTTGCCGGGTTTCACCTCACTCGCGAGCATTTGAATCCCGCCTTCCCGATTCGGTTTGCTCACGGTGGCGCAAAACATTTGATACTATTCCTCAAAGATCGCCAAACGCTGGCAGACATGAACTACGACTTTGACACCGTCCGCGCGCTGATGATGTCGCAGGGGTTGATCACGATCAGCCTGCTCTGGCGCGAATCGGATGAAGTCTTCCACTCGCGGAATGCGTTCGCTTCTGGCGGCGTGTACGAAGATCCCGCCACGGGCGCGGCGGCTGCGGCATTGGCGGGCTACCTGCGCGACATCGGCTGGCAGGGCAAAAACGAATTCACCATCTTGCAGGGCGAAGACATGGGGATGCCGTCCCTGCTGAGGGTGAGATTCAGCCCGAAGGTTGGCGAGAGCGTGGCGGTCAGCGGGGAGACTCGATCTATCGATGAAAATGATTAACCGTCTTAGAGAGTGTTTCATAAGTCATTGAAATCTTCTTTTCTGTACGCGGATACTTCGACACGGTGAGCGAAAGACGAACCGTCAGCACAAGTTTCACGGAACACACGGAAAAGAATCGTTTTCCGTGAATTCCGCGTGATCCGTGTTTTCCGTGTCCAAAAAGAGTCGTTAAGCTATCGCCTCTTTTCGAAACTTCCCCATCACGTCGTCCACGAACAGGGCATACGACTCGGAGTCGTTCCCCGCAAAATCCAAACAAAGATGATCGGCGCCGACGCGTCCGTATTCGCCGACCACATCCACAAGTTGCGCCGGCGTGCCGACCAGCGCCATCCACGGCTCGACACCTTTCGCAAGTAGTTGTCCAATTTTTATTTTCAACGCGGACTCCGTCCGCGCGCACACCACCAGGTCGTAGGTTGTTTTTTCGATGGTCGACTCATCGCGCCCCACTTCGTCGCAGTGTTTTTTGAGCGTTTCGCGTTGCTTCACGAATTCATGCGGCGGACCCCACAAATTGCAGGCGTCGCCCATCTCGGCGATCAGGCGCAGGGTAATTTTGGGTCCCACACCCCCGATCAAAATCGGCGGATGAGGCGTCTGGACCGGCTTGGGTTCGAGGATGGTATCGTCCACGTGAAAATATTTTCCATGGAACGTAAAACGCGGGTGAGTCCACAAACCGACGATGATCTGCAACGCTTCTTTCATCTGGTCGAGTCGGACCGAGCCTGGTTCGATGAACTCAAACCCGTATGCCACATATTCGGGTTTGAAACCGCCCGCGCCGAACCCAAAGTTCAACCGTCCATGGCTGATGCGATCGAGGCTCGCCGCCATGCGCGCCAGCAACGCGGGGTTGCGATACCCCACCGGGCTGACCATCGCCCCCAGGCGGATGCGACTCGTCACCGCCGCCAAGGCAGGCAGGGCGGTCCATGCATCGAGGAAAGGTTCCTCCACTGAGCCGTGCGAAGGCAGTTGGAAAAAGTGATCCATCAACCAGAATGAATCGAACCCGTCGCGTTCCACGCGCCGGATGTGCTCGCTGGTATCCATCCATACATCGCCTGTGCCCTGCGGATAAACGAACGATGTGTTGCGGAGTCCGAATTTCATGATGCGACCTCCCGCCCAGTATAATGGCTTTTATTTGCAATATCGTGACGATAGGAGATGACTGCCCCATGAAACTCATCGAACTCGCGCGCTTCACCGATAACGTGCAAGCCATGGAAGCGTTCTATCGAGCCCTGCTCGGCATTGACCCCGTCGCTACATCAGACGATATGGCGATCTTCATGAACGGCGAGACGAAGATCTTCATCCACAAGAAATATCCCGCCTCGGAGGGCGAACTGCCGCCGGAGAATCATACCGCCTTTGTCGTGGACGACGTGGATGCGACCTGCGCTTCGCTGACTCAGGTCGGGCTGACTCTCGAAGTTCCGCCGCAGGACTACTACTGGGGGCGCTCCGCCTACCTGCGCGACCCCGACGGCAACCTGATCGAGATCATCGCCAAATAAACATTATTCCCGCGATACCGGCAAAACCAACGGCACATCCAAAAACGGATGTTTGACCACCTGCACCGGCAGGCAATACGCCTCGGCGATCAACTCCGGACGGAGGACCTGCCCCGGCTTCCCTTCGGCTTTGATCTCCCCGCCGACCATGAGGGCGATGCGGTCTGCGTAGTGCGCGGCGAGGTTGAGGTCGTGCAACGCAACCAGCACCGCGAGTTTATCGTTGTGCGCAAGGTCTCTCACCAATTCCAATAGACTAACCTGATATTGCAAATCCAGATGCGCGGTAGGTTCATCGAGCAGGAGGATCGGCGTGGACTGGCACAACGCGCGCGCCAGCAGAATCCGTTGCTGTTCGCCGCCGGAGAGTTCGCCCACGCGCCGGTCAACGAATGGAAGCGCGCTCACTCGTTGCAAAGCCTGACGCGCGATCTCCTCATCCCGTTGCGAAGGCTGACCCAAAAAACCCAAATATGGCGTGCGCCCAAGCAACACAGTTTCCCACACCGAGTACGCGGGAGGTAGTGAAACCGCCTGCGGGACGGTGGCGATGTATCTGGCGCGTTGCATCGGGTTGAGTGACGCGAAATCATCCCCGTTCGTGCGGACGTGCCCCGTGTACGGAATCACCCCGCTCGCCGCGCGGATGAGCGTGGACTTGCCCGCGCCGTTCGGTCCGATCAGCGCGAGCACTTCGCCGCTGTGCACATCGAGGGAAATATCGTGCAGGATGCGGCGTGAGCCATACGAGGCGGAGAGGGATTGGAGTTTCAACATATTTTTTTCGTAGGGGCGAGATGACCTCGCCCCTACCAAACAATCACCAATATCCTTGATTCTTCGCTGTCTTCAACACCCACAAGAAGAACGGTGCGCCGGCGAGGGCGGTGACGATCCCTACGGGAATTTCCTGCGGCGAGATGACGATACGCGCAAGGATATCGCACACGAGCAGTGCCGTCGCGCCGCCGAGGATGCTGAGGGGAAGAATCCGCTTGTAATCCGCGCCAAACCAAAGTCGGATGAGATGCGGGACGATGAGTCCGATGAACCCAATGATGCCGGAAAACGCCACCGCGGCGGCGGTCGCCAGTGAGGAGGCGGTCAAAAGAATCCGCTTGGTGCGCGTGACATTCAACCCAAGTTGTTGCGCCTGGTCGTCGCCGAATTGCAACAGGTTGAGCGCGTGACCGCTGAAGACCAAAATGCCAAGACCGATGAGGAGATATGGGAGCATGGCAAGGATGGCGGTCCAGTTGTTTTGCGCGGCGCCGCCCAATAGCCAGCCAAGTGCGCGACGGACCTCGCTGGTGGAGCGGATCATCAGGAACGAAGTCAACGAAGTGGCGAACGAGGAAAACGCCACGCCTGCGAGGATGAGGTTTGTGGTGGGGATGGTCTGCCCAACGCGCGCCAATGAATAAACAACAAAGACGGTGAGCAACGCGGCAATGAATGCCGAGAGCGGGATCGCCATTAACCCCCAAAAGGTATAGGGCCATTGCACCGACATGGCGATCACCGCGCCCAGCCCCGCGCCCGATGCCACGCCGATGAGGAACGGGTCTGCCAGTGGGTTGCGAAATAATCCCTGGTACGCCGCGCCGCTTCCGCTCAGTGCCGCGCCGGTGAGCATGATGAGGATCGTGCGCGGCAGGCGAATCTTCCAGAGGATCGATTCGTTGATCTCCGTGCCGTTGCCGAGAACGGTCTGCCATAATTCTTTCGGAGAAATGAACACAGAGCCGATGGCGAGGCTGAGGATAAGCGCAATGATGAGGAAGAGAAAGGAGGAAAGGAAAGGGCGCATATTCCCTCACCCCTAACCCCTCTCCCAAAATGGGAGAGGGGAATCGAGGCGAAAATTATTTGAATAACTCCGGATGCAACAGCTTCGCCAATTGCTCAAGCCCATCCACCAAACGCGGGCCGGGGCGGCTGACGAGGTTATCGTCGAACGCGAAAATCTGATTGTTCTTCACCGCGTCGATCGCATCCCAGCCGGCGCGGGCTTGCACCGATTCGGAGGTGACGCCCCACATCGAATCGCCAAGGATGATCAGGCTGGGGTTCGTCGCCACGATTTGTTCGAGGCTCACCTGCGGATACGCGTCCGTGATGCCAGCCACTGTCGAAAAATTGGCTCCGCCTGCGCGCGCGATCAACAAATCGCCGAACGTACCGGGACCGTACGTGTACGGTTTGGTTGGGTCAGTCGCGTCGATCTCGTAAAACACCGTGGGGCGCGCGGAAAGCGGCGCGATCTTTTCATCCACAGCCGCTACGCGCGCTTTGAGTGAGTCCACGAGTTCCGTCGCATCGTGCCCGGTGAGTTGCGCGACCGTTTCCAGTTTGATGTACATTTCTTCGAGCGTGGTCGGGTTTGCGAGGTAATACACCGTCAGACCGAGGTCTTCGAGTTGTTGAATCAGTTCGGGCGTGTTGATCTCCGCGGCAAGCACGAGGTCGGGTTTGAGCGTGACGATGGCTTCGACGTTGTATTCCCCGAACGATCCGCCGACGGATTCGATGGACGCGGCTTCAACGGGATAATCGGAAAATTCATCGCGTCCGACCACCTGTGCGCCTGCCCCAACGGCGTACAGGATTTCCGTGTTGGACGGGGCGAGCGAGACGATGCGCTGTGGGGGAGCATCGAGGATCACCTCGCGACCGAGTCCGTCGGTGTATGTCATCGAGGTGGAGGCTGGCGCTTCTGTCGCTTCCGTGGCGACAATTTCAGAGGGAACAGATTCAACTGTCGGCACGGCTTGAGGCGCGCACGCGGTCAGCAACGCGATGAGCAGGGTGAGTAGTAAAGTCTTGCGTAACATGGTTTTCTCCTAAAGTGATGGTGACGAATCAATTCGTCACTACGAAATGAAAATCCCCAGCCGAAGCCGGGGAGGTTGGAGAGGCAATCCGAAGTGGACCTGTCCTCCACCTCCTTCCGCGAGAGAGTGGTAGAACCGACCAGAGCGGGCGACCTGACTTGTTTAGTTTAGCAGTTTGTTAGTTTGATAGTTGTGTAGTTCAACGATTCAACTACCTAACTATCTAACCAAGCAACTATCCAACTAAATTCACAGTTGCGCGACAGTGTTGGAATTTCACCAACTTCGCCGCTGGTTGATCGATAATAATGTGACGCGATTGTATGCCCGTTGGAAATGCCCGTCAAGTGTATAATGTGGGCGGGTAGAATCAGTTCGCACGTTGCCGGCGAAGCGAAAAACTTCCATCCAAAAGCGAGGCGCTCACATGAGTTCAGAGTTCAAGCTCACAACCGAACAAATCCAGGCAAAAGTTCCCGTCACGGTATTTCACGTCAGCGGCTGGCTTGATGCGCAAAGCGAGGGGCAACTGCTCGAAGCGGGTCGCATCGCCTACGAGGGTGGAGGGCGGTTCCTCCTGATCGATATGAAAGACCTCGACACGCTGACCAGCGCAGGGATGCGCGCCCTCCAAAAGGTATATCAGCTATATACGCCCCAGGAAGAACACTTGAAAGTGGCTCACTTAAAACTGTGCAACGCGCCGGCGCAGATCTACAATGTGTTGGGCATCACGGGCTTCCTGCAGAACATCCCCATGTACGAAAGTCTCGACGATGCCTTGGAGGATTTTGGCAGGGAGTGACTGTACGAAATTCCCTACCCAAGACTCTTCGGCATCGAAGAGTCTTTTTTTCATAACACCGGGAACTGGCATGCTGGAACTGTTTGTTAACTCTTTGCAAGTTGAGGAAGGTACGGCGGCGGCTACAATTAATGCGTTGTATTGGGCATGACATGACCTATCCAAACCCTGTCTATGTTGCTCTGCTGATCATCTCCGCCACGATCACCTTTTCGGCATCTTTTGTTGCGTGGAACCGAAAAGCGCCGGGGTCTGCGGCGTTGCGTGCGTTGTTGATCGTCATGTCGTTATGGTCCGCCGCCTCTGTCGCACAGTATTTCCAACCCAGCCTGGAGGGAAAGGTCTTTTGGTTGAATGTCACGATGGTCCCCATCGTGGCTGCGCCGGTGTTGTTCCTCGTTTTTTCCCTGCAGTTCAACGGCAACCCGTACTGGCTGGCTTCGCGCGCCTTGTCGGCGGTCTACATCCTCTCCGCCGCCAACCTCCTGTTGCACTGGACCAACCCATATCACCGCCTTGTTCTTTCTTCGATCCAACTCGTCGAACAGAACGGATATCCCGTGCTCGAATTTCAACGCGGACCGCTGTACTTCTTCAACCTGGGGTTTGCCTATACCGTGATCACCCTGGGGATGCTCGTGTTGATCCATGGCGCATTCCGTTCGGGTCCGTTGTATCGCAGTCAATATCGCCTGCTCCTTCTGGGGTGCGTCATCCCTTGGGCGTTCAGCGTCTATAGCCAGATCAAATTCGATTCGATCAGCGGATTGGATACCTCCCCGATCAGTTTTGGGATCACCGGCATCATTTTTGTTTTCGCCACCCTGCGCGCCGGCTTGATGGACCTGATCCCCGTGGCGCGTACGCGCCTGATCGAAAACATGGGGGACGGTGTGCTGGTGCTCGACGCCCAACATCGCATCGTGGATATCAACTCTGCCATGGAGGTCCTGCTGGCGGAAAAGTCTTCGGCTGTGCTCGGGCGGAGTGTCATCGAAATTCTCGGCGGCTGGGTGGAACAGTCGAACGCCATTTTCAACGACGCCGAAATACAGACCGAACTCCGCATCCCGTCGGCGCCATCGCGGTTCCTCGACCTGCGCATGACCCCGCTCCGCAACAAGGATGGACAGGTGACCGGCAGGTTGCTTGTTTTTCGGGATATCACCGACCGCAAGGATGTCGAGAAAAAACTCCGCGATGCAAACTTTCGCTTGCATTCGCAACTGGTCGAAATCGGTATTCTACAAAGCCAGTTGCGCGAGCAGGCGGTGCGCGACCCGCTCACCGGTTTGTTCAACCGCCGCTACCTCGAGGAAACCCTGGATAGGGAACTCGCCCGCGCCGCTCGCGAATCCTATCCCGTATGCCTGATCATGATCGATATCGATCACTTCAAACGGGTGAATGACACGCACGGGCACGAGGCGGGGGATATCATGCTGAAGGCGCTCTCGGGGGTGATCCTGAACCACAGCCGTCGCGGCGATTTTGCCTGCCGCTTTGGCGGCGAGGAGTTCGTCATCGTCATGCCGAACATGACCATCGATATCGTGCAGGAACGCGCAACGGTTCTCAAAGATGCGCTCACAGCCCTGCGCGTGGAATACGGGCTGCACATCCTTACCGCAACCTATTCCATGGGGATCGCTTCGTACCCGGCGAACGGAGAATCGCGCGATGCCCTGCTGCGCGCCGCAGACAAAGCCATGTATGCCGCCAAAGAGGCTGGGCGGGACGATATCCGCTCCTTCGACCAGATCGAAACCGTCGGCAAATGATGCGAGCGAACCACGGGGGTGACTGCATTCCTTACGAATTTCTGAAGAGCGCGTGATTTTACGGGACATTGGAGTATGATGGGTACTCGATGAACGCGCGCTCCATTCTCGTTGTCGAAGATGAAACCAGCATCGCCGAGGTGGTGAGCCTGTATCTCAAGCGCGCCGGCTTCCAGGTGCTGGTCGCGCCGGACGGAAGGAAGGCGATGAGCCTCTTCGAGCAACAATCCCCCGATTTCATCATCCTCGACCTGATGCTCCCCGAGTTGGACGGGCTCGCGCTTACCCGCTGGTTGCGCGATCGGTCCGATGTGCCGATCATCATGCTCACCGCGCGGCGCGAAGAAGCGGACCGTATCGCCGGGCTGGAAATGGGCGCCGACGATTACGTGGTCAAACCTTTCAGCCCGCAAGAGTTGGTGAGCCGCGTGCGAGCGGTGATGCGGCGACAGGGGCGGGAGCAGGCGGACGAGGGGAACGATCGGGTGTTGTCCTTCCACGATCTGACCATCGACCCGCGAAGCCGCACCGTCAAAGTCAGCGACTCCGAAGTAGAATTGACAGCAAAAGAGTTCGACATGCTGTATCTCTTGATGCGTCATCCGAAGCAGGTGTTCACACGCGACCAGCTCCTCGAGCGCGTGTGGGGCGGCGCGCAATACATCGACCCCGGCACGGTGACCGTCCACGTGCGCCGCCTGCGCGAAAAGATCGAACTGGACGCCTCGAAACCCGCAAAATTGCTTACGGTCTGGGGCGTTGGTTACAAATTCGAGCCGTGATATGAAAAACCTATTTTCCCGGGCGCCTCTGCCCTTCCGTTTGCTGATCGGCGCGGCGGTCATTGTCGCGATCACGCTGGCCATCTTCACGCTGGTGATGTTCCCGCCGATGAAGGATATCGCGAACCTCGCGCTCTACCTCAGCCTCACGGCATTGGTCTCGGCGGTCATCGGTTACCTTGCGTACTACCTCGGCTGGATCCACATGTCGCCGACCCTGCGCTGGACGTTGCTGGGCGGGTATATCCTCGCCAGCGTGTTGACGTTCTTCAACGTGTGGTTCTCGGCGCAGATGATGTTTTCGAGCCAGCACGACCTGCTCCTTGCCATCGTCCTGTTGGTGTTTGCCGGGGGCATGGCAACCGTGCTTGGGTATTTCCTCTCCGGTACCATCACCCAGCGTATTCAACTGCTCAAGAACGCGGCGGAAAACATCGCCCACGGCGAGTTGAGCACGCGCGTGCCCGTGCAGGGGTACGATGAAGTCGCCGGACTGGCAAAGACCTTCAACCAGATGGCGGAGCAATTACAGGAAAGCGACAGCAAACAACGCGAACTCGAACACATGCGCCGCGACCTGATCGCCTGGGTGGGGCACGACCTGCAAACCCCGCTCACCTCGGTGCGCGCCATCCTAGAGGCGTTGTCCGACGGCGTGGTCGAAGACCCAGCCACCGCCAGCCGCTACCTGCGCACTGCGCAGCGCGATGTGAACTCACTTTCCGCCTTGATCGACGACCTCTTTCAACTGGCGCAACTCGATACCGGCGGCTTTCCGCTCGACCGCGCGAACGCCTCGCTCAACGACCTGGTCTCGGATACGCTCGAAAGCTTCAACGAACCCGCCAAGCAACGCGAGATCAAACTCGAAGGCAACGTGGAATACAACGTGGACCCGGTCAACATGGATACGCAAGCCGTCGGGCGCGTGCTCAACAACCTGATCGGCAACGCGTTGCGCCACACCCCCGACCAGGGACGCGTGAGCGTGTGGGTGCATCGCACCGGCAAGGGCATCGAGGTCACCGTCAGCGACACCGGCGAAGGCATCCGCGAAGAAGACCTGCCGCACGTGTTCGAAAGTTTTTATCGCGGCGAAAAATCGCGCAACCGCGATACCGGCGGCGCGGGCTTGGGGCTGGCGATTGCGCGCGGCATCGTGCAGGCGCACGGCGGCGAGATCCGCGTCGAAAGCAAGCCGGGCAGGGGCACACTGTTCACATTCAACATCCCTTAACAAACTTCTCAGAGGGGCGTAATCCTTTCGTAAGGAAGTTTTTCTACAATTCAGGCATCAAGGATAACAAGCCATGAAAGGACTCCTTCCCTGCCTGATCGCCTTCCTCCTCAGCGGATGCGCCGCCGTTCAAACGCCTCTTTCGCAGAGTGCGGTTGACTCTGAATCTCCCATGCCCAAACTTGCCCCGCTCCCCGACCTCGGTTCCGCCCCCGAACTCGGCAACACCTCGTGGTTGAATGTCGCTGCGCCCCTGCGCCTCGCAGACCTGCGCGGCAAGGTCGTCATCGTCGAGATGTGGACGTTCGGTTGCATCAACTGCCAGAACGTGATGCCCTCGCTCAAAGACTGGCACGAAAAATACGCCGGGCTGGGGCTGGTCATCATCGGCAACCATTACCCCGAGTTCGGTTACGAAGCCGACCTCGCCAACCTGCAGGAGGCGGTGGCGCGCTTTGGAATCGAATACCCCGTGGCGCAAGACAACGACGGCGCAACCTGGCGCGCCTATAAAAATCACTACTGGCCCACGCTGTACCTGATCGACAAACAGGGTCGCATCCGTTACGTCCATATCGGCGAAGGGCAGTACAAACAAACCGAAGAGAACATCCAGGCATTGTTGGAAGAGACGTATTAATTATTTTCTCGTCATTGCGAGGGGCGAAAGCCCCGAAGCAATCCCCATCACAAGTGTGGAGATTGCTTCGTCGGGCAGAGCCCTCCTCGCAATGACGCGTATAAAAGGAGAATCAATGAACAACCCATATCAATCCGTCCCCGTCAAATCATCCGAGATCACGCCGTATTCGCAATATCTCTCGCGGCGCGAATTCCTCAAAGCGGCGGGCATCCTCACCGGGTCCGCGCTGTTGGCGGCGTGCGCGCCGAAGGCGGCGGGGACAGTCGTCCCTGCGGACGAGGCGCAGGCGAGTCCCACCGAAGCGCCGGTCGAAATCAAGTTCGATGAGTTGGGCGACCCCGCCAATTCGTTCGAGGATATTACGAATTACAACAACTTCTACGAATTCAGCACAAACAAGGAGGCTGTTGCCCCGCTCTCGAAAGATTTCAACGCCAGCCCATGGACGGTCGAAGTGTACGGCTTGGTGAAACAGCCGAAGACGTACGGCATCGAAGACCTGCTGAGCAAGTTTACCCAAGAGGAACGGATTTATCGCCTGCGCTGTGTGGAAGCATGGAGCATGGTCATCCCGTGGACCGGGTTCACGCTGTCGTCGATCCTGAACGAAGTGGAACCGACCTCAGACGCGCAATACGTGCGGTTCGAAACGATCCTCCGCCCGGAAGAAATGAAGGGGCAGGGGAATCATCTTTTCCCGTGGCCCTATCAGGAGGGACTGCGCCTCGATGAAGCGATGAACGACCTGACGATCCTCGCGACAGGGCTCTACGGCATGCCCATGCCCAACCAGAACGGCGCGCCGATCCGCCTGGTGGTGCCGTGGAAGTACGGGTTCAAATCCATCAAGTCGATCGTCCGCATCGAACTGGTGGCAGAAAGACCCTCCACGTTATGGAGCGTGACTTCGCCCAAGGAATACGGGTTTTATTCGAACGTGAACCCGGAACGCTCGCACCCGCGCTGGTCGCAGGCTTCAGAGCGCCGCATCGGCGAATTGAAGCGCCGACCCACCCTGATGTTCAACGGGTATACTGAGCAGGTCGCCCATCTGTACGAGGGCATGGATTTGAACGTATATTATTAATTTTTATGCTCCCACAGGGTCTGTGACCCTGTGGATGGCAAGTCCACTCAATTCTTCAAAAGGGCAGACACTGCCCCTACATACAAACCATGTTGAAAAAATTCTTCACCCGTTACACTCCCCTGCAAGTTGCCATCCATGTGTATGCGTGGTCTGTGCTGGTCATGTTGATCTTCAAGTTGATCACGAACGACCTTTCGGCGAACCCGATCCAGGAATTGGAGCAACGCACGGGCCGCCATGCCATCACGCTGTTGATCCTTTCGCTTGCCTGCACGCCGTTGAACACGCTCTTCAAATGGAGCGAACTGCTCAAACGCCGCCGCGCGCTGGGGTTGTACGCGTTCATGTATGCGACGATCCACATCATCATCTTTTTCAACCTCGATTACGGACTTGCCTGGAGCCTGATCGTGCAGACGATTCTTGAAAAGCCGTACATCATCGTCGGGGTGACCGGCTTCCTCCTGTTGATTCCGCTCGCGGTCACCTCGTTCGATATCTGGAAGAAGCGCCTGGGCAAAACATGGAAGCGCCTGCACCAGATGGTGTACTTGATCGTCCCCTTGTTGCTACTGCACTATGCCTGGAGCAAGAAAGGCGACTTCTTCGCCCTGCAAGGCGAGATCATCCGCCCGTTGATCTATTCGATCGTTGCGGTCATCCTGCTCATCATGCGGATTCCGCCCGTGCGGAGATTCCTCGCTTCACTCCCCAGCCGAATCCTGCTTCTCGTTAGGAAGCGGGGAGCGCAGTCCGAGTCGATTGCATCGTAGGGGCGGGGTCACCCCGCCCTTACACGATTAAAACATCCCCTTCAAGAATAACAACAGTCCCACGATCGCCAGCGGGATGCCGACGATGGCGCCGACGACGGTCAGGGTAATGATTCCGCCGACGAGCATGAGCACGATTCCGAGGATCATCGCCACGAGTCGCCCCGTCAGTTCGACGATGACCGCGAGCAATTTCCAGATGGCGGCAAAGGGCCAGAGATACCAGGGGATGTGTTTTGCATGCGTTGTCATTTTTTACCTCCGAGATAAAAGTTGGCAACACGATATACGCGTTTCCCGTACAAAAGTGGCAACTGACAAATCGGGAGGCGTGTTATATAATGCCATCCATGCCGAGAAAATCCACAACAATCGAAGAACAACCGATCCCGGCCCCAAGCAAGAGGAAGCCGGTCGTCGAAGAGGCGGAGGATCCAGAAAAAGACACCATCACGTTCAAGCGCAGTCATGTTTATGCCGCGCTCAGCGTGTTGACGTTTTTCTTCGGGCTGTTATCCGGGTATGCCCTGTGGGGAACGGACCTGTTCGCAAAAGCTGGGAATGCGTCTGCGGCGCAGGCGGCGAATCAGGCGCAAGTGATGGAAGAACCGCAGGTCATCCGTTACGACATCCCCACCGCGGGGTATCCTTCCTTTGGGCCGGAAGACGCGCCGATCACCATCGTCGAGTTCAGCGATTTTCAATGCCCGTATTGCAAGCGCTGGTTTGCCGAGGTCTACGAACCCCTGCTCGCCGAATATGCCGGGCAGATCCGTTTTGTGTATCGCAACCTGCCGTTGACGTCCATCCACCCCGATGCGTTCTCCGCCGCCGAAGCCGCCATGTGCGCCAACGAACAGAATGCGTTCTGGGGCTTTCACGATAAACTGTTGAGCGGAGATTTGTTGGGCACCGGTGTGTACACCCAGTATGCGAACGACCTGAACCTGAACGCCTCCGCGTTCGAGTCGTGCCTGAATGCCGGCACCTATCGGGCGGCGATTCAAGCGGACAGCGACTTTGCCATCAACCTGGGGGTCAACTCCACGCCGACCTTTTTCATCAACGGGCTGGCGGTGATCGGGGCGCAACCCATCGATGTGTTCAAACAGGTAATCGACAAGGAACTTGCTGGCGAATTTCCGCAATGACCATGACCGGGCGACCCTTGAACAGGTCGCCCGAATTTTGAGGAGGAATGCTGTGAAAAAATTTGTTGCTATTGCCGGGAACATCGGCGTCGGGAAGTCCACCCTGGTGCAGATGCTGTGCTCGCGCATGGGCTGGGAACCGTTCTACGAGCCGGTGACCCAAAACCCCTACCTCGCCGATTTTTATGCCAACATGGATTCGTGGTCGTTCCACTCGCAGGTGTTCTTCCTCACCCACCGCCTGCGCGCGCACTACCAGCTGGCGCAACACCCCAACTCGGTCATCCAGGACCGCAGTGTGTACGAAGACGCGGAGATCTTCGCGCAGAATCTATTTGTCCAGGGGCACATTCAGGAACGCGATTACCTCACCTACCGCGACCTGTACGAAACGATGCTGCGCTTCCTGCCGCCGCCCGATCTGGTCATCTACCTGCGGGCGTCGGTCTCCACGTTGATGAACCGCATCTCCCACCGCGGGCGCGACTATGAACGCACCATCTCCGCCGATTACCTGAGCGGACTCAACAACCTGTACGAAGCGTGGATCGACAACTTCACCCTGTGCCCCATCCTCGCGGTTCCCGCCGACGATTTGGATTTTGTCTCCCATCCCGGGCATTTGCGCCTCATTGTCCAGAAAGTGGACGAGAAGTTGACCGGCAAGGAAGAGGTGGTCTTCGAACCCGAGGAAGTGGCGAACGCGGCGCAGGATTAAATAAAATCATCCGATCTCTTAGCCACGGATTACACAGATTTGCACGAAAAAAGCCGACCCGTTGATGATGGTCGGCTTTCGTTTTGTCTGGAAAAGGAAATGTGTCGCATTTTTCAATCCACGATCACGACCCATTTGCCCGGATAATCCGGCAGGGACTGTTCGCCGAACCAGCCGGTATTGTCCCAATAGAAGCGATTCCAGATGTGATTCCCGAACGGCGTGCATTCCGCGATGTAAAAGTCCAGCGGGAGCGTATCCGCCACCGGGCAGAAGGTTTCCTCCCGGCTCGCGCCGGTGCCCGGCGCTCCGCCGGCGGAATTCCCCAGCCCCGGCGAGGGGAAGCAGGTCTCGTTCCAATCGTCCAGCCCGCCGTTATCCGGCAGGCGGCAAAACGACTGGTCGGGGTAGCGGGCAAGGCTGTAGTTGTAGGCGTCCATCAGCGAGCCGTTCGGCTTGAGCAGGCGGACTCCGTCGCCGCCGTCGCTCAACAGCAGTCCCGTCTCGCTGGCGTAGAAGACGATCCGCTCCCCCGGCGCGAGGGTGATCGAAGGCAACCCAAACGGTTTCGAGCCGACATTCGCTTCGTCGTCGAGGGTGTAGCCGCTCAGGTTGACGGAGATCGTTCCGTGGTTGATGATCTCGATGAATTCATCATCGGTGTTGATGAAACCGTCGCCGTTCCAATCGCGCCCCGGGCGCGGCAGGAATTCGTTGATGGCAATGAGCGGAGGCGGGGGCGGCAGGGTGGCGGTCCTGGTCGCTGTGGGTCGCGGGGTGGAGGTGGGGGTGGGTGTGGGGTTCCCGCAGAGCGTCAACGTGCTCGATAGGGTCTGGGGGTCGCTGGGGTTACGGATGAAGAAGTCGGCGGCGTTGTTGTTCGAATCAACACACACCCCGGCGGTCGTGACCTTGCGGTTATAGCTCTGGTTCACGGCGGAAGTCAGCGCCGATAGCGATGTGCCCTCGCGATAAAGCGTTGTACTGCAAAGACCGACCTGGTCGACGATCGTTACCCCATCAGCCAGGAAGAGGGCGATCCCGCCGTTATCGGCAATGCTCAGCGTGGCAGACAAGTCCTTCGAACCGGTATACGAACTTCCGCCGATCAAATAATGTTGCCCGGCTTGTAATATCACTGTGGCAGGGATGGTCGCCATGGTGGTGACCGTCGTTGCGCATCCGCTGGAACGTCTCAATATCCAACCCCCGATGGGGATGGGCGCGGCGGTCGGGTTATGGAGTTCGATGAATTCATCGTTCGACCCGCCGGGACCGATCGTGCGAAACTCGCTGATCACAATATTGGTCGCCGGTGATAACAGCGTGCTGGTGATCGTGGGGGTCAACGTCCGTGTCGGTGTGGTGGTTTGGGTCGGAGTGGTGGTGACCGTGGGAGTAACCGTCTCGGTTGGGGTGATGGTTGTGGTGGGCGTGATGGTTTCTGTGGGGGTGATGGTGGGAGTAAGGGTTATGGAAGGGGTAAGTGTTGGGGTATATGTTCCTACGCCGCAAATAAAACCTATAGAATTCGTATTGCGCGGAGTTGGCGCAGCTGCTGTGAAATCTGTACTGTTGTTATCTACATCTGTACATCCATTATTACCCCGTATATCAGATTCTGTTGCACTTGGGGCAGGAGCAACAGCAGTTTCGGAACAAGTAGCAGTTGCTCCATAACCAACAAGATCAATAATGCTTGGGTCATTTGGACAAGTGCCAGTCAAAGCAGTGATTGTGTTGACCAGTGCAACCTTACCTGCTCCCGCAGCCATGTTTGTTGTACCAGGTAGCACATCAGGCGCTGGTAATGGAATTCCGTTTGCTCCACCAGCAAGTTGGATAAGAAAATATTGCCCAGCTGCGATAGAGCCGCTAAGGTTTGTTATTGTCCAAGTCGTACCTGCAGCTGATGCATATTGTATTGACCAACCTGCAATGGAGATTGGCAAATTTGTTGGGTTGAATAATTCAACAAAGTCATTTGTATAGGTGGCTCCTGCGTTTCCCCCACCTCCGTAAACTTGACTGATAAGGATGCTGGTTGGCAATGCCAAGACAGGTTTTGGTGCAGGAAGCATCAAACCACCGCACACAGCGGCGATCAGGAACAACACAAAAAAACTGCGCCAGAAAACCTTTGATTTCTTCATGGATGCAAGACGGAAACGGAACGGTGAAGTGACACCGCCGTAGCGGAATTATAAACCACCCTGCCTGAAAACCCAGCCGCCGTCAGCGCGGCTCCACCACAAACTTGATGGCGGTACGCACCTTGTCGTCGATGGTCACATCCGCGAATTCAGGTACACACACCACGTGGATATCGTCGTTCTTCAAATATCCGGTTGCCAGCACCAGCGCCTTCACCGCCTGGTTCACCGCGCCGGCGCCGATTGCCTGCACTTCCGCCCGCTTGAACTCACGGACCACACCCGCAATTGCCCCGGCAACGGCAGAGGTACGGGAGCTCGCTGAAACCTTGATCATGTCCATGATGGACCTCCCAATAGGGTAAAGAGGGGCCGATGCAAAGATTGTACAGGAATTGCTTAAGAGATTCAAGCATATATTATAAGAATAATTAGATTCAGTAACAGTAGTAGGGGGTGTGGATACTGTGGATGGAAGTCGTTTCACCCCATATCTGGGATGCACCGTCCCGCCTCTGCCCGGATGTGGGGTTGATTCAGGAGCCTCGACCAAACGTCCCTGTGGAGGGAATCGGGAGGAATGCATCCACAAACCATCCACAGAAAAGTCCCGGTTCTCAACAAATCCATATATTGGAAGTTTCCTCGCATCCCATCCCATATATGGGGGGTGCCTTCGCCAGCCTGGCTGGGACGCCTAACCTACTTCTCCACATGGCGTGCCACTTATCCACAAATAAAAGCAACTTATCCACAGAAATGGTGTCTGTACAACTTTAGGAAACCATCAATATCCCCTAAATGTGGTATGGGTCTGGATAAAACTGATGCTTTTGGTCAATCCAGGAATAACGGAACCGGCTCCCCCAGCACGAGCTCGGGGGCTGAAATATACAGGTCTATGAAGGCTCCTGCAGTAGCCAGAAGTTCGCGAGTGTTCCAGATCAGCAGGGAACTGCTCCAGAAACGACGGGTATTCGCCTCCACCCCCACCGCTTCGACTCCAAGCGCGTTGCAAATGTAGATTGCCCTCGGCAGGTGGAATTTTTGGGTGACAAGAACCACGTCATCCAACTCGAAAACGGCTTTTGCCCGGTAGCAGGTGTCGTAGGTGCGCCTGCCGGCAAAATCAAGCGCGATCGCCTCCTCAGGGACCCCAAGCGAGATGGCGTATTGCCGCATGGATTCCGGTTCGTTGTAGCCCAAGGTCGAGTTATCACCACTCATCAGCAATTTTTCCACTTTCCCCGCAAAATACAAATCTGCGGCTGTTTCCACCCTGTCGCGCAAGATGGCTGTCGGGGATCCATCCCTGCGCAAGCCCGCTCCAAAAACAATGGCAACCCGCTTTGTTGGAGCATCCTCCTTTTGGTAAACGCGGTTCATGGCGTGGAGGTTCGTAACAAACCGAGGTACGACCACTGCCAGCAGCCCCAGGGTGCCTAAAAATAGAATGCTATTCCGTACTATTTTTTTGGATCGTTTCATGCAACGGACCTTTTCCTGATTGTACTCCGCCAGTTGTAGACGCCCGCTGTTGCTGGATGTTACATTTCGATTTCGTTGCAGGCGCTAACAAACCTGTAAATGGAGTGAAACCTTTTAAGTCTTGAATTTTGGATGGAAATGGATATACTGTGGGAAGTTCTGAGGCTGGACCTCAGGCACACCAATTATTAGAAAGGAATAATACCATGTTGTTTGCACCCAAGGAAAAAGGCCAGGGCCTCGTTGAGTACGCGATCATCATCGCTCTCGTCGCGATCGTCGTGATTGCGGTCATGCAGTTGCTCGGACCCAAGATCGGCAACACCTTCAGCTCCATCAACGACTCCCTGCCGTAACCGCTCATTCGAGCAAAAAAGACCCCGCCGAAAGCGGGGTCTTTTTGTTGTAACAATCTTCGGGTTGTCACGTCCTAATTACATAACTGGTGAAATCTCTGGCAATGGTTCAGGGATCGTCATAGGATTTATTAGAAAGGAAGTAAACATGCTATTTTCGCCAGCAGAAAAAGGACAAGGTCTTGTAGAGTATGCCATCATTATTGTTTTGGTAGCGATCCTGGTGATCGTCGTGGTGCAAGTCTTTGGTCCCAGGACCGGCAATACCTTCAGCAGTATCAATAACTCATTGCCGTAACCTCGAATAAATAGGGCTCTCCCGAATTTAATCATTCGATCTTTTAGCCACGGGTTTACATAAAAAACCGACCAGAGGATGTCTGGTCGGTTTTCATTTTCGAATGAGCCGAGAGCGAAAATTCTAAAATCCGTGGCTGATTAAGTTCAGGGGTGATCCCGACTCCAAAATCAAACTTTTTGCCTCTTGTAATCCACAAAGCGATAACCCACACCGCGTTCGGTGAGGATGTATTTCGGGTTGGCAGGGTCCTTCTCGAGCTTCTGTCTGAGGTAGTTGATATACAAACGGACGTAATGCGGTTCGTCGCGATACTCATAGCCCCACACTTTGACGAGGATCTGATCGTGCGTCACCACCCAGCCGGCGTTCTGCACGAGGTGATAGAGCAGGCGGTATTCCGTTGGGCGTAATTTTACAAGTTTGCCTTCAAGCCACACTTCGCGGCGGTCGAAATCGATCTTGAGCCGCTCGTCCACTTCGATGATATCGTGCATCGAGCCGCTCGCGCCCTCGGTACGGCGGATCACCGCTTTGACGCGGCTGACCATTTCGCGCGGGCTGAAAGGTTTGGTAATGTAATCGTCGGCGCCGAGTTCCAGTCCGCGCACGCGGTCGTCCTCTTCGCCTTTGGCGGTGAGCATGATCACCGGCACGCTGTTGCCGCCCTCGCGGACGGTCTCCAGCACTTCAAACCCGTCGATATCGGGCATCATCACGTCGAGCAATATCAGGTCGGGGGTTGAATCGCGCAGTTTTTGGATGGCTTGCTTGCCGTTGAAGGCTTCCACCACCTGAAAGCCGTCGTGTTCCAAATTCATGCGGATGAAGCGCACCATCCGCTCTTCATCGTCCACCACCAGGATGCGACGACGGTCAAATTCTTCGGGCATGTCACTCTCTCACAAAACCAATGAGGTTTTCGTCTTCTTCGCTTTCCAGCACTTCGATCAAAATCACATGACTCAACGACCAGATCACCTTCACCACATTATGTTCGAGGTAATGGATATCCTTACCGTCGCGCAGGCGCGGGTTGCTGACCGTGATGATGGTATCGGTCGGTTTCGGCAATTCTTCCACTTCACCGAGCACCGAGGCTTCACCGGGGATGTGCAAAATGACCGAAAATGCCATGTTCTTTCAAAACCTTTAGATGTTCCGCAGGAGGATCTGGATTTTCAGTTTCCCCAGGGCAACAATATCACCATGGCTTAATCGTTCTTCGGTATGCGGTGTGAGGCGGCGCCCGTTCAGGTAGGTCCCGTTCGAGGAGCCAAGGTCCATCACGACCACTTCGCTTCCATCACGCTTGACAACCGCATGCAGGCGCGAGACGCCCGAGGCGTACGCCTGATAGGCAGTCAGGTCGATATCCGGCATGATCGGCTGGCCTTCACTGAGGCGTCCAAGCGTGAATTCGTTCCGTGAGGCGAGCGGCATGATCTTGCCGCTATCCATTAAATGCAGGGACAGCCAACTATTGGCAGGTACCGCTTCCACTTCCGGGCGGGGAGTCTGATTTCTCAAATCCTCCGAGATTTGCTCTTCGGAAATTGCCTGGGTGACGAGAGTTTCCACTCCATCGAGTTGTTCGCCGCACTCCGCGCAAAACACGGACCCATTGGCGTTCTCGTGCCGGCAATTTGGACAAATAATCATTGGACCAGCTCCTTTTTCGGCGATGCAAGGAATAACATGCGCGTGCCATACTTCATTCTTTTGCTCCCCTCTTCCGAGAGGGTTTGGTTTTTCTTGATCATGTCCGCTTCGAACATCACGGTCTGGGCAAGGCTACGCTCGCCCTGGGTAAGCAGGTTGGTCGCGAGCCGTTCAAGGTGACGGGCGGCTTTTTCCACATTACCCTTTTTAAGTTCCTCGCGCGCCTGCTCCTGCATCTGGTACAACATCAGGCGCGACAGAGCCTGCTGAATCTCCGCGGGCGGGGCGCCGGGGTTGGGCGGGTCGGAAACGGGCCTTTGCAGGCGCAACCGCAACGACGGCACCGGAAAAGGATGCGAACCGATGGTCACTTTTAACGCGGCTTCCATGAAGGTCAACTCATCTGATTGTACCGCTATTGGCTGGATTATATACTCAAAAATCACGCGAGTGGAAGTATCTTGCAATATTGTTCCAAGATGGATTTTTCCGTCTTCCAGCGGCACCGGCGCCGGGTCAGGCTGGATGCGGAAGACCCGGCTGAGTTCCACACCGTCGACCGGCTTAATCTCGAGCACGGTATCCTCGGCGTAGGTCTGGATCAGGGCGTTGAACTTTTCAAGAAGTAGGCGGTTGATATCGCGCGGTTCGACGATGTGATTGGTGCTCCCACCGCCGCGCGTGGATAACGCATCGAGGAAGATATCGTTCCATTCGCTCCCAATGCCCATGCAACTGATCCCCACTCCCTGTTCGGAGAGTTTTTCAGCCAGTGCGAGGCTTTGTTGTTCGTCGCCATAAGTCTGCCCATCGGTGAGCAGGATCAGGTGGTTCACCCGCTTGGGGTCGAGGCTCCGCATGATCTCCCTCGCGCCGGCTTCCAACCCCTGGTAGATCTCGGTCCCGCCGGAGGGCTGGATCATCTGAATTCTCGATTCGAGGCGGGTGCGATCGAGGTGATAGGCGGCGGGGATCACCACCTCGGCGCGATCGCTGAAGGTAACAACGCTCATAATATCCTGCGGACGCAGGTTACGGAGCACCTGTATGGCAGTGGCTTTGACGGTGTCCATCTTCGCCCCCTGCATGGAGGTGGAACGGTCGATCACCAGCGCAACATTGAGCGGCGAAGAGGAATTGCGCCGCGTTTCCTCCGGCGCATCCAGGTCGAGCATCAGGTAGAGCATCTGGGGCTCGTCGATCTTCCCCAGGTTGCGGCGGCTGTAGATCACCTTGTGTTCGTAAGGCAGCGAAGCCGCCTCCGTCACCGGCGGCAGGGTTGCATCGTATTGCGCCCGGCGGGTCGTGTTGGAAAGGGTCTCGTACGCCTGCTTGACGTTTAGGAAAATCTCGGTCTCCCCCGCCACCTTGTTTTTATCCGGATGTAATTTTTGCGCGGATTCAAAATAGGCGCGCCTGATCTCTTCCGGGGTTGCATCCCGGTTCAGACCCAGCATGTCATAGTAATCCTGCAAATGATCCGGCATGGTCACCCAATAAGCTGGGCAAGGACAACGCTGATATTATCCGGTCCACCTGCGGCATTGGCGGCGGATACCAGGTTCTGGCAGGCGCGCTGCAAACTGGGAGCATCGACCACCGACCGGACAATATCCTGCTCGGCAACCACGCCCCATAGACCGTCACTGCAGATCATCAGAAAGCCGGGCTGGGGAAACGCGACGGTGAAAATATCGGGGTCAAGCAGTTCTCCCTGGCCCAACGCTCGATACAACACGTTCCGATGCGGATAATTCACCGCCTCTTCCGGGGTGATATGTCCCAACTCCTCCAACCGCTTGACCAGGGAATGGTCGCGCGTGATGGGTTCGATACGGCCATCCGGGAATACAAAATACGCGCGACTATCGCCCACATGAGCGATCGTCACCTGTTGCCCGATCACCAGCGCGGCGGTCAGGGTGGTGCCGCTTCCGGGCGCTTCACGCTGGATGGCACGCTGTGCATCCCGCACTGCTTCGAGCATGATCTCCTGGAACGATTCGTCCATCGTATCGGTCTTCACCTGGAACAGATAAGGGTGAAATTTCTTCAAGATGTGCCCAGCCACCGTGCGGATCGCGGCATTGCTTGCAACCTCGCCAAATTGATGGCCGCCCATCCCATCCGCCACAATGTACAGCCCAAAGGGGAGGTTTCCGGAATTTCCCGCCATGGTCGTCGTGAGCGCCAGCACACTATCTTCATTTAGTTCGCGCTGCTTGCCCACTGATTGACCGCAACTGGCAATCAACTGTTGCAGGTCAAAATGAGGATTCTGGTTGTTCACGATCGCCTGGATCTGTTCCTCGGTAAGAGGCGCGGTTTGGGTCACATCCTGGTTCTTATTTTCAGGGGGTGTTTTTTTTCCGAATAACCAGCCAAAAAATTTATTCACAAAGACTCCTTGTCATGCAAGCAGGGCGTACACTTGATGATCGGTGGAACCAACATAGACAATATCATCGTACACCAGCGGCGACCCCGTGATCGCCCCTTGCGTACCGAACTTCCAACGCAGGCGTCCCGTGCGATACTCGAGACAGTACAAATTACCATCCACAGAACCGCAATACAGGGAATCCTTATAGACCACCGGCGAACCATTCACCTGGTGCTCCGTACGGTATCTCCAGACTTCCTTCGAGTTCCTCGCATCCACGGCATAGATGAAGCCATCCGCCGCGCCAACGAACACGAGATCGTCCATAACGCACGGCGTGCTGATGGATGCCTTGCCGAGGCGGAACCGCCAGAGCGCCCAGCCGTTCTTGGGGTCGAGCGCGTACAACGTTCCATCGACGGAAGTAAAGTACAGCGCGTTGGTCGAACCCACCGTGGAGGAGGTGATCGCCCGCTTGGCGTGAAAACGCCACTTCAACTCGCCGCGAAAGTCCACGGCGTAATAATCACCGGTCTCACACCCGATGTACACAAGGTCGTTCATCACGAACGGCGTGGAGCGGACAGCATCGGCGGCTTCGAACCTCCAAGAGACTCTCCCCGAGTTCAGGTTGACCGCATGTAAATACCCGTCGTCGGAACCGATGAACACGTGTCCTTCGGCAACGCGGGGCGAGGACCGGATGGGACCGTCTGTGAAATACGTCCACACCACCTTGCCCGAACGCGCGCTTACCACGTGAAGGCGTTTATCTTCGGACCCGATATAGATGTTTCCATCGAACAAGGCTGGGCGCGAAACGATCCCCCCATCGGCCGGATACTTCCACTGGAATTTGCCGTCTGCCGCACTGAGCGCATACAGGTTGTTATCGTAAGAACCGATATACAGCACGCCCTGGTGAATTGTGGGCGTGCCGCGAACTTCATCTTCGCACTTAAAGGTCCACAACGGTTTGATCCCGCCCGTCTGTGCGAGAGGGCTCGTCGGCGCTTTCATCCGCCCCAGGGCGCCGGTCTTTTTTGCCACCCCCAGCAACGCCTGCTTCATATCCGCCGCAGAGGTGAAGCGGCTATCGGGGTTGTATTCCAACGCGCGGTTGACGACCAGTTCCAACTCGGACGAGACCGAGGTGTTGATCCGCCGAAGTGGGCGCTCAGCAAATGAAAACGGCGGCTCAAGGCGTGGGTCGCGTCTCGTCAGGGCGTGGTGGATGGTGGCCCCCAGTGCGTAAATATCTGCGGAGGGTGTGGCTTCGCCTCGATATTGCTCGGGCGGCGAATACCCCTCTGTGCCGATCATGGTTCCCTTGATGCCCGTCTGAAACGTTTTGGCGATGCCGAAATCCACCAGCACCACATCGCCTGTGCTGTTGATCATTACGTTCGAGGGCTTCATATCGCGGAAGATGATCGGGTCGGGTTTGTGACGGTGCAGGTACTCCAACACATCGCACAATTCGACAGCCCAACCGAGCACCTGCTCCTCGGGTAGGAACCCGTTCGTGTCGGCGATCATTGCCTCCATGTCCTTGCCGTGGATGAAATCCAGGACAAGGTAGGAACGGCTATCAAGGGAAAAATAATCGTTGATGCGGGGGATCGAGGGATGATGGAGTGTGGCAAGCAGGTTGGCTTCGCGCTCAAAGTTCTGGACGATGGTCTGCCGCACCAGCGGGTCGGGCGCCGAGTTGATCATTTCCTTCACCGCGACAAGTTTCGTCACGTTGGGGAAGTGCATATCCCGGGCGCGATAGACCGACCCCATGCCGCCCACGCCGATCACCTCTTGAATCGAATAGCGGCTGGCGAGCGTGACGCCAGATTGAAGTTGACGGGGAGCGGATGAATTCTTACCACCCCGATCATCGGAAAATTCAGGGAATATTCTCGTTTCCAGGATGATTCTCCTAGGTTGGTAAATTATAGTTTGCCATGCTGTGTTTGACAACTACCTAAACGCATCTGCTTTCAAATTCGTAGATTGTCGTTTTCTCCTTGCACGCTCGCCCGTTCTGCGGCACAATACCGCCTGTGAAGATCCTCGCCGTGAGCGACGAAGTCGTCGAACGCCTGTATACCCTGTGCTCGAACGGTCACTTTCAGGGCGTGGAACTCATTTTGGGGTGCGGCGACCTGCCTTACACCTATCTCGAAAACCTCGTCACCATGCTGAATGTACCCCTGTTCTACGTGCCGGGAAATCACGATCCGGAATACCGCACGGGAATCCCGCTCGCCCATGCCGAAGGCGGCTCGAACCTCGATTTGAAACTGGTCCGCCATAAGCGGTTTTTGATCGGCGGCTTCGGCGGGTCGGTGCGCTACCGCCCGGACGGGACCAACCAATACAGTCAACGAGAGGCGTATGTGCGGGCGATCCGCCTGCTACCGGGGCTGTTCGCCAACCGGTTGAAATTCGGCCGCGCCCTCGACATCCTGATCACCCACTCGCCTCCCTACGGCATCCACGATGAGCAAACCCAGGCGCACCGCGGACTTCACGCCATCAACTGGTTGTTGCAGGCGGCGAAACCGCGCTACCATTTTCACGGTCACACCCACTTCCAACGCAGGAACCTCTCCCCATCCGAAACGACGCGCGGACTGACCCGTATCATGAATATCTTTCCGTACAAGATCATCGAAGTGAGTCACTAATACCGACATGCCCAACCCATTGAACGAGATCGTCCAGGCAGATTTCCAACGGGCGCGCTTCAAGGCGTTCTTTCACCGCGTTTGGGATTCGCTTTCGGGCAACCGAACGACCCTGCTCTCCTACGACGACATCAAAGAGAAACTTCACATTGGCGGTCCCATGTACCGCGGCGTCCAGACCGTGCGTGTCGACCAGATCGCCGGGAGCCTGAACCGCTACCACGAGTTCGACCGGGTCTTCCTGCCCGCCTCCAACACCCTGTCCACCCGCTGGCAAAGCGTCAACCGCGCTTTCTACGAGGATGTAAGCCTGCCTCCCGTTGTGTTGTATAAGGTTGGGCAGGTCTACTTCGTGGTGGACGGCCACCATCGGGTTTCCGTCGCGCGCGAACAGGGGCAGGAATTCATCGAAGCCGACGTGCGCGAATGTTCCTCGCGGGTCAACATTACCGCGGATATCCGCCCCGAAGACCTTGAGATCCTGCACGACAAAGTCAACTTCCTTGAACGCACCTCGCTCGATAGACTCAAGCCCGAGGCGAACATCAAGGTTACGATCCCCGACGGGTTCGAACGCATGCTGGAGCATATCGCCGTGCATCGCTACTTCATGGGGTTGGATTGGAAGCGCGATATTTCAGAAGAGGAAGCGATCAACCACTGGTACGACCATGTGTACCTGCCGGTCATCCGCGTCATCCGCGAAACGAACATCGTCAAGGAATTCCCCGACAAGACGGAAGCCGATCTCTACCTTTGGGTGCTCGACCATCAGCACTATCTGCAATCGCAGGAGGGTGTTCCCCTGCAACCGCCCGATGCGGCGGCACGCGAATTTTTCGGCATCGAAGACGGGCAACCCGCGCCGCTCAAAAAGAAAAAACGAAAAACGGAGAAGAAACGACCATGACATCCACCCACCCTCTCGCCGGTGTGTACGCCGCGGCGGTCACACCGCTGAAAGACGCTTCCACCCTCGACCTTGATTCTGTCCCAGCCCTGGCGGATTTTCTGGCGTCGCGAGGCTGTCACGGCATTGTGCTCTTTGGCACCACCGGTGAGGGACCGTCCTTCTCCTCGAAAGAGCGCGAAGGCGTGATGCGCGCGCTAAAAGAGAATCGACCGGCGGGCAGTCGGCTGATCGCCGGCACCGGCACACCGAGCCTGACCGAGACCATCGAGTTGACCACACGCGCGTTCGATCTCGGATACGACGCGGCGCTGGTTGTGCCGCCGTATTATTTCCGCAAGGCTGGCGACGATGGGTTGTTCGAGTGGTTCAGCGAGGTGATTCGAAAAGCCGTCCCTGCGGATAAATTCCTGATCGGGTATCACATTCCCCCGTTGATCGGAATCGGGTTTTCCATCCCGTTGCTAGAGAAATTGAAGAATGCGTTTCCAAGTCAGTTTGCCGGCATCAAGGATTCTTCGCACGATGTGGAGTTTGCCCGGGCGGTCGGTGAAACGTTTGGCTCGGATCTGCTGGTTTTGAACGGCACGGATTCGTACTTGAAGATCGCCATGGAATATCACGCCGCCGGGTGCATCACGGCGCCCGCCAATTTGATCTCGCCCGATCTGCGCGAGGTGTGGGATTTGATCCGTGATGGAAAAGATGCCGCCGCCACCCAAGCGCGCGTGACTGAAAAGCGGCATATCCTGGAAAAGTATCCGCCCTTCCCGCCGACGTTGAAGGCGTTGATGCATCGTATGCACGGTCTGCCGCGCTGGGCGGTGAAGCCGCCGCTGGAGAACCTGCCGGAGGATAAACTCGAATCAGCCTTCGAAGAATTGCGGAACGCCTAGCCCGCCGGCTGCACAACATCTGCAAGCATCAACAAGTCAAATCCCTCTTTGCGAATACGAAGGTCGTAATAGATCACTACTTGCACTGCGATCGAAAACGGCAGGGTTAAAATCAAACCAAGTTGCCCAACGACCAGTTCTACAACCTGAATGATTCGAAACGAAATATTCATGGCTCCCAAAATATAAGAGATCATGGTGGATGGCACGAGTGTGATGAGCAAGGAAAGCAGCCCAGCGAGAACAGAGGTACCAAACACGCGCCAGAAATACCCCTTGGTGAGCGCCCATGATCGACTCAACCCTTCCGAACCGCCCATATCTTCCAGGACGATAGCTTGTGTGCTTAACGACCAGCGAGTGGAAAGAAACAGGATTATCGGCACGGCGAACACGAAAAGCACATAAGCAAGAGCCTGCACAGTGGATAATAGACAGACAAAGGCGACGATTACCAAGCTGCCTGCTGCAAGGCCTTTCAAAAAATTTGCCCAAATCACACTCCAAAACCGTTTTAAGCCGACCACATACGATGATTTGATAGAGAACTCCCTGCCAAGATAATAATTGGATATTCCAACAGCCAGTGCCAGTGTAGCAAAAGTCGAAAAGAAATTTGTCAAATAGGTCTGGGCTTGCTGGAACGCTTCGGGCGCCATGAGAAAAATAAGAATAAATTCCAGAATTCCCTCCGGAACCATGATCAGGGCAACAATCCCTGTAAATGGCACAAACTTTACCCGATACATTCTCAACGATGCATCCAAGAGCTCACTAACGGATTGAGCAGTCAGGTTCTGTGGTCCAGCCATTCCCATGCCTCCTTATTCAATATCAATCAGGTACAGTATCCGGTTGAATACCTGTATTATTCCCTGATTATCCAATCAGTCAACCTTTTCAGATCAACTTTAAAAACACTTCGATCACCTTCGGGTCGAAGTGGACGCCGGAAAGCGACTTGATATAACTCAAAGCGGTCTCTCTCACCCATGCCGGGCGATAGGGGCGGTCGGAGCATAGGGCGTCCCACACGTCCGCCACGGCAAAGATGCGCGCCGCCAGCGGAATGGCTTCCTCTTTCAAGCCACGCGGGTAGCCGGAACCGTCCCAGCGTTCGTGATGACAATATGGAATATCGAGCGCGGGGCGCAGGTGCGGTATGGGGTAGAGCAATTTGTAGGCATAGACCGGGTGCTGGCGCATGATCTCCCACTCTTCGCCGGTCAACACATCGGGCTTGAGCAGGATGCGATCGGGGATGCCCATTTTTCCAATGTCGTGCAGGAGCGCTCCCCGGCGAATCTGCACCCGGTCCTTTTCACTGACGCCCATCGCTTCGGCGAGCGCCAGGGTAAGGTTGGTGACTCGTTGGGTATGTCCCTCTGTCTCCTTATCGCGCAGGTCGAGCGCGGCGGACCAGCCTTCCAGGGTCGCTTCGTAGGCGATGCCAAGTTCCAGGTTCGAGCGCTGTAGACTGCTGAAGAGCGAGGCGTTATCCATGGCGAGAGCCGCCTGAGCGGCGAGCGATTCGAGGAAGTCCAGCCAGTCGCGGTCGACATCGAGGGGAGCCCGGTGCAGCACTTCCATCACGCCTTTTACATCCCCTTTGGCGATCAAGGGCACGCCGTAATACCGGATAAAGCCCTCCAGCATGAACAACGGGTGGTTCTTCAAGAGGGCGATATCCTCCACCGCGATCATTTCCCGTTTCAAAACGGCCTGGCCCGCAAACCCTTCGCCCAGGCGGAGCGAGGTTTGTCTGACGCCCGCCGTGCGGAACCCGATCCCTTCGGCAAACTCGAGCGCGTGGACGGAGGGGTTCAGGGCAAGAATATCCGCCGCATCGATACCCAGGTGAGCCACCGCCTGGTTGAGGATGGTCTGCATGGTCAGATGCAGGTCGGCTCCGCTGGCAATGAACAGGTCTATGGTCCGCAACACTTTGATACGCTCGATCTGTTGTTTCATCTGTTCGTAGGCAGATGCGCGCTGGATGGCGTTCGCCGCCATATCGGCGATATTCATCACGAGCCGCACATCTTCCGGTCGGAAGGGGGCGGCGCGGCCGAGGTTCAGGGCGCCGATCATGCCGCTGGGGGTGCTGAGCGGCGCGCTGACAAAGCTTCCAACTCCCTTTGCCAGGCCGTTCAGGCTCAGCAAGGTTTCCGCCGATAGATCATTTTCCACATGAGGCTTTCCGGTGGTCATCACGTGACGGCTGACACTCCCGTTCATTGGCGCACGGGTGCCCAAAAAATTCGCCCATTCGCCTCGAGCACCTTCCACGACCAGTTCATCGGTGCTGGTGCGCCGAAGGATGAGCACAGCGCCGCGCGCATCGAACCGTAAAAGGATTTGATCGAGCACCACTTGCAGAATTTCGGTGCGCGAGCCTGCCACGCGCAACGCCGCGCTGACCGAAGCCAGCGCTTCGAGTTCCTCCTCCCGGCGCCGGCGGTCCGTGATATCCGACATGGCGCCGATCATCCGCACGGGTTTTCCGTTGCTATTACGCTCGATATACCCGCGGTCAACGATATATGCCATCGAACCGTCGTTTCGCTTGAACCGATATTCATCCTCCCAGATATTTTCATCGTTCAATAGCGTGTCGTTCAATTTTTCCAGCACTCGTTGCCTATCCTGTGGGTGGATGTGATCCTCCCACCAGAAATCCTGTGTATCGATAGCCTCCACATCATAGCCAAACAGCGGATGAAGGTTTTCGCTCCAAACCTCCTCGTCGGAAACGATATCCCATTCCCAGATGACATCGTTGGTGGCGCGCGCTGACAGGCGATACCGCATTTCGCTTGTCTGCAGATCTTCCTCCGCCTGTTTGCGCTCGATGGACGATGCCACCTGGGTGGAGACATAGCCGAGAATATCCAGGTCGCGCTGAGTATAACGGATGCCCCGGTCATACGTTTGCACCGCCATGACCCCGATCGTTTCATTGCGGATCTTCAACGGTACGCCCAGCCAGTCGATCGAACGGGTGCCTGCCGGAACAAGGATGCCTTGTTCTTCCAACACCTTCATGGTTTCCGATTTCCCGAACAGGGGCTCACCCTTGCGGATCACGTACCCGGTGGGACCGCCACCCAGCGGGGCGGTCCGCGGGGCATCATCGCGTTCATCGGCATAGTAGGGGAAACTCAAAAGGTCCGACTCGCGGTCGTACAGCGCGATGTAAAAGTTCTCAGCCACCATCACGCTTTTCAAGGCTTCGTGCACCACGCGGTAGAACTCATCCATGCCGATGTTGGAACTGGTCGCATCGCTGATGCGGTACACCGCCGCCTGCAACGACTCGGCGTGTTTTTGCGCGGTTACATCCTTCGCCATGCTGATCACGATCCGCCGCCCATCGGGAAGAACGCCGAGAGGCGAGGAATTGAAATCCCAAATCCGTTTTTCCCCGGCACCGGTGAGGATCACATCCTCGCCTTCATGCATCGATTCCACGATTTGGTAAAGCCTGTCGATCTCAGCCTGTATGTCGGCTTGCCTGCCGGCATACGCCCGGTGGATCCAATCGGACAGGGTGGGGATCTCTTCGCGCGAATACTGGCTTTGATGTAGCCAGGCATCGTTGACGATCAGGATCTCACCATCCTCGGCATGGATCTGAATGGGGATCGGCGCCTGCATCACCGCCCTGCGGAATCTGTCCTCGCTGACCCGCAACGCTTCCTCCGCCATTTTCCGCTCAGCCAGTTCCTGCCGGCTTAGGGTGAACAGACGGGCATTTTCATAGGCAATGGAAGCGAGTTGGGCGAAACGCGAGAGTAATTCAACATCGTCCCTGTTGAATTTACGATCGGTTTGTACATGGGTAATTCCCAGAACCCCCACTACCCTGTCACCGACGAAGAGCGGAACCCCAAGGATGGAATGGAACGATGTATTGGCAAACTTTTCCGACCTGCCTTCCCAGGTCTGATAATCCGGCACATGGATGGCTTCGCCCGTCTGCCAAACCCTGCCAGCCAGCCCCTCGCCGGGTTTGAGACGCATCCCCGTGAAATGTTCTCCCTGTCCGAGAGCCAGCACAAGCACCAATTCCGATTCATCGGATGAGACGAGGTAAATATAACTGCTGGTCGAATCGAACAAGCCGCTCGCCTGGGTCAAAATGGCTTGCAAGACTTCTGAAAGTTCTGTTTGCCGCATGATCGAAAGTGTGGCTTCCTGCAACGCCGTGAGGATGCGGTTCTTGCGCTGGGTTTCTTCGTGGAGGCGCGTGCGCTCGATCGCTTTTGCCACCTGGTCCGAAACGTACTCGAGCATGCGCAGTTCACGCTCGGTGTATACCTTGGGGTCGTGATAATCCTGCAATGCAATCACACCGATCGTCCGGCCGTCCACATTCAATGGAGCCCCGATCCAGATGGGCGAGGGAGGTCCCACCAGTTCGACCTCCCGCAAGCGCGCCAATTCCTCGAAATTTGCCTGGTCGCTGATCACTGGCTTGCCAAGCCGCAGGACATACTCGGTCATGCCCCGCCCCGGCCGGGACGGCAAAATGGACGGCGCTTCATCCACCTCGTCCACATAATACGGGAAACTCAACACATCATTCTCTTCATCGTAGAGCGCGATGTAAAAATTTCGGGCGGGCATCACCTGTCCAATGATCGAATGAACCGACCGGTATAGTTCGTCCATGCCGGAGGATCGGTTCGCCGCCTCGCTGATCTGGTATACCGCTGACTGCAACGCCTCGGCGCGTTTCTGTTCGGATATATCGTATACGCAACTCAGGATGCAGTCTTGTCCCTCCAGGTGAGTCTTTTCAGAAGACAGCGAAGCCCAAAAGGCGCTCCCGTTCGCACGCTTCATCATCACCTGATGGTCGCGAAGCGACCCGCGGCGCGACACTTCCGCCAACAAGCGAAGACGGTCCTCGGGGTTCGCATAAAAATCCGCCGCCTGACTGCCCACCAATTCAGTGAGAGGAATCCCCAGCAGTTCCTCCATCGCAGAGTTGGCATAGAGGATTACACCACCTTCGAATGAATTCAACGCGATCGGGATCGGGGAAGACTCCAAAACGGTCAACAAGCGCGATTCGCTCTCGCGCAGTTCCGTTTCCACCCGTTTCCGTTCGGTGATGTCCACAGCCACGCCCAACACCGCGGGTGTGGCGGCACCGGAAAAATTAAACGGTATCTTTGTGGTGTTCAACGTGCGGAGATTCCCCTGCGAATCGGTGATCTGCTCTTCCGGTATATTTTTCGGTTTGCCGGAACGAATCACCTCCAGGTCATCCGCCAGGAATTGTTTGACCTCCGCCTCCGACCTGGCAAAATCGGCATCCAATTTCCCCGTCAATTCCTCGACCGTCGTGCCATACGCATCTGCCAGCGCCTGGTTGACCAGGATGAATTTACCCTCTGCATCCTTCGCAAAAATGAAATGTGGAACCAGGTCGATGATCTGGCGCAGGCGCATTTCCGCTGTGGACCGCGCGCGCGATCGCCTCGGTTGAGCCGCGCGATCCTTCCGTTGCGGCTTGCCCGCCCCGTACCCCTCCCTCGCGTCACTTCGGTTGGGCTTTTTCGAATTGCCCAAGCCAGCCGAACTGTTTTTATTCTTCATGAGTTGAAAAGTTTCATCTGGATGGTTGACACAACTTTACCTCACTCACCTCCCAAGTTCCCCGACTATTATAATATTGCCATGACCACCTGGCGTCTTCTGAAAACCTCTCCACAACGGGGCGCATGGAATATGGCTGTGGATGAAGCCATCTTCCGCCATATCGGACGCGGCGATTCACCCCCGACCTTGCGGCTGTATGCCTGGACCCCAGCCTGCCTCTCCCTCGGAGTTGCCCAGCCCTTCCGCGATGTGGATGTGAAACGGTTGAACGCGCGCGGATGGGAGGTCGTCCGACGCGTCACCGGCGGGCGCGCCATCCTGCACACCGACGAATTGACCTACTCGGTGATCACGCCCACAGACGAGCCCCGGGTGGCGGGGTCGGTTCTCGAAAGTTATCACCGGCTGGCACAGGCGTTGTTATTGGCAGTGAAGTTTTTAGATGTGCCGGTGGAAATAAAAGAAGGCGTAGAGCGGGATAATATCCCGACCCACAACCCTGTTTGCTTCGAGGTTCCATCCACGTACGAGATCACGGTGAACGGAAAAAAATTGATCGGCTCGGCGCAAGCCCGCAAAAAAGAGGGTGTACTGCAACACGGATCCCTGCCGTTGACCGGCGACCTGACGCGAATTTGCCAGGCGCTGGTATTCGAAAACGAATCGGCGCGGGACGATGCATCGCAACGACTGCTCGAACGGGCAACCACTGTGGAATCCGCGATGGGGCGGCAGGTCAGTTGGGAGTTGGCGGCGCAGGCATACGTCCGCGCTTTTGAAGCGCAATTGGGAATCCAATTTGAAGCGGGCGGGTTATCCGAATCTGAATCCGCTCTGGCAGAAGAATTCGTCCGCGAAAAATATGGCCACCCCGCCTGGACAGAACGTGTCTAGTTCGGGTTATCCAAAAAGATTGTGTTGGGGAAGCCAAGCGCGGCAAAAAATTTGAACAGATACGCCTCGGCATTGACCTGCGCCTGGTCGAGAATCCCGTCCTCCAATGCGGCTTTGAGAATTTCCTCTTCGGCTTTTTGCCTCACCAGGGTTTCGAGGTTCGGGTCGGGTTTGGTCAACACGCCGGTCTGCCGGTCGTACACGTATGATTTTTCATTATCGAGGGTGGCGATGAAGATTTCCGCCGGGGGCAGCTGCACCGTGAGCACCCCGTTCTCATAGCGCATGTTTTCCGGCGTGAGTTTTTCCATGTCGATGCCCGCGATGACCGTGCCATGCCCGACGAACAATATTTTGTCGCCGAAGAATGATTCGAACGTTCCTCCGCCGGTTTCGCCGGTGATCACCTTCTCCACGCTGTATTGGATCGTTTCGAGCCTCGCCAACGCGCGGATCTCGTTGATGTACGTGATCGGGTCGGGGATGATGGTGGGGGTGGGGTTCATCAGGTTCGCCATCTGCGTTTGCAGGGCGCGATTCGCCTCATTCACCTGCTCGAAGGGCTGGGTGGCGGTTTGCGCGCTCTCGCGCACGGTCTGGACGATCATGTACGCGGCGACCCCGATCACGATCAATATCAGAATGGAGAGAAAGTTATTATTTTTCATGCACGTATTATAATCTCAGCGGGGAACGCATGAATCGATCAATTTTTCCTCGCCTGATCCTGGTGGTTGTGTTGTTCATTACCTTTGGGTGTAGTTTGCCGCGCCCGCGCGTGGTTGCGCCCTCGCCAACTCCGTCTCCTGTGACAGCCACCGAAACATCCACAGTGGATCTGCCGCGCGCGGAGCTGGGTCAACCTGATAACCCGTTGATCCTTGCGTTACCACCCTCTGCCGGCACACAGGAGCAGATCGATGCCGCCAACTTGATCGCCTCTCAACTCGAAGAGCGCACGGGGTATTCGGTGGTCACCGTGATTCCCGATTCGGGAACGGCGCTGGTGGAAGCCTTCCAAAAAGGGAACGCGCACATCGCCTTGCTCGACCCTTACGAGTATGTGATGGCGTACCAACAGCAAACCGTCAAAGCCGCGTTTGCCGTTTTGAAGGATGGGAAAAGCCAGTACGGGGCGCAATTCCTCGCGCAAGGCAACGTCGGCTTCACCCCGTTCTTCAACCCGCTAAACGAAACGAACACGATCAACGATCCGTCGGTTGCGCTCACCCAGTTCAACGACAAAAAGCCCTGTTGGAGCGATCAACGCTCGGCTTCCGGTTATGTCGTGCCTTTGGGGTACTTAAGATCCGTTGGGGTTGTCGCCAAGCCCGCCGCCTTCGTGGAAGGTCACCCGACGGTTGTCCGGTCGTTATATGCGAGCGGAATTTGCGAGTTTGGAGCGACGTACATCGATGCGCGGAAATTTCCCTCGCTGGAGGACCAATTCCCGGACTTGATGGAACAGGTGATCGTGGTCTGGCAGATCCCTGAGATCATCCCCCATGATGTGTTTGTTCTTTCCGCCGGCATGCCCCAGCCCATGCGAGACCTGTTCGCCGGCACGATCCCCGTCATCCTGCAGATCGAGGATGGAAAAGCGGCGTTCAAGACCGCGTACGATATCGACGAAATGCAACCGGCGAACGACGGTTTCTACAGCGAATTTCGCAAGTATGTGGATGAGTCGGGAGTGGATCTGCTTTCTCTGATCGAATAAACATGATTAACCACGATGGCATCGACTTCCACCCGGGGCGGGGCGAATCGACATATTGGGGTAAAATTCGTCCATGCCAAAGGGAACAGTCAAACAGCGCGTCATCCTGGTGGATGATCACGAGGTGGTCCGTGTGGGGTTGCGCTCGCTGCTGGAGCGTCATCCCCAGTTCGACGTGGTGGGCGAGGCGGGTTCGGCGCGCGAAGCCATCGAAAAAACCGAGATGCTGAAACCGGACGTGGTGGTGATGGATATCCGCCTGCCGGGCACCTCGGGCATCGAGGCATGCGAGCAGATCGTGACGAAGCACCCGAAGGTCAAAGTCATCATGCTTACCTCGTATGCCGAGGACGAGATGTTGTTTTCGGCGATCCGCGCGGGGGCTTCGGGATATGTGCTCAAGCAGATCGGAAGCAACGACCTGGTGAAGGCGCTCGAAGCCGTGGGGCGCGGCGAAGCGCTGCTCGACCCGGCGGTGACGCAACGCGTATTCCAGGAGGTGCGGCGCGCGGTGAAGAACGAGGAGGCTTCGGCGTTCTCGCATTTGAGCCAGCAGGAAAAGCACGTGTTGTTGCTCGTTTCAGAAGGGAAGACCAACCGCGAGATCGCGCGACAGTTGTATCTCGGCGAGGGCACCGTGCGGAACTACGTCTCGAGCATCCTCTCGAAGTTGAATGTGAGCAACCGCGCCGAAGCCGCCGCCTACGCGGTGGAGCATAATTTGAAGGAATATATCGCGGTGTAGATTTGAATTTGAAACAGAATGATCGCGGAGTTGCCATTAGGCAGCTCCGCGATTTTTTATTGGTCGGGTTCGGCGTAGAACACCAGCGTGTCAAAACGCCTTGCCGGTTTCCGCTACCCCAATATCCTAGCGCGGGTCACCAGCCGATCTCATGCCCCGGATGAGTTGGGCGCATGATGGATCTTTTCAAATTATCTCAAGAACTTCACGGGCAAATATACCCTTCGGTTCGTATCCGTTGATATCCGGCAGCCTGGGCGGCTGTTTTTCCTTCATTGGTGGCGGTCGTAAAATTATCGGCTCGCCCTGAATGCCAATACACGTCCAAAGGAACTGTGCCGGGATAGTGGGCGGAAAAAACATACCCTTCCGTTCGAACGCGCCAATATCCGATTCGTAACGCTTCTTCCATGCCCGCTTGTGTTGCCATTGTGAAATTATCGAACCGGGTATAGCCTTCGTAGTACAGTTCCAACGGGATCGTGTCGTTTTGCGGAGTGGGGAAAATGTAGCCTTCCGTCCTCACAAAATAATAAAGCGGCGACACCGCGCCATTGATACTGTCTGTTGCGGCGGCTGTGAAATTATCCTGACGTTCGTCGCTCCAATACAATTGGAGCGGAACTTTTTCATAGCGGTCACATACATTTTGAGGCGGTTCTGTGGGCATGACGGTGGGAGGAGGCGCAAACGTCGCAGATGGGATTGTCGTTGGAGAAAATGCAACTGGATCCTCTGTAGGAGACAATATCTGGCTCGGTGGAACGGAAGAGAGTGAAACTTCGAGGCTGTGGGCTGTTTGAGTGATCCAAATACTATCAGCGATTTGGGTTGATAGGATGCTTTGAGCGGTTTGGCTCGCTTCTATTTCCAGTTGCGCAGGGAAGATCGCCCCGCGAAACGCGAAATACGCCACCGTAATCGTTCCGATCACACCGATGATGGATGTGATGACGATGATCCAGCCTTTGGAGGAGGACTCTTGTTGACCGCTCATCCTGATATTCCTTTTGCAAGGTGACAGTCACTTCGCCAGCGACTGTCACCTTGCTCATGGCGCAGACTCAACCCTCGTCACCGAAGGAGATGGCTTGCACGACGCTGGCATCGAAATCGAGCGCGCCAGCCGCGTCGAAGACCAGATCGAATTGCAGACCGAATGAACGGATGGGATTGGGCGGGAGAATTGGGTTCGGTGGAAGAATCGGGTTTGGCGGCAACGCCCGCAGAAAAGCCGGTGTAATAACGCGGGTAGGATCAGTAGGAAAGGTGGGGTCAGTAGGAAACGAGATGCTACTCTGCGCCGCGCCGTAGGCGGTGTATGGAATGCCGGTATCCGTCGTCACGGTCACGCTTGCCGCGGGGAGGTTGACATCCACGTCCAGTTGCATTCCGCCGGAGGGGAGGGACTTCCAGCGTGCCACAATATGAACCCAACCGTTGAGGCTGGCGATACTATTGGTGTGAGAGTCGTACACGAAGCCCGAGAAGCGCATCCATCCGTTGGAGACTCGGGTAGATGGCGCGGCTTGGGCAGGCTGTGCGCCCGTCGCACCGATGGCGAAAGCCAACACCAGCAACGCGGTCACACCCATGGATAAAGTCTTGAGAATTTTTGTTCGTAACATGATGATCTCCTTTTCATATTTTCAGAGACCTGGGATGGTCCCTGTGTCATACTGTAACAAACTGCTCCTCTCGGTTGGTCACATAAAGTGTGACAAAAAGTGTGACAATCTTGGTAAGATAAGGTTGAAATGGAACAGACCTCGTTTGGCAACTGGCTCAGGCTGAAGCGCAAATCACTCGACCTCACCCGCGAAGGGCTGGGGCAACGCGTCGGGTATTCCGCGGCAACCATCCGCAAGATCGAAGCGGAGGAGCGCCGTCCATCCGAACAGATCGCGGGGCGGCTCGCTGAAGTTTTCAACATCCCGCAAAGCGAACGAGGCCACTTTCTGAAATTCGCACGCGGCGTATTGGAATCCGCTCCAGATCAAATTAGCGAAGAGTCCCTTTGGCGTGGTTCAACCAAGCCCGTGCATTCGAACATCCCCGCGACAACTACCTCGTTGATCGCCCGCGAAAATGAGATCGCCCTCGTGCGTGAATACTTGTCGAAGAATGATATCCGCCTCGTCACGTTGATCGGTCCGCCGGGCATCGGCAAGACACGGCTGAGCATCGAAACGGCACGCGCGTCATTGCCTGATTTTCCGTATGGTGTTTTCTTTGTCCCCCTTGCTTTGTTAGAGGATCCCAATACGATAGCTTCCGCAATCATTCAAGCGCTGGGGTATATGGAAAGCGGTGACACTGCCCCCGAAAGCCAGCTCAAAGAAAGTATTGGGAATAAACAGATGCTGATCGTGCTGGATAATTGCGAGCATCTGGTCGAAGCGACTGCTTCGCTCGCCTCTTCCCTCCTTTCAGCCTGCCCCGGTTTAAAGATACTGGCTACCAGCCGGGAGTCGTTTCGCATCCCCGGCGAATGGTTGTATCCCGTCCCCGCGTTTGATCTCCCGAGAGAAAGCGACACCATTGACATTGACAACGCTTCGGGTTTCCCCGCGCTGATGTTATTCGTCGAACGCGCCCGCGCCGTACGACCCGATTTCAAATTGACATCCGATAACATCCAAACAGTTGCTGCGATCTGTGCGCATTTGGATGGCTTGCCGCTGGTGATCGAGTTGATCGCCGCGCGCATGCGTCTCATGTCGCCGCAGGCATTGCTCGAGCGTATGAGCGGTCAATTTGTGTTGACCGCCGATGGGATGCGCCCTCCCTCCGAACGCCAGAAGACGTTGCGGAATGCCATCGAGTGGAGTTATAACCTGCTCTCTGAACCGGAACAGAAGCTGTTTGCATCTCTCTCTGTATTTTCAGGCGGCTTTACGATGGACGCGGCAGAGGTAATGTTTTCGCAAGCCTTTACAGGGCAATCCATTCCCAATCTCGTCACGTCGTTGCTGGATAAAAGCCTGTTACAACGTGCGCGAGACCACGATCCCCATCTTGAACCGCGCTACACGATGTTGGTGACGATTCAAGAATTCGCTCGGGAGCGATTGCACGAGATAGAGGAGTCCACGGAAACCTCGAATCTCCATCTGACGTATTTCTGCAAATTGGCAGAACAAGCCGAAACGCAACTTCGCGGCGCGGGACAGTTGGCATGGTTGGGTCGTTTGGATGCTGAATACGACAATATCCGCGTTGCGTTGAATTGGGCGCAGGCAAGCGGCGCCATTGCCGAAGGTCTCCGTTTGGTGACCGATCTGGAATTGTTTTGGATTTGGCGCGTCCACATACAGGAACCAAGTCTGGCTCTTGAAAATCTACTCGCCCAACCTTTACCAGCCGCTCAAACTCAGCCCGCGGTTAGGGGTCACCGCTTAATTGGGTTGTTAAACTGGAATTCAAGTAATAAAATTCTAAGCGAGACTCACCTCAAGGAAGGCGAACGATTGTCCATGCTTCTTGGACCAGAATGCAAAGTGGATATCGCATGGGCAAGCCATGTGTATCAAGGTTTCATGCAGAGCGCTATCACGGAAACACCGTTTCAGATACGTCAGAGGTATGACAAGCTTTTGACATTGCTTCAAGAAGCAGGCGATCCGTGGGGGATGGCTACGATGTTGTCTGATATGGGCCGCGAATTAGAGCGGAGCGGCGATTTCATAGGCTCCCAGCAGGCATGGGAACAAAGCCTGAAACTCTTTCGGGAATGTGGGGATGGGATCAGCGCGGCTAAAACGAACGTGATATTGGCGTATCTCACAGTGGTTCATGGGAATTATGCGGACGCCCGCCCACAGCTAGACGCGATACTCCAGTTCTATCGGCAAGCACACCTTAATTACTTTATAGACATACCCCTGTGGTTGTTGGGTGTGATTGCAGTACGCGAGGGGGACCATATCCGCGCCAAAGAGTGGTACACAGAATGCCTGCTCTTCGACCAACAAATCGGTTTACCGAGGCAACATGCCGAATGCTTCATCGGTTTTGCGGGCATCGCTGCTGCCGAGCAACACTTCGAGCGCGCCGTCCAACTCTTGGGCGTGGGAGAGGCAAATGCGGCGGCAAGGTCCAATCCAATAGAGAGTATTGATCAAATCGAGTTACAACGCCTCACAACCCTCTTGCGCGCGGAGCTTGGGGATGCAAAATTCGAAGCGCTTGCGGCAGAAGGCCGCGCCATGACGATGGAGCAAGCGATTGCATACGCATTGGAAGACAATCTCTAACACAGCTCTTATTCCATCCCTCTTGACCAAAACCGAGTTCAGGCATAAAGTTAAGCCCGCTTAACTAAAAAGCAGGCTTAACGATGACCCGATCCGCTTCTCAATCCCTGCGCGCGTGGATGGATGTAGTCATGCACCGTTCGATGCGCGGCTGGAGCCAGTTCGCCAAAGGGACGGGACTTTCCATGCCGCAGTTCAGCATCCTGATGCAATTGCATCACAAGGGCGCGTGCGGAGTCTCGGACATCAGCGAACGCTTCGACATTTCCAACGCTGCCGCCAGCCAGTTGGTGGATAAACTCGTGCAAGGCGGCTACGTCAAACGCGACGAAGATCCCTCTGACCGCCGCTCGAAACTGCTCAATCTCACCGCCAAAGGGACAGGTTTGATTCAACAAGGCGTCGAACAACGTCACCGCTGGATGGATGAGTTGTTGAAAAACCTCTCGACGGAGGAAAAAACCAAAGTGAGCGAAGCGTTGGAAATCTTGACGGAGAAGGCGAAGGAAGTGGACAGGTAACTAATTACCTCGGTGGTTGAGCGCGAACAGTCGAAACCACCAATAACAAGTGTTCTCTGCTTTTTAGTGGTTTCGATACGCCCCCAAAAGCATTGGGGGCTACTCAGCCACCGGTGCCTCTCCATACTCAATTCACAAGCGCGCGGTACACTCCCACCCAATCTCTGGTCTCGATACGCTCGCAAGGGTGTCTCGGCGCCGCTCGCTACTCGACCATCAATTACAAATTACCACTTACCAATTACTGAAAGGATTTCATGCAAGCCACTCTCACCCGACCTCGAACACGCGAACGCAGGCAACGCCCCTCCTTCAAGGGAATCGGGCGCGCTGTCCGCTACTTGATGAAGTACGGACGTCAAGCCGCGCTGCCGTATATTTTTCTCATCATCGCCACGCTGGCACAACTGGCGGTGCCGCGCATGATTCGCAACGTCATTGATGCGGTGACGAGCGGTTATCTCGCGAATCAAATTATGGACGCGTTGGAAAAAATCCCCGCGGCATTCGTCAGCCAGGTGTTGCCGAAGTTGCTCGAAGCCACGGGTAGAGATACGTCCTTAACGCTGGACCAACTCAAAATTCAGTTGGAAGCGGATGTTGCGTCCACGCCGCAGATTCTCGTCAACGCGCTGATTCTCATCGTCATCTTCGCCGCGCTACGCGGAGTGTTCTCGTTCCTGCAAGCCTACTGGGCGGAGAAGAATTCGCAGTCGGTCGCGTACGACATCCGCAACGAGTTGTATGCGAAGATACAGACGCTGTCGTTTTCGTACCACGATAAAAACCAGACGGGACAGTTGATGGTGCGCGCCACCGACGATGTGGAGAAGGTGCGCTTGTTCATCGGGCAGGGACTCTTGCAACTCGTCGGCGCGATCATCCTGCTGACCGGCACTGTGATCATTTTGTTCAGCACGAACGTCACGCTCGCATGGACTTCGATGCCGATCCTGCCGATCGCGTTCGCGTTATTCGTGTTCTTCGGAATCATCAGCCAGCCGTTGTTCGCAAAAGTGCAGGAAAAACTTTCCGCGCTCAATACGGTCTTGCAGGAAAATCTCGCGGGCGTGAAAGTGATCAAGGCGTTCACGCGTGAAAAAGAACAACAACAGAAATTTCATGTTGCCGCGAACGACACGATGAACCAGCAGATCCACGTGGCGCGCTTGTTCACGTTTTTGTTCCCGCTGATCTTCATGGTGGCGAATTTGGGACAGGCGGCGATTCTTTACGTCGGCGGGGAGCAGATCATTTCGGGTTTGCTCACCCTCGGCGAGTGGCAGGAGTTTTCGCTCTATCTCATTTATCTGTTCTTCCCCATCGCCCAATTCGGATTCATCATCACGCAACTCGGTCAGGCTTCCGCATCGGCAGAACGCATCTTCGAGATTCTCGATGCGAAGAACGATATCGTGGATAGACCCAACGCAATAACCCTGCCCGACGTGACTGGCACAGTGAAATTTGAAGACGTCACGTTTCGTTATTTCGGCGGTGGCGACCCCGTGTTGAAAAATGTTTCGTTCACTGCCAACCCTGGCGAGACGATTGCCTTGCTCGGCGCTACAGGTTCGGGCAAGACCACCGTCATCAATTTACTGCCGCGCTTCTACGACCCCAGCGAAGGCAAAATCACAATTGACAATCACGACCTGCGCGACGTACGACTCGAATCGCTCCGTTCGCAAATCGGAATCGTTTTGCAGGAAACGACGCTCTTCAGCGGAAGCATCCGCGACAACATTGCCTTCGGCAAACCCGACGCCTCGCAAGCCGAAATTGAATCCGCCGCCAAAGCCGCCGCTGCGCACGATTTCATCATGTCGTTCCCCGACGGCTACAACACACACGTCGGCGAACGCGGCGCCACACTCTCAGGCGGGCAAAAACAACGCGTTGCCATCGCCCGCGCCATTCTCCTCAATCCTCGCATCCTCATACTGGATGATTCGACATCCAGCGTTGACCTCAACACCGAAGCGCAAATCCAATCCGCGCTGGAAGTATTGATGAAGGGTCGCACATCGTTCGTCATCGCGCAACGTATCAGCACCGTCGTTAACGCTGATCGAATCATCGTTCTCGATAAAGGCGAGATCGTCGCCGAGGGCAAACACCGCGACTTGATGGAAGACAGCGCCATCTACGCGGAAATTTACAACTCACAAATATTGGCTCATGAACATGAACATCCGACTCAATAATTTTTTAAACACAAAGGACACGAAGGACACAAAGTTTAAAAGCAAAAACCTTCGTGGTAAAAAGATTTTTGCCCGCAGTGAAAAAGAGGTGCTCCCATGATGGGCAATCGTCAAGACCTCTTCAAACAGGAAACCGTCAAAGCCGCCAACGTGCGCGCCACCCTCGCGCGCCTGCTCCGTTACTTCGCGCCCTACTGGTATATGGTCGTCTTTGCGCTCGCAGTGATGATCGCCTCCACGTGGATGACCGTCACAACTCCCGTATTGACCGGACAAGCCACCGACTGCTTCATCGTGCAATTTGGCGGACAAAACGCTTCCTTCAACCTTGCGTCTGATTCAGCTTCGGACGCATCTGCCTCCGCCTGCTGGCTTGGCACAGACGACCCCACCTCCCTCGGTTTCACCGAACGAATCATTTACAACCTTTACACCTCGAATGAGTACCCCGCGCCTGTTGACGCGTCCTCCATGACGAACGACCAGCGCATCGCAGGTTTGTTCCGCCTGACAATGATCATGGCGGTGATGTACGTGGCGGGCGCTCTGCTTTTCGGCATGACGTTCCTTGCCATGACGTGGGCGGCGCAACACGTGATTCGCCAACTGCGCTTGCAAGTGTTCGAGCAGTTGCATCGCCTCTCGCTTAGTTATTATTCCGAACACACGGCGGGCGATTTGATGAGCCGTATCACCAACGACACATCCGCGTTGGAACAAGGCACGTCGTTCGCGCTGGTGCAATTCGTCAGCGGCGTGATTCAACTCGTGTGGATCTCCTACAACATGCTCACGGCGAGCCTTCCGTTTGCCCTGATCTCGCTTTCCGTTGCGCCATTGATGTTCATCGCCACCGCGTATTTCTCGGCGCAGGCGCGCAAAGCCTTCCGCGCCAGCCGCAAAGAGATCGGCAACGTCAACGCGGAGTTGCAGGAAAGCATCTCCGCCGTGCGCGAGGTGCAAGCCTTCAACCGCGCGGACGAGAACATCGAACAGTTCAAGGAAGTCAACGCCGCCAACCGTGATGCCAATGTGCGCGCCGTGTCGTACACCTCCGCGCTGGCGCCGGTGCTTGAAGCGTTATCCTACGTCGCGCTGGCAATCGTCGTCGGCGCAGGCGGATGGGCGTTGCTCAAAGGGCAAACTCTCTTCGGCGCAACCGTGACCTTCGGGCTGATCATCACCTTCCTCGCCTACGTCCAGCGTTTCAACCAGCCGATTCAACAGATCGCGGTCTTGTGGACGAACATCCAGAACGGGATTGCGGGCGCGGAACGCATCTTCAACATTCTCGACGAAGAACCCGCCGTGTTCAATAAAGTCAACGCGCAAACCATGCCGCCCATCAAAGGACTCGTCGAGTTCGATAAAGCCTCCCACTCCTACGAAGATGGCGTGCCTGTTCTCAGGGATGTCTCCTTCACCGCACAGCCTGGGCAAACGATTGCCATCGTCGGTCCGACGGGCGCGGGCAAGACCACGATCATCAATTTGCTTCCGCGCTTTTACGACGTTTCGAGCGGATCGGTGAAGATTGACGGCATTGACGTCCGCGAGGTGACGATGAAGAGTCTGCGCGAACAGATCGGCATCGTGCTTCAAGACACATTTCTGTTCAGCCAGAGCGTGATGGAAAACGTCCGCTTTGGGAAGCCCGATGCAACCGATGAAGAAGTGCTGGCGGCGATCAAACTCGCCAACGCCGATTCGTTCATCGAACGCCTCCCCGAAAAATATCAGACCGTCTTGGGCGAACGCGGCTCAGGCTTGAGTCAGGGTCAGCGGCAACTGCTTTCGATCGCGCGCGCGGCGCTGTCCGACCCGAAGATCCTCATCCTGGATGAAGCAACTTCCAGTGTGGACACGCGAACCGAGCGTCTCATCCAAAAAGCGTTCGATGAACTGCTCAAAGGTCGCACCGCGTTCGTCATCGCGCATCGTTTGTCCACCATCCGCAACGCAGATGTGATCTTGGTTTTGAAGGCTGGTGAAATTATCGAGCGCGGCAAGCATGATGAATTGCTGGCTAAAGAAGGTTTTTATTATGACCTATACATGAGCCAGTTCAAAAAACAGGAAGAGTTGGAAGTTATTGCGTAATACGTACTGCGTGTTGTGCAAAGCCCTCGCCGAAATGGTGAGGGCTTTTTATTTCGCCCCCTCGGCGTAGGCGCATCGGACTTCGCGCGTACTTGCGCAAGTTGGGCCTTGCCCCCCTCCTCTCCCGCCCGAGAATTAATCACAAGCCAAAAATTATGTGGTATAAAAATTTTAGAACGGAATCATCTGTAAGGGGAGGGAATGAATCGAGCGAATCAGCCGTGTCGAATATTTTGTTGCGTCATCTCGCCTTTCTTTACGGAGACGATCGTGCTTCTCTATTGATGAATCGAGTTCAGGCGATTCTTTCAGACTCTCGCGCCCCCATTGCGCCGCGGGACGGCGGACTCAGCCAACGCGACTCGATCCTCATCCTCTACGGCGATCAGGTTCAAGCGCCCAATGAAAAGCCGCTTCAAACGCTCAAGAAATTTTGCGACAACTATTTGACCGGCATCGTCAATGGGATTCACATCCTGCCCTTCTACCCGTGGACGTCCGATGATGGTTTCTCCGTTGTGGACTATCGCCAGATAGACCCCGCCCTCGGTGATTGGGACGATATTTCCGCCATGCAGAACTTCCGCCTGATGTTCGATGCGGTGATCAATCACATCTCGTCGCAAAGCGAGTGGTTCCAGAAATTCCTGCAAGACGACCCGCGCTACCGCGATTACTTCATCACCATCGAAGGCAACCCAGACCTTTCGCAGGTTGTGCGTCCGCGCGCACTGCCGCTGCTCACGGCGTTCCAAACTCCATCGGGAGAGAAAAAAGTTTGGACGACCTTCAGCGCCGACCAGATTGACCTCAACTTCGAGAATCCCGAAGTCCTGCTGGAAATTCTCGACATCCTCCTGCTATACGTCGAGCGCGGCGCGGACTTCATCCGCCTCGATGCGATTGCCTACTTGTCGAAAGAGATCGGCACGACTTGCATTCACCTGCCGCAAACACATGCGGTTGTCCAATTCCTGCGCGCCGCGCTGGACGAAGCCGCGCCGCACGTGCATCTCATCACCGAGACCAACGTCCCGCACGTGGACAATATTTCGTACTTCGGCGACGGCGCGAACGAAGCCCAACTTGTCTACAACTTTGCCCTCCCGCCGCTGACGCTGCATGCCTTCCACACGGGCGAAGCGCGTGTGCTCTCGGAGTGGGCAAAGACCCTGACCCTGCCCTCCGACAAAACGACCTTCTTTAACTTCCTCGCCTCGCACGATGGCATCGGGTTGAGCCCCGCGCGCGGAATTCTTTCAGATGACGAAATCAATTTGCTGGTGGATAAAACCCTCGAACACGGCGGCTTGATCTCCTACAAACACAATGCGGACGGGACGCAAAGTCCGTACGAGATGAACATCAATTATTTTGATGCACTCTCCAACCCCAGCGGAAACGAACCGCTGGATTTGCAGGCAGACCGCTTCATCGCCTCGCAAGCCATCATGCTCTCGCTCGTTGGCGTGCCGGGGGTTTATTTCCACAGTCTTTTCGGCTCGCGCGGGTGGCTGAATGGCGTGAAACAAACCGGGCGCAATCGCACCGTCAACCGCGAGAAGTTGCAGGTTGGCGAACTCCAAAATCAACTGGCAGACGAAAACTCCCTGCGTTCAAAGATCTTTGCCGGATACTGCCGATTGCTCAAAGCCCGAAGCGAAACGTCGGCATTTCACCCGCACGGGACGCAAACGATTCTGGATCTTCATCCGTCAGTGTTTGCCCTCGAACGGATCGCGCCCGATGGAAAATCACACGCGCAGTGTTTGCATAACGTCAAGGCGAAAACCATCACGCTTGAAATGAAAGAAATGAAACACGCAACAGAAGCCTTCACGCGCCAGCCTCTGCCATCATCGAAGATTGCCCTCCAACCATACCAAATCTTATGGGTAAAAACATGACATCCTCCTCCCACAACATCGGCTTCATCTCCACCCGCTTCGCAGGCACCGACGGCGTCTCGCTCGAAACCGCAAAATGGGCGACCGTACTCGAACGCATGGGGCACAAGTGCTTTTACTTTGCGGGCGAATGCGATCGAGGGGCGGACCAATCCCACGTCGTGCCTGAGGCGTTCTATCGTCACCCCGAGATCGAAGAACTCAATCGCATGGCATATTCGGGCAGTTGGACAGTGACCGAGGAGGCGCGGGCGGCGCATCCTGAAATGGCGCACTTGCACAGGGATTTCTTCTCCATCTACGTGCGCCCGCCGCATATGACGCGCCGCGTGAACGAACTCAAGGAATATTTCAAAGAGCGGTTGTACGAATTTGCGCGCCGCTTCGAGTTGGAAATCCTCGTCGTCGAGAACGCGCTGACCATCCCGCTCAACCTCCCGCTGGGGCTCGCCCTCACCGAGTTCATCGCCGAAACCGGCTATCCCGCCATCGCGCATCATCACGACTTTCATTGGGAACGCCAGCGTTTTCAGGTCAACTGCGTGAACGATTATCTCTCTGCCGCGTTCCCACCGGTCCTGCCTTCGATCCGCCATGTGGTCATCAACACGATCCAGGCGCAGCAGGTCGCCACCCGTTACGGCGCGACCGCGCGCGTGATTCCCAACGTGATGGATTTCGACTCGCCCCCGCCCGCTTCGAACCCCTACGCCGAAACTGCGCGCGCCGACTTCGGCATTCGCGCCGGGGAATATTTTTTCCTGCAGCCCACGCGCGTCATCCGCCGCAAAGGCATCGAACATGCCATCGAGTTGATGCGCCGACTCGACCTGCCCGCCAAACTCATCATCTCGCACGCCTCCGGCGACGAAGGCACAGACTACGAACAGCGCGTCCGCGAGTACGCTCATTTGCTGAACGTGACCGTGCGATTCGAATCCGATCAGGTGCAGGACCAGCGCGGCACGACCCGCGACGGGAAGAAGATTTACACCCTCGGCGATGTGTACCCTCACGCCGACATGGTCACGTATCCCTCCGCCATCGAAGGCTTCGGCAACGCTTTCCTCGAAGCCGTGTATTACGGCCGCTTGATCCTCGTCAATAATTATTCCATCTACGAAGTGGACATCAAGCCGAAGGGATTCCACACGGTCTGGTTCGATGGCTTCATCAGCACAAGCACCATCGCCGCCGTGCGGCGCGCGTTGCAAGACCCGCAGCTCGCCAGCGAATGGACCGAGATGAACTATCAACTCGCCAAACGATACTTCTCATACACCGTACTCGAACACCGCTTGCGTTCGCTGATGGAGGATTGTCTGGGGTATCAGGTATAAGCGATATGAATATCGTTTTACTGCATTACTCCGTCCCGCCCATCGTCGGCGGCGTGGAAAGCGTCATCGGTCATCATGCGCGGTTGCTGACTGCCGATGGACATTCCGTGCAGCTGATCGCGGCGCGCGGTGGATCGCCGGGCGGGAACATTCCCCTGGTCAGGTTGCCGCTGGCGGATTCGCGCCACGAGCGCGTGCTTCACGTCAAGGAACAATTGGATCGCGGCGAAGCAACGCCAGATTTTGAGGCGCTGCGCAATGAGTTGGCGAAGGAATTGCAAACCGCGCTTGCGGGCGTGGACATGTTGATCGCGCACAACGTCTGCTCGTTAAACAAGAATCTCGCGCTCACCGCCGCGCTGCATCAACTTCACCAGTCCAGCAAACTGCCGCCCCTGATCCTCTGGCATCACGATCTGGCGTGGACGACCACGCGCTACCTGCCCGAACTCCATCCCGGCTATCCGTGGGATCTGCTCAAGACCGACTGGGGCAATACCATGCATGTGGTCATCTCGGAGGCGCGCCGCGATGAACTGGCAGACCTGCTGGATATCGATCCGATTTCCATTCGAGTCATTCCCAACGGCGTGGACGTTGAACAATTCTACAAACTCGAAAAGCTGACACGGTCCCTGCTCGAAAAAACAAATCTGCTCGAAGCCGCGCCGATCCTGCTGTTGCCGGTTCGCGTCACCCCGCGCAAGAACATCGAACTTGCATTGACCTCGCTCGCCGAACTGAAAAAGGATTTCCCGCAAGCCGCGCTCGTGGTGACGGGTCCGCTGGGTCCGCACAACGGGAATAACATCCAGTATTTCGAATTGCTTCAAGGTCTGCGACGACAGTTGGGGCTGGAAAGTTCTGTGCATTTTCTCGCGGAACTGCACGAAGGCTTCCTGCCCGATGAAATCATCGCGGATTTTTACCGCGTGGCAGACGCACTGTTCTTCCCCAGCCGCGAGGAGGGGTTTGGGATACCGTTGCTGGAAGCCGCGTTCAGCCACCTGCCGGCTTTCTGCGCGGATATTTCCCCGCTGAAAAGGATCGGCATGGAGGATGCCATATTCTTTTCGCCGGATGAAGCACCCGAAACGGTTGCAGGACTGATGGCGAAACATTTCCAGGCTTCCCTGCCTGCGCGGCTGGCGATGCGCACGCGGGCTGCCTTCCGCTGGGAGGCGATTTACCGACAGCATATCGCGCCGCTTCTCGAACGCGCCTCGCGCTGAACGGGTTGACCCGGTCTCGGATACGCCAGATACGATGCGCTACAAATCGCTACCAAAGGACCCCACACACATGCTTCGACACACCGGCTTTGCATCCATTCGCACCATCCTCATCCCGCTCGTCCATGAAGGTCCCGGCATCCACGCGCTGGATTCGGCGCGGCACTTCAATGCCGAGATCATCCTCGTGGGCGTGGTGGTGGTGCCGCCCGATCAATCGTTGAGCGTTGGCGCGGCTTCAGCGCGCGCGCTGCGAAGGTTGTTGAGGATCTTCGGCAGGGATGCGCGCGTGACCGCCAAATCGCAGGTGATCGTGGATTACGAGCCGTGGAACCGGCTTTCGAAGTTGGCGCAGGATGAAAAGCCGGATCTTCTCTTCCTTGAATTTGATTCCCACCTCAAGGCGCTGCGCGTCTCTTTAAGCGATGTGTTAGTGCGCCCGCCGTGCGATGTGGCGTTGGTGCGCGGAAGAATTACCCGAAAGCCGAAACAGATTCTGGTCCCGGTGCGCGGCGGCCCGCACGCGGGGCTGGCTCTGCGCGTTGGATTGGGACTCGAATCCAAAGGGGTGACAACCCTGCACATCCGCAGACCGGATGATCCGCAGGCGGATGTGGACGCTCCGTTCAAGGGGTTGGACCGCGTCTTACGGCAAATGCCCGAGGTGCAGAAGCAGTTCGAAGTCACGGACGATGCGGCGCAGGCGATTCTGGATCGTGCCCGGCAGGCTGACATGGTCATTTTAGGAAGCACCTCCCAGCCATTGACGAGTTCGGCGTCGCTGGGTCCCGTGGCGGACCGCATCCTGACCGAGGCGAACTGCACGGTGATCGCGGTCAAGAGCGGCAGACCCCTGCCGTACGAAGTGTATGATGAAAGCGCCGGGGTCGATGCAATTTCGATCCTGGTGGATAAGTGGTTCGGCGAAAATACCTTCCATGCAGATGAGTTCCACCATTTGCGAGACGAAGTGGAGTTGAAACAAAACCAGAACCTGACCATCAGTCTTGCCCTGCCTGCCTTGAACGAGGAAGAGACGGTTGGCAAGGTGATCCGCATGATGCAAAGGGAATTGATGAGGAAAGTACCTTTGCTGGATGAGATCGTGCTGATCGATTCAGACTCGTCTGACCGCACGCGCGAGATCGCCGAGAAGGAAGGGGTGCCGGTGTACATCCACCAGCATCTATTGGAACGGTTTGGGGCGCGGCGCGGCAAGGGCGAAGCGCTGTGGAAAAGCCTGCTGGTGACAAAGGGCGATATCGTCGTGTGGATCGATACGGACATCGTGAACATCCATCCGCGTTTTGTGTACGGCATCATCGGTCCGTTGCTGCGCAACCCGCAGATCATGTTTGTCAAGGGCTATTACCGGCGCCCTTTGAGGGTCGGGATGAAGATGCAGGCGGGCGGCGGCGGGCGCGTGACGGAACTCACGGCGCGCCCGTTATTGAACCTGTTCTTTCCGGAACTTTCCGGGGTGGTGCAGCCGCTTTCCGGCGAATACGCCGGGCGGCGCGCGGCGTTGGAACAGGCGACGTTCTATTCCGGTTATGGGGTGGAGACGGGTTTGTTAATCGACGTGTATGAACGCTACGGTCTGGGCGCCATCGCGCAGGTGGACCTGCTGGAGCGCATCCATCACAACCAGCGCCTGGAGGCATTGAGCAAGATGTCGTTTGCCATCATCCAAACCGTGATGCACAAACTGGAAAAACGCTTCGGGCGCGCGGTGCTGGAGGATGTGAACCGCTCGATGAAATTGATCCGCCACGATAGCCGCGGTTATCATCTCGATGTGGATGAGATCGCCGAACGCGCTCGTCCGCCGATGATCGAGGTGGTGGAGTATCTTGAAATGAGGAATAAGGAGTTGAGGAATGAGATTGACAAAGCTGTTTAAAGAGTTCTTCGAAAGCGAGCAGGTATCGGGGGTGCTTTTGATCTTTTGTACAATTCTTTCGATTGCCATTGCCAATTCCGCGTTGGGAGTTGGTTACCTCGATTTCTGGCATCGAAAGATCGGGTTCGGGGCGGGCGGTTTCATCCTAAAGCAGACGGTCGAACATTGGATCAACGACGGCTTGATGGCGATCTTCTTCCTGTTGATCGGCCTGGAGATCGAACGGGAATTATATGAGGGCGAACTTTCCAGCCTCAAAAAGGCATCCCTGCCCATGCTTGCCGCCCTGGGCGGGATGGCGATGCCCGCGCTTTTTCACTTCCTGTTCAATCGCGGAACCGAGTTTCAGGACGGGTTCGGGATTCCCATGGCGACGGATATTGCTTTCGCGTTGGGTGTGCTGGCATTGCTGGGAAGTAAGATACCAGCGTCGTTGAAAATATTTCTCGCCGCGCTGGCAATCGTGGATGATCTCGGTGCGATTGCGATCATTGCCCTGTTCTATACGGACGCCCTATCGGTTGTAAACCTGCTTCTGGCGCTGGGCGTGTTCGGGGGGTTGTTGGTGTTGAATCGCCTCCAGATCTACAACCTGTGGGTGTATTTGATCCCCGGGGTGTTCCTGTGGTATTTCATGCTGCAGTCGGGCGTCCATGCCACGGTGGCAGGCGTCCTGCTGGCGTTCGCCCTGCCGTTTGGGGACGGCGGCGAGAATTCACCATCATATAAACTTCAACACGTGCTGCACAAACCGGTTGCCTATTTCATCGTTCCGTTGTTCGCGCTGGCGAATACGGGTATCGTGCTTGGTGAAGGATGGATCGAAGGGCTGACCTCCTCCAACAGCCTCGGCATTTTTGCCGGGTTGTTCCTCGGCAAACCACTGGGAATATTTCTCCTTTGTTTCCTTGCCGTCCGGTTGAAGATTTCCCGACTTCCAGCGTATGTTTCATGGAGGCATATCGTCGGCGCGGGGTTCCTCGGCGGCATTGGGTTTACCATGTCCATCTTTATCACCCTGCTTGCCTTTTCCGACCCGGCCACCATTCAAGCCAGCAAGATCAGCATATTGCTCACTTCATTCGTGTCGGGAGCAATGGGTTATTTTCTGTTGCAAAGGCAATCAAACCTTTCAGCGCAAAATCATAGATGACTGGGTTATGGTTGCCCTGTTTTTTCACTCTGGTTTTGAGCAGGTAGCTCATTCAACTTCCGCAACAACGGAGTCATCGTCACCCCTTGCACAAAAATCGAAAAAGCCACCACGCCGAACGAGGCGGTGATGATCTGCTCGCGGTGTTCGATCTCCGGCGGCAAGCCCAGCGCCAGCGCAAGAGCCAGCGCTCCGCGCAGGCCGCCCCAGAATAAAAGATGTTGATGATTCTTCTCGATGCGTAAACGGGTTTTGGAAAACAACAAACTGATCGGGTAAATCGCCGCAGCGCGCCCAATGGCGACCACGACAATGGCTATGACTACGATCCCGATGGAGTTGAGAAAATTCTGATTCGCTTCGCGCACACCGATCAAAAAGAAAATGATCGAATTAGCCACGAACGCCATGAACTCCCAGAAATCCATGATGAAAGCGCGACCCTTGTCTGAATAGGCGTAGGGCAGACCGAAATTGCCGACAAGCAGTCCTGCGGTGAGGGTGGAGAGCACGCCCGAGGCGTGGAAGTCCTCTGCGATCAGGAAGGATCCGTACGCGACAACGGTGCTAAGGGCAAGTTCGATCAGGTGGTCGTCTGTGGTGCGCGTGAGGAGCAAGGCAACGCCCGCACATAACGCCCCTATGAGCAACCCTCCAAAAATGGAAAATGCCCCACTGGCAAAGGTGGTTGAGAGGGATACCTCGCCTCCTGAAATCAATGCCAGCACAACGCCAAAGCCAATGGCGGCGGTGGCGTCGTTGAACAGGCTTTCCGCTTCCACGAGTAAACGCAACCTTCCGTGTACGCCTGCCTCTCGAAATGTGGCAATGACCGATACCGGGTCGGTCGCCGCGATCAAGATGCCGAACAGCGCTGCGCTTTGCCACGTCCAGCCTGCAAATGAAACCATCCCCCACCCTGTAATTAATCCAGACAGGGTGACCCCGGCAATCGCAAACATCAATATGACAGGCAGGTTATAGATCAACTCGCGCCAGCGGATGAACAGCGTCGCTTCGAAGATCAACGGCGGGAGCAGGACGATAAAAATCAGTTCCTTGCTCAGCTCGATCTCAGGAGTGAACGGCAAAAATGCCACTGCGATCCCAGCCAGCACCAACCCCACAGTGTAGGGGATACGGAACCGTTTCGTAATCATTGCCACCAACACGGCAATGAGTAAAAGCAGTTCCATGCGTTCGATGGTGAATTCCATGGCGCAAGTATACACGTTGAGCTTGCCGTATGGAACTTGACACCTGGCACTTCACTTATGGTATCCTTGACATACCTCAATTCTGGAGAGCCGCATGTACGTTGCCATCGAAGGGGTCATCGGAGTTGGTAAGACGACCCTCGCCCGCCTGTTGCAACCCGCGTTCGACGCGGAGATCATCCTCGAAGTCTTTGAAGAGAACCCGTTCCTGTCCGATTTTTACGGCGACCGCGAACGGTACGCGTTTCAAACGCAGATCTTTTTTTTGCTGAGCCGTTATCATCAACAGCGGCGCACTGTGCATGAAATGGTTTCGACGGGCAGAAGCGTGATCGCCGATTACACCTTCGCAAAAGATTCGCTCTTCGCCCGCATCAATCTCAAGGGCGATGAACTCGATATGTATTACAAAGTGCACGAAGCGCTCGCCGAAAAAATTCAGAAGCCTGATCTGCTCGTCTATTTGCAAGCCACCACCGATACTCTCATGCAACGCATCGCATTGCGCGACCGCCCGTATGAACGCCAGATGGAACGCGCGTACATCCACGAACTCAACCTCGCCTACGACGAATTTTTCTCCAAACCGTTCGATCAGACTCCCGTATTGACGATTGACTCGAACAACCTGAACATTATCCAAAAGCCCGAACATTTGAAGCAGATCGAAAACCGCATCCGACAAAGCCTGAGCCTGCCTCCGTTTCAACAGGCGTTACCATTGCCTTAGCATTCCCATCTTCGTGCTTGGCGGACAACAATTCCGAAGGGATGACAAGATTCTAGATGTTGTTTGGTTGGTGTGAAAATCCTGAAGGGATGATATGATTTTCTCTGACACCCCTTCGGGGTTAGGATTTCAAACCAACTTCTTCTATAAAAATTCCACTCCTTCGGAGTTATTAACTTCGAGAATGGCAAATCGTAAAGAAACATTATGCGCGTCACCCGTGAATCACTGATCCGTATCGCCAAAGAGACCGCGCAGGAGCGCGCCTACAACGACCGCGACATCATCGCGGCGTACCTGACCGGTTCGCTGGTCTCGAAGGAACACGACCCCATGCTCGGCGGCGCGGCGGACATCGACATCATCTTTGTGCACAACGGCGAGCCCAAGCACCGCCGCGAGTTCGTGAAGTTGACGCCCGATTTTCACATCGACATCGGTCACCGCGCGCGGGCTGAGTTCAAACGTCCGCGCGAACTGCGGCTTGACCCGTGGCTGGGCTGGGAGATGTACGACCCGATGCTGCTCTACGAACGCGAAAAGTTCTTCGAGTTCGTGCAGGCGGGCTTGCGCGCCGGGTTCGAGTTCAACGCGCCCGCCCCGGCCTTGCACCGCTCACGCAAGTTATTGAAAGATGCGCGCAGTCTCTGGCGCGGACTGCTCGAGATCGAAGATGTCGTAGCCCCTAAAGATATTCAGCAGTACATGAGATCGTTGTACCATGCGGTCAACGCGGTGGCGGAGTTGTCGGGTCCGCCGTTGGCGGAGCGGCGCGTGCTGTTGGATTTCGCGTCCAGGGCGGAGGCGGCTCAACGTCCCGGCATGGAGGCGGCGCTGGTCGGGTTGCTGGGCGCGTCAGACTTGGATGCGTCCGCGATGAATGAGTGGCTGACACAATGGAAATCCGATTTTGAGGCGGCGCTTTCAAGCAACCGGGTTGAAGCGCGGATTCACCCGACGCGCATGAATTATTATTTCAAAGCCATGGAAGCAATGCTTGGCGGCGATCAACCCAAAGCCGTGCTGTGGTCATTGTTGCGTACGTGGACGTTTGCCGCAGAGGTCCTGCCCGAACCCGGGTTGGAGGCGTGGCGTTCCGCTTGCGGTCAGTTGGGGTTGGGCTGGGTGGGGTTCGATCAGCGCGTGAGCGGGTTGGATCATTTCCTCGATGAAGTGGAAGCCCTGCTCGACGATCTCGCCGCACAGCATGGTTTGGAAACTTCGACATCGATTTAGGTGTCATTGCGAGGCGCGGCGAAGCCGCGACGTGGCAATCCCAGGTAACCATCCAACATTTGTTTGAAGGTGCATCGAGATTGCCGCGTTCGCAATGACTCATATAAGGTGACTATGAATCGCGATGAAGCATTATCGTTAGTTCGTGAATATGTGAAAAATGAAGGGCTGGTGCGCCACATGCTCTCGGTGGAAGCTGCCATGCGTTTCTATGCGGAGAAGTTCAGTGACGACCCAGAAACGTGGGGATTGATCGGTCTGCTCCACGATTTCGATTGGGAGATCCACCCGACGCTGGAGGGACACCCGCAGGACGGCGCGCCCATTTTACGGGAGCGCGGCGTGCCCGAGGATATTATCCAGGATATTTTGAGTCATGCCGATCACCTGTCCATGCCGCGCGATACGGTTCGACGCAAAGCCATCATCGCGTGTGACGAGATCACCGGGTTGATCACCGCCGTCGCGCTGGTGAGACCGTCCAAATCGCTGTACGATCTCGAAGCGAGTTCGGTCAAAAAGAAATGGAAGGATAAAGCCTTCGCGGCAGGGACGTCACGCGCAGAAATGGAACACGCCGCGCAGGAGTTCGGCATCGAGTTGTGGGAACACGTGGGGAATGTGATTCAAGCCATGCGGAAAATCGCGCCCGAGTTGGGGCTGGTGGGGAATTTATCGCCGCAATGATTTTGTAGGGGCGACCTTCATGGTCGCCCGTTATTTTTGCATCCCACCGAACCAACTTCTAATTTTGGGTCTCCCGTTTCTGACGGGATGAGTGAACCTCACAAATTTTTAGCCACGGATACTTCGACACGGTGAGCGAAAGACGAACCGTCAGTACAAGTTTCACTGATTTTAAAAACAATCCGTGCGAATTCGTGTCATCCGTGGCAAAAGCTTTAAATTTTCCCGTTAAAAACGGTAGAGCCCTAATTTTTTAGCCTGATCCCATTGGGGGTAATATCAAATACCCAGGTTTGGGAGGTATTCAGGCAACTGGTCCCGTTCGTCACCATGAAATAGTCTTTCGGTTCGGGGTTCCACGCCCAGAGGGAGTAACAACCTTCCACCAGGTCGGCGATCACGAGTGACCCTCCGGCGGAGATGACATAACTACGGTACCCGCAGACGCCCTGCGGGTTGCCGCTCTGCAAATAGACCGTGAGGTTGATCGCCGCCTTGGTCGGGTTATCGATGCGCATCTTGATCTTTTCCCCGGTCAACGCGGCGGGCAGGAGGGTGTTGACGCATGGATCATTGTTCGTCCTCGCCACCGGGCTGGCGGTGAATGTCGCCCCGAGGGTGGGCAGGGGCGGGATGGTGGCGGTGAAGGCTGGAGTATTCGTCAGCGTGACCGTGGGCGTGAGCGTGACGGTCGGGATGGCGGCTTGCGTCTCCGCGATCAACGTTGACGCGGCAGCGACCATCGTGCTTTGCAGGTCAAGCGGATCGAGCGTGGGGGTAGCGGGCGGTTCACCGGCGCCGCACGCGCTGATGAGCAGTGCGAACGCGAGCGCCGGGGTGAGGATTGAGAATCGTTTCATGAGGACATCAAGCTTATTTCTTCTTTTTCTTTACAGGCCGCGAATCCTTCTTCTTCGGCGCAGATTTCTTCTTCACCGCGGCTTTCTTTTTCACAGCCTTAGCCTTCCCCTTTGGGGACTTTGTCTTGGCAGACTTCACCTTCTTCCCCTTCGGGGACTTAGTCTTTCCTCTTTCCTCTTTCTTCCCCTCCCCCACAAACCTCTCCGCCTCCCACGCCACATTGACCGAGACGACCTCCTCGCCGGGTTTCACTTCCACGACCACGTCACCCTTCGTGGCGGCGCGTTTGCGTAGACCCGCCGCATCGAGTCGTGTTGACTTGGGCGCGCCCTTGCTCAAGTGGATGGTCGCCATGTGATTCGGTTTGCCCGTCACAACGCCGACGAGTTTTTCTTTGCTCCCCTTCGGGGACGATGTCGGCAATTCCCACGCGATGACACCCTTGCCATACCGTCCTTGAGTCGGGAAGTCTTTTTCCTCCACGCGCTTGGCTTTGCCGTCGTTC
>CAZGSB010000008.1:0-95386 GCA_964528275.1 uncultured Anaerolinea sp. | reverse complement strand
AACGCAACCCGCCCGTTGAATGGCGCACGGCTTTGGCGATTTTTTTCGCGATGCTCACATCGTCGCTGGTGAGATAGATGTTGAACGCGATCAACGGATTGCGCGCACCGATGACCGTTGCCCCCGCCTTGGGTAATTTGCTCGGACCGTAATCGGGTTTGCGCTCAGGGTCCGATTCGATTTCGGATTTGAGCCCCTCATATTGACCTTTGCGGATGTTTTCCAAATTGACGCGCTCTGGACGCGCCGCCGCCGCTTCATACAAATAGACGGGGATGCTGAGTTCGCCGCCTACGCGTTCACCCAAGCGTTTGGCGATGGCAACACAATCATCCATCGTTACACCGCTGAGCGGAACAAACGGAACGACATCCGTCGCGCCAATGCGCGGATGCTCGCCGCTGTGCTGGTCGAGGTCAATGAGTTCTGCGGCAGTCTTGATGGCGCGGAACGCGGCTTCTTCCACACCCGCGGGCGAGCCAGCAAAAGTCAGCACCGTGCGGTTGTGGTCGAGGTCGGAGGAACGGTCGAGGAGTTTGACCTCGCTGACCGACCGGATGGCGGCGACGATCTGGTCTATCACTTCAGGTCGCCGCGCTTCGGAGAAGTTGGGGATGCATTCGATTATTGTAGTCATGTAGTCTCGTATTTGGATTGTTTGATAGTCGCAATTATAATTGGCTATCGAACGATTAACCGAATCAGGAATGTTCTTCGAGAAGACACCAGTGGCGCGATAGCTTTGGAAGATTTGCAATGATAATTTACAACTGGAAATCGAAGTGAAACCCAACCCCCTCCTTTTCTTCTTCACCATCCTCCTCGCCGCGAGCCTCGCGTGCAACACCGTCGTTCCCACGGACGAACCGCCCGGCGTGGGCGACAAAACCGAGCGCGGCTACGCGCTCAGCGAACCGGTCATCGCCGCATTGGAACAATTCAAAGCGGAGACCGGCGCCTACCCCGCTTCGCTCGATGAACTTGTGCCGAACTACCTCCCCGCCCTGCCGACAGATGACGAACTCGATTTTTCGTACACTGCCACCGGCGATAGTTACAGTTTTTCGTTTCATTATCGAGGTCCCGGCTTGAACACCTGCACCTACACCCCCGAAGAGCAATGGCAATGTTCCGGCGCATACTAAAAGACTGTTTCTTATGTTCTTTTTTTGGACACGGAAGCCACGGATTTCACTGATTTTCACGGAAAAGAGCCTTTAATAATTTGGCTTTTCCGTGTATTCCGTGAAATCCGTGTACAACAGCATGATGCTTCAGACTTAAGGCGACACGACCATGACACCCGAGGAATTCATCCAAGGCTACGAGCAGGCATTGGCAAGCCAAACGTGGAGCCGCGTCGAACCGCTGGTTCACCCGGAGGCGTGCGTCACGTTTTCCAACGGGGCGGTGCACAAAGGCAGGCAAGCCGTGCAAGCCGCGTTCGAGAAAAATTTTTCGTCCATCCGAGAGGAGACATACTCGATGACGGATGTGCATTGGGTGATGAAAACAGACGAAACCGCCGTGTATCTCTTTGACTTTCACTGGAGCGGCATCATCAACGACAAGCCCGCCAGCGGATCAGGCAGGGGCACGTCGGTCATTGTGCGAGAGGGCGACCAATGGCTTCTGCTGGTGGAACACCTCGGACCCAAACCCTCGTAGATGCGCAGATGTTGTTCGGAAAAAATAATCCGCCCTCGTTGCAACGAGGGCGGATTCGTTATCATTTCTCCGCTTCCACTTTGACCAGCACCGCGCGCACCGCGATGCGCTTGAGGTACCTCCCCGTCTCCTCGTCGAAGTCCTTGCAGGTGATCAACGTCAACCACGATTGTTTCTCATGGCGGAACACCGACGAATCGGAGGGAGCGACCACCTTGTTAGTGCGGATCTCGTACACAAATTTCTGCCCGTTGGCATGGACGATGACTTGGTCGCCAAACTTCAGGTTGCCGAGATTCACGAACGGACCCGGCAAGCCGCTTGCCAGCACCACATGACCGGTAAGCACACTGTTGCCCTTTAACGTAGGGAAGGCGCTTCCTTCCAACCATCCAGCCTGCCTGCCCAACCAGGCGACATTCCACCCCCCGTTGCGGAGCGGCACACCGACGATGTTCATCTTCACCCCGAGCGAGGGAATCTCGAGCCAGATATCGTTGGCGAGCGAGGTATACGACTCCTGAGGCACATGGCTCAAGTCCGTTTTCACGCTCGGCGCGAAGCCCGCATTGGGCAAGTCCGCACGGATGGTGTTCGATGAGCCGGTGCCCGGCGCGCCCAACACCAGCGTCGAACTTGTGCCGTACACGTTGATCGGATCGCCCGGATCGTAATCGCGCTCGGTGGAGAAGATATTGTTGTTCTGTTGCCCCGGCGGGTTGCCGATCGGGCTGGGCGGGATGCCCGACAGGCTCGTCCACGCCACGGTGCCGACATTGGTGGCGGGAACCGCCAAGACCGTCACATCGAATGTGATCTGCGCGTTACCTCCGCCCAATTGGAAGTTGCTCCACGTGGCGGTGATGGTGCGCGTGCCGGGGTTGTACAAACACATGCCGACATCCGCCGCTTGCGCGCCGGCATTGCAGTCCAGCGTGCCGAGAACGATATCCAAGTCCACCGGGAGCGGGTCTGAAATGACCAGGTCGTACGCGTCGGTCTCGCTCGCCGCAGTGTGATTGATGGTCAAGGTGAGTGTGATGACCGAGCCGATCGAAACCGTGGAGGTGCTGGAAGTTTTCAGGATCGTCACCTCCGGCTCGACGATGGTGACCGTGGTCGTGCGCGGACCCACCGAACCGGAATCCGAACTCCACACGGCGCTGTTGTCGAGGTCCACGCCCGAGACGTTCGCCGCGCTATCGAGCACCACCGCGCGGTAATCGATCGTCAAGGTTTGAGGAGCGCCGGTGTTGGTGAGCGTGCCGAAATTGAAGGTGACGCGTCGCCCGACATCCACGGTGGTGCCGCCGCCGGCGTCGTCCACGGTGGAGTTGGCGCAAACATCCGCAAACCCAAGCGGGTTCGAAGTTGTCAAGGTGCCGGCGGTGATCGTGGTGCAATCCATGAACGAGAGACCGCGTTCCATCGTATCCACCACCCGCGCGTTGGTGAACGTGCCGGTGGGGATGGTGATTTCCACCCGGTAGGTGACGATCTCACCGATGGCGACGTCTGGGTCGGTGGTGAATGCCTGGTTGCTCGAAAGCAGGGTCTTGGTTAAGCCGCCCGGGTTCGCTTGTTGAATGAAGCCGAAATCGAGCGTTGGGTTGTAGGTGTTCCCGGTGTTCTGCGTCACCACGTTGTTCACCGCCGCGCCGGCGCTGCCGGGCGTGAGGGTGACCACCGCGCTCGAAACCGCACCCGACGCCGTGCCGATGCCGTTATCGTTATTGTCTGTATTAGTGTCCGGGTTGGCGGTATCCGCGGCATCGAACGAATCCACGGTGCTGAGATACCCGACTGGAGGTGTGACGCGCACGATGTAGTCGCCCTGCGGCAATCCGCTGAACTGGTATGTGCCGCCACCGCCGGTGGTCACACCGCCCGCCGCGTCGTCGGCTGTGCCGAGAACGCCATCGGGACCGACATTGATCTCAGTCACACCGTCGGCGGCGAAGAGTCGCACCGTGGCGTTGGCGATGGTGGTATCGCCGCCGTTGAACACGCCATCGATATTTACATCCTCAAACACAAGGTTGCCCAACTGCTGGCGATAAAAACCAAAGTCAACTGTCATGTCTGCGCGGTTATCCGCCGCGCCCTGACCGGAAACGGAGAGGTCTGTTTCACCGGTCGGCTCTGCCGAGCCGGGTCCGAGCGTCACCGCCGAACTGATGACCGCCCCGCTGAACGCGCCGGCGTTCTGGCGCGTGCCGTTATCGTCCGTATCTGAAACGACGAGATCGGCATCCGGCGCGGCGGTTTCGCCGATCACGCCGGCGCCGCTGATCGTCGTGCCACTGCTCCAATATCCTTCGAGCGCGCCGCCGTTGAAGTTGCCGGCGGGGAGCACGACCACGTAATCACCGGCAACGAGGTTATCGAAGCGATAATATCCGCCGCCGGCTGTGGTGGTTGTCGCCAGCACGGGTCCCGTGGGATTGCCGGCGCCATCCGCGGCATAGAGTTGCACCGTGACGCCGTTCACGCCCACTTCACCGGCATCGATGGTACTGCTGTTGTCCGTATCGAACCATACGCGGTTGCCGAGGCTGTACGGAACCGTGACCACGCCGAGATCGACGCGTGGTTCATTCGTGGTGCCGGTGGCATTGCTGGATGTCGCTTCCGCGCCGGGGGTGAGAGTCACCACCTCGGTCTGGATGACTCCGCCCGCGCCCAGCACGCCATTGACCGACCCGTTGTCGTCGTTATCGCTCGTGTTGACGTCCGCATCGGGCGCAGGTTCGTATGCTCCACCGCCCGAACTGGACGTGAGCCCTTCGAGGGTGCCGCCCACGTTGAATTCTGCGGCGGCGATGCGCACGATGTAATCGCCGGCAGGAAGGCCGGTGAACGAGTAATCGCCGTTACCGGCGGTCGTCGTTGTTGCAATGACGGTTGTCCCGTCACCGGACAGTAACTCAAGGTCAACACCGTTGATGCCAATCTCGCCGCTCAACAAGCCGTCGTCGTTCGTGTCCGCCCAGACGCGGTCGCCGAGGGTCATGGTGTAGAAGCCGAAGTCCACGGTCATGTCGGCGCGGTTGTCGGTTGCGCCCTGCCCCGTGGGAGATAGATCGGTTTCGCCGGTGGGTTCCGCCGAGCCGGGACCCAGCGTCACGGCGGCGCTGAGCACCGCTCCGCTGAACGCGCCGGCATTTTGCAGTGTGCCGTTATCGTCGGCATCGTTGACGACAACATCCGCGTCGGGCGCGGTGGGTTCGTTTAGGGTCCCGTCGGGGAGGCGGGTCGTGCCGGAGGACCAGTAGCCAGCCAGCACGTCGTTCGAACCGTTGACGATGAAGTTATCCGCCGCGATGACGACCACATAATCCCCAGCCACCAGATTATCGAAGCGATAGTATCCGCCGTCGGCGGTTACTTGAGAATCCAAAACAGCGCCGGTCGGGTTGCCCGCGCCATCCGCCGCGTAGAGTTGAACCAGCACGCCATCGATGCCGAGTTCGCCCGCATCGAGCGTGCTATTGTTGTTCGTATCGAACCACACCCGGTTGCCGAGGCTGTAGGCGCGCACGAACCCGAAATCCACCGTCGGGTCGGAGGTGGTTCCGATGGCGTTGGTCACGGTAATATTCGCGGCAACTTCGCCGGGTGTCATGGTGAGCGTGCCACTGCTCACCGCGCCGCCTGCAATGCCAATGCCGTTATCGTTGTTATCGGTGTTGGTGTCGGGGTCGGTCGTGTCGGCAGGCGCGGCGGTGTCCACCGTGCTGGTGAAACCCACCGGCGGCGTGACGCGCACGATGTAATCGCCGGCGGGCAGACCGCTGAAGTTATACGTGCCGCCCGCGCCGGTGGTCACGCCCCCTGCCGCATCGTCTGCCGTTCCAAAAATTCCGTCGGGTCCGACAGTGATCTCGGTCACGCCATCGGAGGCGAAGAGTTGCACCGTGGCGCCTGCGAGCAACGCGTCGGTGCCGGCGTCGTAATCGCCGTCGCCGTTGACATCTTCAAAGACGAGGTTGCCGATATCGACCCGGTAAAACCCGAAGTCGACTGTGCGGTCGGAGCGATTATCCGGCGCTTCGCCCGCTTCAGGATTCGTAATGGGGTCTGTTTCGCCCGTGGGTTCCGTGGTGCCCGGCCCCAACGTCACCGCCGCGGAGGCGACGTAGTTGATCGCGCCACCTGCCAGCGTCGTGCGCCCGTTGTCGTCGTTGTCGAGGACGGTCGTGTCCGGGTCGTTCGCGGTCGCATCGCTGATGGTCCCGTTCGCGGCAACCGAGGTGAGGCTGCTCCAATACCCGGCGAGCGGATCGCCCGGCACAGTATCGCCAACGCCCACATCACGGAAGTTATCGTCGGGGATCAGCACAACATAGTCGCCCGCGGAAAGATCGTCGAAGCGGTAATATCCGCTGGCGTCGGTGGTCTCGAACGAGAGGAAGGTATCCGCGGCGTCCCACACGCCCGGCGTGGTTCCGTTATCCTGGAACAATTCCACGCGCACACCCGCCACTCCGACCTCGGCGTTGTTCAACAAGCCGTCGTTGTTGGTATCGAACCACACGCGGTTGCCAAGCGAGTAGGACTGTGTGAACCCAAAATCGTACGTGTGATTATTTTCGCCGGGGTTGCCGGTGGTGATCGAAATCACCGCATGGTTGCCGCTGTAGGTTGCGTCCGAATCGCGCTGGTCGGCGTCGGCGTTGGCTGGGGAAAGCACGAGTCCCGCAAGCGCGGCTTGCTGACTGCCCCCCTGCGCGTTCGGGATGCGAACTTCGTAGTTGCTGTTCGGGTCGAGTTCGTCGATCAAATAAATTCGACTGCCTGTGGAGGTGCCGGGACCGGAACTAAAATAATAATTCCCGTTGGCATCGGTAACCGCTGTGGCAATGAGCGTACCGCCCTGATACAACTCGACTGTCACCCCGGCAAGCGGGGTCTCGCCCGGGTCTTGAATCCCATCTCCATCGGTTTCCACCCATAACCGGTTCCCGATCTCGATGGGAGCCATGTAACAAAAACCTTCGACATCGCCGATGCCGGCGGCTTTACCGAACAGGCTGGCGTTATCAGTACGCGGGAAGAGTTCGTAAGCGCGATTGCGCGTGCCGTTGAAGTTGCTGTACCAGACCACTCCGCCGGAACGGATATCAAAGGGGTCGAACATGGAGACCGCGATCTCGTCGGTGCCGGGGATCAAGACCAACCCGCCAAGGGTCACTTCGTGGTGTGTGCCACCATTCAGGTCGGAGGAGGGAGGGTACATATCCTGCCAGTAATATTCGCCGCCGCCCGGCCCCTGGGCGGGGGCGCTGCCCGCGCCGCCCGTGGTGATGCCGCCGCAGGTGGCATTGTTTTCCAACGTAAAAACGCCAGCCGTATTGCACACCCGCAATATATCGCCCGCCGAGGTGCCTTCGAACGTCGAACCTGCGGTGATGGTGACCGGTGTGACGGTATAGCCTGTGGTGAAATCATAGAAGTTAAACGATGTCGTTGCGGCGGAGGTGGAATAGTTCACCTCGCCTGTCTGGTGACCCATGCGGTCCATCAAGCCGAGGATCAGATCGCCGTCGGTATCGAATTCGATGTCAGACAGGATCGGCTGGGGGTAGATCAATTGATTCCCGTAGGCGAGGCCGGGTCCGCATGGGTTTTCGCATAACGTGGTGAATACATTCGACCAGGGTCGCCATTCCGCTGGGTAGCCGGGCGCATCCGCGCTGACCACGCCGCGCGGATAATTCAAGGCGAATTCAAACACAAGCGTCCATGCGCCGGGAGCGGCTTCGCTTGTGCGAATGATGTATGCCCGCAAGTCATTTGCATTCTGCGTGCTCTCGGCGGAACACACCACGCCCACGTACACATTGCCTCGATAGACTTCCACCGCCCACGGGCGCACATCGCCCGCCGCGCACGCCGTTGCACCGGCCGGCAGGGTGATCGCGGTGGCTGTGGCAAACGTGGCTGGCGCAACCGCCGGGATGCCAATATCAAGCGAATACAACGTTCGGTCGGTGAGGTTGATCAGCCAAAGGGTATCGTCCGAAGCGCCGATGTCCATATCGCCGATGGATTGTTTGCCGACCGCATCCCAGGCGCTTGGGTCGGTGTTGGGGTTTGCGGCAATCGCTGGCAACCCGCGCGCCGTATCATCGAGCGCGCCGTCATCCAGCCCAGGGAATGTATCGATATCCACGAATGTGGAAACCGATGTCGATGCGCCAGTCTGCGGATTGACGACAATGGCGTAAATGCCGCCCCCACCCAACGAACCGAACCCGGAATGTCTCTTTGCCAGCGCGGCGGCAAAGATCGTGCTCGTCGAGCGTTGGTATGCCATGCCCCAGGTTGTGCCGATCTGTGAATTGGTTGCCAGGGGTTGTTCGATCGTGTTATCCGTGCGTCCATAGGCGGAGTAGGGTATCGAAACCAATGCGTCGGTGGTGCCGGCGGAACCGCCGCCCAACGGGTCGCCGTTCACGTAACACGGCATCACAAGGAAGGGGTTGTTCTGGCAATACTCATCCGGCTTGGAAAGCCCCAAATCCACCCCTGCGGTGGGACTGGTGACAAACTGAACCGTCGTCCCTGAATCGCGGCCGAACGCGCCGGGGCGAAGGGTGGCAGGTATCCCCGTAAATTCGATGCGGACTTGGGTCCCGTTCGCGATGGCGAGCGTATATCCGCCTATCGCATTGGTGACTGTCGTCGCTACGACCGCGCCGGCGGCGTTATAGGCGGTGACGGTCACGCCGGAAACGCCGGTATCCCCGGCGCCGCGGATGCCGTTATCGTTGTAGTCTGTGAACACCGTGCCGCTGACCGTGTTGGCGTCGGCGCTGGTGATGACAAGTTGGGAGCGATTATAGGTTCCGGTTGTCCCTGCCTGTGTATCGCAGATGCGTAACACCCAGGTACCGGCGGAGTTTTCGCCTTTGAAGGCACTGAGCAGTTCATACGGGCGTGCCGATGTCCCCACGGGAGCCGGTTGGCGATCATAAAATGGAAAGCCGACGCTGTCGTTGCTATTGTCGTAGATCGAGCCAACGGCGGTATCGTCCAGCATAATATCGTAATTGTCGTAATCATCCGGGCTGGCAACCGTCGGGGCGCCCAACCCCGCACCCGCGATCAAGACCACCGTCGTGCCGGAGGGTGAGGTTAGCGTTACCCGCACATCGCTCCGCCGCGCGTGGTTGATGTTCACACCCATGTTGACATCCGAGATCACAACACTTGCCGCCACGGCAATATTGCGCGTGACAGGGGCGGCGCAACTGAGATCGGCAATCGCTACCGCAGCCCCCGGTATATCGTTTACCGTTGTGGTCAGGGCATGCGCAACCGAAGCCCCCAAAGGATTGAATGCGAACGCCAGGAATAAGAGGACACGGAATATTCGAATGGCTAACCCAGAGCGCGCAGTTCTCATTACATGCCTCTAATCCGGATGCACCCCGGCGTTGGAAATGCGCCTATATTAACACAAAAAGGCTGGCGTTCGCCAGCCTTTTTGCAAATTTATCAGGTCATCGCTCGGCGGATACATCCACCAGGACCGCTCTCACCATCACCCATTGTTTGTATAAGCCCGTCTTCACATCGTATTGGTCGCAGGTGATCAGGGTGAGCATGGGGTCTTCCGAATGATCGAGAACATTCAGGGCATGCGGCTGGATCAAATCGTTCGAAACCACTTTGTAGGTATATCTATACCCGGAGTTATAAACATAAATGTACGAACCTTCCTCGACGTACTTCAGGCGATGGAAGATGCTCGGCTTGCCATCCGCGCCAACGACATGGCCGCCGATGACGCTGTTACCGCTCCAGGTGGGATACGCGGTTCCTTCCAACCATCCGGCTTGATTCTGCAACCACGAGGCATCCCACATCCCATCTTTGAAATCCACCCCGGCGATCGGTGCAGACATTTTGATCGAAGGAATGCTCAGGCGAAGGCTGGACGAATCATAGGCGGGCTTCGACATGGCATCCAACGGAGTCACCACATCCGGGGCAAAGCCCAATCCGCCGGAAACGAGGATGAACGGTCCCGTTCCCGATGTGCCGCCTCCTCCGCCTCCGCCGCCCACGGGATTCAAGACGAGGTTATCGCTATCGCCATAGATCGTGTTGATCGGGTTCGGGCTGGCAGGATCGTAGAAGCGCTCAGTGGCAAAATTGTTTGGCGGGACGGAAAATGAATCGGGGGTTTCCTGCGGACCCAGCTCGCTCGTCCACTGGACGTTCGCCACGTTCGTCACGGTCTGTCCAGGGGTCAGTGTCGCGCTGCCAGTCACCTGGAAGCGGATGATCAACCGGTCCGTGTTGGGCAGGCGGGTGAACGTGCTCCATTCGGCAATGATCGTGTTGGTGGGCACATCGAACGTGCAGTTCACGAGGGCGGCATCCTGGTCGCCATCCAGACAGTTGATGGAACCGGCTACGTAATCCAACCCGGCAGGGATGGGGTCGGTGACCAGCACATCGAAAGCATCGGCGAGGCTGTTGGCGGTGTGTGTGATCGTGAGCGTAAAGTCCACGGGGGTGCCGGCAGCGACGAAGTTCGTATTCGACGATTTCACGATCTGCAAATCGGGTTCGATCAACGTGACCTGCCGCGAAACCGGTCCGAGCGTCCCGTTGCTGGAGGTGAAGACCGCGCTATTGTTGAGCACGGTCTGGTTGTTCAAGGTGCCGCGGTTCGCGGGGATGTCGAGAACGATCGCCCGGTAGGTGATCGTCAAGGTGGCATCCGCCTGGCCCGTGTTGACGATGTCGCCGAGGGAGAACACGACCTCGCGATCTACGTCTTCCGGCAAGCCTGTGCCGGTGTCGTTGGTGGTCACGTTGTTCGCGCAGATCGTCGAGAAATCGCCCGGGGCAACGCTGGTGGTTAGTGTGGCGGCGGACGCGGTCACGCTGATGCAGTCGAACAGGGCAAGCCCGCGGTCCATCGTATCGGTTACTTGCGCGTTATCGAAATCACCGGGAATGGATGGCGGTATGGTGACCACAACCTGATAGGTTACCAGTTCGCCGATGGTGAGGATGGACGGATTCACCGTCTTCAAGATGCCGTTATTTGCCTGCACAAAACCAAAGTCCACAGTAGGGTTGCGGGTCGTGCCGTTGGCTTGGGTGACGCTGTTGTTGTTCAACGCGCCCGTGCTGCCCGGCGTGAGGGTGACGATGGCGCTGGAGACAACCCCTGCGCCGGTGCCGATGCCGTTATCGTTGTTGTCACGGTTCACATTCGGGCTGGCGTTGTCGGCGGCATCGAAGGTGTCGATGGTGCTGGTGTAGCCGGCGGGTCCCGTCACGCGAACGATGTAGTCGCCCTGCGGCAAGCCGCTGAACAGGTAGTTACCGTTCACGTCGGTGAACATGCCGCCCGGCGCATCGTCGGCGGTGCCGAGGATGCCATCGGGACCTACGTTGATCTCGGTCACGCCATCCGCGGCAAAGAGCTGGACACGCACACCCTGAAGCGGCACATCGCCGGCGTCAAACGTTCCATTGTTGTTCACATCTTCAAAGACGAGGTTGCCCAGTTCGAGGCGGTAGAACCCGAAGTCCACGGTCATGTTGGCGCGGGCGTCGATATTTCCCTGCCCCGTCGGCGAGAGGTCGAGTTCATTGATCGGTTCGACGAGCCCGGGTCCGAGGGTGACGACACTGCTGACCACGGCGCCGGCAAACGTCCCTGCGTTTTGAAGCGTGCCGTTGTCATCGTCGTCAAGGTCGTTGTCGGCGTCTGGCGCGGCCGTCTCGCTGGTTGTACCGTTCGGGTTGATCGTGGTGGCGCTACTCCAATACCCAACGAGGGCACTGCCTGCGCCGCCCGGCGTGAAGTTATCGGCTGGGATGACCACGGAATAATCACCAGCCGGCAGTCCATCGAAGCGGTAATATCCGTTCGCGTCGGTGGTGGTCGTGGCGACGAGCGTAAAATTGCCGAGCGCGTCGACCGAGTACAGTTCAACGATCACGCCGGCAACACCGACTTCCACGCCGTTATCGCGCGCGCTGTCGTTGTCGGTATCAAACCAGACGCGGTTGCCGATGCTGTACGAGGGGACGAAACCAAAGTCCACGGTCATGTTGGCGCGCGAATCGGGCGCGCCCTGCCCGGCGAATGGACCGACTACCGGAATATCCGGTTCGTTGGTCGGCTCGGCGGGTCCCGGAGGACCGAGCACGATGTTATTACTGCGGATGCCGTTGATCGCATCGGGCGTCGTGCCGATGCCGTTGTCTGTCTGGTCGATATCGTCGTTGGGGTTGGTCTCGTCCGGCGAACTGCTTGCGAGGCTGAACAAGGGGTTGCCACTGTTGAAGTTGGAGGATGGAATTTCAACAACGTAGCCGCCCGCGCGCAGGTCATCGAACCGATAATAGCCATTAGCGTCTGTGGTCACCGTAGCGAGGATGGGACCATCGGGGATATTGTCGCCGTTGTCGTCGCGGTACAAGTTGACGACGACGTTCGCGATTCCGACCTCTGCCCCGTCTTGTATGCCATTGTCGGCGCCACCACCGCCTGTGCCATCATCCAACCAGACGCGGTTACCGAGGCTGTACGTGCCGGTGAAGCCGAAATCGTAGGTATGGTTGTTATCTCCGGGGTTACCGGTAGTAATAGAAACCACCGCATTCGTGGCGACGGTAACGCCGTCCGAATCGCGTTGGTCTTCGGTGTTTCCATTCGCGTCGTTGGTGGTAAGGGTCAAACCGCTGAGGGCGGGTTGACCGAGCGGAATTCGGATCTCATATTGCGTGTTTGCCAACAGCCCCGAGGTGAGCGAACTGAAAATGTAATTTCCGTTCGCATCAGTGACCGTGGTGGCGACAAGGTTGCCGTTCTGATCGTAGAGTTCCACCGTCACGCCTGCCAGCGGGGTTTCGCCGGCGTCTTGAACACCATCGTTGTCCGCATCCAGCCAGACGCGGTTACCGATCTCGATCGGCGCGGCAAAACAGAATCCTTCGATGTCTCCGAGACCGGCGGCTTTCCCGAACGTGGTGGCGCCACCGCCCTGGTCAATGCCGAACACTTCATAGGCGCGAGAGCGTGCGCCGGTCAGGTTGTTGAACCAGGCGATACCGCCAGCCCGCAAGTCGAACGGGTCGAAGACCGAGACAGCGATCTCGTTCGTGCCGGGGATGAGCAACAGACCACCCAGGGTGGTTTCGTGATGGATGCCGCCGTTGAGATCGGTGCTGGGCGGATGCATATCCTGCCAGTAGTATTCGCCTCCACCCGGACCTTGGGCTGGTGCGCTTCCCGCCCCGCCGGTGGTAACCCCGCCGCATGTGGCGTTGTTCTCGAGAACAAACCCGCCGCCTCCATTACTACATAGGCGGATCGTATCCCCGGCGGATACGCCTTCGTACGTGGTCACCGGGTTTGTCGCCGGAATGTTGATCGTCACCGGCGCGTAGGTATCCTTGTTGTACAGCGTGACCGTGCCCCACGGGTCGGCAATCGCAAAGTTGGCGTTCCCAGTTTGGTGCCCAACGCGATCCATGAAGCCTAGGATCAGGTCGCCGTTCGTATCGAATTCGATGTCAGAGAGTATCGGTTGCGGATAAATGATCTGTTTTCCGAAACCCAGGTCGGCGGTGGAGGCGCACGGCGCGGCGCATAGCGACGTCATGGTTGGCGACCACGGTCTCCACTCTGCGGGGAAGCCGGTGACCGGGTTCCCGACGAAGGTGGGGTCGGTGACAAACCCGCGCGGGTAGTTCAAAGGTATGTCCAACACCAGGGAGAACGCACCCGGAGCCGCCTCGCTCATGCTGAGCACATAGGCGCGCAGATTGTTCACGTTCTGTGTGCTTTCAGCGGAACACACCACGCCGACGTAGACATTTCCACGCGATATTTCCACAGCCCACGGGCGGATATCGCCCGCCGGGCAAGCGGTGGCGCCGGCAGGCAGGGTGATTGGGAACGCAGTTAAATCGGCAATCGTCGGTGTTGCCGGCGGATTGCCGACATTCATCGCGTACAGCGTTTGATTGGCAAGGTTCATGACCCACAGGGTTGTATCGTCTGAACCCATGTCGATATCACCGATGGCGACTTTACCGACAGCGTCCCAACCGGTTGGGTCGGTGTTGGGCAGGGATGAAGTTGCTGTCAGTCCGCGCGCCGCATTGGTACCCAGCGTCGCTCCCCCAGTAGGAACGCCCAAGGTGGCAAGGTCAACAAACAATGTCGGAGCCGACCCGGTCCCCGTGGTCGGATTCATTACCAGGGAATAGATCGCTCCCGCGCCGCCGGGTCCCAATCCCATGTGCCGCTTGGCGAGCGCGCCTGCAAAAACCGTTCCGGTTGCGCGCTGGAAACCGAGACCCCATGTCGCGCCGATCTGAACACCCGTTGCAAGCGTGTTTTCGATGCTGTTGTCTTGTCGCCCGTATGCATCGTAGGGAATGGAGATCAAAACATCTGCGGTGCCGGCGGAACCTCCGCCAAGCGGATCGCCATTGATGTAGCAGGGAGAAACCAGCCAGGGGTTGTTCTGACAATACTCATCAGGTTTCGCCAACCCCATATCCACCGCGGCGGCGGGACTGGTGACGAATTGGACGGTGGTTCCGGAGTCAATACCGAACGCGCCGGGGCGCAGGTTTGCCGGAATGTTCGTAAACTCGATTCTCAACTGTGTGCCATCGGCGATGCCGGCAAACGAATAATTCCCGTTGGCATCGGTGGTCGTGGTGGCAACCACGGCTCCCGCCGCGTTATAGGCTGTGACAGTGACACCCGGCACACCGACATCGCCCTGTTCGCGGACGCCATTGTCGTTGTAGTCGGTATACACAACGCCGGATACCGTGTTGGGGTCCGCGCTGATGATGGTCAGTTGGGCGCGGTTGTACGTCCCCACTTCAAGGTTTCGGGTGTCGCAAACGGATAACGTCCAGTTCCCGACGGCATTTTCACCTTTGAAGGTAATGAGCGCCTCAAACGGGCGTGCGCTCCGGTCGTAGAACGGAGCCGCAACATTGTCGTTATCGTTATCGTACAGTGAATTGATGCTCGAATCGTCCAGCAACACATCGTAGTTGTCGTAATCGTCCGGGCTGGCGACGACCGGGCTCCCAAGACCGGCGCCAGAAATCAACACAACGGTAGTCCCGGCCGGGGAGGTGAGGGTTACCCGCACATCGCTCCGCCGCGGGTGTGCGACATTCAACCCGAGATTGACATCGCCAATGATGATCGCTGTCGGGGAGTTGACCGTGATCGTCCGATTCGTGCAGTTTGGGGCTGGAGGAGCATCGGGAATGAGAACTGCGGCACCGGGAATATCGTCCACTGTCGTTGTCAGGGCGAGAGCGGGGCTTGTTCCAATTCCCGGCGCGCCCAAAACCAGACCGAACAGAATGAGTATCGACAGAATTTTGGGAAACAAGCGATGGAGTGAATATCTCATCTTCTCTCACCTTACAAAGGGCTTACAGAATCGAATTTTTTCATTATATCTTACCTATGGGATAAATGGAGTCCAAGTTTGGCCTAAGGCGAAGGATTCCATCAGGTCGCCAACTTGTCTACCTATTTCTTTTCCGGCTGTCAGATCGAATCGATAATGGATTCCCCCATACAAACGGGAGATCGACGCCTCCTCCGCCAATTGCCACATGGTTTCCTTCTCGGCTGGGAAGAAATATCCCAACGCTTCGGCAGAGGCGCCAGAGAAACAGCTATGCCCGGAGGGATACGAGGGATGATTGGGATACCCCACCAGCGAGGCGATGCGGGTATCCGCCTGCCAGGGACGAATCACCAGGTAATAGTATTTAGAATCCCAGCAGGCGATGCCGGCATCCATGATCGCCATGTTCAGGGCAGAGAAAACGTGAGATGCATCGACATTATCCAAGCCGTATTCGAGGATCAGGTCAGCGGCGATCAGGTTCCAATGACCGGGCGGGGTGAACGTGAAACGCTTATCCGCCCATTTTTGCGCGATCGCCATTTGTTCGTGCGTGATCGCGACCTGTACGTTGTACACCTCTTCCAATGCGGATTGAAAACCGACCGAACCAAACGCTGGCGGCGGAGGCACGCGGAACACGTCCGGCGCCGGTATAAACCACGGAGTCACCATCCCCCACCTCGGACGTTCGGGTTTGGCGCGAAACGGATCCACAGACCAGACCCCATCCCCTACCGGTAAGGGCTCGAATTCCTTCGATCTTTCTGAACCATCATTGGCTCGTTCAGCCATCACCTGGTTGGCAAATGTTCTGCCAAACGCCTCTGCCGCTTCGAGATCGCTCGGCAGGATATTGCCCGAGGCCAACAGCGATTGCCGCGCCTCGTCCATCATGGCGCGGGTCAGGTCTTCCGTTTCGGTAAGCAGGGACAAATAGATCGGTTCGGTTGCGCCGATCAACACCGCCGATTCAAACGGGTCGCTTAAAATTTCAACAGGCGCAACCGCAGGTTGCAAGAATGCAGGATGCCGCGATGCAAAATCGTTGTCCGCCTGGGCGAGGGCGTCCAATGCCCGTTGTTGCGAAACGCTGACCATGGCATACAGGCGTGTCGCCACGACCGGATCCATACCGTAGTACGCCACCCAGTAGCGGGACTGTTCATTCCACATCACCACCGGGTGAGTGTGCCAATCCCGGATGATGGAAAGAGTCTCGGGTGAGCGATTAGCCTGAAGTCCGGCAAGAATCGAGAGATCCGCTTCCACCTGCGGATCATCCAGCGGCAACAGCTCGAGGTGATACGCCGGCTTCGAGGTCACATCCGGCAGCTCAACTTGAGTTGGCGTTGCCGCCGGCGCGCAGGCAGAGAGAACGGTGATGAGGAAAACGATCGACAGAAATCGAATAGGTTTGTGCATGGTAAAACGCCGTCAAGGAGGGGTGCGTTTGGATGCCAGCCAAAACCAGTCCCCAGGCACGGGAAATCTGCGCCGTCATGACGGTCTGCCTCCGGTAAAAGATACAACACTCCTCATACAGTAGTGGTGTGATGGCGGTGATAAAATCACCCAATGCTCCCAGACTTCCGCGTGCGTCAGCGCGATTACCTGCTTGAAATCTCGCGAGCCCTCACCCAGGAACTGAATATTGAGATATTGCTTGCCCGAATCCTGCGGATTTCGATCGAGATGCTCGCGGGACAAGCCGGCATCATTGCGCTCAAAGAACGGGATGGCTGGCGCGTCGCCGCCGCCCATGGGATTGCCCCGGCTTTCCTCAGCTACCTCACCCCCCTGCTGGCAGAGGAAAATGTGCGCGAACTGGATGTGCGCGAACTCAACCGCATGTTGAGCGAATTAACCTACACCGCCAGCATGGGATTGCTCAACGGAACCGCCATCGCCCTCTCCGCGCACGAAAAGGTGATCGGCGTGATCTTTATTTTTCGTAATTACGCCGGCGGGTTTACGGCAAACGACCGCATTGTCCTTCAGTCCTTCGCCGACCAAGCCGCCATTGCCGTGTACAACGCGCAACTCTACGGACAGGTCTCCTATGAAAAGCAACGGCTGGATGCGCTTCTCGACTCTGCCGCCGACGGCATCATCATCCTCAACGCGGACCTGACCATCGAGCGCGTCAACGACGCCTTCGAGATGATCTACGGCAAAACACACGACGATCTTGTCAACCTAGCGCATGATGAAATCATTCGCTGGGCAAACCAGCCGCAAGGGGCAACGTTGAACGAATCCATCGCCGATGGCTGGCCCCTCACGCCCAATGCGACACTGTACGTGGAAGGCGATCTCGAACGTGAATTTCCCTCTCCCATCCCCGTGGGTGTGACGTACGCCCCGTTACTCTCGGCTGACGGCAAACTCCGCAATGTGATCGTGAGCGTGCGCGACATCACGCACTTCCGCACGGCGGATGAGATCAAGGCGACATTCATTTCGATTGTCAGCCACGAACTTCGGACGCCTGTCGCGCTCATCAAAGGCTACGCCTCCACACTGCGGCGGGACGATGCCCGTTGGGACAAGCACACCATCAGCGATTCGCTTGCCGTCATCGAGGAGGAAGCCGACCGTCTGAGCAAGATGATCGACGATTTGTTAGACGCGTCGCGTTTGCAGGCAGGCGGGTTGAGCCTCAACCGCGCGGATGTTTCGCTTCCCATACTTGCAACGCGCATTGCCGAGCGGTTTACGACACAATCAAAAAACCACACGGTGGTCACTGACTTTCCTGAAAAATTCCCCGTTGTCCTCGCGGATGAAACTCGCATCGAACAAGTCGTTGCCAATCTCGTTTCGAACTCGCTCAAATATTCAACCAAAGGTGAAATCAAGATCAGTGGCAGTGTGCGACCTGAGCAGGTCATCGTTTGTGTTTCAGACGAAGGTCCCGGCATCGAGGCGAAAGACCTTCCGCACATCTTCGACCGCTTCTATCGCTCGACGAAAGCCGTCAAGCAGACCAAAGGCGCGGGGTTGGGACTCTATCTCGCGCGCGCGATCGTCGAGGCGCACGGCGGGCGCATCTGGGCGGATCCGAAGCCTGACGCGGGGGCGAGGATCTGTTTTTCGTTGCCGAGGTGATTTGACCCTCACCCTCCCCTCTCCCTTGCAGGGAGAGGGGAGGGTGTCGGGGTGGTAAAATTTGACGCTGTGGAATCAACCCAACCCTGAGAATGAACCGGGGTTATATCCAAAAAGGAAAATCAAACATGGCAAACACTGTCCTTCCCCGAAACAAGATCAATAAAAAGTACACCTGGAATGCGGAAAGCGTTTTCAAATCCGCGAAGGAGTGGGAGGCGGAGGTCGATGCAATTTTGGCAGACCTGCCCAACGTGAAAAAATACGAGGGCAGGCTCGGTGAAAGCGCGGACGTGTTGCTTGAAGGCATGCATGCGGTGGAAGCGCTGGCGAACCGTACGTATAAAATATTTATGTACGCAGGGTTTTCATATTCAGTGGATACGACCAATCAAAAATCTGCCGCGTTGTTTGGCAAGGCGCAAGGTGTGGGAGGGCAGATCAGCGGCGCGCTGTCGTTTGTGAACCCCGAATTGCTACAAATCGGAAAAGCCAAACTCGACGAGTGGATGAAGCAAAACGAAAAACTGAGAGTCTACGAACACAGTTTCGAAGACCTGTTCCGACAGCAGGCGCATGTGCGTTCGGGTGAAGTGGAGGAATTGCTCGGCATGGTGGGTGACCCGTTCAGCGGCGCGCAGAACAGTTCGAGCATGTTGGTGAATGCAGACTTCAAATTTGCGCCCGCGAAAGATAAGAAGGGTAAAAAGATCGAAGTGACCCAGGGAAACATCCACACCTCGCTGATGGAACACCCCGATCGCAAGGTTAGACAAAGCGCGTTCGAAAGTTACATGGACAAGCACCTTGAATTCAAGAATACGCTCGCGGCGAACCTCACGACTTCGATCAAGAACAATATCTTCAACATGCGCGCGCGGAAGTTCGACACTTCGCTGCAAGCATCGTTGTTCGGACTCAATATTCCCGAATCGGTTTTTCATAACCTGATCAACACGTTCAAAAAGAAACTGCCTGTGTGGCATCGCTATTTTGAGTTGCGCCGCAAGGCATTGGGTCTGCGCGAGGTCACGTATTATGATATGTGGGCGCCCATCGTCAAAAAGAAGCCAACGGTTCCGTTTGCCAAAGCGGTGGATATGATCAGCGAAAGTCTCGCGCCGCTTGGCAAAGAATATGTGGACGTCCTGCGGCAGGGTTGTCTCAAAGACCGCTGGGTGGATATTTACCCCAACAAAGGCAAACAGAACGGCGCGTTTTCGTGGGGCGTCGCGCCTGATTCGCACCCGTTCATTATGATGTCGTACACCGACGAAGTGGGAAGCATGAGCACGCTCGCGCACGAACTCGGTCACTCGATGCACTCGTATCTCACGGGTCAAAACCAGCCGCGCGTGTACAACAATTACTCGCTGTTCGTCGCGGAGGTGGCATCGAACTTCAACCAGGCGATGATGCGCGGTCATTTGCTCAAGACGGTTAAGGATAAAAACCTGTTGATCGCGCTGATCGAAGAAGCGGTCGGGCATAACTTCTTCCGCTATTTCTTCCAGATGCCGACTCTCGCGCGCTTCGAGTTGGAAACCCATCAACGCGTCGAACGCGGCGAAGCGCTGACCGCCGACTCGCTGCAGGAACTGATGGCTGACCTGTTCGCCGAGGGATTTGGTCCCAAAGTGAAAGTGGATCGCCCGCGCGTAGGGATGATCTGGTCCACGTTCGCGCATCTTTTCTCGGACTATTATGTCTACTCGTACGCCACCGGCATTTCCGGCGCCCACGCGCTTGCAGGACGAATCCTGCGCGGAGAACCGAATGCGGCACAGGATTATGTCACCTTCCTCAAATCGGGTTCCTCGCTGTACGCGTTGGATGTGTTGAAGAAAGCGGGCGTTGACCTCTCCTCGCCAAAGCCCGTGGAGGAGACATTCGCCGTGATGGAAAGTTATATTGACCGGTTGGAAGAATTAGTCGGCTAGTCTGTTAGTCCTCTGGTCTACTGGTCGCTTGGTCGACTAAATCCTTTGTGACCTTCGTGTCCTTCGTGTTTAAAGATCGCCAATCGTAAATCCAAAATCGTAAATCGGAAAATCGTTAAATGCCTCAAACACAAATTGCCTGCCCGAACTGCCGCCAGATGATCGCGGCGAACATCGAACAACTCTTTGACGTGACCAGTGATCCGCAAGCCAAACAGCGACTGCTCGGCGGCGTATCGAACATGGCGCGCTGTCCGCATTGCGGGTTTCAGGGACGCCTCGCCACGCCGATCGTGTATCACGATAACGAAAAGGAGTTGCTCCTCACTTTCTTCCCGCCTGAGTTGAGCGTGCCGCTGAACGAACAGGAACGGATTATCGGTCCGCTCATCAAGAAGATCACGGATAGCCTGCCCGCCGAAAAACGCAAGGGATACCTGCTCAACCCCTCCCCGAACCTGACGTATGAGTCAATGATCAAGGTCATTTTGGGCAAGGACGGCATCACGCCGGAGATGTTGAAAGAACAACAGGATCGGGTGCAGGTTATCGAGCGGCTCATCCAGGCGACCTCGCCCGACGTGCGGAGTGAGATCATCAAGCAAAACATCCAACTCTTCGATGAGCAATTCTTCGCGCTGTTCAGCCGCCTCGCCCAGTCCGCCGCGCAAAGCGGACAGGAGCAGATCGCGCGTTCGATGGTGGATTTGCAAAAGCAGTTGCTCGAAGAGACCGAGTTCGGGCGCGGACTGAAGGAATCGGTTGGGGAGTTGGAGACAGCCCAAAAGTCACTGCAAGAGGCGGGGCAAAGCCTCACGCGCGAGAAGTTGCTTGAGTTCGTCATCGCCTCACCCAATGACGCGCGGGTGCGCGCCTACGTCAGCATCGCGCGGCAGGGGATGGATTATCAGTTCTTCCAACTGCTCACGGAGAAGATCGACAAATCGTCGGGCGAGGAAAAATCGAAACTCGAAACCCTGCGAGAGAAATTACTGGATTTCACCAACGAAATGGACAAACAGATCGAGACGCGGTACAAGCAGGCGCAGGAGTTCATCGAGTCGCTTCTCGTGCAGGACGATATCGCAAAAGCCGTGCATGACAACCTCGACGGCTTCACACAGGATTCCGTCGATCTCGTGAACCAGATGCTCCGCCAGGCTTCCGAGAAAAACGATTACGAGCGCATGGGCAAACTCCAGAAGATGGTGCAGGTTTTACGCGAAGCATCCACGCCGCCCGAGGTGGCGTTCGTGGAGCAACTGCTCGATATCCCCGATCAGGCGACGCTGGAAAAAACGCTCGAAGCGAACAAGGCGGTCATCAACGACCAGTTCATGCAGGCGTTGATCGGACTGGTGGCGCAGGTGGATCAAGCCGCCGAGCAAGGCAACCCCGAAGCGAAGGCGTTGAGTGAAAAGATCAACGCGATCTACAAGACCGCGCTGAAGTTTTCGATGAAACAGAATTTGTAAATTTAAGTGTCATTGCGAGGAGAGCCGAAGGCTCGACGAAGCGTCGCCGTGGCGCCGTGGCGACACAATCTCGACTCACATTCCAACTATTGCTTGGATGTCACACGAGATTGCTTCGTCGTTCGCTATCGCTCACTCCTCGCAATGACACAATTAGCGTAACCCCTCGAACAAATCCGCCTCCACGTTCCTCCCGCCGTTGACCAGACTGTACGCGCGGTAAAACGTTCCCACCCCGAATATCTTTGTCAATTCATCCAGCGACCACTCGGCGATCGGACCATACCCGGGCAGTTGTGACTTGTGACAGCGAATTGCTTGTTGCACTTTGTCCATATACTTCGCATTGTCAAGCCTCGTTGTGATCTGCCAATCCTCCCAGCCGACGTGCTGGCGCGTCACGCCGTCCACATCCATGCGGATGCCGCCAAAGGCTTCGTTTGCCACGCCGACCAAATGGACCGCGTCCACCATGTAATAAAATTTTAAAACGCGGTGCGGAGGTTGAGCGCTCGAATCGCGATACGTCGCGTCCGCCGCGCAGACCAGCGCCGCCGATGCGAACTGGGATAACGCGATGTGATCGGGGTGACCATAACTTCCATCGGGGGCAAACGTCACAACCACCTGTGGTTGAATTCTGCGAACATGCGCGACAATCTTCGCGATGATCTCTGTCGGATTCGCTTGATCCACATCGCCGTCAATGGTATCAAGAAAGTTGACCTCGCTCAGACCGAGATGTTCAGCCGCGCACGTCAACTCCGCTTCACGGATGCGGGCGACTCCCTCCCAGCCCGGGTCTGGTCCCTCCGAATCGAACCAGCCGCGCTCCCCGCGCGTCGCACAGACGAGATAGGTTGACACTCCTTCGGCGGAATATCGCGCCAGTGTGGAGCCAAGCCCGAGCGTTTCATCATCGGGATGAGGAAAAATGGCGAGCAGTTTCAGATCACTCATGAGCAAGCCTCCACACGCGTTGGAATTCCATCATGAATTGTTCGGCGATGGCTTCATTGTAAATGATGAGAATATTCTCGTCGTTCCGCTCTTCTGCCGCACGTGAAAAGTTGTATGAACCCAGCACTACGACGGATTCATCCACGATGAAGACCTTGTGGTGCATCTGACCGTCGTTGCCGTCGATACGGACATCCAAGCCCATCTGCCGGAACGGGTCGAACTCCGTGCCTTGATTGGACGCGATTTGTTCATCGTCCATCACCCCCTGCACGACCAGCCCAGCCTCCGCCTTCTCACGCACGATCTCGCCGAATTCGTTCGAGGTGAACGAAAAAGCGAGGAAATAAATACTCTCCTCCGCCTCGCTCAACACCGAAGCAATCTGACTCGCCACACCGTCGTCGGGGGAGAAGAAAGTATCCACTTGTGTGCCGTCTAAAGTCAGCGAGGGGTGCGGGGTTTCACGCGCGATGTTTTCGCCGAAGCGGTCATCCGTGAACATCTCCTCGAATTCCTTGGCGTAATTCTCCGCCATGTCTGTAGAGAAAATGCGGATGAGGTGGTTGTTGTCCTCATACGTTCCCGAGTCGGTGAAGTTCATCGAGCCGAGCCACACCTCAGACTTGTCGATCACCACGAACTTATCGTGCATCAAGCCGTCCTCGCGGTCGCCGATGATGGGGATGCCCGCCTCCAGCAACCGCTCGACATCGGAGGTATCCATGTTCGTGGATTCCATGACGAGACGCACGGTCACGCCGCGATCATGCGCGTTGAGTAGCGCGTTGCGAAAACTATTGAGGGTGATGCTGTACGCGGCGACATCGATGCTCAAGCGCGCGGAATCAATCGCCTCCACCAGCGGACCGTCCACGCCGCCTGTGGCTTGCGATGAAAACGGATTCGCCGGGTCGGTGAAATACAACTCGAACCATGATCCGCGCGCGCCGTATCCGACTTGCAAATCAATGGGTGTGAGTTCGGCGGAGGGCGTCGTCGTGATTTCAGGAACGAAAGTTGGGGTTGGCGAAATTTCTACGCAGGCGAGAATCAAGAGCATGAGAATTAAGAGAAGGAGAGAATTACGTTTCGCTATCATTTGTTTCGCTTCCCGATTCATTTCTTCACCGTCGCTTCTTTCAAACGCTGGCTCAACACCTGCATCACCGCCAGACTCACATCGGGGCGTTCGCGGATGAGCCCCTCGAAACTTTTGTGGTCGATGCACAACGTGCGCACATCGCCGACCGCCTTCATCGAGGCGCTGCGCGGCTCGCGCCCGATGATCGCCATCTCGCCGACCACATCGCCCTCTTTGCGCCGCGCAATTTCATTTTCGACCCCATTCCGTTCGTTAAAAATTTTCACCACGCCTCTGACGATCACGAACAGCATATCGCCCACCTCGCCCTCGCGGCATAACTCCTCGCCGTCGCTGAACACCTCTTCATCGGCGAGCGCGGCAACCTGCTTCAGATCCAGCGTGGATAAATTGGCGAACAACGGCACACGCTTAAAACACAAGATGCGATCCATCAGCGAAAGGGTGGCGAGATTTTCCATGGCATGTTCTCCGAGTTGATGAGTTGCATACGCGGCGCAATCGCGGATCCACGAATCGGAATCGGCGAAGAGGCGCGCCCAATCTGTATTGGGTACGGCGACTTGCGCATGATCGTCTTCCCATAGTTTGGTGAGCGGTTGAATAATGCCGCGATATTTTGCGCTGATCGACTCCAATGTTTCGATGACGTTCGCGCGCGAGCCTGCGTCACGCGCTCGCAAATTTTCGACGGCGAGCGTCAACGCATCGCGGTCGCTCAGCAAACCGACAGCGCGCAACGCATGGACGCCCGCTTGATGGGATTTCTCATGGAGGGCTTGCTCGAGCAGGTTGAGCGCTTCATGCCCCGATTTCAAGTTGACTCCGCGCCTCAGCGCATCATACGCCTCGGCTTTGTTCACCGCGCCTCGGGCGAATTCAAGGATTGGTTTGGGCGGAGGCGGCGGGAGAAATTCCAACGCGCGCAACGCGCCCTCGGCGGAGGGTTCATCGTTCAACAGGTTGATCACCGAATCCGTGATCGATGCACCGATCTCGCCCAGCAACCGCGCGGAGGTTTCATGCGACGAAATGTCTTTGAGCGAATCGAGCAGGTACGGAATCGCATCCTGTGCGTTGATCTTTGCCAGCGCGGTGAGGATGCTATTTGTTACGATGGCGTCCAGCTGTCTGTCTTTCAATTCGTTGACGAGGAACTGGAACGCTTCAAGGTCGCCCCAGGCGCTCATTGCTTCGATGGCGAGGAGGCGTTCTTCGAGGTCGCCGAGGGCGGCGGTGTGGCGGAGGTGTGATTTGGCTTTGTTTATTTCTTCGCCGCGAAGGCGTGGAGGATGCCAAGAGTCATTTTGTTCGCCGGGAGAATTGGAGAACTGGAGAATTTTGAGCGCTACGGTTGTGCTGACCCTGGCATTCTCATCTTCAAGCAAAGGGGTGAGGAGATTGATCAATGCCGGGGAGCGAGGGGACAATGCCGAAAGTGCGGAGACGGCTTGGGCGCGGACATCAGGCTCGACGTCGGAAAGAGAGGCGGCGATGTCCAACAGGGCGGGAGTCGCTTGGGAGTGCGATAACGCTTTGAGGGAGGCGAGTCGCACGAGGGCGTCGGCATCGCTTAATCCAGCAATGAGCGCGGGCGTTGACTCGGGGAGCGAGAGCTGACCGACGATCTCGGCAGAGACGCGCCGCACGATCGGGTCGGGGTCGCGCAGTCCGTGGAGGGCGGTGTGCGCGGCGGTCGCATCCTGGCGAAAGCCTCCGAAGGGTTGCTCCTCGCTGAAAAAGAGTTGCGGGCGTCCTGCGCGGAGCGCATCCACGAGGGCGAGGTTGTAGCCGCGCCACGCTTTGAAGATGAGATACGCGCAACTCAACGCGGCAATGAAACCGATGATGTAGAGTTGCCCCGGCGTGAGCGCCTGCTCGCCGATGACGAGGATGCCGCCCGCGATGAACACGCCCGCCTGCTCGGGCACGCCCCCGACGAACGCGCGCACCTGGTCGCGTTTTTCGTTCGGCACCACATTGAACATCGTCTGCCAGGCGGGGTCGGCGATGCCCGAAAGCAGGAGCATTTGCACAAAACGAAACGCGATGATGATGGCGAACAGCGGAGATACGATGAGCGCGCCAAAGCCGAGGGCATAGACGATCGGGAACGCAAAAATGCACGCCATGATGCCGAAACGCGCAAACAGGCGGTTGGCAAAAAAGAGCGAGGTGAGAAACGCGCCTGCGGTGGTGAGACCGTTGAAAATTCCGAGGAAGGAGGCGAGGGAGTTTTCGTCCGAGAACTGCGCGGTAACCGCGCGTGAGAATGGCAGGGCGATCGAGAAATAGAGTATCGAGAAAAAGATCGTGGAGAGCGAAATCGCCACCAGCAACGGTGAGGTGCGGACGTATTGAAAGCCGCGCTGCATTTCATCCCTGAGGGTGGGTTGCCTGCGGCGTGACTTTCGTTGAGGCGGCGAATCAATTTGCTGGTTGGCAAGGACCGCGCGGTTGAAGAAGAACGAGAGGAATAACGATCCCGCCCAGATGAGGAGCAGATTCTCCGCGCCGATCACGTTGACCAGCGCGCCGGTGGCGAATCCGCCGATGACCTGACCGAGGATGAACGAGGCGTTGAACAGCGGGAAGAGTCGCTTTGCCTGCCGCGCGTCGCACACCACGCCAGCGACGCCCCAGATCATCAGCGAGACCAGCGCGTTGAGCACTTCCTTGCCGAGCCAGAGCACGGGATAGAGCCATAGCAGTTTGGTCAGCAAGGCAACCCGCGCGCCGACGAGAAGCGCGGCGATCAGAATCGGGATGGCGGTGTAGACGATGCGTTTGGGAATCCGCCCGAGCGCGGCGGTGACGATGAACGAGGTGATCATCGCCGTGACGCCCAAGCCGATGTACATGTACGGGAGATAGTCCGTGCCGAAGCGGGCGAAGAACAACGCTTCGATGCCCGTCCCGCCCAACGCCGCGCCAAACGCCGTGGACAGCATAATGCCGATCAGCAAGGCAGACATGCGTCCTTCGTTGGGTTTGATGGAGAGGAGGGTGGCGAGGCGGGGCATTGAGTAATTGGTAATTGGTAATTGGAAAGTAGAGATTAGAGTCCGGAGACTCTTCTTGAACGGGTCGAAGATGGTATTCTTCCGCTGTATCGAGTCCACAAATTAGAATGGTAACGTGTAATTGAACGATGTGGTCTCGATACGCTCCTCACTTCGTTCGCCGCCTACTCGACCACCGCGCCAGATTCGGCCAGAATTTTCCTGATCAACCCATTGATCTCCCCCAATTTCCACAAGGGATAAATCTGCGTGCGGACGATGTAGCGGCAGAATTGTTTTTTGATCCATTCGGGGACGAAGGGCAGGTTGCCGCAAATCAGCAGGGTGAAGTGGGTTTTGTCTTCGCCGAGCGCTTCGAAGCGGAAGGTGATATCGATCGAGACTCTCGCTCCCTGCGGCGTGTGACGCACAGTGACGTACTCGAACGGTTTGATATCCAGCACATCTTCGACGACGACCTGATTTTTGCCGTGCACACAATGATTCCGCGCGCCGACCACTCCGCTGCGCCCGCCGACGCGCAAAATGGGCAGGATCTCACTGGTCATCCATTGCCCGCGCTTGTGCGGATCGTTGAACCATTCCCAAACGATCGAGGGCGGGGCGTCGAAATCCGCTTCGTAGATGGAATGAGCCGTTACAGGCGTGAGGAAGACGCGGCGCGCGTCCATGAGTTCGTTGTAGCGGACGCGCATGTCCATGCTGAAGGTGCGCACATCGCCGAGGTGGTCGTACGTCTCGACCTGCTCGGTCAGACCCTCGAGCGGCGCGGCGAAGTGCGCCAGTCCCTGCGCGGTGAACATGGCGTACGCGCGCCAGCCCGTCGCTTCGCCCAGATGATTCTTCGTCAGGCGGTGGATCAGGTTCACGTCGGACCCGACCAGTTCTTTCGTCCCAGAAATATTCTGTACAAAGTATTCGCCGTGATGCGAAAAAAATTTCAAATCGAGGTTGGGGATGTTGCGGCAGGCGTTGCAGGTACACGTGGTGCGACGATGCGCCGCCTCCTGCCGCGAACGGAAGGCGGTGTAGGTCGAGTCGATCATCTGGAGGATCGCTTCACTGCGCGGGATGGCTGATTCGGCGGCGTAGGCGAAGACCGCGTCCCCTTCGATCTTCGAGATGGTGAAGGTCGGCTTGAACTGGGCGATGATCGTCTCAAGCAATTCGGTGAGGATCTCCTGCGAATGCGCCAACTCGGTGGATGCCACGTACGATGTGTACCCCGTGATGTCGGCAAGCAGGAGGTGCCCGTGTTGGGTCGTGTTCACTTCTGTCTACCCCAGCCGACTTCAGTCGGCTTCGTAGGAATAGCACGGGGCTTCAGTCCCGTGCGGGGTGAGGGATGCGAAAACATCTGCGCACCTCGCCTTGCCCGCCCGACGGTGAACCCTTCGACACGCTCAGGACAACGCCGTCGGGCTACCCAGCCGAACCCCGCTAAAGCAGGGTGATGAATTCCCCAGCCGACTTCAGTCGGCTTCGTAGGAATAGCACGGGGCTTCAGTCCCGTGCGGTGATGATCGGAGGATAATCCTGAGGTGGAAACCACGCCTCACCCCTCTTTGGAAATCGCAAACTCTTCCCCCGCCATGCGCGCCGCATCCGCAAGCGCCTTGTCATATTTGTGCTGGTTGATCAGGATGAGCTTCATCATGGTTTTCTTCGCAAACCGCGGCAGGGGACCATGCATGATCATCAGGTCCACCACGCGTGTGCCGCCATCGGGAAGCGGTTCGAAGATAAAGGTTTCAGTGAATCCCTTCTTCCCGTTCTCGAACGACTCGGCGGTGGAATATTCGAACGGACGCCAATCCACGATGACTTCGGTGCTCAGCGATTTTCCGTGCGCGCAATGATTACTCGAGCCGACGCCCGCGCGACCATTGGGACGTTCCGCCGCCGACCAAAAGACGTGTCCCCCATTCCACTGGTTGCGCCGGTCAGGGTCCTGGATCCATTCCCACGTCACAGCAGGAGGCGTGGGGAAGTCCATCCGAATGACAAAATCCGCATCCTGTTCTTCGACGACGATGCGCCGCCCTTCGGTGATCTCCTTATAGCGTTTATGCAAGTCCACGTTGAAGGTTTTGATCGCGCCGAGGTGTTCGTACTCCTCCATCTGGATGTGCGCTTCGGCGGGGTCGAACGTCAGGTCTTTGAGACATGGCTCGGTGAACATCATGTACGCCCGCCAGCCGGTCGCTTCGGTGACGTGGTTCTTGGTCAGGCGGTGGACGAGGTTGACATCCGACCCGACCAGTTCCTTGATGTTCGCCACGTTTTGCTGAATGTAATCTCCGCAGTGGAGGAAGAATTTCAGGTCGAGGGTTGGGATGTTGCGGCAGGCGTTACAGGTGCACGTGGTCTTGCGCTTCATTGAAACCTGTTTGTCGCGGAACGCCACGTACATCGATTCGACGAAATCGACCAGGGTCGAGCCGAGCGCGAAGACACCCTTCGCCGCATACGCAAAGACCGCATCGCCTTCGAGTTTCGAGATGGTCATCAACGGCTGGAAGCGGTTCACCAGCAACTCGAGAAGCTCGGACAAAATCTCATGCGAATGTTCGAGTTCCGTCTTTGCCACGAACGAGGTGTAGCCCGAAATATCGGCGATGACGAGGTAGCCGTGTTGCGCTGAAGTGGACATGATTGGGTGGGATTATACCGCCGACCCCCTGCCTCCCCCAAATCCGACGAGGTAAATTTGGGATGCGCAAAATAACACTTTCATCGTCGGATTTGGGGGAGGTGCCCGAAGGGCGGAGGGGGTCGGGTCGTTTATAATTTTCGACCATGGAAAACAACGCCAACCGCCAGATCGCCCGCGCCGCCGGGACGGTGATGATCGCCATCCTCTTCGGTCAACTCGCCAGCCTCGTCAATCGGATTCTGGTTGCGAACGCCTTCTCCGCCGCCGAAGTGGATGCGTTCTTTTCCGCCAACCGCGTCAGCGAGACGCTCTTCACCTTGATTGCGGCTGGCGCGCTCGGTTCAGCCTTTCTCCCCACGTTCACAGGGATGCTGGTAAAGGACGAACGTTCCTCCGCGTGGAGACTTGCCTCCTCCCTCATCAACCTCGTCACGCTGATTCTCACTCTCGCCGCCGTGCTGGTTTCGATCTTCGCGCCGCAGATCGTTCAGTACCTGCTCGCCCCAGGGCTGGCACGCGACCCTGAAATATTTTCCCTCACCGTGGACTTGCTCCGTATTCAATCGGTCTCCGCAGTGTTGTTCGGCATCGGAGGGTTGGTCATCAGCATCCTCAACGCGCATCAGGTCTTTTTCATTCCGCAGATCACCGCGGCGATGTATCAACTCGGACAAATCTTCGGTGTGTTGGTCTTATCGCGCTGGCTCGGGATTTACGGTCTCGCGTGGGGAGTCGTCATCGGCGCGGCATTATTTTTGTTGGTACAACTGCCTTCGTTATTCAAACTCAACAGTGAGTTTTCGTTTTCGCTGGGGTTGGGCAACCCCGATGTGCTGAAAGTGATTCAACTGATGGGACCGCGCGTGTTTGGCGCGGCGATCGTCCAATTGAATTTTTGGGTCAACAATAATCTCGCCTCCACAATGGCGGCGGGGAGTATCCAAAGTCTGACGTACGGCTTCACGTTGATGGTCATGGCGCAAGCCGCCATCGCCCAGTCGGTCGCCATCGCCGCCCTGCCGACCTTTTCGGCGCAACACGCGCTCGGCAAAGTGGATGAGATGCGTTCGTCGCTCGCCTCGGCTTTACGAGGGATGTTCCTGCTCGCGCTCCCTGCCAGCGTCGGCTTGATTCTGCTTGGCAAGCCGATCATCTCCCTGCTCTTTGAACGCGGAGAATTCACCGCGACCATTACCGACATGACCGCCTTTGCCCTGGCATGGTTCGCGGCGGGATTAGTCGGTCACTCCATCATGGAAGTGCTCACCCGCGCCTTTTACGCGCAACAAGATACCAAGACCCCCGTCATCATCGGCGCGATTGCGATGGGTCTCAACGTAATTTTCAGTATTTTGTTTTCAAGATGGTTCGCGCAAATCGGATGGTTTCCACTTGGGGGGCTTGCGTTGGCAAATTCACTCGCCACCGCGCTCGAAGCGACCGCGTTGTTTATCTTCATGCGGAGGCGGTTGAATGGCATCGAAGGGAAATCCATTGCGGATGGCGCGTGGCGCGTGACGTTGTCCGTGCTGGGGATGGGCATCGGGCTGGGGGCGTGGAATCAAATATCCCTGGGGATGAGCCGCTGGCTGGTCACGCTGGGAGGGGTGGCGCTGGGGGGCATCCTGTATTCGCTGGGAGTTGTTATCCTCCAAGTCCCGGAAGTGAGTGTACTCACGCGCGCGGTGCGCAACCGATTGAAGCGATAACTATCCGCCGGGTCCCTGCGTTGGGGCAGTCTGCGGTTCCCCGAAGCGACGGATATCGTACCCCCACACGTCGGTGTGAAATTCATATTCCAAACCCTGCGCAACGAGGAAGATGCGAAACCCCTCGGTGACAACCGGCTCGCAGACTTCATCGGGCTTCGGCACGTCGAGGCACTCATCGGGGAACGTCACTGCTTCAAAAAACCGAATGTCAACATTTTCCGGCAATACCTCCAGCTGGTACGCGAGCACCGAGCGCGCATGGAAGACAACCAACGGCGTGCCGCCGCGATGTTCGTATCGATGCGCCGCCCATTCCAACTCGCTCAGCATGGCGTGCATCGAAACCTTGTCGGGAAATTCCGCAACACGTTGCGCCGCGCCGTTGAATTTCAACAAGCCGTTGATGGCTGGCTCGTCGAAGGCTTGAAAAGTTTCCACCCAGCGGTGCAGGAATTTTGCCTGGGTTTCATCGAGCCTGCCCGTCGGGGCGGGGTAGGTGAAATTTGGCTGGCAGGAAATCACGGTATAGGTGTCGTCGCTGTAGATGGCTACATCGTAACAGACCTCGTCCCCGGTGGTTTGCTCATCCGGGTCACCGTAAAAATGGCGGGCAAGGAGCAGGTTCCCGGCGGGCAACAGGGGATTCAATTCCGCCGCCATCGGAAAAACGGATTGCGCGTTCGTGGGTGCGGATTCAGTCAGCGCGAGGGTGGTATCTGCCGGAACATCCGCCGGGGCGATCGGTTCGGCTGGTGCGGCTCCGGTACAGGCGGTAAGCATGAGTGCGATCAAGAGGGTGAGTGTGATCGGTTTCGACATGAGGTCTCCTTGCAGGCAGGAACGCAACTCACATCGTAGTTGTTCCTAAAAATAAAAACGACCTCCTGGCGGAGGTCGTTGCCCAGTCATCGAGAATGGGTCAAACTACTTCTTTTTACCGGTCTGTGCGGTGGCAAGGAATCCGCTCAGCAGGGTCATGGCATCGCCGACATCGAGTTTGCCGTCGTTGCCCGCCACGAGCACGCGGTCCACCAGCGCATCGAACTGGTCGGGGAGTTTGTCCTTGAGGTATTGGATGACGATATTGACGACTTTTTCAGCGGTCTCTTTCGGAAGCCCCGTTTTCTTGACGATCAAATTTACAAGCTCGTTCATGTTTTCTCCTTTGAAATTTATTAGACCTCTTGCAAAATCCATCTTTGCCACAGAGAAAATGAGTTTTCAGAGCTTTTTCTCAAAGGTCTCTGCCGTCTCGCACCGTCGTGTTCGCGGCACGAACAGTGTGTGCTCTGTGGCTGTTTGGTCTTCTTATGCAAGAAATTTATTTCCAGAGCAACCATTGCCCGGTTGCCACCACCAAGCCCAGTAATATACCACCGATCACTTCCAGCGGCGTATGCCCGATCACTTCGCGCAGGTCCTTCTGGTTGATCGGATGCCCATGCAGTAACTCATCGAACAGCACATTGATGCGCTGGGCGTGGATGCCCGCCTGCTGGCGCACGCCCGCCGCGTCGTAGACCACGATCATGGTGATGGCGACGCCGAGCGCGAACAATGGGTTGGCGAAGCCGTGATACAAGCCGATGGCGAGGGTCGTGGAAGTCATCAGCGAAGAATGCGAACTCGGCATCCCGCCCGTGGTGAGCAACAGCGACCAATTCCACCGCCGCGTTTGCAGGTAATCTAGCGGCACCTTGATGACCTGGGCGAGCAACCACGCGCCAAGCCCCGCGATCAGCGATTTGTTTTGCAGGATCTCCAGAACATTCATTCAGACTCTTCCTCGAACGCGGATACATCCTCCCCGACGACCTGCTTCACTTTGAGTTGCGCCGCTTCGAGCAGGACGCCGCATCTCGCCGCCAATGCCTGTCCGCGCTCGAAGAGTTTGATCGCCTCGTCAAGTTGGTTCTGCTCCCCTTCCAAGGTTTCGACAATGCCTTCGAGTTCGGCGAGCGCTTCTTCGTAGGTTAATTCTTCGATGAGTCTTTCTATTTTTTTCAATGATGTTTTTGGCATGATTGCTCCGTTTACGATTTACGATTGGCGATTTCATATGGTGGTCGGGTAGGGCGGCGGGTTTCGATACGGACTCCATCCTACTCAACCAGCGCCGCCCGTATCGAGATCACATATACAACTGTCAACCGTCCACCGACAACCACCTACTGTAATTTCACCTCAAACTCTCCATCACTGACGCGTACGTTCATTTCATCGCTCGCTTCGGCAACACGAGAGACAACGCTGCCATCGTCTTTCCGCGTCACCACGGCATATCCACGCGCCAGCACCGCCAGCGGGCTCAACGCTTCGAGGCGTTTGCCCGTTCCTTCCAGATGCTTGCTTTCCAAAATTATACGATTGAACATGGCGGACGATGCGCGGCGCGATAATTCATCTATGTGTTGAGATTCAGATTGGATAAGACGAGCGGGTGAGAGGTAACGGAGTTGGGAGGTGAGCGAGGCGAGTGAGGATTTTTTGGAGGAAATGAGGTTGAGGGTGTTACTGGTAATTTGTAATTGGTAATTGGTAATTATTGCGGCGAGGTCTTGAATCGTGATCTGGGTAGCCAGTTCCGCCGCGGCGGTGGGAGTGGGGGCGCGCAGATCGGCGGCGAAATCGCACAGGGTGAAGTCCGTTTCGTGACCGACTCCGCAAATGATCGGAACTTCCGACGCGGCTACCGCGCGGACGACGCGTTCGTCGTTGAACGCCCACAGGTCCTCGATGGAGCCTCCGCCGCGGGCGAGGATAATAACGTCTGAGGATTGGAGAATTGGAGAATTGAGGGCTTTGATGAGAGCGGGAGGCGCGTCGCTTCCCTGCACGGGCGAGGGAGCGAGGAGCACTTCGACGAGAGGTAATCGTCGGCGCAAGGTGTTGAGCATGTCGCGCAATGCCGCTCCCGTCGCGGACGTGACGATTCCGATTTTGCGCGGCAGTTCGGGGATGGGACGTTTGCGCTCGGGGTCGAAGAGTCCCTCGGCTTCGAGTTGAGCCTTGAGGCGCATGAACTCTTGATAGAGCGCGCCCTCCCCCACCGGGCGAATCTGATCGGCGTAAAGTTGATATTGTCCCTGCGGTTCGTAGATGCCGATCTTGCCGTGCACTTCCACTTCCATGCCGTCGCGCAAACTCAAGTTGAGTCGCGCCGCGCTGGTCTTCCACATCACGGACTTCAAGGAGGCGTTGGAATCTTTCAGGGTGAAGTACACATGTCCCGACGCGGGACGCGAGAGGTTGGAGATCTCGCCCTGCACCCACACATCCTGAAGCGCGTCATTCTCCTCCAGCAATTTGCGGATGAGGAAGGTCAACTTCGAGACAGTGTAGGTTTGAGGGACGGGCGCAGGGAACAGGGACGGTTGCATTGGTGGGAGGATAATCGAAAAAGGGTTGAAGGTCAAAGGTTGAAGCTCGTTCCTCTTTCTGCTTTCCCCTGGGATAAGAAAGACGAAAGAGGGCAGATAGAATTCTCTGCTACAATTCAATAAACTTTGAACAGGTATGACGCATTTGAAGTTGCAAGAAAGGATCGAACATGAGCCAGCATCTCCCCGCCCCGCAGGACTTGGTCCGAAAAGCAGTTGTGGAAGTGGCGCAATTGCCTGAGAATGAATTGCTTGTCGTCATTGAAATGGTGGCGAATCTCAAGAAACAACGCGCTCATTCCAATCGTGAATTGGCGGCAAAAATAGTCGCGCAAGCCCGAGCTCGCGCGTTGGAAACCAGCCGCCTGTCGCGCGATGAATTGATGAAGAAATTCAGCCAGACCCTTGAAGCGATCCGTGCCGATGCCATTGTGAAAAACACCGCCATTGATGGGGAACTGGAAGGTGGATAGGTCCATTCGCGCAGTGTTGGATACAAATGTGTTCGTATCCGCTGCGTTGAGCAAGAATCCCGCCAGCCCAACGCGTGAAATCCTCGGGCGATGGAAACGTGACGAGTTTACTTTGTTGGTTTGTGCTCCGCTGGCAGAGGAAATCGTCGAAAAATTAACGGAGCATGAAATTGATGAAGCGCTTATAGGTGCGTTGGTTGAGAGCCTGGCGCAATTGGCAGATTGGGTGGAAACGCCGCAAGCCAAGATCGAAGAATTGCTTCCCGACCCGGACGACAATGTCATCGTAGCGTGCGCCGTCGAGGGCGAGGCAAATTACCTCGTCACGTACGATCCTCACTTCGATGCGTTGAAAGGCGAATATCGAGGCGTAAAAATTTTGAAAGCAATTCCATTTTTAGAAGCGCTGCGCCAAAACAAGGAATAATGTTCGCCACTGAGGAGATCAAGATCCTCGAAGGCAATTGACCCCCTCTTTCATCATTCCTCCTTCACCTTTCATCCTTCATCCTTTCTCATGAATCACCTCTGGTCACCGTGGCGTATGGAATACATCGAAAATCACGACAAAGAAGAAGGCTGTGTGTTCTGCAACGCGCAAGCCATGCCAGACAGCGCGGAGAACCTCATCGCGTTCCGTGGTGAGCGAGCCTACGTCATCCTCAACCGCTACCCCTACACCAGCGGGCACTTGATGGTCATCCCGTTCGAACACAAAACAACTCTCGAGGAATTGGATTCCGCCACCCGCGCCGAAATGATGGAGTTGACAACGCGCTGTACGACGATCTTAAAAAAGATCTACAACCCGCAGGGATTCAACATCGGCGTGAACATGGGTGAAGCGGCGGGTGCGGGCGTGCTCGGGCATGTGCACATTCACATCGTCCCGCGCTGGAAAGGTGACACGAACTTCATGTCCACGGTGGGCGAAACGCGCGTCCTGCCCGAGGAACTTGAGAGGACATGGCGGCGCGTGAAGAATGAGTTTGAGAAATAGTGCATCCGTCTTTGCGAGCCCGAGCGTAGCGAGTGGCGAAGCGTCGCCTTCGGCGTGCTACGCGATCCTCGCAATGACGGTGATAGTGTTTGTTTTAGCCAGTTGCGCCCCAAGCGCAACAACAACACCGCAAGCCAACACGCCCGAACCGACAGCCCATCCCCCAACCGCAACACAAACACCGGAACAAATCACGATAAACCCGATCACGGGGTTGCAAGTTGAAGACATGTCCCTGCTCGAACTGCCCGCGTTGCTGGTTTCGATCTCGCATTTCCCGGTCACCGCGCGCCCGCAGGCAGGGTTGTCGTTCTCGCCGCTCGTGTTCGAGGTCTACATCACCGAAGGCGCGACGCGATTTCTCGCCGCGTTTTACGGTGAATTCCCCGCGCCCGAATCACCCGTCACTGGCGGATGCGAAGTTCGCAAAGAAATTTTCACGCAGACCGATTTCATCATTGGCAACCGCGCCTGGTTGGATGCGAATCAAAACAACGTTCAAGACGCATGGGAACGCGGCGTCGGCGGCGTGTGTGTTCACCTGTACGATTCGAATCTCAACCCGCTTCAACAAACCACCACCGACAGCAACGGCTACTTCGGCTTCAACGTCGGCGCGGGGACGTATCACATTGCCGTGGCGAATCATCCTCAACTTGAGTTCGCGCAGAAAAATGTCGGGGATGAGAATCAAGATTCCGATGTGGATTCAGCCTCGGGGTGGTCGGATGCGGTGGACGTCGCCTCCTCGCGCTTCGATCTGGACATCGGCTTGATTCCCTCCAGCGACGCTTCCCCCGCCTCGACTCTCCCCGAACCCAAAGTGGGACCTGTCCGCTCGGGGCGGCTGGTCTACGCGGACATCGCCGCCATGTTCACTGACTCGTGCCTGATCTACGCGTTCGCCTCGCCCGAAGTGTTATCGCAACTGCCGCAGTGCGCGTTCGTCACGCACGACGTGCAAGGCGGCGGCTACATGCTCGCCATTGACGAGATGAGAGGACTCGCGCTCGACAGCAAAAAGCGAAAAATTAATTACGCGAGCAATATCTTTACGGAGGAACCTCCCGCTGGCGGCGTGACCGCGAGTGAACTGCACGTGTTCATCGCGAACTTGAATCAATCGGGCTGGAGGTACGACGCGCTCTCGCAAAGTTACTGGCGCCTCGTGGACGACGCCAACCCCGACACGGCTGGCATCCTGCACCCCGAAGTGGACAGGTTGACGGGTCGTCAATTGCAATTCGAAAATGTGATCGTGTTGTTCGCGCGTCACGATGTGGTCTCCCCCACCAATCTGGATATTCACCTCGAGCAGGGGCTGTCGGGCGATGCGATTTTATTTCGGAATGGGATGAGGTTCGACATCCGCTGGAATACGCAACCCACCGCGGAGGAGTTGAGCGCCAACCAACGCCGTCCGATTCGATTTTTGTACACCGAGAGGGATGAGTTGTTCCCGCTCAAGCCCGGTCACACGTGGGTGATCGTGGTCACCCCGCAGACAACGGTGACAGAGAGGTCGGTGGGGAATTGGTTGTTGAGATTTTCACAGCCGGAGGGGGCAAAGTAAGCTGTGTCATTGCGAGGAGCCCGCAGGGCGACGTGGCAATCTTGTATAAAAACAAGTGATCTTTCCTTAGAACACGCGAGATTGCCACGACCCCGCTGAAGCGGGGTCTCGCAATGACACGAGTTAGATTAATTCCACCCTAAACTTCATCCCATATTTCGGGCGTAGCGTCGCCTCGGGCTTGAGAGCGATTCGTTGCGCGGGGTCGAGGATCAGGTCGAAGCGTTGCAGCGACGCGGAGAGGATCAACTGCATCTCCATCAGCGCGAAATGATTCCCGATGCACACGTGCGGTCCCTCGCCGAACGGATAGTACACATGCTTCGGGCGGGCGGCAATATTTTCCGGCGTGAACCGTTCGGGGTCGAATGTTTCGGGGTCGCGCCAGTATTTCGGGTCGCGGTGGGTGATGTACGGCGTGAGGAAGATCAACACGCCCTTGCCGATCGGGTACCCGTCGAGCACATCGTCGGTGACGGCTTCGCGGGCGAACAAATACGCGGCGGGATACAATCGCAAAATTTCGTTGACAACCATTTGCATGTACGTCAACTTCGGCAGGTCGGCAAAGGTCGGCATGCGACCGTCCAGGACTGTTTTCATTTCCTCGCGCAAACGCGCAACAACGTTGGGGTGTTGTGACAGCAAATAGAATCCCCACGTCATCGTCGCGGCGGTGGTCTCGTGACCCGCGAAGAAAATGGTCACCACTTCATCGCGCGCCTGCTGGTCGGTCATGCCTTCGCCGGTGTCGGCATCGCGCATCTCGAGCATCATGCCGAGCAGGTCGCCTTTCGGGATTTTGCGGGCATCCGCAATCAGCGGGTAGATCGTCTCGTTCAAGACTTTCAACGCGCGGTTGTATTCCACATTGCGCGGCACAGGGATGTGAAGCGGGGGCGCCCACATCTGCTGACTGCGCCACAGCATGAACTTGGAGGCGACATTGAAGGCGTGGCTCAACGCGTTGATTCTGTCGTCAATGTCCGCGCTGAACATGGATTTGATGATGACCGTCAGCGTCAGGCGCATCATTTCGTCGTCCATGTCGAGCATTTGGTTCGTCCGCGCCTTGTCGCCCCACGAGCGGATGAATTTTTCGACGATGCTTCCCGCGGTAATGGTCAGGCTTTGCAGGCGATCACGGTGGAAGGCGGGTTGAAGCAGGCGACGTTCACGGAGCCAGAAATCCCCGTCGATCAGAGGCAAGCCGTTCCCGAGCAGGACGCGCCCCGTCTCCACGCTGCGCCCGCGGATGTAGTTGTGATAATTATCCTGCAGAATGTATTTGACGTAATCGGGGTCGGTGACGAGCAGGTAGGGCTTGCCCATCAAACTGAATTGTGCAATGCCGCCATGCCTGCGGGCGGTCTTCGTGAACAGACCGAGCATGTCGCTGACCATCTCAGGCATCACGCCGAGGAGCGGCAGTCCGCGCGGGCCAGGGATGGTCTTGGTAGCAAAGGCGTCTGTCATTTCACTTCGAGGGTGGATGGCGCGTTCATGGGTCTACAGTTTTCAACGGGATTCACTTTTCTCAACCACGGAGGAAAAGCCCATAAAACAGCCTTTGTGTACCTTCGTGACCCTTTGTGGTAAAGGTTTTCCCGTCCGAAACGGGAAACCCCATTTTATTTGATGAACACGCCCAAATGGTTTGCCACGGCGCGCTCCTGACCGGGGATGTTCGCGTCCATCAATTTGTTCACCGCGCGCGGTTTCCCGTCCACACCCTTGACGATCATCGCGGAAGAACCGCCGCCGTCGAGGGCGATGCCGGTGTACACGCTGTGCGCCAGCAGAAGGTCCGCCAGTTCGGGGAAGGTCGCGCCTTCGCTGAACTCGCGCCCATCCACCACCACGATCACCATGTAGCGTCCGTTCTGGTTGACGCCAACGGCAGTGCGCGGGTCCATGCTCACGGATTCCAGCGTGGTCACCTTTTTCCCTTTCGAGACCAGCACCCGGTCGCCGGTAAAGGCGTTGAAAATCGTCCCGGAGAATTTATCGAAGGAGACCACATTCTTCTGGCTGATGTACATCACGGGTCGTCCCGCCGCTTTGGCGGAATACTGCTTCCCGCGCGAAGCCGCCAGCCCGATCAGTTTGACCGGCTCCCCTCCATCCGCGCAAAAATTCGCGGGTGGATACGTCGCCGGGTCGAGCGTGTAAAAACCATCGGCATTGATGGCGATGTGCAGTTTGTTCTTCTCGAGGAAGGTGGAGGTCAACTGCGTGCACAGGAACGGCTCGGTGTTCCGCAGGGGCGGCGTGACGAGGAATTCGTACGTCGCGCCTTTCAAGTCCAACACCAGGGTATGCGAGACCAGCCGGCGCGGGGTGAGCCGCGTCTTGCGGTAATACAACACGCCTTTGAATAGTTTCTGCATCGCGCTGGCGGGCGTTTTGCCCACGTTGGTGAGGAACTGCCCGGAAGCCCAGCCGGTAAACCCATCCACTTTTTGGATCTTCTGCCAGCCGTCGGGGGAGGACTCCAACGATCGAACCGTTTCGCCTTTGGTGAGATAGCCAATCGCCTTGAACGAGGCGGACGGTCCCTCGCGCACATTGAGCGTGGCGGCGGTCACCTGATAGTAATCGAAGGTCTCTTCGGAAACGGGCGGCGGGGCGGTTGTGGCGACCAGAAATTGTTTCGACGACCAGCCGGTAAACCCATCGTACGAACGCTTGATGCGGGACCAGTCGCCGTCATCGGACGTGGCGAGTTTTTGTACGACCTCGTTCCGATAGACCAGCCCGATCGACTTGAATTCCGTGCCCGGTCCTTCGCGCACGTTCAATGCCGAAGCATTCACCTTGTACCATTCCTCGTCGCCCGGCGGAGGCGGCGGGGGAGGCGGGGCAGATGTCACTGTCAGGAATTGACGCGAGGACCAGCCGGTGAGTCCATCGGATTCGCGCTGGACCTGCGCCCATGCCCCATCCGCCGAGACGGCGAGTCCTTTCACCACTTCATCCTGCTTCAACAACCCGACCACTCCAAACGTGGTGCCCGGACCCGACCGCACGTTGAGCGCGGAGGCGGTCACCTTGTACCACACCGGACCGGGCGGAGGCGGTGGAGGAGGTGTTGTCCCCAGTTTGAACCGCAGATTGAACGCGGCTTGATCGCCGTTGAAATAATTCAGGTCGATGCGCGAGCTTTCCACACCGTACAGGTCGCCATCGCCGCTGTCGGTGAACTGCCAGAACGTCCATCCGTTCGTGTCCCACGGCTTGGGCACCAGCGGGGTGGTCACGCCATAGTTCGCAACCCACAACGGATATTGTTTGAAATACGCGAGGTTTGCCGCGTCGGTGGTGGCATTCGGCGCGCGGCTGACCCAATAGTAGTATGCCGTGTAAACGCCGATCTCGTGATTCCCGACGCGTTGTTTGATCCGTTCGAGAAAGGTCTTCCAATGTTTCCAGCCGGTGTAGGTGCCGCCGTACGATTCTTCAAAGTCGGCAAACAGCGGCAGTTCGCCGAGGTCGCCATCGAACGTGGAATACCACAGGTCGGCTTGTTCGGTCGGGTTGGCGCGGCTGTCGTAGAACCAATACGAACCCCGCGGAATCCCGGCGGCTTTGGCGTTCGCCCAATTGGTTCGGAAATCGGAATCGACCCACACGTTCTGCCCGGAGCGGATGACGACATACCCCGCCGATAATTTCATCTTGGCGAAATTGATCCCCTGCGGGGTGGTTTCCGCGTCCTGATAAAAACTGACGTCGGGTCCTATGAGATTTGCCATGTTGTCTCCTCGATATGCACATGGACATTTTACCAGCGAAGCGGAATCGTTTACCAGCCCGAATCGATTCGGAGGATGAATCCTTTATAATGCCCGGCGTGGACATTCCCGAACGCATCATCCCGGACCTCGAACTGCGCCGCCAGAACGGAGAACGCGGCGCCCGTAAGTTCGTCGCCTACGCCGGCATCGTCTACGATGTGACCGACTGCCCGAAGTGGCGGCTCGACCTGCACGAAAACCTGCACTTCCCCGGGCAGGACCTTACCAGCGAACTGCCCGATGCGCCTCACGAGGAGGATGTCTTCACCCGCCCGTGCGTGAAAGTTGTCGGCAGGCTGGGGCAGTGACCGTCCATGCGGAAAACAAATCACAACCGCATCGTGATCGTCGTTCTCCTGGTTTCCCTCGCGCTGCGCGGGTTGTTGATCGTTCAAGGCGGGCAATATTTTTTTTCCGACGAGGGGCGCTATGAATCTTCGCGCGCATTCGCCAAACTTGCCCTGGATGGGAATCTCCGTGAAGCCCTCCAGCAATTTTTCACCGAGCCTGAGCATTTGGGGTTTAAGATCCTCGGAGTTATCCCCGCCCTCCTCGAGCAAATCACGCGCGAGAGTCTCGCCCTCCCTGCCGTGTTCTTTAGCCTGTTCTCGACCCTGAACCTGTACGTGCTGTATCGCATCGCGCGCCGCGCCGGCTACACAGAGTATGCATCCCTGCTGGTCTTGATCCTTGCCGCCGCGACCATGTCGTTGCTGTATTTTTCTCGGCACCTCCTGCCGTACGACACGGCGATGACGTTCGGTTTGCTTGCCGTGTATGTTGCGCTGGGCGAACAATCCAATGTCAAAACATCGCTTGCCTGTGGCGCACTGAGTTTCGCCTGTTTCATCACCTATAACGGATACTGGCCCCTCGCCGGGCTGGCGATGCTGGCTGCGTCATTGCAAGCGAAGCGGAGCAATTCCCACGATGGTGGCGGAGATCGTTTCGTCGCCCTGAGGGTTCCCCGCCATGACGGATTTTGGGTGATTCTTCAACAAGGATTCATCACCTCGATTGGCTTCACCCTCCCTGCCCTATTCCTTGTCGGCGTTTCGGCGGGGGTCGGCACCGATCTAGTGACCGAGTACCGATCCTTTTCGAACACGGTCACACAAGGGCAATTCAGCGAAGGCTGGAGTCTCCCGTTCGAATATTTCTGGCATGCAGAGCACCTGAACTTTGTTCTGCCCAGCTTGCTTGCCGGGTACGCGATCTGGGTGGGAATCAAGAATAAGCACAAAACAACTTTATTTTGGGCAGGTTGTTTGATCTTCCTGTATCTCTGCCTCGTGATCCCCTCTGTAGCGTTGAATGCTTTTGTCGTCTACGGCAGGCTGGCACGGCAGATGACGCCTTTCATCCTCCTACTTGCCGCCAGCGGATTATCACACCTGCACGCGATTCACTGGTGGGGCAATCGGCTTACAGCAGGCATTCTCGTTGTGATGGCTGTGCAATCCATGTGGAATTTCCAGGCATCCTACGCGCTGACGTATCCGCGTGAATTCGCGCAACAAATGCAAGCCGAGTCTCCCGATTTCCAATTTTCTGAAAAACGCCTCACGTTCGGCGCGCCGACTCTCTGCCAGAACAACGGCTACATCGCTGAATTCGTCAAACATTTTGAAGCGCCGCCGGAACCTAACCCGCCAATCGCCAGCCAGGTCATCCTCTCCGCCCCGCATCCGGATACCTTCCTGCCGTATCAATATGAAGGATACCCGCCGGCGCAACGGCAGACGATGCGCGAGTTGCAGATCGAAATGCGACTGTACCGGGTTGACGAGTCGTTTATGAACGACGCCAACCCGCTGTGGCAGAGCGTGAAGAGTTGTGTGGTGAAGGAAGAATAATTACACCAGCCCCATCGCGCATCCGTCCGCGCGAGGATCGCTTCCTCCGCACAGTGCGCCTGTTTCGGCATCCCGCAGGATCACCTGCCCCCTGCCGAACAACGCGCGGTCATAGCCAGAGACCCATGCCAGCGGGTGACCCATTTTTTGCAACCCCTCGAAGGTTTTCTGCGGCATCCCCTCCTCGATGGCAACCTGCCCACCCGATTCTTCCACGTTGATGCAAAAGCGCGGCTGGTCGAGCGCGGATTGCGGGTCGTGTCCGTCATCCACAAGCGCGGAGAGCACCTGCACATGTCCCTGCGGTTGCATGAAGCCGCCCATCACGCCGTAGGAGGCGAAGAGCGCTTCGCCCTCACCCTCACTCCTAGCCCGCGTGACCATGGCGGGAATAATTGTGTGATATGGTCGTTTGCGCGGGGCAAGACAATTGGGGTGATTCGGGTCGAGTGAAAAGTTGTGCCCGCGGTTTTGCAGGGTGAAGCCCCAGCCCTTCGGCACGATGCCGGTGCCAAACCCCATGTAATTACTGTTGATGAACGAGCAGGCGTTTCCGAATTTGTCCACCACGCTGAGGTAGACGGTGTCGGAGGAGGAGACGGGAGTTCCGTGCGGAATATTGCGTACTGCGTATTGCGTATTGATCAACTTGCGGCGCTCGTTGGCGTACTCTTTCGACAACAATTCTTCCACGGGGATATTCGAAAACGCGGGGTCTGCCACATACCAGTTTGAATCGGCAAATGCAAGCCGCATGGCTTCGATCATCACGTGCAGTCGTTCTACGGACAGAGGAGGCGACCCAGCCAGGTCGAATCCTTCGAGGATGTTCAACGCGATCAACGCGGTGATCCCCTGTCCGTTGGGCGGACATTCATACACGCGATAACCGCGATAGTCCACCGAGATCGGCTCCTCCCACGTGGACGTGTGCGAGGCGAGATCGTCCATGGTCAGGCATCCGCCCGCTTCTTTCAGCACATTGACAATTGATTCGGCGATTTCGCCCTGATAGTACGCCGACGCGCCACCCTCCGCGATCGTTTTGAACGTGCGCGCCAAGCCGGGGTTGCGGAAGATCTCGCCCGCGTTCGGTCCGCGTCCGTCGATCGTCAACTCGTGTCCGTTCGGCGCGGAGGCTAATTGTCGTTGTGCTCCCCTCTTCCAAAAATGAGCAGTGACCGGCGCGACGGGAAATCCTTCCTCCGCGAGTCGAATCGCAGGCGCGAGGATTTCAGAAATTGAAAGTGACCCATGCTTATCGATCAAATCAAACCAGCCCGCGCACGCGCCGGGGACGGTCACCGTGTGGGGATGGAACGGGGGCAGCGAAGATGCGAAGCCGTCGGTCTTTAGCCGATCAAGCGTAAGGGCAGAAGGAGCGCGTCCCGATCCGTTCAAGGCAGTGACGCGGTTCATATCCGCAGAAAAATACAAGGCGAACATGTCGCCGCCGATCCCGGTCGAGGTCGGCTCGGTCACGTTGAGCGCCGCTGCCGCGGCGACTGCCGCGTCTGCCGCGTTGCCTCCCTTCGAAAGGATCGCCAGCCCAGCGGCTGTGGCGAGCGGTTGGGAGGTGGCAACAATGCCTTTTCTTCCATAAACAGGCGAGCGCCTTGAAGCGAACAGAATGTTTTCCATGGTTTCCTCGTTTGCATTCTAACAGATAGATTTTCCCCTTGACAAAGGAAAAAGAATGAATAAAATAATCCATATACCATCCATATGGATGGTAAGGAGATGATATGGCTGAAACCGAGAAACTCACTCTCAATATCGGTGCCGTGGACCTGGGAAAGATCGACCTACTGGTTGAACAAGGGCACTATTCCAACCGGACCGATTTCATAAGGACGGCGATACGCCAGCAGTTGGAAAAACATACCATCGAAGTTCAACAGTCTGTGACAAGAAATTCATATGCGGTTGGCGCCATCGTGCTCGATAAAGGGGATTTCGAGCGGCACAAGGCGAAGGGTGAAAAGGTATTGGTTCGGATGATCGGTTACTTGCACCTTACCAGCGATATCTCCCCCGACCTGGCGGTGGAGGTCATCGATTCAATCCGCGTATACGGAATCTTTCAAGCCAGTGACGATGTGAAAGATGCCTTGAAAAAATCAGGCAAGTGGAAATAGGTGATTCGCATGGAAACGACGAATTGGGCAAGACGATTTTTCACGATCTGGGGCGGGCAGGCGCTTTCGCTGGTCGGTTCCGCGCTGGTGCAATTCGCGTTGGTCTGGTGGCTGACGCAGGAAACCGGCTCTGCCACCGTTTTGGCGGCGGCCACCATGGCGGCTTTGTTACCCCAAATCCTGTTTGGTCCCTTCATCGGCGCGCTGGTCGACCGATGGAACCGCCGCACGATCATGATCGTATCGGACAATGCGATTGCCCTTGCCAGCGGCGGATTGTTTTATCTATTCGCCACGGAGCAGGTTGAAATCTGGCACGTGTATGCGATCATCCTGATTCGCTCCCTTGGAACGGCATTCCACCAGCCGGCAATGACCTCCTCCACCTCATTGATGGTCCCCAGCAAGCATCTGGCACAGGTTGCCGGGGCAAACCAGATGCTCCAGGGAGTGATCGGGATCGTGGCGCCGCCGCTCGGGGCGCTGTTGATCGAAGTATTTTCCACGCAGGATGTTTTGTTGATCGACATGGCGACCGCCCTGTTCGCCGTCCTGCCCCTGTTGTTTATTCCCATCCCACAACCCGTGCGCGGCACCGAACAAAAGAAAACCACCTACGGGGAAGACCTTCGCGAAGGCTTCCGTTATGTGGTGCAATGGCGTGGGTTATTGGGCTTGATCATCCTCGCGATGATCCTGAATTTTCTGCTCATCCCTGCCTCGGCGTTGCTCCCTCTGGTGGTCACGAAAATATTCAACGGCGGCGCGACGGAACTCGGATGGGCAGAAGCCTTGTTCGGGGTGGGCATGATCGCCGGCGGGGTCTTGCTCGGCGCGTGGGGCGGGTTCAAACGGCGCATCATCACCTCGTTCAGCGGCATCATCGGAATCGGGCTTGGAAGCATCCTGATCGGTATCGTACCCGACGGCATGTTCTACTTTTTGTTGACCGCCAATTTTCTCATCGGGTTCATGCAGGTCTTTGCCAACGGGCCCTTGATGGCGATCTTTCAATCCACCATTTCCCCAGACAAGCAGGGACGGGTCTTTTCGCTCCTGGGCGCCGGCGCCACCGCCATGATGCCTCTCAGCCTGCTTGTTTCCGGTCCCATTGCCGATCAATTCGGCATTCGTTTCTGGTATATCTTCGGCGGCTCGGTCTGCATCCTGATGACACTCGCCTCATCATTCATCCCTGCCATTATGAACATCGAGAGCAATCACGAGAGTGCTACCGTGCCGCCCACGGAGTAAAGTAACGGCTTGCGCATGTAATTCTCCGGGCTCGTCACAAAATTATTAACGGATGAGCAGGATGTTAATCATCATCCCCGCCTTCGCCCTCTCCACCTTCAGGGTAATTGCTGTCATGACAGGCTGTGCAGGTGGCGGTGCTTAAATTCTGGGTATGGCAGGTGCGGCAGGATGTGTTGCCATGGTTGACCCCTACGCCTCCCTCATCCGCGATGGGTGGGTGCGGGCCGGTATAACGGGCTGACCAATTTTCGGTGGTGTGACACGAGGCGCAATCTGTGCTGAACATCCCAGCATGGAGTACGGGATCGGCGTGACACGCGACGCATGAGGTGGATACATTCGCAAACCCTCCGGCCGTATGACATTGCTCGCAAGCCAAACCAACATGCCGCCCCGTGAGCGGGAAATTCGATCGGTTGTGATCGAAGGTGGCGTTATCCCAATCGTCGGGCTGATGGCACGCGCCGCAATCCGTTCCAAACCTTCCACCGTGTTCATCGTCCCCCTGATGGCAGGCATAACAATCCGTCGGCGTGCCTTTGTAGACATTATTGATGTGACACTCTTCGCACCGCGCTTCGGCATGTTCACCCTCCAGTTTGAACGCAGCGAGATTATGGTCGAAGTCAGCTGGTTTCCAGTCATTGACGTTGTGGCACGCGGCGCAGTCCGCGCCGAAATTTCCGGCGTGCGGGTCGTCGCGCCGATGACATGCCTGGCACTCGGTGGAGATGTTTTCAAAGTCGGATACTACCCGCGCGTTGGTGTGGCATTTCGAGCAGGTCAACCCTTCGTGTTTTCCGATCAAGGCAAAATCATTCGTATGGCTGAACGGTTTCCCAAAACGGTCCACTCCATCGTGACAGTCCAGGCACGCGGTTCCGTACTCGATGGCATGAGCAAGGGTGAAGACCGAGTCGAGGTCGGCGTGGCAGGTTGAACAGGAGTCGGAGGCGAAGGTCGTGATATCCCCGTTGTGGCAATCGTCACAGGTGAAAGGCTGATTCGCCGCAGTCAATGTATGCCCGGCGAGGGAATATCCGACCGCAATATGTGGAAACTCAGCAGAATCCATTTCCGTTAAAGGAGCATCTGCCCCGCGGTGCTCAGGGTGGCAATGCCGGCAGGCGAGGTCCGGAGAATCACTCATCATCTTTCCGTGAAGGGATGTAGCTTCTTGTATTTGCGAAGCAATCTCCGCATGACAGCCGGCACAGCGGTCTGCCATGGTGGCAGACTCCCAGGGTGCGGCATGGCAGGATTTGCAATCACCGCCGGTTTCGGCATGTGAGGAAACGCCGCCGAGAGGTTCGCCTGATTGCGCATTCAATGGCCCGGGGCTATAGATCACGCCTCCCGTTGCATAGACGTAGCTGGAGATCGCAGCGATCGTGATGCACGCCGCGACAATCCCGATGCCGGATAAACAACCTAGTCTCTTGTTCTGCATACTCCTCCGGAATCTTATTTCAGAAATGTGGAATAGTACAATGCCGCCCCGATATGGACGAACGCTGAAATGAACAGCGCCATCCCAATAGGGATGTGGATCGCATGCCACAAGGCGAGGAGTTGTCGGGCGCGCTTCAACGCCTCCTGCGGGACAGCCCCTTCCACTTCCAATCCATCGAGCGAACGCGGAATGCGGGTAAAGATGTACCTGCCAATAAACCCGCTGACGACAATGATGATCGTCAGCAGGGTGGTTACGCCTGCCAGGCCGTTAAATTTCCAGGAGGTATGAAGCAGGACCATGAATGGACCCACCAGCCCGGTGATGATGTGAAATTCCAGCCAATACGACATCCTGCCCCAACGCACACTGCGGCTTCGCTTCCGCAGGCTGTACAGGGTTTCTGTCATGAGCATGAAGAGGAACCCGACAACGCCCAAACCATGACCGAACAATTCGCCGGCGGGTGGAATTTCGCGGGTGAGGAATAACACCCCCAGATAGAGAGCGGCAATCGACACCATCAGGAATGATGCCACCCAGAGTTCCCGATTCCTACGGAATGAAATATCCATGATCAATTCCTCGCGTTCAAATTTTGCCAGAATTCCGCGATCACATCCCCCACCTTCGCGCCTTTTGTCAATAGTTTCTGTTGAATAGGTGAAATATCCACGCTTTCACCGATCAATTTTTCCAGCGGGTAGGAGAGTTTCTGGTCGCCCATCACCACAGCGCCCAACAGGCGGTCTTTTCCAACCAGCAGGCGTAAATGATTGACGTCGAAGTGGGATTCCACCGTGATGGATTGTGTCGACTGGCGCCAGGTCTCGCTATCCCCACGCGCAATACCGACAAGGTCTGGATCGCTGCCCTGCCCTACCGAACCAATGATGGTGGTAGTCAGCCCTGCGAGCCGTGTTACGTTGAAAGGCACCGTCCGACGGTACGAGGTGATATTGCCAGCCATGGTCATCCCGGCGGTGCGCCCCTGTTCGCGCGCGGGGTTCCACAAACTATCGAGCACGTACATCTGGGCAAACGGGTCGTACACTTGCGCCACATCGCCCGCCGCGAAAATATCGGCATCGCTCGTTTGCATGGACTCATTGACAAGGATTCCCCGGTCCACCGTCAACCCCGCTTCCATTGCCAGGCTTAGTCGAGGGCGGATCCCGACGGCGTAGGCAACAAGGTCGCACGCCAGGGTCTTCCCGTTTGTAAGTCGAACTCCTCGCACCCGGCCGGGGTTGCCCAGGATCTCCGTCGCCTCGCTTTTGAAATGGACCTGGATGCCGTCCTCGACCAGGCGCTGTTCGACGATGCGTGATTCTTCCCCATCCAATACATTGCCCCAATAACGATTGCCTCGCAACAGGTAATGCACGCGCACTCCGCGCGCATTCAACCCTTCCGCCAGTTCGAGGGCTGTGATACCCCCGCCGATCACGACGGCGGTCCTCCTCCGGCGCGCGTGCTTTAAGATGCGCCTGGCATCCTCCATATGGTCGAGTTTCATCACACCGTCAAAATTGGAGCCAGGTATCAGTAGCGGAACCGCCTCCGCGCCCACCGCGATCAACAATTTATCGTATGCGATCCGGTTCGAGTTCTCCAATTCCACCTGCCGGGCTGCGCGGTGGATCTTCGTGACACGACCACGGACGTATTTGAATTTCAGCGCCCGGTAATCATTGGCGTTTCGAGGAAAGAGCGTTCGGTCCTTGAGTTCCCCGGTCAAGTAATACGCCAACCCGGGTCTCGAGTAATATCCATGCGGGTCATCCCCGATCATGGTAATCTCTCCGGAGGTATCCTGGGAGCGAATGGCTTCGATGGCGGCAAGCCCAGCCACACCCGTGCCAATGACAACGTACCTCATGACGCCTCTCCCCGGAACAGTTCCGTCCTCTCAAAACGCAACACACCCCTCGGGCAACGGACCACACATTCACCGCAGGTGAGGCACTGGCTATGCACCACAGGCTCTGCACGCCAGACGTGCGCGCGCACATCGATCCCGATCGGGCAGTTATACGAACAAATCCCACACTGCACACAACGCGCAGGGTCAGGAACCACCTGTCCCTGCGAAAGAATCGTATGTTTTCTTCCATCCCGTTTGAAGAATCTCAACATAATTATCCTGTTATTCGTCGCTTTTCATCGGCAAAAGATACGCCCCCGAATTCGATTTTAGTTGGAATCCCCCCTGACGAATGTCACGACCTTGTAATAAAAAACAGGGCTGTCTCTCGACAGCCCTGTTCGGTTCGCAAAACCACAGTCGGCAAGCCGACCGGTTAAGTCTTACGAGACGGGCACCACGTTGGCGGCTTGCAGGCCCTTGGGACCATCCTCGACAGAAAATTCCACTTTCTGCTCGGCTTCCAACTTGCGGTAACCATCGGACTGAATGGCGCTGAAGTGCACGAACACATCTTCGCCGCCGTCACGGCCGATAAAGCCGTAGCCCTTGGTGGCATTGAACCACTTGACCGTACCAACATATCGTTCTGACATCGTACAACTCTCCTGCTGAGAAAATATTTGCGCCCAATCGCCATACGCTTTCAAGGCGGACCGGGCACGTGAGCGCAAGATTATCACGCCGGGATTTTCATGTCAAGACTCGGATTAACTTTCTTCCGAAAACTTGCCCAGCGGGAGACGAGGTGGATCCATGGCAGCGACCAGCGCATCTGCGGGACTCCGTTGCGGATCACCGCCCGCATCTCCTGCGGACCGTCGAACTGGTTCAACAATAGGACGCTTCTCCCCAACTCGAACGCCGCGTGCGCATCCGACCCGACCGTGCCAGCCAAATTATGTTTTTCAGCAAACTTCCGCGCATGCTCGTTGAACCTCGGAAGCCAGCACCGCGAGTTGTAGACCTCGATCGCGTCCACCAGTGGCAAAATTTCTAGCAGGTCATCTTCCCGCCAAGCCCCCTCTCGAAGCCGGTCAAATGGATGCGACACGCTGATGAACGCGCCCTGATCCTTGAGCCTGTGAATTGTCTCTTGCGGCGTCAATCGGGCAGGGACTTCCTCCGTCACGAACGCGGCAAGAATTTCCCCGCGCGTGGTGAGAATCTCCTCCCCCACGATGACCAGTTCCGGGTCCAGCGCGTGAGCCGCCCGCGCCCCTGCAATCGTGTTGTGGTCGGTGACGATGACGCGGTCAATCCCCTTGCGCCGGCACGTATCCACAAGATCGCGCGGACGCGTCAGCGAATCCTTCGAGGCGATGGTGTGGCAGTGGAATTCCACGCGGAGCATGACCCCGATTTTACCGTGCCAACCCGTTGGCACGATGTGAGGTTTTGGAATAAAATTCAAGTATATGGGCGACACTCCGATCACCAAAAGGCCGTGGTTTTTTATTCTTTCGTGGTTGTTTGTGCTCGCAATCGCTTATCTCTGGGAGATCGTCCTTGCTGGGGGAATCATTCTAAACGAGGTTCGTCTATTCGTAGATCTTTTCATCATCTTTCCGTTTTTGCTCCTTGTATGGATGGCGTTCTTTTCACAATTTGTCCTGCCAGTACAGACCATTGGAGACAGGTTTCGGATCTTTTCTCGCGTACTTGCACGCGTGTTCGGGTCACATGGTCCCGCAATATTTATTAAAAACGGGGTAGAGGAAAAGGAAGAGGGGGAGGAACGGAGGAAAGGACCTGGGGTACTCTGGCTGGATACAGCCAGTGGTGCGGTGGTTCGCACGGCAACAAAAATCACCAAAACTATCGGTCCCGGTGTGCATTTCATCAGGGCAAAAGAATCCATTGCGGGAACCGTGGACCTTCACACCCAAGTCCACTCATTCGGTCCCAAGGATAGTGAAAAGCCTTTCGATGAAAAAAAGGAAAGCCAGACCGAAGAGGAATACCTGCATATTCAAGACCGGCGCAAACTTGTCAGTGCTTTGACGCGGGACGGCATAGAGATCGTTCCCAACATCAGCGTGACATTCCGAGTCAACACCGGCTTCCCCGAAAAAAACAAACCCGGCTCAAGATTCGGCTATCGTACCGGTGTGACCAAGAAGGACAAAAGGAACGAAGAAGAGGATAAGAAAGCCATCGAGAAAGCCATTCTCGGGGAGAGCATCAATCCGAATTACACACCCGAAATGAGTCGCCACCGAGTAGCGTGGAATCAACTGCCATCTGCGCTGGCTGTCGATGTCTGGCGGGAGTATGCCGCCAAGTTCACCCTTGACCAATTCTTGAAACCCACGCAGGAAGTACCCGCACCCGCCCCCTCTGTCATTCAACCGACAGAGGAGGAAGTGGATCCGTTAACGCAGGCGATTCAAATCACTGGAAACCGTGATGCCCTTCAGGTTGCACTGGCTCGCATGTTACGACAAGTCAATGTGTTCCTCGCTCGTTGGATCAACAGGCTTGAAAGGGCTGGAAAGGAAACAGCGGCGGAAGCACCGGCTCCTTCCGCGCCGGCCCCTCCTCCACCAGCTAACAACAAACCCGAGAAAAAAACTGCGTTTCAAGTGATCAACGATATGGTCAAGGCGCGTTTGACACAGCAATTTGTCGATTCTCTCGATGATATTGGTGTGCGGAAAGTAAATGCCCCATTGTTGTTCAGCAGGGAATACGAGCAACTCCAAAAAAGAGGGCTCCAGGTGCTGAATGTATCGATTTCTAATCCCCGGGTAAATCCATCTGTGGAAAGTCATCTCGTGGGTGACTGGGAGGCAAACTGGCTGGAAATGGCGAACGCCGAAAAGGATCAGATCAAACTCAGGCAAAGTCTGGCGGAATCGACTGCACAGGAAAAAGCCGTAGAACACTATGCGGACGAGCTTAGTCAGGCCTTGCTTAAAGACAAACCAACTGACATGAAGGGGTCATTGAAGCGTCTCTTGGCACGGACCCGTTCCATGATCATTCGCAATAACAAATTGCGACAAGTCATGAAAATGGAACAACAGGAATTGGAAGAAATGTTGCGTTGGATCGAGGTGAATGGAAGATGACGATTCCTTCGATCTCGGAAAAACCCCTGGAGCGGGAATGGCGATTATTCAACGAAGAGTTGGAGAGGTTGTTCAATGCCTTGTTGAATCGACTCTTTGACCTTTCCTCCCGAGCGGCAACCCAGCGACTCACATGGCTTACGATTCTATTTTTCATCAGCGGATTCCTGCTCAGCCTGATCAATTACCCGCTTAATCTCTGGCTTACACGCCTTCAGGATATTTTCCTTTACGTTTTCAACCCCACGTACCGTCAGGCATATACAACCGGCGACCCCATCAGCAGTTTTGTTCTTTTTGGGCTCCAGGTATTTGTTGACCCTCGCAACCTCCGGTATATCCCTTTGTTACTGGCACCCTACTTTATTTCACTCCAATCTGCCGCAATCTACCTCGCAGACATTTTCAACCTTCCGGAGGTTTCCATTGCCCGCAAGCACATCATTGAAACCGCCCTTTCCGGAAACGATGAAGCCATCCGCATCTCCAAAGGCGAAGTTCTCGAAGAACATAGAAAGTCGCCAAACTTCCTGATCGGGGGACCGGGCAAGATAATTGTTGATATCGACTCCGCGGCATTATTTGAAAAGCCGGACGGCACACCTCACATTATCGGTCCTACTGGAGGCGAGCCCGGCGGAAAGGCAACCATCGAGGGGTTTGAAAGGTTTCGAGAAGCCATCGACTTGCGCAATCATTTCATAGACCTTCGCGACCAGGACGAGAAATCCAGCTCTGTGAAAAGTCGCAGTTCGGATGGTATCGAAATCTCAGCCACAGACGTACGCTTTTTGTTCAGCGTGGATCGAGGAGAAAATAACGACCCCAGCCCAGAAACTCCCTATCCCTTCAGCAAGTCAGCCTTGGAAAAAATAGTCTACAAAGCCACTTCCTCCGTAGTGCTGGACCAGAATACGCCGTCAAAATACGAATTCCGCTGGGTGAATAATATGGTCAGCCTCATCCGCGGCAAGCTTGGCGGATTTATGGGGCAGCGGCCTCTGACGGAATTCCTGGCAAGCATTGGGCTGCCGGAGGTGGATCGAGCGCGTCAACAAGCGGATTCATTCGCCCGATATGCGCGGTCCGTAACACCACCAGGCGAGACGCCTCCGGAACCCGGCAGCATCCCGGATATCCCAAATTTCGTGCCGCGGCCACAAATCTCAAGTTTATTCAGCCAATTCACAGAGGAATTTGCCAAGACGGCGCGGGATCGCGGCGTCCAACTCGAATGGATCGGAGTGGGAACATGGAAAACCCCGCTCGATGAGGTTGCCAAAAAGCACATCGAAGCGTGGAATTTGAATCGCGAAAATAGCGAAAACGGAAAATCAGATTCCTTCGAGGGTTACGAGAACGAACACAGCCTTGAGAAACTTGTCGGGCTGATTCAATCGATCCCGATCGGTTCGTACTATCAGGCTATGAAAACGACGAAAAAGCCATACACGGTCATTCGGGTCATCCTTACCGATTACAGAAAACACCTTCTGCAAGCGCAAGAGATATACAAGAGTCGGGGCAAGTCTGCACCAGACCAACTTACAGATGCCCTCAAACACCTTGACAATGTTCTTTACCATTGGATGAAGGGAAGTCACTCAACAGAGGATGGCAATGAGCCTGTCGATGGAGAAGCGACCGATGTGGGAGGCAAGGGGGTCTTTTCTGATGAAGTTTTTTCCGCATTCGACGAACTGATCCAGCTTGTTGCAGGTGATGAGGCGGAGGCAATTCGCCTGATCAAACGCGAACAAAGTTTGTTCCCCAATGAACCTCTCGAAAAATTAATCCGCCGGGCGATCGAAAGATTACTTCGAGGAAGAATTTAACTCCATGCCAATTCATTCAAAACCCTCCGCTGATGTCAAACGCGCGATGGACATTTCCTTCCCCCTCGTCGCCCTCGAATCGACCGTCATCACGCACGGGTTGCCGAAGCCGCAGAATTTGAAACTGGCGCAGGATATGGAGCGCGCGGTGCGCGAGGAGGGAGCCACGCCAGCCACGATCGCGTTTTTAGACGGTCAACTCCACATCGGGTTGACGAGCGCGGAACTCGAACGGCTGGCGAATGAAGACGATGCGCTGAAAGTCGGTCCGCGGGATTTTGCGACGGCGATGGTGAAAGGCTCAAGCGGCGGGACCACCGTCGCCGGGACGATGTTCGCCTGCCAGCACGCGGGGATCAAAGTCTTTGCCACAGGCGGAATCGGTGGCGTGCACCGCGAATCATCGTTCGACATTTCGGCTGATCTACAGGCGTTGGCGAGCATCCCGATGATCGTGGTCTGCGCGGGGGCAAAAGCGATTCTGGATCTGCCCGCCACGCTCGAATTCCTCGAAACGATGGGCGTGCCGGTCGTCGGGTTTGGGACGGAGGAATTCCCGGCGTTCTATTCACGGGAAAGCGGACTCGACGTCAGCGTGAAACTCGACACCCCGGAGGAGATCGTGCAGTTTGCCAAGGCGCACTGGGAGGCTGGGATGCGGAGCGCCGTGCTGGTGGCGAACCCGGTCCCCACGGGCGAGGCAATTCCAAAATCCGAAATGGAGCCGCTGATCGAGAAAGCGTCCAAAGAGGCGAAGGAAAAAGGCGTCCACGGGAAGGAAGTCACGCCGTTCCTCCTCCAACGCATCAGCGAGTTGACCGGCGGAAAATCCATGAAGGCGAATGTAGCGTTGTTGTTGAACAACGCGCGGCTAGCGGCGCACATCGCGCGCGCGTGGCGCACAAGCGAACGTCGAAAGGCGGCATGATGGCAAACGGATTCACTCTCACGGCAATTTTCCCGGGGTCGCCAGCGGAGGTGTACAACGCCTGGCTGAGCACGGATGGTCATTCGCGAATGACGGGAAGCCCTGCCAGCGTGGAAGGAAAGGTCGGCGGGAAGTTCACGGCGTGGGACGGCTACATTTTCGGCACGACGCTCGAACTCACGCCGAACGAACGCATCCTGCTGGCCTGGCGGACAACCGAGTTCCCCAAAGACGCGCCGGATTCGCGGGTGGAGATATTGCTTGAAGAAGTGAACGGCGGGACAAAACTCACGCTCGCTCACAGCAAGATGCCGGAAGACCAGGTGGATGATTACCGGCAAGGTTGGGAGGATTTTTATTTCAAGCCGATGCGGGAATTTTTTAGGAAGTGATTGAGTCAGACCTGTGAGCTCTGCAGGACCTCACAGGTCTTTTTTTCTCCCTTGACATTTTAGAACATGCGTTCTATACTCGCCCCACTTGTCACCCATTCGACAAAGGAGGTCGAGATGACTACCTACCGTAGAAACGCAGGGGATGGATTGCTCGCCCTGTTCCGTGATCTCACCCGCGGGCGCCGCTTCAACCGGGGCGCGGCGTGGGGCATGATGATCATCGGGGCATTGCTGGCGTTCGAGATCTTCAACTTCAGCACCACCCAATTTGCCCTCGCCGACGTGCTTGGCGACTTGTCCTTTGCCGGGCTGCGCTGGGCGACTGTCCTTGCCATCGCCTTCTGCGGCATCGACTTTGCCGGCATCGCCCGCATCTTCACCCCCGAACAAGGCGCGGACGAGCCCAAAGAAATCTATTATTTGTTCGGCGCGTGGTTGCTGGCGGCGGCGTTCAACGCCTCGCTCACGTGGTGGGGCGTTTCGGTTGCCATCGTCAACCATTCCAGCCTTTCGGGCGGCGCGGTGATCAGCAACGAGACCATGACAAAGATCGTGCCAATCTTTGTGGCGGCAATGGTCCTGCTCATCCGCGTGCTCATCATTGGCACGTTCTCCGTCGCCGGCGAGCGCATGTTCACCACCGACGAGAACCGCGCGCGGAATTACCCGCGCCCCGCGCAGGAGCAGTCGTATCGCCCGGCGAGTCAGCCGATCCTTCGACCTGCCTCCAGCATCAACCGCCCGGTGCAGACCACGCAGACGCAATTCCGTCCCACCCCCAAGCCCGCCCAACAGGCTTCGTTCGTAAAACAGGAACCCACCTATCATCCGGTGTCGTATGCCGGGCAAAACAACGACCGCTCGTACGATGCATAATTAAATTCGCTGGGTACATCCAGCGCTCCGTAATCCGAACTCATTTCGAGCTCGGGTCCCTCACACAAAAAGGAACCCACCATGCCCCGCGCTCGCTCACAACACAATATCCAACGGCAGACAGCCGCGGCAGATGCAGGCGGCTGTTTGTCTTTTTATGCCCTGCCGCCGCTGGCGGTTTTTCTCATCGCTTGCCTGCTTGCGGCGATTTCCTTGCGCACGCCGATTCAGACATTGGCGCTCCCCAACGCTTCGCCGATCATTTCGAGCGGTTTCACACCCTCCAGCGGACTCTCCCCCATCTTCACGCGGGAAATCCAACACTGGGGCGCGAACATCATCCGCTGGGCGAACGCTTCCTCCCTGGACCCGAACCTGGTCGCCACTGTGATGCAGATCGAATCGTGCGGCGACCCGTCCGCGCTTTCGCGTTCCGGCGCCATGGGACTCTTCCAAGTGATGCCGTTCCACTTCCGCTTCGGCGAAAACGGATTCGACATCGAGACCAATGCCCTGCGCGGGCTGGGATATTTATCCGAATCGCTTCAAACTGCGGGCGGGAATCCGCGCCTCGCGCTGGCGGGTTATAACGGAGGCATTGGCGTCATCGGCGCCGGCGAGTGGACGTGGCACGCCGAGACGCAGAGATACGTCCGCTATGGCGAACCCATTTATAACGACGCGCGAAGCAGGGTTTCATCCAGCGCGATGCTCGATGAGTGGTATCAAAAATACGGGGCGGGGTTGTGCCGTCAGGCGTCGCACCGATTGGGAATTTCACCGTAGGGCGGGAAGCCAGATGGCAAATGCCGTGCCCTTGCCCTCTTTGGAATCCACTTCGATGCGCCCGCCGTGCCGTTCGACGATCCAATTTGCAATCGAAAGTCCCAACCCAAAACCGGTGGTCTTGCCGCGTGTGCGTGATTTTTCGGCGCGATAAAAACGCTCGAAAATGTGCGGCTGGTCTTCGGCGGGAATGCCGGGACCCGTGTCGCGGCAAATGATGCGACCCTGTTCGCCGATCTTTTCGAGGCTGAGGAAAACTTCGCCGCCGGAGGGCGTGTACTGGATCGCATTCGCGGCAAGGTTGATGAGCACTTGTTTGAGCCGGTCGCGGTCGCCGGTGACGATGACCTGGTCGATTTCATTGAGGTGCAATCGGATCTTATTGCCCGCCAGAATGGTCATTTCCTGAAACACTTCGGTGACGAGTAAATCCAGCTCGACTGGTTTTTCGACCAGCGCCAGTTTGCCCGACTCTGCCTGCGCCAGCAGGAGCAAGCCGCCCACCAGACGCGATAACCGCCCGGCTTCCTGATCGATGCTGGTGAGCGATTCATCGTCGAGGCTTTTCATGCGCCGCATCAAATCCACGTTGCCTTTGATGACCGTCAGCGGCGTGCGGAGCTCGTGGCTGACATCGGCAAGCAGTCGTTGTTGCGAGGTGAACAATGCTTCGAGTCGTTCGAGGGTCTGGTTGAACGAATCGACCAGACTGCCGATCTCGTCGGCGGGTCCATCGTACGGAATACGCCGCGAGAGGTCATCGGCGCGGTTGATCTGTTCGGCGGCTTCGGTGATGGTCTTCAACGGGCGGAGCGTTTGCCCCAGGGTCAGCCACGCCGCGTTGCCCGAGAACAGGACGGCGACGATCCAGATCACGGCAAGGATGTTCGTCAAGCCGATGCGCGCGGCATCCACCACGTCCAGGTTCACGGCGATCTGCAGAGTCCCGATCCGCCGGTCGTTCCGCACGAGAGGCACGCTCACCACGCGCAGGTGATAATCGCCAACCTGCACCTCGCGATAGATCGGTGTTTCGCGGGCAAGCCCCACTGAGTCGAAAGGACGCTGGTCTGTGAATCCCTCCAGGGTCCGCAAGCCGGTCTGCGCGCCGCCCTCCAGCCTCCAGATCTGCACATACACATCCGAGCGGAGTTCGACCGATTCGAGGTTGCCTTCGAGTTCGTCCAACTCGCTGACGTTGATGCCGTTGATGATCAACCCCGCGGCGTTTTCGAGGGTGTTATCGATCTGGTTGACGAGGATGGCGTTGAAGACAAAGATCGCCGCCGCCCCAAATACAAGCAAAATCCCCCCTGTCAGCGTTGCGTACAACAGGGTCAGGCGGAGACGCATGGACATGTCGATTTACGATTTGCGATTTGCTCTTTCGTCCTACGGATTTTCCCGCAGAACATACCCAACCCCGCGCACGGTGTGAATCAAACGAATCTCACCCTCCCCTTCCAGTTTCTGACGCAGGTAGCGGATGTACACTTCGAGCACGTTGCTCTCGCCGCCAAAATCATAGCCCCACACCCGGTCAAAGATCACTTCGCGAGTAAGCACTTGCTTCGGGTGGCGCAGGAACAACTCGAGCAGTTCATATTCTTTGGCGGTCAGTGAGATCGTCCGGTTGCCGCGCGAGGCTTGGCGTGTGCCGGTATCGAGCGAAAGGTCGGCGAACTTCAACACTGGGATGCGCTCCGGTTGGGTGCGGCGCAGCAACGCGCGCACACGCGCCAGCAACTCATCGAGGTTGAACGGCTTGACCATGTAATCATCCGCGCCGGCATCCAACCCCTGAATGCGGTCCTGCACGGTGTCCTTCGCGGTTAGCATCAAAATGGGGATCGAACCGCCGGTGCGCAAACGATGGCAGACCTCCAGCCCATCCATGCCGGGCAACATCCAATCGAGGATTACCAGGTCGGGCGTGTGGTCGCGCGCAAGGATCAACCCCATGCGCCCATCGGTCGCGGTGTCCACGGTGTAACCCTCATAGGCAAGCCCGCGTTGGAGCAATTTGAGAATCTGCTGGTCGTCTTCGATGATCAAAATTCGTTCGTTCATGGCAAAACTCCTGAACAAACTATACCATAATTGAAGTCTCTACTCAATTGCCTTTGGATGGACGTGCCCGTTTCATGCTCCGAGTGAATTTGATTCGCCACCCGATCATACTCGCACGCTTCGGCGTTTCGCGCCCAAACATTGACAATCCTTTTTCGGCGCGTATAATCGAACGAACAACCCCGCGCGAAGACAAGTATCCGCGTAACTGTTCAGAGAGTTGTCGGCTTGTGCGAGACAACCAGCCCAACGGAGAAATCCCCTTCGCCTGTGCCCTCGCAGGGATTTGATCGTAGTGATGACTTTAGTCATCCAAGTAAGCGGCTGACTCTAAAGAGTGCTTCGCAAAGTCGCTACTACACAAATCGTAAGAGGGACGCGCGCGCCCGTTAGAGCGCATGTTCGAGACCCCCACCCTGCCTCCCCCAAATTCGATTCAGAATTTGGGCTGGCATAAATCTTCCCCATCGAAATTGGGGGAGGTGTCACGCCGAAGGCGAGACGGAGGGGGTGAAAGCAGGTGGCACCACGAGACGCCCCCTCGTCCTGCAAATGGACCGGGGGCGTATTCTATTTCAGACCATAGACGATAGACCATGGACAGCGCCCCACCGTCCATCGTCCAATCTCTACGGTCGGCACTGGAGGTGCAAACATGTTGGATATCAATTTGATTCGCGAGAACCCGGACCTCGTCCGCACGGCGTTGAAGAACCGCCAGATGGACGCGTCGCCGGTGGACGGCATCCTCGCCCTGGACGAGAAACGGCGATCCCTGCTCACGCAGGTGGAGCAATTGAAGGCAGAGCGGAACGCGGTCTCAAAAGAGATCGGCAAGATGAAAGACGCGGCTGAACGCGAATCAAAAATCGCCGCCATGCGCGAAGTCGGCGACAACATCGCCGCGCTGGATAAGCAGGTAGCAGAGGTCGAGGAGGAGTTGACGCGGCTAACGAGCGCCCTGCCGAACGTCCCGGATGAACGCACGCCGATAGGCGCATCCGAAGAGGAGAATGTCGTTCTCAGAACGGTGGGCGACCTTCCCGAATTTGACTTCGAACCGAAAGCGCACTGGGACCTAGGTCCCGCGCTCGGCGTGATCGATTTCGAACGCGGTACAAAAATCACCGGCTCACGCTTTTACATCTTGAGCGGACCCGGCGCGCGCTTGCAACGCGCCTTGATCGCCTTCATGCTCGACCTGCACATCAGGCAGGGGTATACCGAAAAATATTTGCCGTTCATGGTCAAATCGCCGACGGTGTTCGGCGCGGGGCAACTGCCGAAGTTTGCCGACAATTTATACAAAGACCACGAAGAAGATTTGTATTTCGTCCCCACCGCCGAAGTGCCGTTGACCGGCATCCACATGGACGAGATCCTCGATGAGGCGCAGCTTCCGCTTTTATACACCGCCTACACACCGTGTTTCCGACGCGAGAAGATGAGCGCGGGACGCGATGTGCGCGGCATCAAACGCGGGCATCAATTCGACAAGGTCGAGATGTACATGTACGCCAAACCCGAAGAGTCTGACACTCTGCTCGAAAAGATGCGCGAAGATGCCGAGGCGACCTGCGCCGCGCTGGGTCTGACCTATCGCGTCAAACAACTTTGCACAGGCGATATCGGCTTTGCGTCGGCGATCACGTATGACATTGAGGTGTGGGCGGCGGGATGCAACGAGTGGCTCGAAGTCTCGTCCGTGTCGAATGTGCGCGACTTTCAAGCGCGGCGTGCGAATATAAAGTATCGCCCCACCGATGGCGGCAAGGCGCGCCTCGTCCACACCTTGAACGGGTCGGGGCTGGGACTCCCCCGCACATTGATCGCAGTGATGGAAAACAACCAGCAAGCCGATGGTTCGATCCGCGTGCCGGAAGCGCTCCGCCCCTGGATGGGCGGCGTGGATGTGATCCGCTGATGACATCACCGTCCCGCAGGTTTTTTTCGAAATGTTGACTTACCGATCAAACCTGCGGGACGTTTTATAATACATCATGCTCCCTCCTGAATTCGTCACCAATCTTCAAACCGTCTGGATCGTCGTCGTTGACACCTTGACACTGTTCGTCCTGCTTGTCGGGCTGGTCGGGCTGATCGTCCCCATCTTCCCCGGTCTGACCGTGATGTGGCTGGGCACGCTGATTTACGCATTCCTCCAGACCGCCGCGGGCCGCATGACCGGCTGGGATTGGGCGCTTTTTGTTTTCATCACGATCCTGATGATCGCCGGCAATATCGTGGACAACATCATCATCGCCCGCAAGATGCGCGACAAATTCGTGCCGTGGAGTTCGATCATCCTGGCGTTTACGGCGAGCCTGATCGGCAGTCTTTTTCTAACCCCCGTCCTTGGGCTGGTCATTGCCCCGCTTGCCCTGTTCGGGCTTGAATATCGCAGGCTGAAAGACCGCACCGCCGCCATCGAAGTGACCAAAGCCTACATGATCGGCTGGGGCTGGTCGTTCGCCGCGCGGTTCGGGATTGGAATCCTCATGCTCGGCTCGTGGATGTTGTGGGCTTGGGTTTGAGGCTAGAGTTTTGAATCCCGCGCAGCTTGGATAACGGCTTCCAAAAATTTTTTCCCCGCTGCATTCGGTTCCAATCCGATGAATGCGCTTGCCTGCTCGGACGCATCAGTAAATGTACCGGTTACGTTCAATCCAGAGTCGGGGATCAGTTTCGCAAAAGACGACTGGGCATAATCTTGAACGACCACATCGCGCAGTTGCGCCGAGAGCGCGGCGGGTTGAGTCTTCGTGCCGCTGGTCGCCCAAATCAGCCAACGCGGCGTGACGACCGCGCCGGTGTACACGGTCTCCGCCCCGCCAAACAACCCCTTTTTGATTTTTTCAGATTCGGTTTGGACGCACATCACCGCGTCCGAAAGAATCGCTCCAAGGTTGTATTTTTCGATGTGCGTATTTATGATTTCGATCAACTCGGAACGCAAGTTTTCCAATGAAACTTCCTGCGTGGATCGCTTCCAATCGGACATGGCGCTTCCTTTCGGCGGGTGGGCTTGGCTCAGGCGGTGAAACAACTTCACTGGTGGAAGGAGCCGCGCGTCATCCCAGGTTCACGGGGGTCTTCAACATCGCCGTCAACAATTTGACCGAATTCTGCACATCCGAATAATCCACCATCTCGGACGGCGAGTGGACATATCGCGTGGGGATCGAAAGGCACCCCGCCGGCACGCCGGCGCGCGTAAGTTGAATCGCCCGCGCATCGGTGCCGCCGAAAAGTAACACTTCGCGCTGGTATGGGATTCTGTTTTTCTCCGCCGCGCGGATCATCCATTGCACCACGCGCGGGTCGGAGATCGCGCCGGCATCGCGGATCTTCACGCACGGTCCCTTGCCCAACGCCATTTCCATTTTGAACGCGTCCGGCGTATCGGCGGCAGAGGTCACGTCAATGGCAATGCCGAGGTCGGGGTCTACACCAAACGCGGATGTGGTCGCGCCGCGCACGCCGACCTCCTCCTGCGTGGTGAAGACAAAGTACACATCATGCGGCGTGGACTGTAGCGCGCGCAACGTTTCGATGGCGACCAACACACCCACGCGGTCGTCCATGGACTTGGCGACGAGACGGTTCCCCAGTTCAACGAACGGACGGTCGAACGCGGCGACATCGCCGACCTTGACGGGGCAATCTCTTTTGCGGGTTGCGCCGACATCAATAAAGGCTTTATCCAGCGGCGGCGCATCATTCACTTTTTCAAAACGGTCATAGCCAATGACGCCTTGCACGCCATTGAGAAAACGAACGCGCCCGCCATGAACGTATTTGCCGAACACGCCGCCGATGGAGGAAAACCGGACAAAGCCGTTGTCGTCCACGTGGCTGACGATCAAGCCGATCTCGTCCATGTGCGCGGCGATCATGATCTTCTTCGTATCCTTCGAGGGCTTGGATGGTTTCTTCCGCGCGATCAGGTTGCCTAAGGCATCCACCTTGACCTCATCGGCAAGCGGCTTGACTTCGGCGCGTACCAGTTTGCGGACATCATCCTCATACCCGGAGGGTCCGAAGGTTTCCGTCAGTTGTTTCAAGAGTCGTTTCATGGAGGTTTCCTAAGCCAGAAATTATTGAAGCGGAACAGTCTCGCCGTTGCTGTATGACTTCGTACCCTTCCGCGTGATCACATGGACTTTGGCGTGACCCAATGCCTTCCATTCACCGTTGAGTGTGCCAACGAGAGCCGTATTTTCATCCACGCCGATCAATCGCTCGCCGTCTTTCAATTGCCTCTTGAGCGCCAGAACCAGCGGCTTGAACACGATCGGTACGGCATCGAAATGCGGCAGGATAAATTGCGCCGGCGCGATCCCAAATCCTTGCACGGTTTGGGCAAGGCGAAAACTGGGAATCTTTTTGGCAAGGATCATCGCGCCAGCCGAACAACCCGCGTACACCGCGCCGCGGCTCCAGGCTTTTTGCATGGCGCTCCACGCGCGAGAATCCTTCATGGTTTCGTAAAGATGCACCGGGTTGCCCCCGGAGAAGTAGATGAAATCGGCCCCTTCAAGTGTGGATTCGTAGCGCGGATCATTGGCGGAGTCTTTATCAATGATCGGGAGGGCGGTTACCTCCGCGCCGAGTTTCTGGAAGTGCTCCACACCCATGCGCGACCAGCGGCTGACGCTTTCGTCGCCTTCCTGCCCGGCGGCAGTGGGCAGGCAAACGACGCGCGGCTTTTTCGAGTTTGTGCTGGCGAGCAGGTGACGATCCACCTCCTCCATTACAGGAAGGTATTCACCGGCGCCGACGAGGGCAATGAGTCCGTTCATTATCAGGTTTCCTTTGCTGGTCGAGTATCCCTGAGTGGCGCCGCAGCGCTATTGCGAAGGGCATATCGAGACCAGTATGTTCAAATGAAATAGAATCATGTGGTCTCGATACGTCCCGCGACGGGCATCGCGGGACTACTCGACCACCACTTGAAAATATTTATCGTTTTGAAATCAATTCAGGCGTGATCTTTTTCAACGCCGCGTGAAGCAGGGCGAGCGTGTTTTTCCAATCGTCCACCCGCGAAACGCTGACCGGGGAATGGGTGTAACGATGCGGGACCGAAACCGACACGGCGGGAATCCCCGCCAGCGAACGTTGGATCGCGCCGGAATCGGTGCCGCCTCCGCCAGGCTGACGCAGTTGGTATGGAATTTTTTCCTTCCCGCCAGTTTCCTGCAAGAATCGAACAAGGCGCGAGTCGTGCAGGGTGGAACCGTCTGCCACATAAATTGCAGGACCCAACCCCAGTTTTGTGTTGTACGAAATATTTTCTTCGCCATTGTGCATGGGCAGGTCATTCGCAGGCGTTGAGTCGATCGTGATCGCCAGGTCGGGGTGGAAGAAATGCGCCGCCACCTTCGCGCCGCGTAAACCGATCTCCTCCTGCACTGTGAATGCCGCGCACAGATCGACATTCGCCGGCGATCGTTTCAACAGTTCGATCACGGTCGCCACGCCGAAACGGTTATCGAGGGATTTGGAAAACACCGAGGGACCGACGCGCCGAAACCTTGTGGCGAAACCGGCGCGGTCGCCGATTCTTGCCTTGCCCGAGGGACCCAGGTCAATCCGCAACCCATCCACCGAAACTTTGCGCGCGCGCTCGCCCGCATCCATCAGATGGACGGGCTTGCCGCCGATCACCCCCGGCGTGCGGTCTTTTCCGACACATACCTGTTTGCCTAGCAAGTGACGCGCATCAATCCCGCCGACGGTTTCAAAGCGATAGATCCCTTCCCCTTCGTCCGCCACGATCATAAAACCGACCTCGTCCATGTGCGCGTCGAGCATCACCCTGACTCGCTTCGCCCCCCTCCCGCGCTTGAAAGCCAGCATGTTCCCCATTGCATCCACGGTGACTTCATCCGCGTACGGCTTGATCTCTTCGAGCACGATCTTCCGCACCGCGCCTTCGTCACCAGATACGGCGACGACGTTGCACAGTTTTTCGAGTAATTTGAGTTGAGGGGTTCCGAAGGGAGGCATACGTGTCAGAGAATTGGAGAATTGGAGACTGGAGATTAGTCGTCCCACTTGATGGTTTCGATAAAGTCCACATCAAGCGATGCGATAAATTCGGCAAGCAGACGCCCGGCGCGTTGAACATCTTTTACTGAAACCGATTCGACCGGCGTGTGCATGTAGCGGATCGGGAACTCGACCAACGCGGTCGGGATGCCCTCGGCAGTGATCTGCATCGGGTCGGCGTCGGTGCTCGAGTGCGCCGTGGTCACATCCAAAAACCACGGGATTTCCAGTTTATCCGCCAGTTCAGTCAGTTTCCTGTGTAAAAACGGATGGATGTTCGGACCCATGCACAAGCCCACGCCCTTCCCCAACGCGAACGTTTGCCAGCCGTTCGCGCCCGGTCCTTTGGCAAACGTGCCATCCACGGCAATGGCAATATCGGGTCGAAGTTGAAACGCGGAAGATGCCGCGCCGAGAAAACTGGTTTCCTCCTGCACGGTCGCCACCGCCCACACATCCCACGCGTGCGGCTTGGATTGTAATTCCTCGAGGCAGACGGTCAACGCGGCGACGGAGGCGCGGTTGTCGAGCGTATGCCCCGAAAGGACATCTCCCGCCAGTTCAAGCGGTTCATTCGCAAAGGATACCGGGTCACCCACGCGTATATGCCTGTCCACTTCCCGGGCGGTCAAGCCGGTGTCCACGAGGAAATAGTTCATATCGAGCGCATCGCCCGCGGATTCGGGGAGCAACTTCGAGGGCGGCAACGCGATCACCGCAGGCAGGTCAACCCCACTGGAGGCATGAACCGTCACTTCCATCCCCGGCAAGGTGCGCACGTCAACCGAGCCTACATTGGTGATGTGCAGGAATCCATCCACGATCTTCACGACCATCATGCCGATGGCGTCCATGTGCGCGGCGATCATCACGGAGGGTCGCTTCTTCTTCGCAGTCCCGCGTTTGAAACCATGCAACGACCCCACGCGGCTTGTGGAAACTTCATCCACCAGCGGGCGCCATTGCTGTTCGATCAATGCCGCCACCGGGGCTTCATGGCCCGAGATACCCGATGTGGAGATCAGGGATTTCAAAAAGGGAAGAATGTCTGTCATCTTAAGGCGAGGGGAAGGGCGTGATGGATGGCGTGGACGTGTTCGCCGGCGCCGGTTGTGTCGGCGAGGGGGTGAAGGTGAATGTGTTCGTGCTGGTCACGATGAAGGTGGATGTGAATGTGGCGCTCGCGCTGGGCGACGGCGTGCGTGATGTCGTGAGGGTCAGCGAAGGAGTGATGGTCGCGGGCTGGAACGGCGTTGGAGACACCGTTGTCGTTGCCGTGAACGTCGGTGTGCTGGTCGCGGTGGGGGTTTCGGTAAATGTGGGAGAAATGATATTGGGCGGCGCGGTGGTGGCGGGCGTGATCTGAAGCGTGTTGGTGGCAGTGAAATTCGATGTGGCAGTGGCGCTGACCGTCGGTGTGGGCGTGATGTTCGAGTCGGGAGCGATCATCAGGGCGACCCAGCCCGCGCAGTAACATGGCAATGTTGCAAGTGTGACGATGATCCATGTAAGTCGGCGGCGCGCGACCTTATCGGAGGCTTCAAGCATGATGGTTCGATTATAATCCATTGCGATGATTCCCCTTCACTTGCGCATTTCAGGCTTTCTTTCGTATCGCGACAGCGTTGAATTGGATTTCCACTCGTTCGAAGTGGCATGCATTTCCGGGCAAAACGGCGCGGGGAAATCGTCCCTGCTGGATGCGATGACGTGGAGTCTGTTCGGCGAGGCGCGCGGCAAGAGCAGCGATGTGATTAACCTGCACACCGACGTGAAAGCCGCGGAGGTGGTGTTCACGTTTCAACACGAGCAGAACACGTATCGCGTGCAGAGGTCGTTGCCGAGAGGCAAAAGCACGGTGTTGGAGTTTCAGGTGCTTCACCCTCACCCTGAGGGAGAGGGGGGTTGGAAGCCGCTCACCGAAAAAACGACGCGCGATACGCAGACACGCATCGAACAAACGCTCCGGCTGGATTATGAAACATTCGTCAACGCTTCGTTCTTTTTGCAGGGGAAGGCGGACCAGTTCACCCAACAGAATGCCAGCCGCCGCAAGGATGTATTAAGCAACATCCTCGGCTTGGAAATTTGGGAGGAATACAAAACACGCACGGCAGACAAGCGGAAATTCATCGAAAGCCGCGTGGATGAGATCGAGGGCCGCATCGCGGAGATCGACGCGGAACTTGCCGAAGAGCAGGCGCGCACATCCCGCCTGGAGGAGTTGCAACGGTCCCTGAAGCAGTTATCCACCGCGAGGGAGGCGCAGGAATCCATCCTCGAAAATCTGAAGAAGAACGCGGCGTTGCTCAACGAACAGCGCAAATTGACGTCCGCGCTCGCGGCGGGACTGGAACGTTCGCGCTCGGCTCTCGCCGCCGTGGAAGCCCGCCTCGCCGGGAAGCAGGCGGAGCGCGCCTCGTTTGCCGACCTCGTAAACCGCGCACAGGAAATTGAAGTGGCATACAAAACGTGGCAAACCATCCGCAGGGAGTTGGAGGATTGGGAAAAGACCGCCGCGGAATTTCTCGAGCACCAGAAAGATCGCGCGCCCTTGCAGGAAGCGATCGCCGTGGAAAAAACGAAATTGGAGGAGGAAAGACGTTCACTGGTCGCAGAAGCGGACGAAATTAGTAATCAGTCATCGGTGAACAGTGAGTTGAGGAGCCGTATCGAAGCAGTCAAACTGGCTTTGAGCGAAGCCGGGAAGAAGATCGCCGAACGGGATGAGTTGACCGCGCAAACCCAATCAGCGCGGGAACGTCAAGCCGCGCTGAAAGTGGAAAACGAAAGTCTCAAGACGGAAATGAATCAGTTGAAGGAGAGGATTGAATCGCTTACCTCCGCCGATGGCGCGACCTGCCCCCTTTGCGGGCAGGAGTTGAGTGAAAAGCATCGCAAATCCACGCTCAAACAATTGGAAGCCGACGGGAAAGAAAAGGGCGATCTCTTCCGCGCCAACCAGAAAGAAGCGACGGAACTCGCCAATCAAATCACAAATTACGAATTACAAATCAGGGCGTCAGCAAGCATTGATCAGGAACGGCTGGGATACGCCAGCGAAATTTCGCAACTCACCGAACGGATGGATATGCTCGAGTCGCTGGCAAAGGATTGGGAGTCCACGGGAAAGAAACGCCTGAAAGAATTGGAAAAGATCCTCGAAAGCGGGAAGTACGCCGTGGACGAACAAAAGCGACTCGCCAAACTCGATAAGGAACTGGCAAAACTCGGTTACGATGCCGCGGCACACGATGAAACGCGCGAACATGAGCGGGAATTGCGAGAAATCGAGAATGAATATCGTCAACTTGATTCGGCGAAAAGCGTGAGCAAGCAGATCGAGGGTGAGATCACGAACCTCGAAGAGGAAAGACGAAAGAGGCAGGAGGAAGTCGAGGCACTGCAACAAGAACATGATGCCGCGAGAAACGCATTGAAAGAAGCGGAGGAGCAATCGCCCAACCTCGACGACGCCGAGCGCGAGTTGTTCCGCCTGCGCGAGGAGGAAAACCGCGCCCGCGGCGAACTGGGCGGCGCGCAACAACGCGTCGATATCCTGGTCACCCAGCGCGCGCGCAAGGCGGATTTCGAAAAAGAACGCGAAGCCCTGAAAAAACAAATTGCGCAACACCGCGCGCTCGAACAGGCATTCGGCAAAAACGGAGTCCCGGCCTTGCTGATCGAGCAGGCATTGCCGCAGATCGAAGACAAAGCCAACGAACTGCTCGACCGCCTGTCCGACGGACAGATGTCCATGCGGTTTGTGACGCAGGAAAAATACAAGGATGAAAAGCGCAACGACCTGAAAGAAACGCTGGGCATCGAAATCAGCGATACGGCGGGCACGCGCAATTACGAGATGTATTCCGGCGGTGAAGCCTTCCGCGTCAACTTTGCCGTTCGGCTGGCGCTTTCCGAGATCCTTGCCCAGCGCAAAGGCGCGCGCCTGCAAACGCTGGTCATTGATGAAGGCTTCGGCTCGCAGGATGCGCAAGGGCGGCAACGCCTCATCGAAGCCATCAATCTCGTGAAAAAAGACTTCGCAAAAATTCTCGTCATCACGCACCTCGACGAACTCAAAGACGCCTTCCCCGCCCGCATCGAGGTGGAGAAAGGCGAGAGGGGAAGCGTTGTTCGGGTGCTATAAAGTACTGCGTATACCGTATTCCGTTGCGAAGCACGCCCCATGAGTTACCTCGCCATCTCCACCGCGCTGTGCCTTGCGGGTCTCATCATCGTTTACTGGCTTCACACACGCCCCCTGCCTGAGATCATCGTCGAACCGTCACCGCCTCCCGCCGATGCCCCGCTAATTTCCATTTGCATCCCCGCGCGGGACGAAGAGGAAAACATCCGCGCGTGTGTTGAGTCCGCGCTCGCGCAGGATTACCCGAACTTCGAGGTCATCGTGCTGGATGACCGCTCCACGGATGCGACTCCGCGCATTTTGGGCGAGGTCCCATCCCGCGATTCGCGACTCTGCGTGTTGAACGGATCAGACCTCCCTTCGGGCTGGGCGGGCAAACCTCACGCCTTGCACCAAGCCTCAAAGGCGGCGCGAGGCGAGTGGATTTGCTTCGTCGATGCCGATACCTTCCTGTCCCCCTCTGCGCTCTCGTCGTGTTACGTCAAAGCCATCGAAACCCGCGCCGACCTGTTCACCACCCTGCATCATCAAATCATGGATACGTTCTGGGAAAAAACCGTCATGCCGCTCATCATGACCGGGCTAGCTGTCGGGTTCAATGCTCATAAAGTCAACGACCCATCCGAACGTGACGCTATCGCCAGCGGGCAGTTCATGCTCATCCGTAAAACAACCTACGAGAGCATCGGCGGTCACGCCGCTGTAAAACATGAAATCGTGGAGGACCAGGCGATCGCGGAACTCGCAAAATGGAACGGGCATCGCCTCGTGCTTGCGGATGGGCGCAGCGTTATTCAAACGCGGATGTACACTTCGCTCCAAAGTATGTGGGAGGGTTGGACGAAAAATATCTATCTCGGTTTGAGCCGACATCGCCACCTGCTTTTCCTCGGCGTGTTCGGCGCGGCGCTGGGGTTGCTGGCATCCCTATTCCTGCCCGTTTGGTCTGTGCTGGGTTTGCTCTGGCTGGTCAGGGACGGGGGTATTTCGGCTCTCGTGATTCTGCTCGAGTCGCTTGCGGTGTGGGGTGCGGTGCTGTTTGCCCGCGGCATGGTCGCGCAACGGTTGAGGCTTTCACCGCTGTACGCGCTCACCACACCGCTCGGCGCGGGTGTGTTTTCCGCGTTGATGATCGCCTCCGCCTGGAAGGTGCTTTCAGGCAAGGGCGTTTCCTGGCGCGGCAGAACCTATCACTCTAAATAAATTACATTCATCCCATTGACGATTGGCTGGTATTTCGTTATATTTTGCGCATTAAATTTAACTGTAACAAAATATAACATTCATGGAAAATATCCCATCCAGCCGTAGCCAAAAACTTCTCGCCTACTTGAAAAAGAACGGCAGCGCTTCCATCCACGAACTCGCCGCCGAATTTTCAGTGTCGGTGATGACCATTCACCGCGACATCAATGCGTTGGCTTCCGCCGGGCTTGTGCACAAACGGCACGGTGAAGTATTGATCGCCGGCGAGCCCTCCCTGCTTCCAAATGAAAAGCCGTGCGCCATGTGCGGGAAATCCACCCAAAGCAGCCGGGCGTTTATCGTGTACCTGGCGAACGGCGACCAGCGCCGGACGTGCTGCGCCCATTGCGGGTTGATGCATTTTGCAACGAGCAGGGATGCCGCCCACGCCATGGCGACCGATTTCCTCCATAACCAGATCATCAGTGCCGACAAAGCCATCTATCTCTCGGGGGCTGAGATCAGCGATTGCTGTGTGCCGAGCATCCTTGCCTTCGGTTCGCAACGGGAGGCGGAACAGTTCCAGACCGGGTTTGGCGGGAAACTTTCCGGGTTGGATGGGATGCTGAACGCCATCGCCGGTACCGTACAAAACAAATCGTCAAGTTGATGCGCCGATATTCATTGCTCAAGGAGAATCATATGTTTCGAAAAGTCAGTTTTATTATCGCGCTGGGAGTCATCCTGCTCAGTGCTTGCGGAACGCCCGCAACGGCAGATATTGAGCCGCACGACCCGTGGATGCGACCCACCCTGCAGGGGGAAAATGCCGCCGTTTATTTTCAACTGCACAATCATACAGAAACTGTCGATGAATTGATCGGCGCCTCCTCCAACGCGGCGGAAGTGGTTGAAATCCATGAAAGCAAAATGGTGGATGATGTGATGCAGATGGAAATGCTATCTTCGGTCACCCTGGACCCCGACACGGAGAAAAATTTCGCGCCCGGCGGCCTGCATGTCATGTTGATCAACGTCAAGGAAGAGATCAAGCTGGGAGACCATATCGGGGTGATCCTGCACTTCCAGACCCACGAGGACATCGTCCTCGATGTTTCCGTCCGTGAGGGGGAACACGAAGAAGGCGATCACTAAGTATTTGGCAGAAAGTTGTTTAAAAACAAATACTCAAATGCTCAAAGGCGGTCTGTGACCGCCGTTGTTGCAAGCATAACGCCGCAGGGTCGCAGACCCTGCGGGAGCAGAAGAGGGGTTGGGTTTTTTATAGGACATAACGATACCTACTTAGACGAAAGGCAACCAAAGACCTCGGCGACATGCAGGTTGCCGAGGTTTATTAATTACTCACCTTACGCAGGAGGCTGGGTATAACCTTGGAAGGACAATGCCATGGTGCCCGCCCGACGATGAATCGTCGGGCTATTCATCCGAAGTCGCCGAAGGCGGCTTAGTAAGATTAGCACGGGAATTTATCACCGTGAGGGTGTGCCGATCGTATGACTGCGTAAGGTGGGTTAATTACGCGCCAGGGTAGTGGTACAAAAGTCTCCCGCCGACGCCGGGAACACTTTACTCCTCGAGGTCGTCATCCCTGCAATAGGAGACAAAATGAAAAAAATAATTCTCACAACATTGGTCTTTATCCTTGCCGCCTGCTCCGCGGGCGCGACCGATCTCGAACGCAACCGCCAAACCTGGGAAGGGGCGGGTGTTTCGCACTACCGCATGGACTTGTTCCTCAGTTGCTTCTGTGTGTTCAACGAACTCATGCCGCTGGCTGTCGAGGTGAAGGATGGCGAAATCGTGTCACTTACGGACAAACACGGAAATCCTGTCACGGATGCCGATCCCACCTACGCGTATTTCGTCGAACTCGGCACCGTGGACGCATTGTTCGCGGAACTGGAGAAAGCCAGTGCAAACCCAGAGGCTGGTGAAGTCACCGTAACTTACGACGGCACGTTCGGCTTCCCCTCTGAGGCGAGCATCGACTACATCAAAAACGCCATCGACGATGAGTTGTACGTCACGGTGTCGGGGTTCGAGCAACTCCCCTAGGCTAAATCAAGTCCACTGGAAGGTATGAAGCGGACAGGCGACTCTTGCGAGTCGCCTGTCTCCTTAACCGTCCCGCAGGTTGTCTGCGAATACCTTGTCCAGGATTTAAACCTGCGGGACGTTCAGGCAAAAACTTGATCGGTCCCCCGGTCGATCTCCCATGGGTAGGCGATGAAGGCGTCCGTGACGGCGGCGTAGTAATCGGGACGAGTGTTCCCGAACAAATTCCGGTACGGGTTGAAGTGCAGGACGCACGTTTCCGGGAAGCCGCCCGCCGCGGAAACCCGGTTCTTGACCGCCGTGATGGTGCGTCCTGAACCCCAGACGTCGTCCACGATCAGGGTGGGCCTGCCGCGCATTTTTTCGTCGGCAGGGAATTGGATGAACTCGGGCCACGCCATGATGGATTTTTCTTTTGCGAGTTGCGCAGGGAAGTCCACAGCGGCGGTCAGGATGTGCGTGATGCCCATCGCCTCTGCCAGCATTCCGCCGGGGATGATGCCGCCGCGCGTGATCAGCACCATCGCGGTGAATTCGCGCTTGAATTGCGGGATGAGGTGGTCGATGAGTCGATCCACTTCATCCCACGAGATCATTTCTCGTCGAGGTTCGGGTTGCACGGTTGGATAAACAGTCTTTTCTCTTTCCTCTTTCACCATGTCGAGGAATGATGAATGAAGAAAGGTTTGAATTCGTCAGCCCAGCACTGCCGCCAGCGGCGCGGGCGCGGTGACGTGAATATCCTGGCCCGCCACTTGCGCTTTTTCGGCTTCACGCGCCCACAAGTACAGGCAGGTGTGGTACGCCGTGGTGGTGTACGAATTGATCACGCTGGCGATCATCACCAGCGCAAAGAAGATGAATGCGCCAACGGCGATGGCAAGGATGGTAACCACGTTGAATTCGCCCGTGACATAAAACGCCCCGCCGCCGATGGCAAGCGCGAGCAGAAAGCCGCCGAAGCCGAGCACGAAACCGATCAACCCGGTCACCCAACGCACACCCACAAAACTGATGCCAATCAACAACAGGTTTTGCTTGGTGATGTTCCAGATTTTTTGCAAGCCATTCTTCAGGTTCAGGTTGTCAACGATCATGGCAGGCAGCACCAGATATGCGGCTTCTGTCCACAAGGCTTCGAGCACACCGCCCAGCGAACGAAAGATTCCCTGCGCGATGCTGGCAAACAAATTGCCCCGCCCGCGGTTGTTGCGCGTCGCGTTGCGGAACCAGGTCACCAGCGTGGAAACCACCGCAAGGGTAAGGATGTCGAAAAAGTCACGGCGCACGATCGCCCAGGCATGGTCCATGCGGCCATCGCCCTCCGCAAGATACCCGTAGATCAGGTACACGGTCATCGCCGAAAAAATATAGGTGATCACGTATTGCACAAAGATCATCAATAACCCGAGGAGCCCCATGACGATCTGCCCGATCTGCGAATCGCCGAGCAGGAACGCCACGCCGATGATCGGAATGATGCCCAACACCGAAACGATCATGCCGACGATGAGGGCATAAATGGACGGCTTCAAAAGGTCTTTATCCTTGAACGCCATCCCCCAGGCTTGCTTTAGAAACGACCAGCCGCGCGAAAAAGATTGCATAACATTCTCCTCTAAATTCCGTTGGTCGAGTAATGGCGCTGTCTGTTTGCGCCACGTATCGAGACCAACAAATAACAGAAATGATTTCCTTACATGGTGGTTTCGATACGGGCTGAAAAGAGTGTTCAGCCCTACTCAACCACCGATTGCTCAATTGATTATAGCAAACTCACCGGGTCAACTTCCACCCGCCAATTGTCCAATTTAAATCCGCGCAAGAGTTCGGACAGATTCGACCCGCGCAGGATGATCTGCCATCTATAAAACCCCGCCACTTTGGAAAAGAAACACGGCACGGGACCGATGATGGTCGACGGTTGGTGGTTGGTGGTTGATAGTTTTTCTGCGACACGCCTCGCTTCTTTTTCCGTGGAGGCTGAATCCTGTCCCCTCAACTCGAGTCGCACTAGACGCGCGAACGGAGGATATCCCAACCGCTTGCGTTGTTCCAATTCGTATTCGTAAAACCCGTTCACATCATGCCGCGCTGCAGACTGGATAACTTGATTCGCCGGGTCGAAGGTTTGCAGTACCACCTTTCCGCCGCGCTCGCTGCGACCCGCGCGCCCCGCGACCTGAGTCAACACCTGAAAGACGCGCTCCGCCGCAAAGGGATCGGGCAGATTCAGCCCTACATCCGCCAGCACGATGCCGACGAGCGTCACCAGCGGCAAGTCCAAGCCTTTGGCGAGCATTTGCGTGCCGATCAACACATCCGCTTTGTGATTCGCAAAGTGAGTGAGGATCATCTCGTGTGCGTCTTTCTGGCGCGTGGTATCCCAATCCCAGCGCAACGTCCGCGCTTTGGGGAACAGCGTATTGATTTCCGCCTCCACTTTTTCACTGCCAAGCCCGTATTCTCGAATCTGCTTCCCTCCGCATTGCGGACAACTCGCGGGTTTCTTCCGTTCGTATCCGCACTGGTGACAGAGCAACCGTTCTTTTTCCTCCACATGGAAGGTCAACGGCGTTTCGCAGTTCGGACATTTCATCACGTGTCCGCAATCGCGGCAAAAAATATACGTGGCGGTCCCGCGTCGGTTGAGGAAGAGGATCGCCTGCTCGCCGCGCTGAAGGGTAGATTCCAATTCCCGAAGCAGAAGCCGGCTGAACATCCCGCGTTGACCCGCTTTGAGCTCGTCGCGCATGTCCACGATGTGGACGGGCGGCAATCCAGATTCGACGATGCGCTTGGGCAAATCCAGTTTGCGAAGCGACCTCACCCCCAGCCCCTCTCCTTTCAGGAGAGGGGAGTCTGCTTGAAATCGCTGTTGAATAGTCGGCGTGGCGGAACCCAACACACACACCGCGCCGCACAGACGCGCATACATCTGCGCCGCGTCTACCGCGTGATAAAACGGCGGCTCGGCTTGATGGAACGATGAATCGTGGCACTCATCCGCCACGATGAGACCGATGTTCGGCAGAGGCGCAAACAACGCACTGCGCGCGCCGATGATGACCTTGAGTTTGCCCGCGCGCGCGCGCCGCCACGTATCGTAGCGCTCGCCCTCGGATAACTTTGAATGAACCAACCCAACCTGCCCGGGGAAACGCGCAAGAAAACGACGAACCGTTTGCGGCGTGAGCGCGATTTCAGGAACGAGAATGATCGCCTGTTTGCCGCGCTTGATGACTTCTTCGGTAGCGCGGATGTAAATTTCTGTTTTGCCTGAACCTGTCACGCCTTGGAGGAGAAAAGGATTTACTGCGTACTGCGTATTCCGTATTGCGTTCGTGATTTGGCTCAGTGCATTATCTTGCTCAAGAGTCAACTCGATTACCGGTTTACTTGTATACGTGTCCGCTTGCGCGTGTTTCCCTGCTTTCTCCAACGGATCTCTGAAAATCTCACTCTCAAACAACCGAATCAACCCGCGCTCTTCGAGTTCTTGCAAGTCGGCGAGGTTGCATCCGCTCTCGGCATACACCCACGAGACGTTGATCGCGTCGGGTTGCAGGATCAAAAACCGCAGCGCGGACTGCCTGCGTGACAGCGTTTGCTTCGTGCCCAGATTCGGCATCTCGCTTTCCGCTTCTTCGGGCGTGACGGCAAGTTGCGCCACACGAATATATTTCGATCGCACCCTCGGCGGCGGCAACACAGATTTCGCGGATAAAACACCTTTCCGCACGAGAAATCCCGCCGTCTTGCGCCAGTCCACCTTGGCGAAGTGCGTATCAATCTGCCGTCCGCGCATTGCGCCGCGAGTCCGCAATAAATTCAATAACCGATCTTCAATCGTCAATCGTTGAGTCTTTGGGCTGATCCCCTTTTCACCCTCACCACTAGAAAATCGTAAATCGTCAATCGGCAATCGTAAATCGTAAATCGTATCCACCTGCTGACTCAACCCCACGGGCAGAAACAATCCCACCACAGCGGCAAGCGGCGCAAGCGTGGACTCTGCCATCCCCTCCGCCAGCGCGATCTGCGCTTGTGTCAAAACAGGTTCAGGGTCAACAAGCTCGATGACTTCTTTGACCTCGCGCACCGACGGCTGGTCAATGAAGCGGAGGATCACTCCCTGCGCGGTCTGCTTCCCGAACGGGACGATGACGAGGTGCCCGATGCCAACGGTCCCTGCGAGGGATTCGGGAACGGCATAATCGAACACGCCCGACACCGCAGGCATGTTGACGACGATTTGAACGTAGGAGGTCATTGGAGGGATTGTATCGTGAAATTATGGTGAAGCCAATTTCGGAAGTCTTGCAGGAAGAGGGATTTGGCTGTATGCTTGCATCCACGGACATGAAAACTACGCAGTATTTTCAATATACCCGTCAACGCCCCGACCGTGTTATGATTTTAGATGAGTGGATCGAGCACGTGATCAAACATCCGATACGTGAGCAAATACAGAGTGATGGGCGAATCCGCCTTTGGGCTCGCATTGTCGAGATGGAAAACAGGGTTTTACGTGTGATTTTGCTCGAAGATGGTGAAACCGTTCATAACGCCTTCTTTGATCGGAATTTCAAGGAGTGACGAATGCGCATTAAATACTTCGAGGATACAGATACCACGCTGGTGGAGTTATCAACCACCCCCCCCGTCGAAACCCGGGAGTTGAACGAAAATTTGTACATTGACCTTGACCAGGATGGTCAAGTCGTGAGCATAACCATCGAACACGCGAGTCAACGCGCAGACATGAGGGAGTTTTTCTATCAGCGCATCCCCGCGGGCTTGGCTTCGTGATCATAGTCACAGTAAACTGAAAACGCCTTGCGAAATTCCATCCGCAAGGCGTTTTGTTTGTTTCATTTACTTCACCACCACCCCCGCCCCATACCCCACAACGGACGAAAAATCACCCGTCACATCGCCTGAAGTGGCGTGACGTAAAATCTGCACCTTGTTTGCGCCTAACTCGCGCGATGCCCACAACACCGCGGCGACGGCGGCATGTCCGCAGGCGAAGGCTTTGCCTGTGTGTTCCGCCTCAAAAATGGACTCTGGCTCAAACGACTCGAATCGCCTGAGCATTTCTGCATCGAGCATGTTTGCCGTGGTTTGGTCATAGAAGTGGGAAAGGTCAGTAGATGCAACCAGCAAGGACTTTTTATCTTTCAGAGCCTTCGCCAGTGCGTATCCCAACTTCTTCGCTACATCCACTTCCTGCGCGCGGATCATGATGGGCAATAACTTGTAGGGGCGGCCCTTGTGGTCGCCCTTGCCCAACGCGCGTTGCAAAAACGGAAGTTCGATCTCGAGCGAGTGTTCCTTATCCGCAAAGACGGGGGTGATGGGAACGTCGAGATGCGACGACAATTCCGCCAGCGCGGCTTTATCCACCTCGATGCTTCCGAGCGGAGTGCCGTACGCATCGTGCGCGGTCGTCAACAGCGGATAATTCGACAAATTATGAAACGGCGAGATTACCGCGACAAGGTCAGGCTGCATTCCGCGTATCGCGGCGAACGCGTATCCCGCCACCGCGCCCGAATAGCGATGCCCTGCATGCGGGGCGATGACCGCCACCACTTCCCCATCCAGCGCAGGTAACTGAGCGTTATTCAAATAATCATCAACAACAAGAGCCAACTTCTCAGCATTCCCCTCATACCAGGTCCCAGCGATCGGAGACGGACGAACATCAAGCATAAAAAGATTGTAGCACTTTTTGCGTTGCGCGAAAGGCAAGTTGCGGCAAATTATTTTTATCGAACCAATCGACCGCATCCGCGTCGTCATCCGCGCTCATCACACCGCTCACAAACTCAGCGAGGTAAACGATGACAAAGTCCGCGCCGCGCGGGTGCTCGCGACCCGAGACAATATCGAACACGCGCGTCACGCGCACGGTGAGACCGGTCTCTTCCAAACATTCGCGTGCCGCTGCCTCGGCTGGGTCTTCGCCGCCGTTGACGAACCCGGCAGGCAACGTCCACAGTCCGCGGAACGGTTCGTTGGCGCGTCGCACAAGCAGCACGCGTTCATCGTCCACAACCAACACCGCCGCGGCAACTTTCGGGTCTACAAAATGAATCCACCCGCACTGCGGGCACACGGGTCGCACCTTTCCAAACCGTTCCTCGTGCGAAACCGTCGCGCCACAACGCGGGCAGAATTTGAAATCGGAGGTTGACATTTTTGGCTCTACCGTTTTAACGGGAAAAATTTAAAACCTTTGCCACGGATTACACGAATTCGCACGGATTGTTTTTTAATAATCGGTGAAAATCAGTGGAATCCGTGGCAAAAAAGTCGCTCAGGGCAGACACGCAGGTCTGCCCCTACGATTTATTTCCAACGATTGATCGATCTTCGGCGCATCAAACTCATGAGGATGGTTCCCAGCATAGCGATCACTGCAAACATGATCATCCACGCGGATGGGATGGGAGGCTGTGGGCGCGGCGCTTCATTCGTCACTCGCGGCTGGTTCTGAATCTCGACATTCCCCGCCTCGCCGGTCTTTTCCGCAGGCGTTTCAGCGGTGCGCGCCAAATCTTCAGAGGGCGGCATGGATGTCGCTTGAGGCGCGAGGTCTGACGCAGACACAACCGATTCTTCCGTCGCGGCTGGGGGCTCGGCGGGCGCGGCAGGCATGGATTCAAAAATCGGCGCCTCGGTGGCGGGGGCTTCGGTCGCCACGGAGGCTTGTTGGGCAAATAATTCCGCATCCGCCGGCGCTTCGGTAGCCGCCGCGCCTCCGCCAAAGCCGAAGTTGGGGACCTGCGCGAACTGCGGAGCAAAGGTGTTCAAGCCAAATGTGAAAAAGAACAGCAATGTTGCCACCGCAGTGACGAATCGGAACGCGGGATACGAACGCGGAAGCGGCGGGTTGAGTCCCACCATTTTGCGCGTGAGGGTGAAATTACGCGGCGCGCGCCGCTTCGGAAGTTTGCGGAGCAACGTCCGGGCGGCGCGTAGATCGTCCAGGGTCGAGACAAGCTCCCCGTCGGACTTGAGGCGTGACTCCAGGCGCGCAGAATCGGATGGAGTCAATTGTCCATCCAGATACGAAGAGAGGAGTTCGAGATCGCGCGGGTTCATTGGGCAAGTCCGCTTTCAAGACGATACGAGGACGGCAAAAGTTCCTCGAACCCCTGCAAACATTCTCGTAAGCGAAGGCGCGCGCGAGCGAGGCGACTCTTGATGGTGCCAAGCGGAACACGGATGGCGGCGGCGACTTCGGTGTAGTCCATGCCTTGAATGTCTGCCATCACAACGACGGTTTTGAATTCGAGCGGGAGGTTATCGAGGCAGTGCTGAATGGCGTGTTCGACCTCGTCGGCTTCGGCTTGCTGGTCGGGGGTCAGGCTTGGGTCTGCCATCCACCTGGGCGAATCCATTTCCTCGCCGTCTTCGGTATCGGGCTCGAGCGGCGTGGTGGGTCGGCGTTTTTTGCGGCGCAGTTCATCGTAGCACGCGTTGGTGACGGTGCGCATGAGCCACGCTTTGAACGACCCGCCGCGAAACGATGCAATGCTTTTGAACGCAGAGATGAACGCTTCCTGCGAAGCATCCGCTGCCTGGTCTTCATCGCCGAGGATGCGAAGCGCAGTGTTGAACACGCTATCCTGATAGTGCAGGACGAGTGTGTTGAAGGCGTCGAGGTTGCCGCGTTGCGCATCGGTGATGAGGGCTTGTTCGTTCATACGATTTTCGATTTAGGATTGACGATTTAGGATTGACGGTCGTCTTGAAGATATTTTATCACTGTGGAGGAGTTTACCGCGAAGGCGCAAAGAGCGCGAAGTATTTCGTGAAAGAAGAAAGGTTTTTGGTTTGTAGGGGCGGACCTATGTGTCCGCCCTTTTATGATTGGCGAAAAAATAAATTCCCCGCCAGATCATCATTCCAATCGCAGATGTACCGCCGAGGGCGAACATAAAGATCGGGATGATTTCCGTTTGGAGGATGAAACTCCGCGCAACCACAGCCAGCGGAGCGGCGAAGAGCATCGCCAGCGGCACGCGCCAGAGTTGTTTGAAATTGGACGCGATCGCAGGCTGGTAAAGTTTGAACCAGCGGGCGAAAAGGATCCAAAGTATGGCAAGCGGAACGTAGATCGCGGCGAAGCGGAACGCGAAGGACAAATCCGTTTCGCGGTGGGTGATGAAGCCGATGAGGGTGGTGAGGGCGAGGGCGAGAAGGTCGCCGGGGAGGATAGATTTTTTCATGTTTTTGTAGGGGCACGATATATCGTGCCCCTACAACCGTTCATTCTTCCTTCCGCAACGCGGGGAACAGCAACACCTCGCGGATGGAATGTTTATCGAGCAACAACATCGTCAGGCGGTCCACGCCCATGCCGAAGCCGCCGTTGGGTGGCATGCCGTAGCGCATGGCGCGCAGGTAATCCTCGTCGAGCGGATGCTTCTCGGCATCGTCGGCTGCGTAGTCGCGCCCCATTTCGAGGAAACGTTGTTCCTGGTCGAGCGGATCGTTCAACTCGGTGAACGCGTTGCACAACTCAAACCCAGCCACGTAGCCCTCGAATCGTTCCACGGTCATGGCATCGCCGGGAATGGATTTCGCCAACGGCGAAATATCGCGCGGGTAGTTGTACAAAAACGTCGGCTGGATCAACGTCGGTTCGAGAAACTCGCTGAGCAGAAAGTCGATCAATTTGCCGCGCGTCGCTTTGGGGTCGGGCATTTTGCCCGGGTGTTTTTCCTTGATCGCCTGGATTAATTCCTCAGCAGTCTTGTGTTCGGCGATGTCAATGCCCGACGTTTCGAGGATGCCCGTCCGCATTTCGAGGCGCTTCCACGGCGGGGTCAAGTCGATCTCGTGATTTTTATATTTGACCTGCATCGTGCCAAGCACTTGTTGCGCGGTGTACGAGACCATTTGCTCGGTGAGTTCCATCACCTGCAAATAGTCCGCGTACGCCCAGTAGAATTCGAGTTGCGTAAATTCGGGGTTATGTTTGAACGACACGCCTTCGTTGCGGAAGTCACGCCCGATCTCGTAGACCTTTTCCAAATTGCCGACCAGCAATCGCTTGAGATACAACTCGAACGAGATACGCAAATACATATCCTGTGCAAGTTCGTTGTGATGTGTGGTGAAGGGTCTCGCCGCCGCGCCGCCGTACAACGGCTGGAGGATGGGAGTCTCCACTTCGAGAAAGCCTTTGCCATCCAGAAAATTACGCAGTGATTTCACGATCGCGGCGCGTTTTCGAAATGTCTCGCGGACTTCGGGATTCACCGCCAGGTCGGCGTAGCGCTGACGGGCGCGGAGTTCAGCATCTTCGAGCGCGGCATGGCGGACAATGGTGCCATCTTCGAGGGTCTCGTCCTTGGCGGCGGGGAGCGGGCTGACGGATTTGGCAAGCAGGTGAAAGTCGTGGACGTGAAGCGTCGCTTCGCCGGCTTTGGTGCGGAACATCACGCCCTCCGCCTGGATGAAGTCGCCGAGGTCGAACATCTTGTTGAAGAAATCCACGCGCTCTTTGCCGAGTTCGTTCACGCGCAGGAACAACTGAATCATCCCCGCGCCGTCCTCGATGTGCGCGAACGAAATTTTACCCATCGCCCGCGAGGCGCGGATGCGACCCGCCAGCGTGGCGCGGACTTCGACGCCGCCCGTTTCTTTCGCGTCAAATTCAGCGATGGCTTCGGCGCTGAGGTGCGTGCGCTTGGCGCGCGTGGGGAACGGCTCCACGCCCTCGGCGCGCAGTTCTTCGAGTTTTTGCAAACGGATTTTTTCGAGTGAGTTATAGTCTGTCATACCGATTCCTGATTCTTCATTGTGCCTGAGCCAAAAACTCTCAGCCACGGATTTCACAAATTTGCGCGGATTTTTTAAAAACGAATCGGTGATAATCCGTGAAATCCGTGGCGGAAAGATCTAGGAGAATTCGCCCTCACCCTGACTTCTACCCTTACGGGCACCCGTCCATCAGGGAGAGGGTAGAATGAAAAACCCCGCGAAAGACGCGGGGCATGTGGTACGGTCGCTCCTGAGTCTATCCGACTTTCAGGATTTTAACATTATACGTGCCGCCGGGCGTCTCGACTTTTACCGTGTCGCCCACCTTGTGATTCAAAATGGCTTTGCCGATCGGCGACTCGTTCGAGATCTTGCCGTCGCGCGGGTTTGCTTCCGCCGCGCCGACGATGGTAAAGGACTCTGCCTCGAAGTTCCCCTCTTTGAGGGTCACTTTCGATCCAAGGGTAACCGTATCGCTCTTTTTCTTGCCGTTATCCTCGATGATCTTCGCGGTGGCAAGGAGCAAATCCAGTTCCTGGATGCGCCCTTCGACGAACGCCTGCTCGTTCTTGGCGGCTTCGTATTCGGCATTCTCGATCAACTCACCGCCTTCCATGGCTTCGTGCAGGCGGTTCGCAACTTCCTGACGTTTGACGGTTCGGAGAAAATCCAGTTCGTCTTGAAGTTTTTGGTAACCTTCTTTGGTTAAAAAGTTGTTAGGCATCTTTATTTCCTGCTATAAGAATTTTGTCCCGCAACGCGGGACAAAGCAAGGGAGAGCCGATAGATTGGTGTGTTTCCCGTAAAGCGGACTTAATATATCACGATTCAAATGCCGGGACAAGAAGCGCCCCGCCCGTCAACCAAATTGCAACATACGGATTCCCCGCCGCTCCGCCCAGTAGGAGCGGATGGCGCGTTCCGCCTTCTCCGGGGTGTTGAAAACATCGCCTAGCACGGCGAATTGGGACTGGTAGACAAGCGCCGCTTCGACCCACCGATTGAGGCTTGGTTCGCTGATTCCTTGAACAGACTCCTCCATCCCAGCCGCCTTCGGGGAAAACTCGTGCGGCTTGTAGAAAATATACGGCACGTCCACCACATAACGGAGCGGTCGGCGCAGAAGTTCCGCCGCGCGGCGGACGAGGACATGATCCACGTGGGAACCGACCGCCAACTGGCAAACCAGCAAATCGTCGGGTAAGAGGCGGGCGGAAATGGCGGCGGCGATCTGGGCGGGGTACTCCGCATCCGCTTCGCGCGGCGGGACCGAAATTTCCGAATACAGCCAGTCCCCATTTTGATCACGGCGGTAAATGCAATCCAAAAAATCGAAATGCACGGCCTTCGCCCCAACCACGGAAGCGGCGGCATGGTCTTCTACGCGCCGGGCGCGTACGGTTTCCGCGGCGTTGGCGAACCCCCATTTTTGGTGGAGATCGTCGGCGAAAGCGGAGCACGTTTCAAGTTGAGGGTCGCCACACATAAACGTCCAGATTTCCACCGAGGTTCCGGACTGCGTAAGGTCGTGGAGCAAACCGCCGGCGGAGAGCACGGCATCGTCGAGATGAGGGGAAAGATAAATCCAGCGCATGAACTGATTTAACCATATAAATCGTCCCGCGGGTTTTGATTCCCTGGTTTTGCCCAGCAGAAACCTGCGGGGCGTTGCATTTTAAGATGCGAGTGCAATTGATTTACCTACCCGCTTGCAGTACACTTCGCAGCGATGATGCAGGAACGTCGCAAGCAACCCCGCAAGAATTTGATGTCGTATTCGCAGGTCTTCGATCTGTATGAGGGCAGGCTGATCGGCTATCTCGGCGACCTGAACCTGCTAGGGGCAATGATCATCGGCGAACAGGAATTAAGGGTGGATGCCACATTTACGATCTCCGTGCAACTGCCGGAACTGCCGAACACGAGCGCCACCCGCCTCGCCCTGCCGGCGCGCGTGGCTTGGTGCCAGCCCGATCTCAGCCCGGAATTCTACAACATGGGATTGGAATTCACGCTGGTGACCGACGACCAAAAACCGATCATCGAAGCGGTGATGGAACATTACGAGTTCCGCCGCGATGCGCCGAACTACCCGCCCAGACCTGAAGTGGGGTAAGCCCGATCACCCGAACCGTCTCGAAGTTTTTCGAGGCGGTTTTTTCTTCACGGAACCCCGATCGCCGGAGTAAATATTCGGTGTTCAACGGTCAGATTTTCGCCTTATAATGAAGGCGTCGCATCGGAGAATGGCAAAACCCAGACAGGTGGAGCAGATATGACGACAGACGAAACCTTGAAGTTCGAGCTCGAAGTGCTGGCGAAGGATACAAGCGAAGAAGACCGGGATGAAATGACCCGCAATTTACTGCAAGAGTTGCGGGGAACCGATGTTCTCTCGGCGGCATTGTCGCCTGCGGGGACCGCGCCGAAAGGCAGTAAGGGCGACCCGGTGACGATCGGGATGCTGGCTCTCGAAGTCCTGCCAGCCGCGGCGCCGAGTTTGATCGCACTTGTACAAGCCTGGGTCATGCGCGGGCAGGGTCGCACGGTGAAATTCAAGGGCAGGGGGTTTGAGTTCGAAGGCTCGCCGGAGGAATTTGAAAAATTCCTAGCCACCTTCCAAAAAGGCAAAAAGAAAAAATGACCGGCAAGTTCGCGCTGGTGATCGGCAACACGGAGTACGCCGACCCCGGCCTGGCGCAACTCACCGCGCCGGGCAGGGACGCGGAAGATTTTGCGCGCGTGCTCCGCGTCGATGAATTTTGCGGGTTCGACGATGTCCGCGTGCTGTTGAACAAGCCGTCGTCTGCGATCATCGAGGCGATTGACGAATTCTTCGACGAGAAGAAACCCGACGACCTTCTCGTCTTGTATTTCTCCGGGCATGGCGTGCGCGATGAGATCGGCGCGTTGTACCTGGCTGTGCAAAACACGAACCGGTTCCGATTACGCTCGACCGCCGTCAAATCGGATTTCATCCGCGAGGCGATGGACCAAAGCCGCTCGAAGCGTCAGGTTTTGATTTTGGATTGTTGCAACAGCGGAGCATTCTCGCAGGGGACCAAAGCCGCGACCGGCATGAGCATCGGCACCGCCACCGCGTTCGAGGGCGGGTACGGGCGCGTCATCCTGACCGCCAGCGACTCGACCCAGTTTGCCTGGGAGGGCGATAAAGTCATTGGCGAGACCGACAACTCGTTGTTCACGCATTACCTCGTGGAAGGCTTGGAGGGCGAAGCAGACCTCGACGGCGACGGTCGCATCACCGTGGACGAGTTGTACGATTACGCGTATGAAAAAGTGAAACACGCCACACCCAAACAAACCCCGTCGAAATTTTCAAGCAAGCAACAGGGAGAGATCATCCTTCGACAAAATATGCCAATGGAGGAGGTCAAGTCTGTGCCGTTGCCCACTCCCCTGCTGGACTCGATCGAAAATCCGTTTTCGGATATTCGGCTTGGCGCGGTTCAACAATTGACAAAATTGTTGAAGGGTAAAAATCTCGGCATGGCGCGTTCGGCGCGGGAAGTTTTGGAAAAAATAGCCGAGGAAGACGACAGCCGTCAAGTCCAGCGCGCGGCAGCGCAGGCGTTAGAGTCCGTTCGGGAGGGGGAGACACCATCAAGGGCGGCTGAACCAGAAATAATTACGAAAGAGGCGGAGCACATCATCCACAAGCGGGCAATGGAGGCGGAACGACGGGAGAAAGAAAAAGCCAAACGATTCGCGACTCAAACCATTGGCGCTAAAGAAGAATTTTCGAATCTTGAAACAGAAAATATAACAACGCCCATCGCCAATCGCCAAGCATTGATCACGCTGGGCTGGGTAATTGCGGGCAGTATCGGCGGAGCAATTTACAATATCGCAGAGGAGAAGATCGGAGCAGGGCTTGCCGGGGCAACCGGGGGCGCAATTGGTGGGTTTGTCACTGCGATCGCATTGCTCCTTGAAAACTATCGTTCCAATTGGAAAAGGATATTCTGGTTCACTTTAGCTTGGACAGTTGGTCTCTCGATAGGCTGGTTCATAGGTGAATTGGGCACCGAGCCGATTGTCTTTGCGATCGGGTATGCGATTGGAGCCACACTCAGTGTATTCTTCCTGCTGAGTATTGGACATGGCTTTTCCGATAAAAAAAGCGCCATGTGGATTGTGCTTGCATGGACGATTGGCGGCTCTCTCGGCTGGACGTTTGCCAGGAAACTGATGATAGAAATATGGTCAAAGGATGATACGACCAGTTGGATAATCGGCACCGCCATCGGATGGGCAATTGGCGGTTACGTCTTGGGCTGGCAGTTGTTGAAAACTGACAGCCAACCAAAGTTGCAAGCAGGAAAGGCTACAGAACAGATTGTAGTGGCAGACCAATTAGCTGTCGGATTGAAAGATATACTCCTTTCAAGATGGAAAACCTTACTCTGGATCTCGTTAGGCTGGGCAATCGGGGGTGCGATCGGCACAATTATTAGTTTTAATTATGGTAGTGGTCAATTAACAAGATTTGCGATAAGTGGAGCAATTGGTGGAGCAATTGGTGGATTTATTACCGCACTTGCCTTCCAAACAAAAATCCGTGACTATAACTGGAAAAGTATCTTCTTGATGACGCTGGCTTGGGCAATAGGCGGAGCAATTGGTTGGGGGATGGTAATGTTATTGGATATCAATATGGGGAGCGGGCTTGGGATCGGGTTCGGTATTGGTGCAATGATCAGCATGGGCGTACTACTAATGGGCGGATTGGTTACTTTCGACTGGAAGCGTTTAACTTGGATCGTGCTGGCTTGGACAATAGGCGGAGAGATTGGCATGTCTATTTTCAGCGGATTGAATTACAGGTTCGATGTCTTCTATACAACCAGTTTGTCAATTGGTATAGGGATTGGTTGGGGGATCGCAGGTTTTGTTACGGGCTGGCTGTTATCGAATTATCTAAGCGGGAACAAACCATGAGCGGAAAATTCGCCCTGATCATTGGCAACACGGAATACACCGACCCGGGTCTGGCGCAACTCACCGCGCCCGGCAAGGATGCGGAGGATTTCGCACGCGTGCTCAAAGATGCTGAGATCGGCGCGTTCGACGATGTTGCCATTCTGTTGAACCAGCCTGAATACGTCGTCCGCGAGGCGATTGACGATTTCTTCAACCTCAAAAAGCCCGAAGACTTGCTCGTGTTGTATTTCTCTGGTCACGGCGTTCGAGACGAGTTGGGCGCGTTGTATCTCGCGGTCAAAAACACGACCCGAAGCAAGTTGCGCGCCACAGGCATCAAATCGGATTACATCCGCGAAGCGATGGATCAATCCCGCTCGAGGCGGCAGGTGCTGATTCTGGATTGTTGCAACAGCGGAGCATTCGCACAGGGAACAAAAGCCGCGACAGGCGCAAGCATCGGCACAGCCACCGCGTTCGAGGGTGGGTTTGGGCGTGTCATTCTCACTGCCAGCGATTCAACTCAATTCGCGTGGGAAGGCGACAAGGTTATTGGGGAGACGGACAATTCCCTGTTCACTCATTATTTGGTCGAAGGCTTGGAAGGCGATGCGGATTTGGATGGTGATGGCCGCATCACAGTGGATGAGTTGTACGATTACACGTATGAAAAAGTTAGGCTCGCTACTCCAAAACAAACTCCTTCAAAGTTTTCAAGCAAGCAACAGGGCGAAATTATCCTGCGGCAAAACATGCGCGTTGAAGATATCAAGCCTGTATCGCTACCTGACGAATTGATTGAAGCCACCGAAGACTCACGCGCGTTCGTACGCGAAAGTGCGGTTCAGCAATTGGCAAAACTCCTCAAGGGCAAGAATCTTGGGTTGGCGCGTTCAGCTAGAGAAACACTGGAACGAATAGAAAGAGAAGATGACAGCATCCGCGTAAGGCGGGCGGCAACACAAATGCTTGATTCTATTCGCCTGGCAGAGAAGATGGAAGAAGAAAGAAAATCTACAGAGGAAATTTCGCGACTTTTAGCTGAACAGAAAGCCAAAGAGGGGCGCCTGGCGCTTAAGAAAGTCGAAACCGATCGTAAGGCGAAAGAAAAGGCACGACGACTAGCCGCGCAGAAAGCGGAAGAAGAACGAAAGGCAAACCAAGAAGCAGAAATTTTATCTAAAAGGAATATTGAAAAGCCGGCTGAGTCGAAGAGCAGTACAGACAGGAGTAAAACCAAGCAAAAAGTTGAACGAGTGACAAGCCAGACGAAATCTAAAGAAGAACAACGTGAAACAAAACTAACTGCAGATGCTTCTAGTGCTAAGAAATTGTTTCCTTCTGCTAAGAATGTGTCAACTAAAACTGTGATCATTTCGCTAATTTTCATATTAGGATTATTAATTGGTTACTCTCCTATCGATTCCTTCTTACAACTCCAAAAACCAGTTGCTAACGTCAACGGAGTCATTATTACGACAGGCCAATGGCAAGAGCGAGTTCGTTTCCAGCGTTATAACCTACTCAAATTATATGAACTATATCTATCTCTTGGAATATCTCAGGAACAAATCAATTCCTCTATGGATTCGCCTGAAGAGATCGGCCAACAAGTTCTTGATCAAATGATTGACGAATCGCTAATTCGTGAGGAAGCAAAAAGGCGCGGAATTAATGTTTCTACGGATGAAATCGATAAGGTTATCCAAGAATTTTATGGGTTTTATGCTAATGGCACGCCTACCACGACTAGCCTGGAAAAAACGGCGACAGCGGAAAATTCAACTTCGAAATCACCATCTACTCCTGAAGCTACAGCCACCCTGTACACACTGGAAGGCTTCAAAACAAACTACACAAAAGGACTTGAGGTATGGAAAAGCTATAACATTAGCGAAGACACTATTCTTGATTTAGTTGAAGTGCAATTATATCGCCAAAAGCTCTTCGAAATAATCACAGCCGATGCACCACGAACGGAAGAACAGATTTGGGCACGACATATCCTTGTTGAGGATGGCGAAACTGCTCAAATTGTGCTTACCCGACTACAATCAGGGGAGGATTTTGAGGAAGTTGCCCGAGAAACATCCGTTGATTCTGGTTCGGCGGTGAATGGTGGAGCCTTGGGCTGGTTCGGCAGAGGCGTCATGATAAAGCCATTCGAAGACGCAGCTTTTGAACTCAAAATCGGCGAAATCAGCGATCCCATTCAATCGGATTTTGGGTATCATATTATTCAAGTACTTGGACATGAGGATCGATCAGTTGACGATAACCGCTATCAAACTATTCGAGAAACAATTTTTACTGAATGGTTGTCCGTGGTACGAGAAGAGAGTTCAATTTCTATAGATGATAGGTGGAAAGAGATTATCCCCGTTGAACCCAGCGCACTTCCCACAACAACTGCAACGGAATAATTAGTAAAGGTTCCTCTTGAATGTATATCCACCATGGAAACTGACGATCGGGGGGCAAGAAAATTACTATTTCGAAGCCTTCCGACTCTTTTTCCTTGAATCTATTTTCTTCACAGCCTTTTTCACGTTTCCTGTCGGTTTTGACTTTGTAACCTTCGCAGGCAACTTCTTCACAACCTTCTTCTTCACGATAGGCTTCTTTTTGACCGCGGTCTTCTTTATCAATTTCACAGCCTTCTTGGTCGAGGACCTTTTCGCGGCGGATTTCGCCTTCCGCGCTTCTTTCATCTTTCCTCTTTCTTCATCCTTCACCCCTTCTCCTTCATCCTTACCCCCAAACATCTCCTCCCACTTCGCCAGCCCAGCTCTTGCGGGATTTGCAATCCCGCAAATTCACACCAGAAACTCCCTCACATCATCAATCGGAATAATGCAAGGCTTGTCGTCTCGATAATAGCCTGCTGTTGACCACAAATACTGTTCAGGCAACTCGACCAGTTTCCACTGCGATTGGCAGGGATTGTGATGGATGTAATCCATTTTCTGTTGTAAGAACTCGACGGAAAATACATCACGGGCATCGTAGTCATCCTCCCACACCTTGTATTCCTGCTTGACCTTCTTCCCTTCTTTCTGCAACAAACTCAACATCTTATTATCCCCCTCTGCTTGAAAGTGACGGTAAATCTGCCGCGCTGTAAATTTCTTGAAATCACGCATCATATCTGAGAGAGGGTATTCGTCCCTGAATTGGGCGATGATGTGAATGTGATTGGGCATGATGACAAAGACAAATAATTTAACCCCGCGAGTCGTTCGCATATGATGAAAGCTGTCGAGGATAATCCGTTTGATTACGTCACGATGGAAGAGGTGAGCGCGTCCTACCGCGGTGGTGGTCACGAAATAAAAATAGTGGGACGTAAAATCTGGTTTGACAGGCATGATGTTTCTTTTCTGCTCCCGCTGGGTCTGTGACCCAGCGGTTTACATGCAAAGTATAACCATCTTGTAATTAACGCGGTCACAGACCGCCTTGGAGCAAGGGGAGGGGCATTTACTTCTTTTTAGAAACGCTTGTACGGGCTGATTTCTTTACAATCTTCTTTTTCGCGGCAGGTTTCTTTTTGACCGTGGTCTTCTTTGTCGTTTTCACAATCTTCTTGGTCGCGGGCTTTTTCGCAACAGTCTTCTTTCCTTTTTTAGCCTTCTCAGCCACAGCCTTCTTCCGCGGCTTCTTGATCTTCACTTCAACAACAACTTCTTCCTTCCCCCCAAACATCTCATCCCACGTCGCCTGCATAGAATCCACCCCCGCGCCGTTCAAATTACTGTTTACCAATCCCCAATTACTGTCGTCCACAAACCGCCAATCCATGAACACGTGATGCTGGTAGGCGTGTAGTTCGACGTAGAGTCCCTTGCTCCACAGTTCCTCGCACGAGCGGATGTATTCCAAGCGCGTGACGTAATCTTTGAAGATGACAAATCCTTCAAACGGAAGCCCTAACGCTTCGGCGAGGGATTTCTGCCGCAAATCGCCTGTCGCTTTGTCGAGGTACGCGGCGGAGGTTTTGATCCAGCCTTTGGTATCGGCGAAGCGGTTGTGATACAAAACCAATCCACGCTCATCATTGTGGATGTTGGAATAAGCGAAGACATTTTCGTCAACGCTTCCACCTGAAGAATAAAAATCGTAAAGATAAAAATTCTCAACATCCGCAAATAGATAACGCTTGTGCAGGACGGGGAAGATCTTCCAATCGTGCCCGGCGATCAGACCGTCGTTGGGCTGTTCGTCCATTTTGGGTTTGCGGAATTCCATCCCGTATTTTTCGCGGAAGCCTTCGACTTGTCCGTGACCGAACATGGGTAACCCAGGCAGGGTCGCAAGCACGGTCGCCACGCCGAAATATTTATCGCCGTCGCCGAATTGCTCGACCGCCGTCTTTTCATCGGGGTTGTTCATGAAGTTGACGTACCGCTTGAGAATTTGCGGGTCGAACTCCAGCGTGTTCTTGATCGCCAGACGATATTTGGCATTGTCCTCATCGCGCAGCATGTGCATGAACGCGGAGTTGTACACGCGGTGCATCCCCAGCGTGCGGACGAAATATCCCTCCAGCAGCCAGAACGCTTCGGCGAGGAGCAATGTATCCGGGACTTCCGAGGCGACGCGGTCCACGACTTCGCGCCAGAACTCTTGCGGAATCGCCGCGTCAAATTCGGACCTCGTCATGCCTTGCTCGGACCTCGACGGAATCGAACCGCCCGCGCCGGGTTCGGGGAACCACAATCGTTGGATGTGTTTCTTCGCCAGCGTCATCGCCGCATCGAAGCGGATGACCGGGAAATTGCGCGCCACATGCAAGATGGTTTGGATGACCGCCTCGCGTACTTCGGCTTTCGAGTAATCGAGTTGCGCCGTGTCGTTCCACGGGAAGGACGTGCCGTCGTTGCCGTGGTAAACGTAACGGACATCGCCGGTGTGATGGTCCCGCCGTTGAAAGACGACTGCCGCGTCGGTCTTGTCGTAATAATGGTCTTCGAGATAAATCCCCACACGAATATCGTCGGATAGATTTTCAGATTTGAACGAATACGAAGGATACGGCGAATACGGCAGGGATAAGAACCAATCGGGGTGCTCGGTCACCCACTTCGAGTCGATGCCCATGTGGTTGGGAACCATGTCAGCCGAGAGACGAATGCCTCTCTGCCACGCGCGCATCCTCAAATTCTCTAATCCTCCCCACCCACCCAAATCATCTGCAATATCATACGAGTACAACGAATACGCCGATGCCACCGCGTCCGCATCGCCCATGCGCTGTTTGATCCGCTGGCTGGCGCGGCTCCGTTCCCACAAGCCGATGAGCCACAGACCGGTGAAACCGCGGTCTCGCAACAAATCCAATTCTTCATCGGGGATTTGATCGAGCGTGCGAATCCAGCGTCCGTATTTTCTCGAAAGTTGCTCGAGCCAAACGTAGGAATTCTTTGCAATGAGAATGATGCGAGGCATCCATTCTTTATCCGGGCTGTAGCGCTCATATTCGGCATAGTCGCCGCCTGAATACGTTGCGACGGGAATATCCGCTTTGAAATGGCCGTGCGCCAGTTGATGACGGAGGGTTTCCTCGCGTAAAAAGTCCACGCCGCGCAGGAGGCGGGCGACGAATTCCTCGCCGAGCAGTCCGCCCCACTTTTCGAGGATGAATTGCAACTGTCCTTCGAGTGAATCGGGGAAGGCTTCGGCAGGCGCGCGCAAAATCTCGAACAACGATACGGTTCCGCCCGAGATCTCCGCGTTGTCTTTTGCCACTTGCGCGAAAAACGAATCGAGTGCGGCGATCAAATTTTTGTAGGCGGTCGGCTCGAGCGGTTCGTCGTCCACCAGTTCGAGGAGCGGGGCAATGGCGGGGTTGGCGTTGTGCGTGAAGATGTAGATCAGTTCTTCGACAGACTTCACGTTTCCGTTCGTGAGTTTGGCGAGATATTCCTCCACGTCCTGCTCGCCGCGATACACGCTTTCGGGCGGGAATTCGGCGATGAATTTTTGTTGCGTGAGGTCAATCGAATCCGCGCCGACCTGCTCGCCGACCGAAGTCACTGCCGTGTTCATCACCGGCGGCGGGGCGAACCGCTTCACCAGGGCGCGCAGCGCCTCGTCGATGAGCGATAATGCGTACAGGTCTGAGGCAGGCAGGGGCTGGGAACGATGCGCCGTCACCTGCGCGGCAAAGGTCCGGGCGGCGGCGAAATTCCCAAATGCCACGCGTCCATCCGGGCGGAAGTAGTTCGAAGAGAAGTGATAACGGTTGCGCGATGTTTTTGTTACATGCATGGCGCAATGATAACCCCGATGATTGATTTCGAGTATACTTTCACGCAATGTCACCCCAGATTTTTGCCATGATCACGCTGATGATTCTGGCGGCGTTACACCTGCCGGTGCTCTCGTTGTTGTTGCGCAAACGCGCCGGGCAGGAGAGCGCCGCCGCTTTCTTTGCGGCGTACCTGGTGATGAACATTCTGTTGACCGTGACCGAGGCGCTCACACGCGGCGGGCAACTGGCGCTGACGGCGCGCGCGGCAGTAGACCTGCAGGCGTTCGGCGCGTTCGTGCTTTCGTTCATCGCCCTGGTTACGGTGCTGTATTTTGTGCGGCGCGACTCGCGCTCGTGGCTTATCGCCGGGGGCATCTGGCTGGCTGGCTTCCTCGTGATCGTGACCAACCTGTTCCGTTTCAGTGACGTGGTGTGGACGAATGGCACGCTCGCCCTGACGTTCGACCAGCTCGCCCCGCTGTGGGCGGCGCTGGGCTGGCTGGCGTTCACTGCCGGCGCGTTCGCGACAGTGCGCATCGCACACAACCGTTCGCGCCAGCCCCTGCTCCGCAACCGCCTGAATTACTGGACGCCGGCCTTTCTCCTCCTGCTGATCAACGACGGTTTGCTCTTCCTCGGCATGCCCATCCCCGGCAACCCGGTGCGTTTGTTCGCCGCCGTCATCGGCACGCTCATCATCGTCACGCACGACCCGCCCGACCTGCGGAATGTGGCGCGGCGCGTGCTGACGTACGTCATCACCACGCTGGTCATCCTCATTTTCTACATCGCGGGCACCACGGCTTCCCAATCCGTGTTCAATGCCCTGCCCAGCTACAATCCGCTGCTCGTGGGCGCCGGCATCGCGCTCGTGCTGGCGCTGATCTTCACCCCCCTGCTCACCAGCGTGCGGCGGCTCGTGAACAACTGGTTCAATTTGCAGGAATACGATGCCAGCCGCACCCTGCACGCCTACAGCGAACAGATCAGCAACATCCTCGATATGCAACGCCTCGCCAACGTGGCGGTCGGGCTCA
>CAZGSB010000007.1:61416-101515 GCA_964528275.1 uncultured Anaerolinea sp. | reverse complement strand
GCAGAATCTTACCACGTCCCTTGGCGGAAAACAAAACGCGCCCTCGCGGACGCGTCCTCACTGGCGGGAAGGGAGGGATTCGAATACCATCCCCCCTGTGGGGACGCTCGGTGGAAAATAAAACGCGCCTTCGCGGACGCGTTTCAAACTGCGGGAAGGGAGGGATTCGAACCCTCGGTGGACCGGAGCCCACAACAGTTTTCGAGACTGTCCCATTCAACCACTCTGGCACCTTCCCAAATGCGAGCGAAATTATATCTCAGATTTCGTCGCTGTCGTGCAGGTTGGGGTAAAACACATCACTCATGCCCTGCTCCGCAAGTTTCTCCGTCAACGTCATGGCTTGTTTTTCTTCGCCATGCACGAGCCAGACTTTTTTGGCTGTTTTTTTCACGGTTGTGGCATAACGGACCAGCAAGTCCTGTCCCGCATGACCGGACAGCCCGCCAATGGTTGCCACCTCTGCATGAAGCGTATACGGTTCGCCGAAAATTTTCACCTGCTTCTCACGGTCGGCGATCCTGCGCCCAAGTGTATACGGCGCCTGCCATGAAACGATGCAGATCGTATTCTTCGGGTCTTCGATGTTGTTTTTCAGATGATGCAAAATTCGACCGTTTTCCATCATGCCCGATGCGGAGATGATGATCATCGGATCATCTCGTTCGTTCAATGCCTTCGATTCCTCCACCGAGCGGACGTAGGTCAACATCTTGAAATCCAGCGCCGGGTGACGCGCCTCCTCCACAAATTTTCGGGTTTCGGAATCAAACACTTCGGGATGGCGCATGAACACCTCGGAGGCATTAACCGCCAGCGGGCTATCCACGAACACCGGCGCGCGAGGCACATCGCCGTCATGCATCATCATATTCAAGTGATAGACCATTTCCTGCGTGCGCCCGACGGCAAAAGCGGGGATGATCACCTTACCGCCGCGTTTAAGCGTCCGGCCAACGACCTCTTGAAACTCATCAAATGCCGCAGAGGGATCGTTGTGTTTCTTGTCTCCATACGTGGATTCCATCAACAAAAAGTCAACAGGCACATCGGGCAGGATCGGGTCGCGCAACAGCGGCAGTTTGAATCGCCCGATATCCCCGGAGAACCAGAAGCGAATCTTTCGACCGTTTTCCTCGATTTCCAAATACACCGATGCCGAACCAAGGATGTGCCCTGCTTCTGAAAATCGCGCCGTCACACCGGGGACAGGTTGGAACTGCTGACCATAATCCACGCCGCGGAATAAGTCGGCGGCATGTTGCGCGTCAACTTCTGTATACAACGGCTCAATGGGAGACTCCCCTTTTGCGAGACGTTTCTTGTTCACAAATTTCGCATCCGATTCCTGAATCCGCCCTGAATCCGCCATCATGAGGGTTGCAAGGTCAACCGTCGCGCGCGTGGCATAGATCGGACCATCGTATCCGTCATTCACCAGGTTGGGCAGGTTGCCGCAGTGGTCAATGTGCGCATGAGAAAGAATGACGGCATCCACTTTGCGGGCATCATAGGCAAAATTCAGATTCCGAGAATACGTCTCATCCCGTTTCCCCTGATACAAACCGCAATCGAGCAACAAACGATATCCGTTGATCTCGAGCAAATGTTGACTCCCCGTCACCGTATGAGCCGCGCCATGAAAATTGATACGCATTTCAACCTCCGAACAATTCAAGGATCTGCGTGCCGTACATTTTATAGCGCCAGGGCGAATCGCGCATCGCCGATTCCAAATCGACCATGGACGCGGGCGGGGTTTCCGCGAGCATCCCCAGATACATTTTCGGCAGGATGATATCCGACTCGACCTTCATCTCCACCGCGACTTTCCTCCGCCACCCTTTTATTTTTTCCAACCGCTTCACCACCGCATCACTCGGACGTTTTGGCTGTTCCCGATTTACCAGCGGCGCCGCCGCCCCGCGCCGGGCTGCGGAAAGCAGGTCGCGCCCCCACAACTTGATCTGCTTGGGGCTCAAGCCAATGCCCGCCAGGTCCACGTCTTTTTCCGGCAACTTCTTCGCGATTTCCAACAGCAGGGCATCTTCGATTACCTTGAAGGGCGGGCGATCCAGACGTTCGGCAATCGCATCCCGACAATGACACAGCTCGACCAGCACCGTCAGGTCGCGTTGGTTGACGTCCTTCCGTCCGCTGAACCGCTTCCACGTAGCGCCGTTGAGTTTTTCCTTGGGCAAATCCACTTTACACGCGCGAGAAAAATCTTCGAGCGCGAGTTCCAACCGCCCTTTTTCCTGAAGTTCCGTTGCCAATTGATCTCGTAGAGCAAACAAATAATGCGTGTCCTGTCTGGCGTAATCGATCTGCGCCGGGGTGAGCGGTCTCGCGCCCCAATCTGCCTTTTGATGGCGCTTGTCGATTTTGATCAGGAATTTCTCGGCAAGGAGCGTGTCCAACCCGACGGCAGGATACCCCAACACGCGAGCCGCCTGCATGGTATCGAACAAGTTCGCGAACTCAAACCCAAAATCACGGCGCAAGCAGATCAGGTCGTATTCGGCGGCATGAAAAATTTTTTCCACGCGCGAATCCTTGAACAGCGGGGCGATAACCCCAAGATCGGGCAAGGCAAGCGGGTCAATGACGTAATCCTTTTTTGGCGTTGAAAACTGAACAAGGCATACCCGTTCGCGATAGGCGTGCAAGCTGTTCGATTCTGTGTCCACGGCGATGCGAGGCTCTGAGGAGAGAGCATCCACCATGCGTTTCAACGCATCGGGCGTATCCACCCAGACCGGCAGGGAGAGCATCTCAACAGACATTGGGCTGATTATATCCCAGCAGGTTCATGCCGCCTGGCGTGATTTTTCCATGATCACGCCATCCTCTCCGTCGCGGTAATATCTTCGCCAAATATCGACCGTTCGATATCCTTCTTTCTCGTACAAGGCGATGGCGTTTTGATTTGAAACTCTCACGGTCAACTTGATGCGCGCTTGCGGGATACGCGCTTCACACGCGCGGAGCAATGCGCGCCCCATGCCGCGACGTTGAAAGCGAGGGTCGACGCAGATGGTGGCGATCCAAGCCGACCCGTCGGCCTGACGCGTCTCTCCCGCCACAAATCCGACCATCTCGCCGTTCTCCAGCGCCTTGAACCGGACAACATTGACCCACGAAAGGACGGCGATCAGGTCGAACAACGACCAGGCATCTTTGTCGAAACAAACATGTTCGAGTCTGCGCAAGGCGTTGAGGTCGAGGATGGTCGCAGGGACGATTTCCATCGTTAAATCAATGTAGGGGCAGACGTGTGTGTCTGCCCCTACATCCCGTGTCTTTCGGTTATTTCTTGCCCAAGAAGTTATCGAGCATGCTCGTGAATTCCATTGGGAAAATGTATTTTGTGGACGGGCTGGCGCCGATGGATTTGAGCGTCTCGAAATATTGCAGGGTCATCGTCTTTTGATCCACTGCCTTGGCGGAGGCAAAGATCGCATCGAGCGCCTGGGCAAACCCTTCGGCGCGCAAGAGTTGGGCTTGCCGTTCGCCTTCCGCGCGCAGGATGTTGGATTCGCGGTCGCCTTGTGCCTGCAAAATGGCGGCTTGCTTTGTGCCTTCGGCGCGGTTTTTCGCGGCTTCCTGATCGCCCATCGACTCGGTCACGAGCGCGCGGCGGACACGTTCCGCGGTCATCTGCCGGTTCATCGCATCCTGCACATCACGCGGAGGAATGATCTCGCGGATCTCCACGTTGGTAACTTTTACCCCCCAGCGTTCGGTGACCTCATCCAAACGCGTGCGGAGCATGTTGTTGATGTGCTCGCGTTGCGACAACACATCGTCCAACGGGATACCGCCGATGACCGCGCGCAAGGTGGTCGCGGCGATGCCGGCAGCGGCGGCTTCAAAGTGTGTCACCTGTAGCACGGATTGACTCGGTTCCATTACCTTGAAATACCACAGAAAGTCGATGTTGATCGGAGCATTATCCTTGGTGATCGAAGTCTGCTGCGGAACTTCACGCACCTGCTCGCGCAGGTCCACCCAGCGCGCCGTGTCGACAAAGGGGATCAGAATCACCAGACCCGGTCCCTTCGCGCCGACGCTGCGACCCAACCGGAACACCACCAGGCGGTTATATTCCGGCACGATCTTGACCGCGCTCCAGAAAAAGAACACACCCAAAACCACAAACGCACCAATTAAACAAGTGGCTAACGTAAACGCTTCCATTATTTTCTCCTTTTTTAGTTAGGCGTATCCGCCAATTCGACAACCACGATAAAGCCGTCACGTCGGACGACCCGGATTTTTGCACCTGCCGGAACCAACGTTTCGCTTTTCGCCGACCACAACTCCCCGTTCACTTGCACACTTCCCTCCGCGTGAACATCTGTCCGCGCCTCGCCGACTTGACCCGGCAAAGTCTCGAGGTCGTGAGTCGGTCTGGCAAAGGCGGCATCCATCGATTTACGCGCCGCCACCCATAGAAAGCTTGCAACGAACGTGGAGGCGACGGAAGCGAGCAACGGGTTCACAGCCGGCAAGCCGCCGTCCCGCGCGAACAGGAAGACCGACCCCACCATGAGCAACCCGATCGACAGGAGCAGGAACAATTCGCGCTTGGGTTTCTGAATCGCAACCCCAAACACCCCCACACTCAACGCGACAAGAATCAGCGCCCAGATATTAAACGACAGCGTATACACGGCGTAACCCGCGATAGCGATGCAAAAGAAAGAAATGACCTCGAAGAATCCCGTCCCCGGCGTAACGAGCGCGAGCATGGCAAATAACACACCCCCGAGCAGGAACAGGTAGGCAATGTTAGGGTCCAGCAAAAAGTCCATGGTTCCTCCGTTTCATTATACAACAAATGAATCCACTGAATTCATCCTCTTCTACGAGAATGGGATGGAAAAGTTTTCGCGCGCGGGCTTTTACCGCAGGCTGTATAATTCTCCTGGTCCACAAATCATCCCTCATGGAGCATTCGTGACATTCGAAAAGATCTGCATCCTCGGTCTCGGCTACATCGGTTTGCCCACCGCCGCCACCTTCGCCGCGTATGGGGTCAACGTCCACGGCGTGGATATCAACCCGCGCGTGATCGAAACGCTTCAAAAAGGCGAGATTCACATCCACGAACCGGGTCTCGAAGATATTGTCAGGGCGGCGGTCCGCTCGGGCAGGTTTACCGTATCCACCCAACCCGTCGAAGCCGATGCGTTCATCATCGCCGTACCGACTCCCTTTCGAGAAAATCAATACGGGGAATACGAAGGACGAGCATTCAAACTGGCGGATATGAGCGCAGTGACCTCCGCCGCTGAAGCCATCCTGCCGTTGTTGCGGAAAGGGAACCTTGTCATCCTGGAATCGACCTCCCCGCCTCGAACCACCCTTGGGCTGGTTGCGCCCATCCTCGAGCGCTCCAACCTCCGCGCAGGGATGGATTTTCACCTGTGCTATTCGCCGGAGCGCGTGTTGCCGGGGCAGATCCTGCGCGAACTGGTGGAGAATGCCCGTGTGATGGGCGGCGTCACTCTTGAGTCGGCGCGCGCCGGACGTGACCTATACGCAACATTCGTCAAAGGCGAGATCGTCGAAACCGACGCCACCACCGCCGAAATGGTCAAGATCATGGAAAATACAACGCGCGACGTGAACATCGCCCTCGCCAACGAATTTTCCCGCCTCGCAGAAAAATTCGGCGTGGATGTGTGGGAGGCGATACAACTGGCAAACCTGCACCCGCGCATCAACATCCTCAACCCCGGACCTGGCGTCGGCGGTCACTGCATCAGCGTGGACCCGTGGTTCTTCGTCGAAGCCGCGCCGGAATTGACGGGGCTAATCCAGCAGGCGAGGACAGTCAACGACACCCAGCCTCACAGGGTGGTGACCAAAACCAGACAAGCCCTCGGCGGCTTGAAGGGAAAACGACTCGCCTTGCTCGGGCTTGCCTACAAGCCCGATGTGGACGACCTCCGCGAAAGCCCTGCCGTTGAGCTTGCACACCTGCTTCAACAGGAAGGCGCGATCGTCAAATGCTGGGAGCCGTTCAAGCCGGACGCCAAACTCAAAGACATTGACATGGCAGCCAGCCTTGAAGAATCTATCCAAGAAGCGGATGCCCTGCTCCTGCTCGTCAATCACACACAGTTCCGAAACCTGAACCCGGTGCACATCCTCGCGAACACATCGGCTCGTGTGGTTGTGGATACGGTTCACGGCTGGGACGCGGAGGCGTGGAAAGCGGCGGGGTTTCACTTTCACCGGCTCGGCGATGCAAAATCTTCGATCTCCGCCTCCAACCTATGAAAATCCTTTGCGTGTTTGGCACGCGCCCTGAAGCGATTAAGATGGCGCCGGTCATCCGCCTGCTCAAACAAAAAGCCGGTGTTGAGACGCGGGTATGCGTGACCGCCCAGCACCGGCAAATGCTCGACCAGGCGCTTGCCTTATTCGAGATCCAACCCGATTACGACCTCGATCTGATGCGGGACGGTCAGTCGCTGGCAAACATTAGCGCGGGGATTTTTACGCACCTCGACCCGATCCTCGAGTCATACCAGCCGGATTGGGTGCTTGCCGTGGGCGACACGACCACCGTTGTGACAACCTCCCTGCTGGCGTTCTATCGCCAGATCAAATTCGGTCACCTGGAAGCCGGGTTACGAACGCACAACAAGTGGCACCCGTTCCCAGAAGAGGTCAATCGCCGGCTTGCCACCGTCACCGCGGATTTGCATTTCACACCGACAGAATGGTCGAAGGGAAATTTGCTTAACGAGGGAGTCGATCCCTTCACAATTCATATCACCGGCAATTCCGTCATTGATGCGTTGAATTTCGTGGCACAGCAGGAGGAACCGCGCGAGGTCAGTGATTTGCTGAGGAACTTAACGCTACAAAACCACGAGACGAAACGACTGATTTTGGTCACAGCACATCGCCGCGAGAATTTCGGAACCCCCATCGAAAATATCTGCCTTGCGCTCAAGGAGCTCGCTTCGCGTCCGGACGTGGAGATCGTGTACCCGGTGCACCTCAACCCCAATGTTCAAAACCCTGTGAATAGGATTCTAAAAGATGTCGCACGCGTCACCCTTCTGCCGCCGTTGGATTACCTGCCGCTCATCCATTTGATGAAACATGCCTATTTGATCCTCACAGACTCGGGCGGAATACAGGAGGAAGCGCCTACGTTCGGGATCCCCGTGCTGGTGATGCGCGAGACCACCGAACGCCCGGAGGGAGTCGATGCGGGGGTGTTGAAACTCGTGGGGACTGAATCAAGCCGACTTGTGGCTGAAGCGTCGCAACTACTGGACGACGCGTCCGCGTATGAGAAGATGGCGCGGGCGGCGAATCCGTACGGCGATGGTCATGCCGCCGAGCGAATCGTTGATGCGCTGTTGAAGGCGGAATAATTGATGTCCACGGTCACAAAGAGGAAATCGCAATTTGTGACGGCACTGAGTATAATGCCCCCATGAGAAGTGCCACCGGGTGGTTGCTGGTTGTTGGACTCGCGCTGGTTTCGTGCAGTGCCCGCACTTCGCCGCATGGGAGTTTTTTTGAAGAGACCGGCCATTTCGTCGAAGGGGAAATCCTTGATTTTTACAATAACGCCGCCAACCCTGAGCTCCTTTACGGATCGCCCATTTCAGAACAATTCATTTCGCGGGACGGCAAAACGGTGCAATATTTTCAACGCGCCCGTTTTGAACTCGCAACCGACGCACAAGGGAACACCCGCATCGAACTGACGCCCATCGGCGCGGCGTTACACCAGCCGTCGATCCAACTGGAGCCGCAAAACCCGGCAGCGTGCGAGGTGATCGCGGGATATCAGGTTTGTTACGATTTTGCGGAGTTTTACAAGCGGAACGGCGGCGCGACTCAGTTTGGGTTTCCGATCTCGAATGCCGAGGAACGCGAGGGGATGTACGTGCAATATTTCGAAAATGCGCGTCTGGAATGGCAGACCAGCGGCGGGGAAAACCGCGTGGAGGTTGCTCCGCTGGGTCAAGCCTACTTCGACCTGCTCGGCGAAGACCGCTTTCACCTTCATCCGCCGGAGCCGATCGATGCGGCGATCAACCCAGTGCTTTCTCTTGCGCCGCGCGCGTACGTTGCCAAACCCGTGACGCGCGCGACCGATGAGCAAACGGTTTCAGTGGTTGTGTTGGACCAAAATTTGAAGGGGGTTTCCGGAGCCGGCGTGGTCTTTTCGATCCGTCTGCCGGATGGCACGCCTCAACAATTCTCCACGACAACAGATTCCGCCGGACTTGCGGGTATTTCCTTCCGTTTTGCTGATCAACCCATCGGCGAACTCGTGTCCATCGATGTGGTCGTGGAATTCATGGGCAATACCGGCAAAACCAGGACTTCGTTTCGCATCTGGTACTAAACATCCCCCAACTTGAATACGGGTCCGTCCCGGCAGATCATTTTCCATTCGTGCGTAGACCGGACAGCGCACACCCCGCAATCGGCGATGCCCCCGCATGGCATGGATGTGCGGACCAACACCTCCGCTACGCCTTTGAACGGGATACGATTCAACTCTCTCAACTTGTCATTCAATTCAGGCAGGTGGTCGCGTGAGACATCAAGTGCGATGTAGTCTGCCCATGCAGAAATTTCGCCCAATGAAGACATCGGCTGAATTTCAACTTCATCGGGAAGGTTATCGAATGGAGCACCGGTAACACAGGTGACTGCCGCGCCTTGCTTGAGGGCAGGTGCGATCAGCCCGTTCAACAGGGCAGGCGATCCCTCCCATGCCACAAGGCAGACCCGTCGCGCAGAGTCGGGAAGGCTAAACCCGCGCCCAAGCGGACCTCGGATAAAAAGATCCATACCGGGGTTCCAGGAATCAGGCGCGGGCGCGGCGATAAAATGTCGCCACGGCGCCACGGCGACGCCATCAGGCGCAGAATCCGTATAAAAAACGGAAACAGGTAAAACGGTGTCAGACCCGTCGCTGGCAAGCAGGTATTGCCCCGGCGCGGGAATCAAATTTTCAGGGCAGGTGATCCGCGCGTGACGGAGTCCGCCTTGAAGAATCAACTCGTTCACCTGCCCTGTACCCGTGCGCATTCCGCTATGCTATCATGGCGGTATAATTCTTTCAACTTGATTTCGGAGGAACCATGAATATTGTTGACGTAATTCGCTCGCTCGCAGGGTTTGCCTGGGTCGCCGCCATCGCGCTCGCCATTCTCGCCGCCGTGCGCGCCAGCCGCAACCAGACTGCCAAGGGATCCAGTTCGACCGCGCTGATCGTGTTTATCATCGCGGCATTGCTGACGCTGCTCGGCTCGGGACTGGTCTACGTTGAATCGAACGAACGCGGAATTGTGAAGACGATCCGCGCGGGGGGTATCCGTCCGGAGGCTCTCGAACCGGGTCTGCATTGGATATTGCCCCTCGTTGAATCGTCTGTGACGTATTCGATCTCGAACCAGACATACACCATGTCTGCCGCAGCCTCGGAAGGTCAGATCGCAGGCGACGATTCGATCCGCGCCCGCACCAAGGATGGACAGGAGGTGATCCTCGACGCTTCGGTGATCTACCGGATCGACCCGCTGAAGGTCGTCCAATTGCACATCGTCTGGCAGAACAACTACCAGGATGGCATCGTGCGCCCCGAAGCGCGCGGCATCATCCGCGATGCGGTTTCGCAATACGGCGTGGAAGAAGTAGTTTCGAGCAAGCGCGCCGAGATGGTGCAATTCATTGCGGAGCAATTGGGAGCCACGCTGTCGGCAAATAACCTCGAATTGCTCGATTTCGTCCTGCGCGATATTCATTTCAGCGATGAGTATGCCGCCGCGATTGAACAAAAACAGATCGCCGAACAATTGGCACAGCAAGCCGCGCTCACCGTCGAACAAAAGAAACAGGAAGCCGAGCAAGCCCGGCAGGTGGCGCAAGGTCAGGCGGATGCGGTTGTGATCGCCGCCAAGGGCGAAGCCGAAGCGATCATCATCCAGGCGCAAGCCGAAGCCGAGGCGAATCGGTTGCTGGCCGAATCGCTCACCCCTGCGTTGGTGCAATATCAATATGTGTTGAAACTGGCGCCGGGCGTGCAGACCATTTTCATCCCGACCGACAACCAGTTCATCCTGCCCTTGCCAAACACGGGCGAACAACTACCGCAATAAATTTCGCAGGTAAAAGGGCGACCGTAGAGGTCGCCCTTACAAAACATGCCGATTCCCAAAACCGGACGCGAAATCCGACTCACGACTCTTTCAACATGCGCGGGTTGAGCGTCCAAACTAAGCGCTGATGCGCTGACGCAGGTTCTGCGTCCTGTGAAGGATATTTTTGACGCCGCGTCGTTCCCGGACCTTTTGGTTGGTCTGCGCGAACCGGATGACGCGGCTGTTTGGCGTTTGGATGATGACCGCGCGCTCGTCATCACCACCGACTTCTTCACGCCTGTAGTTGACGATGCGTACGATTACGGCGCGATCGCCGCGGCAAACAGCATGTCCGATGTGTACGCCATGGGCGGGCAACCATTCCTTGCGCTGAACGTCGCCGCCCTGCCGGATGATTTGCCCCCGGAAATCTCCAGCGAGATCATTCGCGGCGGTGCGGAAAAAGCGCGCGAGGCGGGAGTGGTCATTGCGGGTGGACACACGGTCAAAGACAAGGAGCCGAAGTTCGGGCTGGTGGTGGTCGGCTTTGTCGACCCGCGCAAGATGCTCAGCAAGGGCGGGCTTCAAGTCGGCGATGTGTTAGTGTTGACGAAGCCGCTTGGCATGGGCATGACGACAACCGCGCTGAAACGCGAACAGGTGGAAGAAGCGGACTTGCTAGAAGCCGTTACGTGGATGAAGCGATTGAACAAAACCGCCGGTCAACTCGCGGTGGAATTCGGTTTGCGCGGCGGGACGGATATCACCGGCTACAGCCTGCTTGGTCACGGGCTGGAGATGGCGAACGCGTCCGGCGTTTCGTTGGATCTGGCGTTTGAAAAAATCCCCTTCATTGCAGGCGCGCGGAAGTACGCCGAAAAAGGTTGCTTTGCCGGCGGCGCGTTCGACAACAAATCTCATTTCGAGTCGCGGGTGGAGTTCGGCGAATCGATCGACGAAGAGAGCCAAATGCTATTGTTCGACCCGCAAACCAGCGGCGGACTGCTCCTCGGTGTTCCGCAGGAAAAACTGGATGCATTTCTCGCGCGCGCGAACGAGTTGGACCAATCCGTTTGGGTGGCGGGACGCGTCGAAGCCGGATCAGGCATCAAAGTCGGGTGACGCGGCATAACCATAGTACAATGGTGCAGGTTTGGAAGTCCAGCAATCCATCATGTCAGAGCCTCCCTTAGAAAGCCCATCAATCCATCTCATTCCAACGCGCCGCCGGTGGTTACCTGCGGCATTCTTGATATTTCAAGTGTACAAGGCGAAATGAATTTCACTTCCGATATTCTGATCATCATCGCGGTGATCATCCTGAACGCCGTGTTCGTACTTTCGGAGATGTCCGTAGCCTCCTCGCGGAAGGCGCGGCTTCAACAACGCATCAACGAAGGCGACAAAGGCGCTCGCACCGCCCTTGACCTGATTCAAAACCCCAACCTATTCCTCGCCACCGTGCAGATCGGAATTACGCTCATCGGCGTCTTGGTCGGCGCGGTGGGGGGCGCCACGCTCGCCGAGCCGCTCGGCGCCGCGCTGGGCGCGATCCCTGCGATCGCAGAATACGCGGAGAGCATCGCGCTGGGCATTGTAGTTGTGTCCATCACATTTTTCTCGATCGTCCTTGGCGAACTTGTCCCCAAACGGATCGCCCTGCACAACCCCGAGCGCATCGCGTCTATGCTTTCCGGTCCCATGCTGGTGATCTCGAAAATATTTTCACCGTTTGTCTGGTTCCTGGGTCGCATCACCGACCTTGTCCTCAAGTTGTTGGGGGTGAAACCCGGCAACGAACCGCCGGTTACCGAAGAAGAGATCCACCTGTTGATCGACCAGGGTACGCAAGCAGGCGTATTCGAGGAAGCGGAGCAGGATATGGTCGAAGGGGTGTTCAGCCTCGGCGACCAACGCGTGTACTCCCTGATGACCCCGCGTACCGACATCGTCTATCTGGACGTGAATGATACCCTCGACGAAATTCGTCAAAAAGTGGAAGGGTGCGATTTTTCCCGTTTCCCTGTTCGGCAGGGCACGCTCGACATGATTCTGGGTATCGTCAAAGCGCGCGATCTGTTGGTGCGCTCCCTGGGGGGTGAAGATGTCAAGTTGAAAGACCTTGTCAAGCCGGCGTTTTTCATCCCCGAAACCATGTTCGCCTCGCGGGCGTTGGAGATCTTCAAAGAAAAAGGGACGGAACTCCTCCTGGTTGTCGATGAGTTTGGCGGCTTGCAGGGATTGCTCACCATCAATGACATCCTCGAAGAGATTGTCGGGCAGATCGAGCTCGAAGAACCGCAAGCCACCCAACGGCAGGATGGCTCGTGGCTTCTCGACGGCATGCTCGAGGTGGATGAGTTCAAGGAAATCTTCAAATTGAACCTCCTGCCCCACGAAGATGAGTACGAAACCCTAAGCGGGTTCGTCATGGTGTCGCTCGGGCGCGTGCCGCAATCTGCCGACCATTTCGAATGGCATGGGCTTCGCTTCGAGGTGATCGACATGGACGGACGCCGCGTGGACAAAGTATTGGTGACAACGCTCCCGCAACGGTCGCTGACCCCGGAAAATCATCCCTCCTGACGGATTCTCCCGCCATGCAGATTTCAGATCGCCGCAAATATTTTATCGTTGCGGTATTGTTCTTCCTCTCCGGTGCCGCCGGGCTGATCTACGAGATCGTCTGGGAACGCCTGCTGGAAATATATTTCGGTGTCACCCTCACCGCCATCACTCTGATCGTTTCCGCATATCTGGCGGGGCTGGGGCTTGGCTCGCTCATTGGGGGAAGATTGGCAAACCGGATTCGGAATGTGGTCGCGGTGTATGGATGGGTCGAGGTGGGGATCGCCCTTTTTGGGTTTGCAAGTCCCGCGCTGATCACCACCATCGGGAAGTTGACCGCCGGCAGTCCGTATCCGCTGGTTTTCGGCATCAGTTTTGCAATCCTGCTCGTCCCCACATTCCTGATGGGGACCACCTTGCCGTTGCTCACTCAATCATTCGTCAATCGGGTTGACTCGTCGGGGCAGGTCATTGGCTGGCTGTACGGCATCAACACCCTGGGGGCGGCGTTCGGCACTTTGATCGGCGGATACGTTCTCATCGGTTGGCTCGGCTTCGATGGCGCCGCACGCGCCGCCGCGCTTCTCAACCTGATCGCAGGCGTTGGGGCGATGACCCTGCTTCGGAGTGAGAAACAGAAAGAAGGGCGGGCTGAACCGCTTCACAGCAAAAATGGCAACACCGGGCTGACCTATCCAAGAGTCCTTGCCGCGGCATTCCTGGTCGGGTTCGTAGACCTTGGATTCGAGATCCTCTGGTTCCGCGTGCTCGGCATCCTCAACAAAACCACAGCATATAACTTTCCCGGCGCATTGTTCGTGTTCCTCGTGGGTCTGGCGATCGGCGGGTATATCTTCGGGCGCATCGCCGACCGGGCGCAAAATCGGATTGCGCTTTTTTGGAAATTACAACTCTGGGTTGGGCTTGTCAGCGCAGCGAGCTTCCTCCTCTTTTGGGGGCTCCTCCACCTGCCATCGCTTCAACCCTGGATCGAGAGTTGGTTCCAAAATCCCCAACATCCTGCCCCGCCATATGTTTGGATCGAGAAAGAGCCGATCTTCTCGCGCCGGTTGATGCTCGCCAGCCTGTTCGAATATTTCATCCCGATCGTGATCCTCGTCCTGCCTGCCAGCATTCTCATGGGGGGCGGGCTTCCCATTCTCGACCGGATTGCCATCACCAGCGCAAATCTCTCCGGGCGGCGAGTCGGGGATATCCATCTCGCGAATATTTTCGGCTCCGTTGGTGGAAGTCTCATCGTCAGCTTTGTGTTCCTCCCCTTGTTCGGCACAGAATGGACCTATAAACTGCTCACCATTCTGGTACTTGCGTTCCCTATCATCGCCCAAGCTTCATGGAAATCCTCCGGGCTCGCGAAATTTCCCACGCCAGCCCTGCTTCTCGCGATGACCTTGATCTTACCCAACCGTGGGGAGTTTTACGGCAAGCTGTATCAAACAGGCGCCGGCCTCGAAGCGACTGTTCGAGAATCCAGCGATGCGGTGCTTGCACTCGGTTACTCAGGCAACGAACCAGCCACGCTTTGGATCGGGGGGATCCAGAATAGTTATTTTCCCACGTATGGGTATTACGAGCGTACTGCGCTCACGTGCGCGAGCGCCAGCAAGCCGCGTCGGGTGTTGATGATCGGGATTGGCGGCGCCAACTCTGCCTACTTCCTGACGCAATTGCCGGACACTCAGGAAATGATCATCGTGGAACTGATTCAAGACCTTGGTCCGTTGCTGGGTGAATTTGTACCAGTCGCCCAGCGTACCTTGCAGGATCCACGCGTGACCCTGGTCGCTGACGATGGTCGCCGTTACCTGTACGCAAACCCAGCCGAACGCTTTGACCTGATCTTCATCGACCCCTTGTACAGTTTCACCGCCGGTCACAACAACCTGTACTCCCTCGAAGCCATGGAACTCTACCGCTCTCATCTTACGCCGGGCGGAGTGTTTTGCGGATGGTTCAACGAGAACCATGTGATTCCCAAAACCACCGCCACTGCTTTCCCGCACACCCTACACTTCCGTGACTGGGTGATCGCCGGTAATGAACCTTTTCAAGTCGATGCCGAATATATCCGATCCGTAACAGCCTCGTACCTTGAAAACAGCGAGGGGTTATACTTGGAAGGCACACAGGACGCGCTGGCTGTCGAAGGGATCCTTGAGGATCGGATCGCCGAGAGCGCCGAAATCCTCGCCGCAGAATCGGATACGCCGATCCTCACCGACATGCAGCCCTGGCTCGAGTATTACTTCTTTCACCAACCTCATTAAACCGCGATGCCCAACATCCTCCGCGCAGTGATCTTCGACCTCGGCGGCACGCTGATGTACGAGCGTGACGCCACCCACCCCGTCAACTCGCACGGCGACGAGATGCTCACGCAGTATCTTCGCGAGCAGGGCTTGGAGTTGAATCTTTCCACCTTCCCGATGGAGTTTCGGAAACGACTCGACAAATACTTCAAACAACGCGAGCAGGATTTATTCGAAACTACCTACTCCTTTGTCCTGCGGGACATCCTGACAGCCAAGGGCTACGACGATATTTCGGACGACCTCATCCGCAACGCGCTCGATCGGTTATTTGCGGTCACGCAGGAGAATTGGGTGCTCGAAAAGGATACGCTCGCCACGTTGAAAAAACTGGAGGCGGATGGATACCGCATGGGTCTCATCTCGAACGCCGGGGACGACAAGGATGTGCAACAACTGGTCAAGAAATTTCGCATCTCGCGCTATTTCGATTTTGTGTTGACCTCGGCGGCGTGCAGTTACCGCAAACCGCATCCGCGCATCTTCGAGCTGGCACTCTCAAATTGGTATTTTCTCCCCTCCGAGGCTGTGATGGTGGGAGACAACCTGACCGCCGATATCAAGGGCGCAAAAGCCGCAGGGTTGTTCGGGGTGTGGCTCACGAGGCGGGCAACCTCCCAGTCGCTGGAGCAGGCGGAAACCGAGCCGGATGCGACAATCCCCACGCTTGCCGAGTTGCCGTCTGTGCTCGATCGTCTTCAGGTCCAATAAATCCATGTTGCATAACAAATCGTTTTTATCCTACGCCGCGCTGGGCGTCGGCGTGCTGGCGTTGAGTTTCTCCGGGATGTTCGTGCGCTGGGCAGATGCGCCGGGACCCGTGACTGCGTTTTACCGTTTGTTCTTTTCGATCTTTCTGTTGTTCCCGTTTTTTCTGCCACGCATCAAAACCAATTTTTTCATCCGCACTAGATCGGTCTTCTTCCCGTTGATGGCAGGCGCGTTCACCGCGTTCGATCTCGCGTTATGGACGTCCTCGCTTTCCTACACAACCGTATCGAATGCAACACTGCTCGGCAATACCGCCCCGCTTTGGGTGGCACTGGCTGGATGGCTGATTTACAAACAAAAATTCCCGAGCAAATTCTGGCTGGGGCTGGGGCTGGCGCTTTTCGGCGCGGCGCTCATCATCGGCACCGATTTTATTTTTCACCCGCGCTTCGGGGTCGGGGATGTGATGGCGATCTTCACCGGGTTTTTCTACGGCTGTTATTTTATTTTCACCGAACGAAGCCGCGAAAAATTCGATTCGGTCAGTCATATCTGGTTTGTCGGCGTTGGCGCTAGCCTGACCCTATTCATCGTGAACCTAATGCTCGGATACCGGTTGACCGGGTACAACTCGCAAACCTGGCTTGTCTTCCTCGCCACTGCCGTGGTCTCGCAACTGATCGGCTACATGGCGCTGGCGTATGCGCTGGGGCATTTACCCGCCGCTATCGTCGCACCGACGATGATCCTGCAACCGGTGGCCACAACGATTTTGGCGATCCCCTTCTTCGGTGAAATCCCATCCATTTGGCAGGGGCTGGGCGGGGCGCTTGCGCTCGCGGGCATCTACATCGTCAATCAGGCACACCACACCCGCCAACCCGAAACCCCCAACGCCTGAAATTCGTGATTGCACTCCGACGGGAAAGACGTATAATGAGCACACTGAAATAAGAGAGGAGAGCGCGATGGAAATAAAAGCTTTTACCGAAAATGGTCGGGTTCCAGTTACAGTCTTGCACGTGGATGGAAACATCGACGCGTCCACCGCAGAGATGTTTGAATCGACGGCGAACGAAGCGATCAAGAACGGCGCCCGCCACATTCTTGTGGACCTTTCGCACACCAAATTCGTCAGCAGCGCCGGTCTGCGCGCCCTGCACAATATTTTCAATCACCTGCGCTCTCTCGACTCTGACTCAAACGTGAGCGAAGAGGATATGAAATCAAAGATCAAAGCGGGTACCTACAAATCTCCGCATTTGAAACTCCTCAACCTTTCCGACGAAGCAAAGACCGGATTCGAACTGGCGGGTTTCGACATGTTCATCGAGACTCATGCGGACATGAAAACCGCCGTCGCCTCGTTCTGACGGGACAGCTGATCCGCCCATAGGACGCGTTCGCGCGTCCTTTTTGATTCTTGTCGCAATGTGCCGACGGTCTGATACCGTCGGCAATCAAAAGGGGAAGGTATAATCTCGCCCATGCCCGACCTCTTCGACCACGCCATGCAGGAACGGATGAAAACCGAAGCGCCGCTTGCCGCGCGGATGCGTCCGCGCACGCTGGAGGAATATATCGGGCAGGAGCACATCGTCGGCGAGGGGAAACTGCTCTGGCGCGCCATCAAAACCGACCACCTGTTTTCCTCCATTATTTTGTGGGGACCGCCCGGCACCGGCAAGACCACCCTTGCGCAGGTCATCGCCAACACCACGAAGAGCCGCTTTGTCACCATCTCTGCCATACTTGCTGGAAAGGCTGACCTGCGCGTCATTATTGATGAAGCAATGGAACGTCGCCGCCTGCACAACGAGCGGACCATCCTTTTCGTGGATGAAGTCCACCGCTGGAACAAGGCGCAACAAGATGCATTGCTCCCCCATGTGGAGGCGGGAGTCGTCACCCTCATCGGCGCAACGACGGAGAATCCATATTTTGAAGTTATCAAAGCCTTGATCTCGCGTTCGCGTGTTTTTCAGCTTCGCAACCTGAATCAAGCCGAAACAGGGATATTGATCGATCGCGCACTCACCGATAGCGAGCGCGGCTATGGAAACAAAATCGTCAAACTGGACGAGGCCGCGAAAAACCACCTGATCGAGACCGCCAGCGGAGACGCGCGCAACGCGTTGAACGCGATTGAACTCGCGGTCGAGTCCACGCCGCCTGATGCAGACGGCGCAATTCATATCACGCTCGATGTCGCGCAGGAATCGATTCAAAGGCGGGCGGTTTTGTACGACAAGGACGGCGATGCGCACTACGATACGATCTCCGCGTTCATCAAGTCGGTGCGGGGGAGCGACCCCGACGCAGCGTTGTACTGGCTCGCCAAAATGATCTACGCCGGGGAAGACCCGAAATTTATCCTCCGCCGTTTGATCATCCTTGCCGGGGAGGATATCGGTCTCGCCGACCCGATGGGGCTGGTCGTCGTTGCCTCTGCCGCGCAGGCGTTCGATTACATCGGTCTGCCCGAGGGTATCTACCCCATCGTCGAAGCGACGTTGTACCTCGCCACCGCGCCGAAATCGAACAGTGCAGGCGGGTACTTCAATGCGATGAAAAAGATCGAGGATGAAGGCCAGGTGTCTGTGCCCCGTCATCTCATGGATGGAAACCGCGACGCCGCGGCAATGGGTCATGGCAAGGATTATGTCTACCCGCACGAACACGAGGGACATTTCATACCGCAACAGTATCTGCCGAAACGATTACTCGGCACATATTTCTACTCGCCGTCGCAAGAGGGATACGAATCGCAAGTGACAGCCCGTCTCGAAATGTGGCGCGAGGCGCAACGCAAGGCGCTGGGCATTACGCAAGCGGAAACCATGCCCGCCATGAGCGAAGAACAGATCGTGGAGATGAAGAGGAAGATCCGCTAGATCGCGGGTTGCAGGTTGAAGGCGCAGGACAATTGCCTTCAATTTCAAACCTGCAACATTCAACCTTCAAACATGCCAACTCTCTTACTTATCCGTCACGGAGAAAACGACTACGTCAAATCGCACAAGATGGCGGGACGCCTGCCGGGGGTGCGACTCAACGAGAAGGGTCAGAAGCAGGCACAGGCGCTGGCGGACGCGTTGATGGATGTCCCGCTCAAAGCGGTGTATTCGAGTCCGCTGGAGCGGGCGATAGAGACGGCGAGTCCAATCGCTGAGTCGCACAAGCTGAAGATCATCCAGGAGCCTGACTTGATGGATACGAATGTCGGCAAGTGGCAGGGAAAATCGTGGAAGGTGCTTGGGCTGACCAAGGCATGGCGAATTGTACAGAACGCGCCATCGCGGTTTCGCTTTCCAGACGGGGAGTCGTTCCCTGAAGCGCAAACGCGCTGTGTTTCGGTGATCGAAAAAATCATTCACGCGCACCACAAACCAGCGGATGTAGTCGCCGTGATCTTTCATGCTGACCCGATCAAATTGGTCGTGGCGCATTTTCTTGGGATGCCGCTCGATCATTTCCAGCGGTTGAGTTGCGACACCGGCTCGCTGACCGCCCTGCACGTGAGCGAAGCACGCGCCAATTTGATCAAATTGAACCAGCGCCCGCCGTTTGATTTTTTACCGAAAGGTAAAGCGAGATAGTATCTCGCGCTACAGATAGCCATGCCCTGGATTAAACAAATTTCCGTGGAGGAGGCAACGGGCTTGCTCAAAGCCCAGTTCGATGCCGCGCTCAAGCGAGCGGGTCGGGTGTGGCATATCGTCCACATCATGTCGCTCAACCCGCGCATGATGCGCGACAGCATCGCGTTTTACAGCACCGCCATGATGGGCGAATCGCCGCTTTCGCGCTCACAACGTGAGATGCTGGCGGTGGTGGTATCGTTCGAGAATCACTGTCACTACTGAACGCAGTCGCACGCGCACGACCTCCGTGCTGAGGTCGCAAAGATCATGAACGCCGAAGAAGCGGACGCATACGTCCACGCGGTGGCGCGGGATTGGCGGAGCGCCCCGCTCTCCCAACAGGATAAAGCCTTGTGTGAGTTTGCCTCGAAACTAACATTGACGCCATCCCAAATGTGTTCCGACGATCTGCAAATCCTCCGCTCGCACGGATTGGACGACTGCGCCATCCACGACGCGACGCAAGTCATCAGTTACTTCAACTACATCAACCGCGTCGCGGACGCGCTGGGCGTGGAACCCGAGGATTTCATCCAACCGTGGGGTAAATAATGGCGAAGCTCAAACTCGACCTGCACGAGATTTACAACAAGGGTAATCAAATTGACGCGGAATTGAACCGCATCGTCGAAGAGGCGATCGAGAAGAAAATTAGCCTGGTCGAGATCATCCCCGGCAAAGGCAGTGGACAACTCAAAAAGAAAGTATTACGGTTCCTCAATCAGGGACATATCAAGAAGCTATATCACCGTGTGGAAAAAGACGATAAAAACTTCGGGCGCATCTTTATCCATTTCAGGTTTTGAAACAGGCTGTTATGACAACTCTCCCCTCCGGCACCGTCACCTTCCTCTTCACCGATATGGAAGGCTCGACTCAACTTTGGGAAAAACATCCCGAAGAGATGAAGTCCGCACTGGCGAAGCACGATGCGATTCTGAAAGCAGCCATCGAAACCAATCACGGGCACGTTATCAAGACCACAGGCGATGGTATCCATGCGGTGTTCGAGAAGGCGGCGGACGCGGTCAATGCGGCGATTGCGGCGCAAAAAATTCTCCAATCTCTTATTCTCGATAATAACGTGGTCTCGATACGGGGCGCGGACGAACAGCGCCCCTACTCGACCACCAGCGTACAAGTCAAGGTTCGTATGGGACTGCACACCGGCGAAGCCGAATTGCGCGACGGGGATTATTTCGGTCAAACGCTCAACCGCACGGCACGGATCATGTCCGCGGGGCACGGCGGGCAGATTCTGATTTCGGAAGTTACGGCGCAGGTGGCGCGTGAGCATTTCTCCCACGATATTTCCCTGCTTGATCTAGGCGAGCATTACCTGAAAGGCTTGCTGGAAGCGGAGAAAATTCTACAAGTCAAGGCGACGGGGCTACAGAGCGAATTTCCGCCGCTCAATTCGATTCCGATTGCAACGAACAACATCCCGACTCAACTCACCTCGTTCATCGGGCGCGAGCGCGAATTGGCGGAAGCAGAAGCGCGGCTGGAAGGCTCGCGCCTGCTTACGCTCATCGGTCCGGGCGGCACAGGCAAGACGCGCCTGTCGCTGGAACTTGCTTCGCGAAACATCTCGAAATTTGCCGATGGCGTCTGGTTCATCGAACTGGCGCCGCTCGCCGACCCGGCGTTGATCCTGCAAACGGTCGCATCGGCATTAGGCGTGCGCGCGCAAGCCGGGATGCCGTTGGGCGATATTGTCGCCGATTATCTGCGTTCGAAGAATCTTTTGCTTATTTTCGATAACTGCGAACATCTCGTCGAAGCCAGCGCGCAACTGGCCGATGAACTTCTTCACAACGCGCCGCAGATCAAAATCATCGCCAGCAGTCGCGAGGCGCTGGGCATCATGGGTGAAACGGTCTATCGCGTGCCGTCGTTGTCCCTCCCAGATTTCCGAAGTCTCGGAGACCTCGGAAATCTCATGCGATTCGAATCCATTCAATTGTTTGTGGAACGCGCCTCCGCCGCGAATCCGAAATTCCATCTAACGGACGAGAACGCCTCATTCGTCGCCCAAATCTGCTCCCGCCTGGATGGCATTCCCCTCGCCTTGGAGTTAGCCGCCTCCCGCGTCAGCGCGTTCACACCCGAACAAATCGCCAAACGACTCGACGACCGCTTCAAATTATTGACGGGCGGTTCGCGCACCGCCTTGCCGCGCCAGCAAACTCTGCGCGCGTTGATTGACTGGAGTTACGATATCCTGCCGAAAGAAGAATGCAAATTGCTGATGCGGCTTTCGGTGTTCGCGGGCGGCTGGATTTTCGAAGCGGCTGAATCCATGTTCCCTGATATTGATGTGCTGGAACTTTTACCGCAACTCGTAAACAAATCGCTGGCGACGATGGACGAGGAAGGCGACGAGCCGCGCTATCGCCTGCTCGAAACCATCCGTCAATACGCGCGCGATAAATTGATTGAGTCGGGTGAAGCCGCAGAAATGCGGAACCGTCACCTGAATTATTTCGTTCGCCTGGCGGAGGCATCGGAGGAGCAAATTTACGGCGCGATGGCGCTACAGTGGGTAAACCGACTCGAATCTGAATACGACAACCTGCGCGCCGCGATCGAATGGGGCATGGATAATAACGTGATGGCGGTTTTACGCATGGCAGGCGCATTGCCAAATTTTTGGTTCAGGCGCGGTTATGAAAACGAAGGCATCCAATGGATTCACGAGGCTTTGGAGCGTATGAAGCAGTTACCCGAAGTCGAGGGCGAGGCGGCGCGTGAACGTCTGGCAATCATCGCGAAATCGTGGCAGTCGGTTTCATTCATGGCATTCAGTCAGGGTGATATGTTCAACGCCAGCGCGGCGGCGGCGACCTCTTCGGGGTATGCCCGCGAACTCGGCGATAAACGCCTGCTTGCGATGGTGTTGACCTTTGAGTTAGTCTCGAAGATGATGTCTGGTCGCTTTCAAGACGTGGACTCCCTGATGGAGGAAGTGCTGGCGATCGCAAATGAATCCAACGATCAGTACGCGATCGGGATGGCGTACGGCATGTTTGGCAACCGCAAGATGATGTTGGGGCAGTACGACGATGAGTCAAAGTCCATGGTGGCAAAAGGGCTCGCCACCTTGAAAAACAATCAGAACCGCTTCGGTCATACCATGGTGTTGTTCGGGATGGCGATGGGGTCGCGCTTCAACGGTCGTTTCGACGATGCCCGCGAACAATTTGCGCCCCTCGTTCCCATCTTTCACGATATGGGCGACCATCACCGAACCAACATGGTGCGCAGTGAAATGGCGCACATGGAGCGGCTGGAGGGCCGCCACGAAAAAGCCTCTGCCATGTATCGCGAGACCATCCTCGAATGGAAACGACTCGGTCACCGCGCCGCGGTAGCCAACCAACTGGAGTGTTTCGCATTCATCGCCAAAGCCCACGAAAAACCCGAACGCGCCACCCACCTGCTGGGCGCGGCTGAGGCATTGCGCGAACTCATCAACATAGATATGTCGCAACTCGAGCGGATCGAATACGAACGCGAGGTCGCGGATTTGAAGGCAAACATGGATGAAAAATATTTCACGTCGCTTTGGGCGGTGGGACGATCCATGACGATGGAACAGGCGATCCAATTGGCGTTACAAGGATAACCATGACGAACACTTCACTACCAAGCGGCACCGTTACATTTCTCTTTACCGATATCGAAGGCTCGACCAAACTTGCCCAGCAATATCCTGATGCCATGCCAACCCTGCTTGCACGACATAATGAGATTTTGAATCAAGCTATTCAAGCGCACGCTGGGTTTGTCTTTCGTGTCATCGGCGATTCGTTTTCGGCTTCCTTTCACGATGCAAATGACGCTTTGCAAGCCGCGCTGGATGCACAAAGAAACCTGCATAATGAAGTCTGGTTGCCCGCGCCCATAAAAGTGCGCATGGGAATTAACACGGGAGCGGCGCAGTTGGAAATTGAAAACAAAGAAAACACCTATTCGGGTTACGCAACCCTGGCACTGACTCAGCGCATCATGTCCGCAGGGCATGGCGGACAAATTCTGCTTTCGCAAAGCACGTACGATTTGACCCGCGACAGACTGCCAGAGAAAGCGCAACTCGTTGGCATGGGCGAACGCCGCCTCAAGGATGTTCTGCGACCCGAACATCTCTATCAATTATCTGTCCCCGATTTACCTTCCGGATTTCAGCCGCTGAACACACTTGAATCATTTCAGCATAACCTCCCCACTCAACTGACATCTTTTGTTGGTCGTGAAAAAGAAATCGCTGAGATCAAAGCAGCGCTCAACGCATCGCATCTCGTCACACTTACAGGTTCAGGCGGCACCGGCAAGACTCGTCTTTCGATTGAAGTCGGCACGCAACTACTTACGAATTTTCCCAACGGCGTGTGGATGATCGAGCTCGCGCCGCTCAGTGATGAGTCGCAGATCATCCCCGCATTGGCGCAGGTGTTTGGTTTGCAGGAACTGCCGTTCAATCCGCTGAAAAATTTGGTGACGGATTATCTGCGCGACAAAAAGATATTGCTTATTTTCGATAACTGTGAACATCTTATCGCCGCCTGTGCAAAACTCGCGGACGAACTCCTGCATCAATGCGCGGGACTCAAAATCCTAGCCAGCAGTCGCGAAGCCTTGGGCATTGCAGGCGAAGTGGCATATCGCATACCTTCCCTTGCGGATTCCGAATCAACCAGCCTTTTCGTGGACCGCGCCCGCGCCGCCAACTCAAAATTTTCTCTCACCGATTCAAACCCTTCGTCCGTCGCTCAAATCTGCCACCGTCTCGACGGCATTCCTTTGGCGATCGAACTCGCCGCCGCGCGGACAAAGTTTCTTTCAGCAGAACAGATCGCATCCCGTCTTGATAACCTATTCCGCCTGCTCGTGGGTGGAAGTCGCACCGCCTTGCCGCGTCAACAGACTCTACGGGCATTGATCGATTGGAGTTATGATTTACTCTTGGAAGAAGAAAAGAATTTACTACGTATCGCATCCGTCTTCGTCGGCGGCTGGACGTTGGAGGCGCTTGAATCGGTATCCGAAGACCCAAATGCGCTTGAGCATCTTGAAGGGCTGGTCAACAAATCGCTGGTGGTGACGGAAGAGTACAAAGGGGAAATGCGCTATTTCCTATTGGAGACGATTCGGCAATATGCGAGAGAAAAGCTCTTCGAAGCGAAGCAAGCCGTGGCGGCGCGTGATCGGCACTTCATCCACTATAAAAATTACACGAATGGCATATGGAATGCGGCTTTCTTCGCAACAGAAGAGGAAACGAAAAGATTGATATCCATTCAAGTAGATTTGGAAAACCTACGGGCGGCATTTGAATGGGGTTTGCAAAACCATGTTCAAGATACATTGGAACTTGCCGCAGGTATGGCAATGAATATGAGCATGATGGGAGGACAACTGGAAGGAATAACCATGCTCAAAACAGCATTGGAGAAGTTTCGCGCCCTGCCACCCGTTGAAGGTGAGGCGAACCGCCTTCGAAAGGAAATTTTTGTCCGTGGATGTTTAAGCCTGGGGATGCTCATGGAAGGCACGAATGAAATTATGTCCTCGCGCAATATCCTGCAGGAAGCCATTGCAATTGCCCGCGAACTTGGCGATAAACATATGTTGGGCTTGGGTCTGGAAATGTATGCGAGCGCATCCTCTATAATCAAAGCTGACGATACCCCTGCCGCCGCAATGGAGGGGCTTGAAATTTTCAGAGAGCTCAATTACAGCCCTGGGATGTGGATGGCTTATACCAATTTGGCGCACTGGGAAGGGCTACACCGCAATTTTCAAGAGAGTGAAAAGTATGTGGCGTTGGCTCAGGCTAGCATGAAAGACGGAAGCTTATCCATTCAAGTTGGTTTTCTCAATTTAGGGATGGGGATGAGCACACGGTTTCAGGGTCGTTTCGAGCGTGCCCAGCAGTACTTTGAGGAAGGGCTCAGGATATTCAAGCATATCGGTCATAAAGGCATGATCGCGGCATCGTCTTCCGAGATCGCACACACGCAACGCGCGATGGGTAGGTTCGCCGAAGCGAAGAAAACCTATCGAGAAACCATCAAGGTTTTTCAAGATTATGGCAATCGTCCTGGCGTGGCGCATCAACTGGAATGTTTTGCAATGATCGCAGTTGCGGAGGAAGAACCCCAACATGCCGCAAAATTATTCGGCGCGGCAGAGACGATCCGTGAGTTGACAGGTCATAAACGGACAGATGAAGAAGAAGCGGAAGAAGCGCAATTCATGAGTCGGCTCCGCGCCATGCTCCCCGAAGCGGAGTTCAATACGCTCTGGGCAGAGGGCAAGTCCATGACGATGGATGGGGCGATCCAGTTGGCGTTGAGTTGATTATGAAACAAAGCATCCTCCACATCGCGCTCGTCGTCAGGGACTACGACGAGGCTATCGCATTTTATACCGAGAAACTGCATTTCACGCTGGTCGAAGATACCTACCAGCCCGCGCAGGATAAACGCTGGGTGGTCGTTTCGCCTCCCAATTCAAGCGGGTCCACCATTCTTTTGGCGAAAGCCTCCAAACCGGAGCAGGAGCCGTTCATCGGCAACCAGACAGGCGGACGGGTGTTCCTCTTTCTCAACACTGATGATTTTTGGCGAGATTACAATGAGATGGTTTCCAAAGGGATAAAATTTATCCGCCCGCCGAAGGAAGAATCCTACGGGCTGGTTGCGGTGTTCGAGGATTTGTATGGAAATTTGTGGGACTTGTTGCAGGTCAACGAAAATCACCCGCTGTATTCACGTGTGAACAGGTGAATTGAATGGCATTCATTCTCGAAACTCAAAGACTCTTGCTACGGCATCTCACTTTAGATGATCTGGAGGATCTATTCGTTTTGTATCGAGATCCTGAGATCCGTAAATACTACCCCGATGGTGTATTGAATTATGAAGATACTAAAGAAGAATTGGAATGGTTTCTGAACGGGCATCCCGAACATCCTGAGCTGGGCTTGTGGGCAACCATTCACAAAGAAACGGGCGAATTCATCGGCAGGTGTGGCTTACTTCCATGGGACATTGACGGCAAACTGGAAATCGAGGTGAGTTATTTGTTGAACAAGAAATTCTGGCATCAAGGTCTGGCGACCGAAGCCGCAACCGGGATTCTGGCATATGCCTTCAACTACTTGAATCGTTCCCGCATCATCTGTTTGATGCACCCAGATAATCTTGCCTCACAGCGCGTCGCACAACGCATCGGCATGACGCTCGAAAGAAAAGTGTCTGGGATTGCCGGGGACAATTTCCCGACATTGATCTATGCGATTACAAGACCCGTGGAAAGAAAAGCCATGGCTTAGTCTTTCTTTGGTTTATCGAAAAAATCCAATACCCCAAACGAATTTTCAATAACCGCCAACAGGCGCTCTGCGTGAGCCATAAATTTATGGTTATACCCCTGGCTCGAAGATTCCCGCATGGCTTTGACTTGCGCAATGAACCGTTCGCGAAAACTGGCGTGTGATGATTTCGGCAACTGTTTCTCCACGTGGCGGATCAAATCCTTTGTATCGCTCACAATCTGTTGGGCATCCGTCAACGAGATGCTTTCATCGAGCAATTCACGGAGCAGTTTGCATTTGTACGAATCGCAGCCGCGCGGGTAATGAGGGTCATTGTAAATTCGGCATGTGCCGTTCCACATCGGGCAGGGCTGGGTGAAGCCGCGCTGACGCGGGTCGTTGCGGATCACCTGCAAGCCGAGTTTTTCGGAGGGTGTCAACTCAGTGGCTTTGAGTCGCACCCATGAGAATAAATGCCCCGTGCAACATAGTCCGCAGGCTATGCACAACTCGGACGCCTCGGTGGCATTGGAGTATTGAATTTCAGTCATGGAGGGAATCTTATCGAAGAATGACCGCCTTGGCAACTGCGGGAGTTAAACAAAAACTGGTCACAATATTTGTGACCAGTCCGTTGAAGGCGCTCGATCAATGGTCGTGCGGCGTGTCCGTGAACAGGGCGAGCACATTCCCGGTCGGGTCCTTGAAGGTGGCGAACCACCCCATGCCGGGGATTTCGGTCTTCGGCTGAACGACCGATCCGCCCAATTTTTCGACATTCTTCAAATCGGCATCGATGTCTTCGCTGTCGAAGTACACCGTGACCTGACCCGCGGGCATGTCGGCTGTGGATGGAAATCCGCCGCCGGGACCTTCGCCAGCTTCCCACATGGTGTAGTTCATGTCAGGGATGGGATTCATCTTCCAGCCGAATAAACTCTGATAGAACTTTGCCGCGGCGGCCTGGTCGGCGGCGGGGATCTCAACGTGGACGATGTTTCGTTTGGACATGGGTTCTCTCCTTTGAGGTTGAATCGGATGTGATGATTCTAGAACGTATGTTCCAGACTGTCAAGCGTCAGATGTGGGGATTCTCCAAAGGGGTGAACCAGATATAAGGGAGGAGGGAAGCGCCGCGCCGTCTTACTCGTACTTGAGCGCGAGGACGGGGATCATCGTCGCCGCGCGCAAGGCGGGGTACAGTCCGGAGAACATCCCCACCAGCGTGGAAAAAACGAGCGCAAAGATCGGCAGCCATAACGGTGTTGCCACGGCAACACTCGGAGGCGCGCCTCCCTGTTCGCCGGCCTGGCTTGCCAGATAGGCGAGCGCAAGGATGTTGATGCCCTGCGAGGCAAGCCAGCCGATGACGATGCCCCCCAACCCGCCGAGAAATCCGATGCCTGCCGCTTCGCCCAAAAAGATGGCGAGCACATCGCGGTTGGTCGCGCCGACGGCTTTCATCAAACCGATCTCGCGCGTACGCTCGAGGATGGACATAGCCATGGTGTTGGCAATGCCGATCGCCGCCACCAGCAACGCGATCGCGCCAACGCCGCCGAAGATCAATTGAAGCACGATGAAAAAGTTATTGATCCCTTCGAGGAACGACTGCGGTGTGAACGCCTGATACCCCATGGCGGTGATCTGGTCGGCGATCTCGATGACTCGATCGACATCGCCCACCTTTACGATGACCTGGCTATAGCCTTCCTTGTTGTAATTGAAACGTCGGTTCTGCGACCACTCGTTCAACGCCTTGACCTGATCGAGCGGCATGTACACCGTCCAATCGGATTCGCCGCGCGTCTCCGCCAGCACGCCTGTCACGCGCAAGGTGATGTTCTTGCGGACTTCGTTGCCGTTCGAGTCGTATTTGATGACGACCATCTGCACCTGCTCTTCGAACAATTCAGGCGGAGCCGGCGCTTCCTGACCAGGTCGGTAATTGGGATCGTAAAAGCCCTGGGGGACGGTGATACCGATGACGATCCTCCCGCGTCCCAATTCGGTGGAGCCTTGTTCAGCTTCGTCGCCGAGATCGGCAACATCGTCCGTGCCAACGCCGATGATGTTGACGTATGACTCGAGCTTTTGAAACTTCATCACCGCGCCAGACATCAAATATTCGCGCGGGATGACCGATTCGACGCCGGGGATGGCGCGGAATTCATCGAGCACGGAGTTCGTCAACAGCTTGATATCGTCGGACGCGGGAATGCCGATTCCGCCTCCCCCTCCGCCTGGTCCAATGGCGACGCCTTCGCCGCCATACGAGGGACTCACCTGAATCTGCGTCAAATCGCCAATGCCGTACAACTGTTCGGTCGCCGTTTGTTGCAAGCCGATCGCCAGCGAGACGAGAATCACCACCGCGGCTGTGCCGATAACCACGCCAATGGCGGTCAGCGCGACGCGCGCTTTGCGACGACTCAAGTTGCCAGCGACTAGGCGGAGCAGGTCAAGAAATTTCATGGACCTCCCTTGCCTCCGCCGCCTCCACCCGGTGGGACGCTTTCCTCGATGATCACGCCGTCTTCCACCGGAGAGGTTTCGTTGGACGCAGAACTATCCAGCCCCAGAATGCCGAGGATGAAACGCTTGACCTTTTGCCAGAAGGTTTCCGTGACAGGCTCTTCAAAGCCTTCGCCGTTCGGGTCGAACGTCGGTTCTTCGATGATCAATTCCTCCACCTCAACCTCCAGCATTTTGACGATCGTCCGCGGCTGGTTGAAGTCATCCACATAGTCGATGGTGATCGTCAGCGGGACCGTCCCTGCCTGCTCGGGCGTGAAGAGCGCATCGATGGTGAAGAATGCTCCGATATCGAGCGAGCCGACCAAGCCGGTATTGCCTTCGAGGAAACCACTCTCCGACTCTATCTTTACATTTCCGAGAATCGCGGAACGCCGTCCGACATTGACGATCTGGATCGGCAACGCGCCCGGCTGGCCTGTGAACAGCACGCCGGGCGGCTGGTAAAAACTCACATCCAAATTCGGCAGGCTGTGCACGAGCAGGGTGATCACCTGCTCGTCGTTGATGACTTCGTTTTTGTCATTCAAGTACGAGAACGAGATCTTCATCGGGTAGGCGCCGGGGTTCGTCGAGACGTTGACGATCAACTTCTGGGTCGCATTGATCCGCCCGCCGGCGGCAAGGTCGCCAAGCGACTGCACGTTGGAAGCGCCCACCGGCGCGAAGTTCGCGAAATCCCCGCCGCCGCCCGAGACTCCGCCGGGTTGGGGGGTGCCGCCTGAGGTCCCGCCTGAACCGCCGCCCACGATCATGGTGATCCGCTGGGCTTTGTCGTTCCCGACATTTTGCACGTTCAGCGTGAGGGTGAATTGTTCGCCGGGCTGGAGCGGGTCGATATCGGACGAATAGCCGCTGATCACCAATTGGGAGGATTTCACGCCCGTCGGGGTTGACGTCGCCGCCGCGACTCCGCTGGAAACGCCACCGCTGGCAGTGATCGAAAGCGTGAATTTGTCCGAGTACGAAGCGCCCGTACCATCGTAGTAGGTGAGCGCGAGGTCAACCACGATGATCTGCTGACCATAGATCTGACCGCTGACTAGAAAAGTTTGCGCCAAACCGACATTGTTGCCCGCGTCCACCGTCCCCAATACCGACACACCACCATTTTTCAACGGCACAAGATCGGAGGAGGTCAACACCGCCTGCGTGCTGTAGGCGGTGGCATTCCCCGCGTTTTGCAGTTCGATGCTGAGTTTGAATTCGGCGTTGGTCTGCACTGTCCCTTTCGTTGCCGTCGCCTTGACCACCATCTGCGGCCGGACAAACGGAAGCGGCGCCGTGGTGGCAGTTGCCGTCGGCACAGGCGTTGGCGTCGGCGCGAGGACGTCGAGACAACTCCATGTGGCATCGGGGTCGCCCACCACACCGGTCGAAACCGTCACGATGTGACATCCAACAGCAATTCCGGCCGGCACGAGCGCAGTCAACACAGAATCGTTCACCACCGTGGTGGACAACGCCGAACCGTTCAACAACACAACAGCCGACCCTGCCGAAAAGCCTGAGCCGTTCACGGTGATCGTGGTGGCAACATCGTTCACCAACGTCGCCGGCACGACCGAGGTGATCGTATGCGCGGCATAGGCAGGCGCAGGCATGGCGGAGAGGATCAAAACAATCAACAACGAAATGGATGTGAACCGAAAAGATTTTGTTTTCATAGTTCCTTATTAATTGATGTTACGCATCCTTATGCTCCCACAGGGTCTGTGACCCTGTGGATGGCAAGAAAGGGAGAATGAACATGCAACTACGGCGGTCGCAGACCGCCTATGAGCAGATCTGCGTAACATCAGTTATAAATCTGTTAGTTTCGATACGGCGGCGAAAGAGCGTCGCCACCTACTCAACCACCGTGTTTATTTGAAACAGAAGGATACTCCCTACTCAACCTTCATCGCCTCCAGCGCCGCGTTTTCATACTCCGCTTCACTGACGATGAGTCCGTCGAGCAGGTGAATTTTATGCGTGGCAAAGCGCGTCATGCGAGGGTCGTGCGTGACGACCAGCACAGTCCGCCCGGCTTTGTGCAGGTCAGACAACACGTGCATGACGGCGCTCCCGCTGGTGGTATCGAGGTTGCCCGTCGGTTCGTCTGCCAGAATCAATTTTGGATCGTTCACCAGCGCGCGCGCAATGGCGACCCGCTGTTGTTGACCCCCGGAGAGCTCCGTGGGACGGTGATCGGATCGGTTCCCCAACCCGACCTGATTCAATAACTCACCAGCCCGCTCCCTCCTCGACGCCGCCGTTGCGCCGGCGAATTGCATGGGGAAAGCGACATTGTCGAGCGCAGTCATGCTTGGGATGAGGTTAAAAGATTGGAAAACGAATCCCATCGTGCGGCGGCGAAAAAGCGCCAGCGCGTTCTCGTCCATTTGATCGAGCCGCTCCCCTTCGATGGAAATCTCGCCGGAGGTTGGGCGGTCCAGCCCTCCCAGGAGGTAAAGAAGCGTACTCTTGCCCGACCCCGAAGGACCCATCACTACGGTGAACGTCCCCTGCTCGATATCCACGTCGACCCCATCCAGCGCGCGGACGATCTGCCCGCCCATTTCGAAATGTTTGGTCAGCGCGGTAATTCGAATGAAGGGTTTGCCCATATCAACCGAATCCCGCAACCGCCGCGCCGATCGCCGAACGGATGGCAAGCAGGATGAAGACGACAACGGCGGCGCCGATCAACGCCTTGCCGCGCGGGAGTCCATCCACGACCGAGAAACCGATGCCGAGCAGGGCGATGTTCCAAAACATGAACAGGTCGGTATGCGAGAGGAATTGCAATGCGAAACCCGCTTCCACGAAGCCGGATAACCCCGGGCTGGCAATGGCGCGCCCAGCGGACAACATGAACAACACGCGCAACACATCGCGGACGGCAAACGGAATGCCCGCCCACCCAACGACATTCAACGCGCTCTGCATGGAACCTCGACCGCCTAGCAAGGTTGAAACAAGCCGCATAATCCCGGAAAATATCAGCCAACCAAGCCAGAGTGAAAACAGCGCGCCGATCATTGGTATCACGTAATTGATCGCCGGGCTTTGCGTGGCTTGTTGCGCTTGCAGGTAATTTTCCTGCATTTCCGGCGTCCAGAATTCCCAATCGGGAGGCAACTCAACCACACCGTTCAATGCGGCTTGCGTCTTGAGGTAGCCGGTCACGATGACGACGAGAATGGTCGTCAGGCTTAACAACAGCATCGGTGTCAACCAGGTGCTGTGTTTGTCCGACCTCATCGGTAAAAATGACTGGGTTGGTCGAAGTAGCATGGATGCCAGTCGCGGAAGATCGAATCGTCGAGCAGGTTGTTTTTCGTTGGATGGTTCGCTCATAGGATTAAATGGATTCTAACACGCGTCCGCATGTCGTTGGTGGAACGAAAAAGCGGCTGGAAATGTTCCCAGCCGCCTTCAAGAATTGAGCAGGAAGTTTACAGGTCGAAAAGATCGTTTTTCACACGGAAATACCCCTCCACAGGAGGAGAAGCCCGCATATAGTCCTCGTGTTCACCGAAGATTCTCGAAAGGAGCCCAAATAACCCGCGGCGCATTTGGCGTCCTCCCTGGGATGCATGTTGTTCGCCCGCCTGCCGTTTGATATCGGTCACCGAGCGTATGTCAACTTTCACATGAACCGGGAAATCGGTGATCAGGTCGGTGAGATCAATATCTTTGTTCCTGCCCCACTTGCGCGGGTCTTTACCAAATAACGGCAACAGTCGCACAGCCCATTGGAGGAACCGCTTCGGAAAGACTTGATAATACAACGCGGTCGGCGTGAACGGCGCGCCTGCCTCGGGGTAAAAAGATGCGTCGCCTGCTTTTTCAAACGCCAAAGTGGTCGCCCGCTGAATATGGATGTGGTCGGGATGTTTATAGCCGCCGATCGGGTCGAACGTGAGCACGATTTCGGGTTTGAGTTCACGGATATATTTGACGACGCGCCCCGCCACTTCTTCGACGGGATGGTTGATCTGCGCATCGGGATGCTGATTCGCCTCCATGCCGGGCATTCCAGAGTCGCGGTAACCGAGGAAGATCACTTCTTTCAACCCCAGAATGTTCGCGGCGCGCGTCAACTCGTCGGTGCGCATTTCAGCCGTGTCTTTGAAGCCTTGCATGTATTCCGCGTCTGCTGACCCCGCTTCGCCGCGGGTGGCGCACAGGTAATAGACGTTATATCCTTTTTTTGCGTAGACCGCGATCGTGCCGCCCAAGCCAAACGACTCATCGTCGGGATGAGCCAATACCACCAGAATCGTTTTTGTCATATCGCGCTATCTAATCTTGAACATGTTCATCAATTTCATCGCCAGGTTCAGGTCGCCGCCCAATTTGAGTTTCCCTTGCATGAAGGCTTGCATCCCATCGAGTTCGCCCGTGAAGAGTTTGACGTAATCGCCTGAGTCGGCGGTGAGGGTCATCGTCGCTGTGCCGCCGGGCGCGCCGGATGCGACTTCGCATTTGCCGTCGGCGATCTTCGCGTTCCATTCGCCCGCTTCGGCACCGGTGAATTTGAAATGGACGACCGCGTTCACACCTGTCGCTTTTTCGGGCAGGAACGCGCCGGGCATTTTTTCCATGAGTTGTGATACTGTGAGGGGCATTGTTTAGTCTCCTAGTCCGTTAGTTTCATAGTCTCTTAGTCTAAAGTCGCAAGTCACAGGTAAAGGATGTTCGACCTTTGACCTTCGACCTGGTTATTGAAGATTTTCGAACACCGCCGCCGCGCCCATGCCACCGCCGATGCACATGGTGACCATGCCGTACTTTGATTTGCGGCGTCCCATTTCGTAGATGAGTTGGGTGGTCAATTTCGCACCCGTACACCCGAGCGGATGTCCCAGCGCAATCGCGCCACCGTTGACGTTGACCTTGTTCTCGTCAATCTCCAGTGTGCGGATGACCGCCAGCGACTGTGCGGCGAAGGCTTCGTTTAATTCTATCAGGTCAATATCGCTCAAGGTCAAGCCTGCGAGTTTCAAGGCTTTGGGTATCGCCACAATGGGACCAATGCCCATCAACTCAGGCGGGACGCCTCCCACGGCAAACGAGACGAATCTTGCCAATGGCTTGAGTCCCAACTCGTTGGCTTTATCTGCCGACATCACCATCACCGCCGCCGCGCCATCGGACATTTGCGAGGAGTTGCCAGCAGTCACGACGCCGCCTTCTTTGAAAGCAGGCTTGAGTTTTGACAATGCTTCGATGTTCGTATCTGCCCGTGGTCCTTCATCACGCTTCACAGTGATATTCTTTTTCACGGCTTTTTCATTGGCATCGAGTTCATTTAACTCAACATCAATCGAAACCAATTCAGGGTCGAAGAGTCCAGAGTTGACCGCCTGTGCCGCTTTTTGATGACTCTTCAATGAGAACTCATCCTGGTCTTCACGGCTGATGCCATATTTGACGGAAACATTTTCGGCGGTAAGACCCATGTTGGTGTAGTAATGCGGCAGGTCTTGAGCAAAATATGGATTCGGCGAGAACTTGAACCCTGTCATTGGAATCATTGTCATGGATTCCGCTCCGCCCGCAATGCCGATTTGAATCTGTCCGCTTTGAATGGCATACGCCACATGCGCAATGGATTGCACGCCCGAAGCGCAATAACGATTGATCGTCTCGGCGGGGACAGCATCAGGCAGACCTGCACGCAAGGCGACCATGCGCGCCATGTTGAGTCCCTGCTCGCCTTCGGGGAAGGCACAGCCGATGACCACGTCTTCGATCTGGGCAGGGTCGAGATTTGGCGTCCGCTTGAGAAGCGCCTGGATGGTCGTAGCAGACATCTCGTCGGGACGAACCGTGGCAAGTCCTCCTCTTTTCGCCTTACCAACTGGTGTTCTAACTGCGGATACGATTACTGCGTCTTTCATAAGTTACTCCTTTGCAGAGGATTAGAGAACTAGAGAATTCTCCAATCCTCCAATTCTCTAATTGCGAAGAGGCTTTCCCGTCTGCAAAATTGACCACATCCGCGCCTGCGTTTTCTCTTCGCCAAACAAAGACAATATCGCTTCACGTTCCAAATCCAAAATATATTGTTCGCTCACCCATTGCGGACGTGTGAGTTCGCCGCCGCACATCACATACGCGAGTTTGCCCGCCACATGATGATCGTACGGCGTGATGTATTGACCTTCCTTGAACATCCATGCGCCGACACGGATAGCCGCAAGCGCATCACGTCCTGCCGCATAAATGGATTCGGGCGCAGGTGGTTTGTAGCCAGCGGCGACCATGTGCACGACCTCACGCTTCGCCTCGGCGAGCAAGTGACTGCGGTTCATCACAATGCGGTCTTGCGGATTCAAAATATTCATGCCGCGCGCTTCCTCTGCGCTCGTTGCAACTTTGGCTTGACCCATTTGCAGAAATGCTTTTTGCAAGGCAGGGAGCGGCTCGGCATTTTCAATACGCATCACTGGGTTGACGATGCGACGCAACATCTCTTTCGTGCCGGCCCCCGCAGGGATGACTCCCACGCCGAGTTCCACAAGACCGATATAGGTTTCCGCCGCGGCAACCACGCGTGAGGCGTGCATCGTGATCTCACATCCGCCGCCAAGCGTGAGACCCGCAGGCGCAACCACGATCGGCTTTGGCGAGTAACGCATACGCATGTTCATATCCTGCAACTTGCGCACCGCGCCATCGAGCATATCCCACATGCCTTGTTGCGCGCCGACCACCATCATAAATAGGTTCGCGCCTGCGCTGAAATTTTCCGCTTCGTTGCCAATGACAAGCCCGTCGAAATTTTCAAGATGCTCGAAGGTCTCAACGGTCATGTTCATGATATCTTCATCAAGCGAGTTCATCTTCGTATGAAACTCAAGGCACGCAACGCCATCGCCCATATCACGCAACGTCGCGCCCATATTCTCTGCAACGACCTTCGTGCCTTTCAATTGGACAACACCCTCGGGCAATTTCAATTTCACATACCTACCCTTAACCGCATCATACACGGCAATCTTCTCGCCGTTCTTATACTGATAAAACGACTCAACTCCTGCCTTCAACATCGCATTGACCCATTTCGCCGCAGGATAACCCGCCTCCTTCATCTTTTTGGCTGTCTCCTTCACCCCGAGCATATCCCACATCTCGAACGGACCTGCCTCGTGCATAAAGCCCCAGCGGACAGCATCGTCGATCGGCTTCACCGTATCCGCGACTTCGGGGATGATGGATGATGCGTACTGGAAGCCCTGATATGTCAACGCTTTGACTAACTGCCCCGCCTTGTCCTCCACATCCAACATGACCTTGAGCCTGTCTCCCAACCCCTCGACCTCTTTCGCCGCCTTGACCGATTCGAATCTCGGCTTGGTGGCTAGCGTATGCTCAAGCGTGTTCAGGTCAAGCGACCAAAACTCTTTCTTGCCTTCAGCATTACGGACTTCTTTATAGAATCCGATTTTGGTTTTATTGCCCAACCATTTGCGCTCAATGAGCGTTGAAATCAACTTGTTTGGCGCCTCGGCTTTGAGATATTCTTGTCCCAGCTTATCATGCGGAATCAATGGAGCGAGATTGCGCCCGACATGATCCCACACGTCTATGCCAACCAGATCCATCAAGCGGAAGGTTGCCGTCTTCGGTCGCCCCATCAGTGGACCCGTGACCGCATCCACCTCATCCACGGTGTAATCGTTCTTGAGGATGAAATCCATTCCGAACGCGCCCGTTCCAAATGCCACACGGTTGCCAATGAAATTAGGCGTATCCTTGCACAGCACAATACCCTTGCCCAGGCGATATTCACCGAACCATGAACTAAACTCAACGACATCTTTCGCTGTATCCTTCGTTGGGATGATTTCCAGCAGTTTCAAATAACGTGGCGGATTGAAGAAATGCGTCCCCAGAAAATGCTTCTTAAATTCCTTTGAACGTCCTTCTGCAATTTCGTAAACAGGAATTCCCGACGTGTTCGTCGAAACAATCGCATTCGACTTGCGGATTTGGTCAATCCGCGCCATCAAATCCTGCTTGATCTTGAGATTCTCGATGATCGCTTCACAGACCCAATCCGCTTCTGCGACCACGCCAAAATCATCCTCGAGATTACCAAGCTTGACCAACGTCTTCAATTCAGAAGACATCAGATTCGCAGGCTTGGCTTTCAAACAAGCTTCCCAGCCATTGATGACAATTTTGTTCTTATCGCCATCCTTCGAAGGAATGTCGAGCAACGTCACAGGCACGCCCGCGTTCGCCAGATGCGCCGCGATGGATGCACCCATTGTCCCTGCGCCGATGATGACTGCTTTGTGAATTTGATATTTCATAAACACCTCATTTCATTCCAACTCGGTGGTCGAGTAGCCCGAGGCGACAGCCGAGGGCGTATCGAAACCACCACGCTGTAAAGCAAATTCTGTAACAAGAGTTTTCTTGCAAACTGGTGGTCTCGATACGGGCTTCGCAACGAACGCTCAGCCCCACTCGACCACCAGAGTATCATCTCAACTCCGAACCCGAATATCCAAGTATCTGCCGCGCCACCACCAGACGATTGATCTGCCCCGTGCCTTCGTAAATATCCGTAATCTTTGCATCCCGCATCCACTTCTCGGCAAGGAACTCACGGCTATACCCAAGCGGACCCAAAATCTCGACTACCTTCTGCGTGATCTTCGTGCTGACATCGCCCGCCCGCACCTTGCTCATCGAAGACTCAAGCGCGTTCGGCTTTTTGTTGTCCGCCATCCACACTGCCTTGATCACCATCAACCACGCCGACTTCAACATGATCTCCATGTCAATCACATCGCGTTCGATGGACGTTAACTTCTGGCGCGGGAGTCCGTAACGGATATGGACTCCGTTCTCTGCAAGTTTCTCTTTCAGGAATTCAAGCGCGGCTCTCGCCACGCCGATGCCAGATGCCGCCACGAGGGGTCTCGTCGCGTCGAACGTTGCCATCGCGCCCTTGAACCCGCTCGTGGATTTTTCCACAGTGGCGCTGCCAAGAATATTATCGAACGGCACACGCACATCCACCAGCGAGATCGCCGCCGTGTCACTGCAACGAATACCGAGTTTATGTTCCAGTTTCACCACGCGCGCACCGGGCGTCCCACCCTCGACGACGAATGCCCGCATCCCCGCTCGACCGGCTGTCGGATCAATGGTCGCCCACACGACGAGGAACCCTTTCCCCAGTCGTTCATATTCCGTAAACGCCTTGTCTCCGCCGGTGACAAAGATCTTCTCGCCGTTGATGACCCATTCGTTGGTCTGCTCGTCCAAAACAGCTCGCGTGCGAATGGCGGAATTATCGGAGCCTGCGCCTGCTTCGGTGATGCACATCGCCGAGAAGGTCGGCTTATCGTCGCTGAAGCGGGTTAAGAATCGCTCACGTTGTTCAGGTGTCCCTGCGGAGTGAACCGCCGCCGCGCCGAGTCCGCCGCCCGGCAGGCAGTGGTACATCCCCAGGTCGCCGTACGACACTGCCTCGATCTGCGCGGCGATCAGCTGATATCCAATGGGCGGACGTTTATCGATATCACTTCCATTGTTTCTATTATCACGCGGCGCAAGCCGACCCGCGCCTGTGGCTTTCATCGCCATGTGCATGAACTCGATATACTCCCACGGAATATCATGTTCGCGCTCATCGAAAAACCGCGAGCGCGGGCGCATCATCTCATCGGCAACGGTTTTCAACATGAACTGCGTTTGCGCAATTGGTTTGGGTGGTTCGAATTCGATTGGCATAGTTTCTCCTTTACTCCGTCATTGCGAGGGCAGTGCTCTTCTGCCCGAAGCAATCTCCTTCACAGTGTTGGAGATTGCTTCGCTCCGCTCGCAATGACGTTACACAATGGCGAGCCCCGTCAACATCGCAACGCCCCGTCCGTTCCTCATCCACATCTCAACGGGATGTTCGCGGATATAACCGTGCCCGCCCAAAATTTGCACGGCACGATCGGTCACCATCATCGCCATGTCCGCCGCGCCGACGGAGGCGAGATACGCTTCGTTGCAGGCGTCTTCACGTTTGTTGTCCAACTTCCACGCCGCCGACCAGGTTAGCAAACGGATGGCTTCGATCTCGGTCCGCATTTCGGCGAGCATGAAGGCGATGGCTTGTTTCTGCGCGATCTTCACGCCAAAGGCTTCGCGTTCTTTGGCGTACTTCTTCGAATATTCGAACGCCGCATTCGCCACACCGAGCGCGGTCGCAGCATTGGCAATGCGCATCGAAGAGAGGAGCAGGTCGAAGTCACAACCTGAGGCGCCGCCGAGACGATTCGATTTCGACACTTTCACCCGGTCCAATTTGACTCGATACATTGGCAGCGCGTTGAGTCCCATCAATTTTTCGCGTTCCTCGCTGACGGAGTAACCCGCCGCCTCTTTGCCGACGATGAAGGCTTGACTCTGCCCATCGAGCGACGCATACACCAGAAGCGACTCCGCTTCCTTCGCAAACGGGACGAATGCCTTCTCGCCGTTGAGCACATACGAATCTCCGTCGAGCGTTGCCGTGGTCTTCATATCGTTGGGGTCGAAGTCGAAGGCATATTCGATGAACGCCGCCGTAAACGGACGCCACTCACCCCCGATGACTCTCGGCAGATATTCCTGCTTTTGCTGTTCGGTACCAGCCAGAAGAATCGGCGTGGCAAAGAGACTCGGCGTGAGGACAGCCAGCGCACCCGCCAGATCGCCGAACGCCATCTCTTCGGTTGCGAGGACATTGGTGACCGCGCTACGTTCGCCAAAGCCGCCGTAGGATTCGGGAATGGAGGCTTGTAGCAAGCCAAGTTCCCAGCCTTTGCCGACGAGTTTATTCGGCAGTTCACGACTTTCCTCCGCCTCGTGCGC
>CAZGSB010000007.1:0-61316 GCA_964528275.1 uncultured Anaerolinea sp. | reverse complement strand
AGCCTTTGCCGACGAGTTTATTCGGCAGTTCACGACTTTCCTCCGCCTCGTGCGCCGCGGGACGCAGGTCATTGGCGGCATACTTTTTGACAGCCTCCACGAGCATTTGCTGTTCTTCGGTGGGGTCGAATGAGTACATGGTGTTCCTTTCATAAATTCCTCGGTGGTTGAGTAGAGCGAAGCCTGTATCGAAACCACCACTAACCTGAAAACAAGAAGTTTGATTCAAACGTGTGGTCTCGATACGTCCCGCGAAAAGCACGCGGGACTACTCGACCACCGTGTTTCTTTGTTTCGGCAATATCTCCTCATCAGCAATCTCTCGTAACCGCCGATACTTCGCAGGCAATCCCTGCTCCACTTCCTCCGGGTTGACGATCTCCACCAGCGCATGTTCATAGAGATATTCGATGTAGGCGCCAGTCTTCTCAATCGTGAGCAGGAGGTTGTATCCGCTGGGATTTTCGTAGACAAAATTACAGACTTCGGCAATCGTACGGGGTTCGGCGAGGGATTCAATGGCTTTTTTCATGCGACGCAGTGTGTTTTTTCGCGTGGTTTCAACGGCGGAGGGCAGGTCTGTGATGGCGGCATCGTGACCGTTGAGGATCTGGCGCGCGCCGTTTGCCCATGCCTGAAACTTTTCGAGCGAGTCAAGGTAGTGGTCGAGTCCGCTGTAGGGCTGGATGGTTTCCGGGGTGAGGTGCGGGGTGACGCCCGCAACGACCATGTCGCCGCAGAAGATGATATCGTCGAGGCGCAGGGCAATATGACCCGGGCAGTGCCCGGGGAGATGGATAACGTCGAAGGGCAGGGATTCTTCGCCGTACACAAAATCCACAGGGACGGAGGCGTACATCGTTTTGGTAAATCGATAGATGCTGAGGAGTGAATCCGCTTCGTCCCGGGCGAGCCCAGCCTCCATCAGGAAAGAAGCGAGGCGTCGGGAGACCAGGGCGTGTCGTGCCTCGTGATGCGCCACGGTCTGCACATCCAGTTCGTGACATCCGATTTTCGCCGAGGTCAGCGGCTTGAGCCTTGTCAGCCCGCCGTAATGATCGATGTGTGCGTGCGTCAGGAGGATATGCGTCAAATCGTTCGAAGCGATTCCCGCCTGACCCAGCCCGTTGAGTAAATCGTCGTGCGAGGTATCTGTCCCAGAGCCGGCGTCGATCAGAATCCGTTTTTCGTGCAGCACCACCAGGTACACATATGCCCAGAATTTTGGATAGGCTTGCACCGGCAGGCGGAATATTTTCGCGCCGTTTTCGGTTTCAAACTCTGCAAAGGTAGCGGTCATTTGAGCAAGCCGTTCAAGAGAATATCCGCGTAGCTATCTGCGATCTCGTCGATGGATTTTCCCCCGTCGTCATGGAACCAGGTAATGGTCCAGTTCATCTGCCCAAGCAACGCGCGGACGGCAAGCCCCGGGTCATCGCAGGCAAAGATTTTTCTATCAATCCCCTCGCGGATCACATCCTTCCACAGCGCTTCGAATTTGTCGCGGTTGGGAATATGACGGGCGTGTTCCCTGCGTTCGAGCGCCTTGTGTTCGAAAAGCAGGACAGCGGCGAGATCGACGTTTTCGGCAAGGATTTGCAGGTATTGCCGAATCATGAGCCGTAGTTTTTTATCGGCGGAAATGGTCTGCGCTGTGATCGGTGAAATTTTTTCAAGAAGCAACTGCAGCGCACGCTCGAGAATTTCGAGCAGGATTTCCTGTTTGGATTTAAAATGATGGTACAGGCTGGCTTTCCGCAGTTTGACGGCTTTGGCGATATCGTCCATGGACGCGCCATGGTAGCCTTTCTGGCGGAAGACCTGCGCGGCGGTTTCTACGAGTTCGTCTCTAGTCATGGGTTATTCCCTACCGAACGGTCGGTTTGTGTTATAATACTGCGGACGCAACGAAAGGTCAAGGAGATTCGATGAAGTATTTTGTTACAGGCGCAACCGGGTTTTTGGGCGGCGAGATCGTCCGACAACTCGTCAAGGCGGGGCATACCGTCCACGCCTCGGTGCGGAATATCCAAAAAGCCGCATGGCTGTCTGACCTCGGCGTCACGCTTTTCAAAGGGGATGTGACCGACAAAGAGTCCATGCGCGAGGCGATGACCGGCGTGGATGGCGTCTTCCATGTGGCGGGTTGGTACAAATATTCGGCAAAGGCAAAAGACAGGCAGAACGGCTACAACATCAATGTGCAGGGTACGCGCAATGTCCTCGAATTGATGCAAGACCTGAACATTCCAAAAGGCGTGTACACCAGCAGTTGCGTAATCAATTCGGACACCCAAGGGACGGTCCGTGATGAGACTTATCATTTCACGGGCAATCACCTCACTCATTATGATCGCACGAAAGCCGCCGCACACGAAATTGCAAAAGAGTTCATCGCCAAAGGTTTGCCCCTCATCATTGCCATGCCCGGCGTTATTTACGGTCCCGGCGACACCTCCTCCATGGGGAACGGCTTAAGGGATTTGCTGCAAGGACGAGTACCCCTAATCCCGACCAAATTTGGCGTGTGCTACGAACACGTGGAAGATTCTGCACGCGCCCACCTCTTGATGATGGAGAAAGGCAAAGTCGGTGAGGCATACATGATTGCGGGAGAACCGCATACGCTCGTCGAAACCTACAAAATGGCGTGCGAAATTTCGAGCAAACGGATGCCGATGATCGTGCCGTATCAAATGATCGGCATCATGGCTTTTCTCGCAAAACCGCTAGCCGGCTTATTGCCTGAATATTACTCACCCGATGCATTGCGCTCGTTGGCAGGTGTAACCTATTGGGGCGATAGCGGCAAACTCAAACGAGAATTGGGATTTACCCACCGTCCATTCCGCGAAAATTGGGAAGCAACCATCCGCCATGAGATGAAGCTACTTGGAATGTCGTGACAAATGTCCGCGAGTAACGATGCTATAATCGAATTATGACGACACCCGAAACACCCAAAACTCCTGAACAGATCGAACAGGAGAAGCAGATGAAACGCCTGATGACCTGGGTCATCGTCGGCGCGGTTGCCTTACTCGCCCTGCTCGGCGTGGCGATCTTTTTCCTGCTTCAACCTGCCACCCCCACCGACAAGATCCGCGATGTGTTCATCATCGTGGTCGCGCTCGAGTCGCTGGTGATCGGTGTGGCGCTGGTGGTGCTCGTCGTTCAACTCGCCAGCCTGATCAACCTGCTCCAGAACGAGGTGCGTCCCATCCTCAAAGCCACTAGCGAGACGGTCAACAACCTGCGCGGCACCGCAGAGTTCCTCGGCGAGAATGTTGTCGAGCCGGTTGTCAAACTCAACGGCTATCTGGCAGGCTTGAACCGTATGTTAGAATTAATGGGCATCAAGAAAAAGTGAACCTTGTGTCACCCTGAGGGAGCGTTCCCTGCGACCGAAGGGTCTCCTCGATAAACGGGAGATTCTTCGCTTCGCTCAGAATGACACCTCTGTGAAAATAACCAAAACCACTAACCCCAAGGAGGTTACCATGTCTGATCGTGATGAATTCGGAGCCTTTCTCGTAGGCTTCATCGTCGGTGGACTCACCGGCGCCGTCGTTGCCCTGCTCTTCGCGCCGCAATCCGGCGAAGAAACCCGCGCGTTGATCAAGGACAAATCCATTGAACTGCGCGACCGCGCGCAGACCACCGCGGAAGAAGCTCTGGCTCGCGCCGAAGCCGCCGCCGCCGAAGCCCGCGCCCGCGCCGACGAACTCGCCCGCCAGGTGCGCGAACGCGGCGGAGAAGTGTACAACACCGCCCGCGAACGCGGCAAAGCCATCTACGACGATGCCCGCGAGCGCGGCAAGAGCGCCGTCGAGTCGCTTCGCAAAGGCAAGAAATCCGAAGGCGAAGAAGCCACCCCCGCTTAACGCGACCGATCGAAAGGCAAGGGTTTGACTCGCACGCTGGTCAGACCCTTGTTTTTTATGCGAACCTTCCTCGACCTCTTTTTCAAACTCCTCTACCACCAGTTCGCATTCACCTACGACCTTGTCGCGACGGCTGTTTCGTTCAACCGCTGGAACGATTGGATTCGGGAAGTCGTGCCTTTTATTGCGGGGACTCGGATTCTCGAACTCGGTCATGGACCCGGACACCTGCAACGCCTCCTCCTCAGGGACGGCTGGCTCGCCGTAGGGATCGACGAATCCGCCCAGATGGGTCGACTCGCCAAACGCAACACACGCGGCTCCGCACGGATCGCGCGCAGTATCGCACAGCAACTTCCCTTCCCCGATGCGGCTTTCGATACCGTCATCGCCACCTTCCCAACGGATTATATTTTCGACGGGCAGACCCTGGCAGAGGCGCGGCGTTGCCTAAAGTTGGGCGGCAGGTTTATCGTCCTGCCTGTGGCGATGCCGAAGAACCGCTTCCTCGATTGGCTGTACAAAATCACAGGTGAGAGTCCCGCCGAACCCGAGGAAGTCATCAAACACAAATTGAACGAACCGTTCGTGAAGGCAAATTTCGAAACCGAGATACAAACCCTCGACGTGAGGTCGAGTCGCTTATATCTCATTCTTGCAAGGAGCATCCATGTTGAAAAAATTACGTGAACCGGTAAACAGTCTCACCCATTGGGCGGGCGCATTGCTCGCGCTGGCAGGCTTGATCGCCCTGCTCATCGTCGGTTGGGGCACCCCCGCCAAAGTGATCTCACTCGCGATCTACGGCGTCAGCCTGATCGCCATGTTCTCGGCGAGCGCCACCTACCACATGGTGCGCGTGAAGGACCGCGCACTCGAGATCTTCCGCAAGGTGGACCATGCCGCCATTTACTTCCTGATCGCCGGCACCTACACCCCGTTTTGCATCAACGCCTTCGATGGCTTTTGGAAGTGGGGCATGCTGGCGGTCATCTGGTCGCTGGCAGTGATCGGGGTCATCGTCAAAGTGTTTTACATCCGCGCGCCGCGCTGGCTCAACGCGGGTATCTACATCCTCATGGGCTGGCTATCGGTCGGCGCGGCGGGACAAATGCTCGATGCGTTACCCGCCTGGGTGTTCGGCTGGCTGATCGCCGGTGGCGTGATCTACACGCTCGGCGCGGTGGTGTACATCACCAAGATCTTCAACTTCAAACCGGGCGTGTTCGGCTTCCATGAAATGTGGCACATTTTCGTCCTGCTCGCCGCGATGGCTCACTATGTCGCTGTGATGGGCGTGGCGGTGTAAATCACGATTGTTTGTTGTACAATTCGACTGTGGTACATATAAGATTGAAGGCAATTTCATTGGAATGGGAGAATCGAAATGCTTGAAAAACTTGACCGCAGAAAAATCCTTGCCATAAGCATATTTCTCGCTGTTGGAGGAATCGCCCTCGACGCCATCGCCGCCAATATCGACCCGAACACCACGACGCGTTTTCTTCTCGAATCCGTCGGCGTGGGTTTGATCGCTTCAGGTTTCGTCAATTTTTTCGACAAGTTATTGGTGGAAACTCCCAAAGAGCCTGAAATCGGCATCATCGCCATGGAACGGGCAAGAACCAATCCCAGCATTCATCAGTTGAAGTACAAGCACGAAAAAGTGGACATTTTAGGAGTCAGTATTGCGGCGGTCCTCCGCGAATTTACCGAGGACCCGCAAAACGAAATGGTGGATCGCGTCATACGCCACAATACCCGCTTGCGCTTAATCTGCATGCACCCGGAATCCCCCTTCCTTCGCCAACGCGCGCGTGAAGACCGAGTCTCCTGGGATGATCTCCATGCCCGGCAAATTGCGAGCGTTGAGCGGGTGGTCAAGTTTTACAAATTGCTCTATTCAAGTTATCAACGGGAACATGAGGCAGGCACCATCAAACACGGCAATGTTGGCAGTGTCGAGGTGAGGTTGATCAACGATTGTCCGTATATTTCCCTGTATCGGGTGGATGATGCGATTTATTGGGGGATGTACACGACCAGCAAAAGCGGTCACGAATCCCCATTGTTTTTATCAACCAAGCAGGACAAAGACAGCATGTTCGAGTTACTCAAAGATCATTTGTATGCCTTATTATCCAACGAAGGCGCCGATGAATTGACCTTGATCAGCATGCCGATGAAGGACCATCCTCCAAAACTAAATGTCCTGCTGGCAGAGCAAATTCTGGGCAAAGAACGGGTGGTCGAACTTTTGAAATAGGAAAACTTCCTCACTTCAAAATCTGAAACAGATTGCTGTAGTTATCAGTCCATAACTGGATTTCGGTAAAGTAACCGGATAGGTCGATCGCGCGATCTTGAATATTCGGGATCTCGAGAAGCGCCGGTTCACGGGCGAGCAATACCCAATGGGAGACATACCCCCCATGCGCGTCGCCCGCATACTCCACACGCACCATGCTCAACCCAAATTCCTGCGCGAGGTTCCAGAATACAGGCTGTAAATCGAGGTGCAGGTTGGTGATGTGCGCGGCAAGGATTCCATCGGGGGCAAGGTGAGCGAGGTAAAGTTCAAACGCCTCTTTTGTAACGAGGTGGACCGGGATCGAATCACTGCTGAAGGTATCCAGCACGAGAACATCAAAATTGCCTGCCTGTCCGTTCGCAAGTTCGCGTTCGAGCGATACCCTCGCATCGCCCAGGACGATCTCGATATCTGCCCGGCTTTCAGAAAGAAACGAGAAATAATCTTTCTCGCCTTCGGCAAGTTCGACGACTACGGGGTTGATCTCGTACAGCCGATACTCGTCACCGGGCTGACCGTACGCGGCAAGCGTGCCCGCCCCCAGCCCAAGGACGCCCACCCGCATCCCTCCCCCGTATTTCGGGTGGTTCAGGAGCGCCAGCCCCGCCCCGCTTTCGGGGACGAAGTACGCCGTCGGGGTGTTGCGCAACTCAGGGTTGATGAACTGCAAACCGTGGACCGTGATTCCATGCGCCATCACCAGCGCGGGTTCATTTGAACCTTCGACAAGGACTTCCCGAACACGAATCACACCGTAGAAATTCCGCGTTGAAAATAGCGCGCCGGAAAAGAGGGTGCCCACTGCCGCAAGACTGAGCGTGACCAGCAGGAAAACGGTGAACACGAAGCGAGAGCGCGATGCCGAGGTATTCCCTTGTCGGACGACCGTCAACACAATCGCGATCGTCATCCCGAGCGCCACGAACAATTCCCAATACCCGTTAAATATCAGGGGAGCAATCAAGCTGACAAAAACCCCTCCCAGCGCCCCACCAAGCGAGATGGTCAGGTAAAACGATGTCAATTGCGCGGCGGGCGGGCGCAGTAAGTACAACTCGCCGTGACAGAGCATACAGGCGGAAAATAACAACGCGCCATACGCAACGATCTGCCACACCGCATGGACCGCAGTGGCATTCACCATGACTAGTACGGCTCCGATCAGGGAAGTACCAAAGAGAATGATATACGTCCTGCGGTGATAACCGCGTTCACCTGAAAACGTCAGGATGAACGTGACGAGGTAGATCGTCAACGGCAGAATCCACAGGAAGGGAATGACCGCCACCTCTTGTGAGATCTGGTTGGTGACCGAAAGTAGGAACAACGATGCGGTTGCGCTCAATGCCAGCCACAGGAGGGTCAACGGTCGGGAAGGAGGAAGCGCTTCAGGGTTGGGAGCCGCCATACCCTGCGTATGATCCGTTTTGAGGGTCCGGACTCCGAGTCGGAATGCGAGCGCGCCAAAGAGGGCGAATCCGACAGCCCACATCCATCCCTGTGATTGAAGGGTAAGTGCGGGTTCGACCCAGACCGGGTAGGTGATCAACCCCAGCAACGACCCAACGTTCGACAACGCATACAACCGGGTGTAAGGCACACCGAGATACAGGCGGCTGAACCATGCCTGCATCAATGGTCCGTTTGCCGCAAGGACAAAATATGGCAGACCGACCGAGACAACCAGCAATTTGAAAATTTCGAGGATGGGCTGGTCGTCCCCGGTGGGTTTCCAACTGGAAGACGGGGTGATCGGCGAAGCCCAGATGGTTGAGTTTAAAACCAACAGGAGAATTGCGCCGAGGATCAACAAGAGATGGATCGTCGTCTGTCTTTTTTGTTTCACCAGCCAGTTGGCGTAGGCGTACCCGCCCAGAAGCAGGGACTGAAAAAATAACATCGCCGTCGACCAGACTGCCGGCGCTCCCCCGAACCACGGCAGGATGACCTTGCCGATCAACGGCTGTATCTGGAATAGTAGAAATGCGGAGAGGAAGATGGATGCGGCAAAAATATTCATAATCGGATTTTAAACGAAAAACTGGATGCGCGTACGCGCATCCAGTTGCATTCTTTTGAAATTCGTAATGTTACAAGCCCGGAATGTAGATCAAGAGCATTTGCCCACCTTCCCGCTTGTAGGTGAAATCGGGTCCGACAGGGGCAAAGTTATCGTCTCCCTCTGCCCTTTCCACCCATAAGCTGTGAGCCTGGACATTGATCAAGAAGTAGCCTTTTCCAAATGCATCCGATGCATCCACAATACCTGTCGTTTCCCACGCGCCCAACGAGCCTGGAGCACGCCCATCGACATCGGTGACGCCGCCGTCCGCAGATTGATCAACGGACGCAACAACTTGCGGCGCGCCGGAGAACGGCACGAACCAGAGCCGGGCTGTCGTCCGATTGGGGTCCGTCGAGGTCACTGCAAATTGTTGACTGCTACCGGGGTCCTCAGTGAGCAACAGGCCTTTTTTGGTTGTCTCGATGTTATCCGGCTGATGGACTTCGTTGAGCGTTTGAACTGGGTTGTCGTCGCCTTCGACGAATACCGACAGGGATGTCACAATGGTCGGATCGTTGGGGTCAAGCACCATTTGCCAAACGCGCCCATTTGTGGATTTAAAGTTAGGCGTATCCAGGCTTTGGGCAACGGTGCGCCCGCGGCCCGAATCGACAATATAGAGGATGTTATCCATGCCGGGTCGTTTATCATAGGCGATGTCTTCCACGCGCACAAATTGGAATACATTGTTGATGTTGCTCCAGTATTCGAGAACCCACTGAGGACCATCGACACCGAAGGTGGTATTTCTCAGGTCGCGCTGCCAACTTCCATTTGTCGGGGGGGCTGGGTAAGGCCCAAAACCCAAACCAGCCATGTCAGACGACTTTAATTCACCGCCAGTATTCGGGTTGATCCCAGTGGCAATGACCTTGGGCACCTGAATAAAATGACCTGTGACAACCGCGCCTGAACCAGGCAGAACATCATAATAGTTCTTTACGCCCGGGGTATCCGACACAAACGCCCAGAGGTCGCCTTCATCGTTCAGCAAGGCATCCGCTGAAGGCGCGATGTACGAATAAACCTGGGACTGAGCGGGGGTAGTAACGCCCGCCGGGAACGCGACACCCGTCAGCGGGCCGCTCGTAAAGGTATCGTCGCCGGAAATAACAACCACGGGGCGGTCATCCTCATCATCATCGTGATGCTCGCCATCGTCATCATCTCCCCATGGCAGGGCGACACTATTTTCGTGGTTAAACCTGCCCATTCCAAAGATCGGATGTTGGGCGCCGGTCTCCACGTCCACAGCAATAACAACGCCGATTTGTCTTTCGTTTGTGTCGCCAATCGCGGGGGGCCAGGAATTCTCCTGCCGGAACACGTAGTCGATCCCTTCTTCATTAGTAAACAATATGTCGTCTTCGAATCCGTGTTTTTCGGTGGCGAGGAAATTGGAACAAAAGCGCTGGTAACCAAGACTGCTGGGAACGAGGAACGAGCCATTCAGCACGCCGGCGGTCTTTTTGTTCAACACAAGCAAGCTGACTTGCGAATTATCAAAATCATTCTCGCTGTTTGCGGCAGTTGGGGAAGCAGAATTATAAGGGAACGGCACTTTGCTGGTCTCGTGATTAACAAAGACCTCGATTGCTCCTTTGTGCTTTCGCAAGGCAATGCCGTCCGGGAGCGCTTCAAATTGATACCCGCTCGGAAGATTATCACCGACAGTCAGGATCGGTTTTACTGTTACACCGCTCATGACGGGAGTAAGCATAGAGGGTTGAGAGGTTAGGAATCCCCCGCTTTTTTTGTCGCTGGGAGAAGCTGCCAGGGCTCCCGTTGGCAGAAACACAAGTGATGCAATAATCAGAACGGAAAAGAAGCGAAGCAGACGCGCACGGGAGGCACTGCTTCTTGGGAAGACACGAGATTGCATGGTATATCTCCTCATGGTGGATGAAATACGCGAAGACCGACGCACGGGCAAATGCGCTGCCTGCACACTTCGTATCGATAAAATTGGTTCGCCCATCATCACCGCCTTTCGAAAGCAGAAAACGAACATGACAAGCAATCGAACCGAAAATTGTAGATATTGTTAGATTGTCCATTTTACACACGCACAAATCGAGTGTCAACTAACCCATCCTCCCACCGGGGTGAAAAGGTTACAACACCCTTCCCGTATCGCAATTGACAAGAGCAGGATTCAACAATAAACTACTCCAAGTTTTGAGGCTCATATGAGACCACTTGAAATCATTCCTCCAATTCTCCTGTCTGTTTTCTTGCTATGGGTGCATCCACGGCCCGCCCACGTCCGTTGGACGCCCGTAGTAGCCCTGTTGATTCTCCTCATTCACCTGCCGCTCGAAGGTTATCGCTGGCAGATGATCCCTCTGTATATTCTGACCGCGATCCTGGCTGGACTCTCACTTTTTGGAAGTGACCCGGGGAAACTCGCATCGTATTCGACGTTCGGTTTGGTTGCCCTCGCGTCGGCGATTCCCCTGCTCCTGCCGGTTCCACGCATCGCCGACCCAAGCGGACCGCACAGCGTCGGCACAAGCATCTTCGAATTGACCGACGCCTCGCGTAACGAGTTGTATTCCGGGCGGGATGAATCGCGCAGGTTCATGATTCAGGTCTGGTACCCGTCTGAAGCGGGAGAGTCCAGCGCGCGCGCGCCGTGGATGGCGAATGCAGAAATTTACGCGCCTGCCATCGCTGAACACATCCACCTGCCGTCCTTTTTCCTCGATCACCTCGCGTTGGTGAAAATACCGGCGTACAAAGATGCCGCGGTTGCATCGGCGGAGAAATCCTTTCCGATCATCCTGTTCTCGCACGGCTGGCAGGGATTCAACGCCCAAAATACCGGTCAGGCGCTGGAACTTGCCAGCCATGGATTTGTAGTTGTCGGAGTTCAACACACGTACGGCGCGGTTGTGACCGTCTTCCCCGATGGAACGATCGCCGGGAACAACCCCGACGCGCTCCCCGACGGTGTGCCGGACGATGAATATGAAATCGCCGCGCAGAAATTAGCGGATCAATGGGCAGGCGACCTGGGCTATGTGCTCGATTTTCTAAAATCGCAAAACGAAGATTCGGCAAGTCCGTTTTATGCCGCGCTCGACCTCGAACGTGTCGGCGCGTACGGACACTCCACCGGTGGAGGCGCGGCAATCCAATTCTGCGGCACAGACTCGCGCTGTAAAGCCCTGTTCGGGCAGGACCCGTTCATGCGACCGGTATCGTCCGCAGTGATCGGCTCCGGCATTCCCCAGCCGTCCTTTTTTATGTTCAGCCAGGTGTGGGCAGATGAGACCGGGAGCCGGAACAACATCCTGTTCCGCGCTTTTTACCCATCCAACACAAACCCGCTTGGCGCAGTTTCCATCGAAGGCACGGCGCACTACGACTTCACCGACCTGCCACTGCTCTCCCTGCTGGCTCCGCAACTTGGGTTGAAAGGTCCGATCAACGGGAAACTGGTGACGAAGATCGTGAACGATTATTTGCTCGCGTTTTTTGAACATACATTGACCGGTCAGGAATCGGAGCGGTTCACCGATCCTCTGCAAAAATACGAGGAAGTTGAATCGATACGACTGGAGAGTCCGTAATGGAAAACAAACCCGCCCTTGAAGCGAATCTCGTTCAAGAATTTGTCGGCAACGCCCATGGAAATTTCGACCGCGTCAAAGAGTTGTTGACTCAGGAGCCGAACCTCGTCAACGCGACGTGGGATTGGGGCGGCGGCGATTTCGAAACCGCCCTCGGCGCGGCGGGACACATGGGACGAAGGGACATTGCAGAATTTTTACTGGATCACGGCGCGCGCCTCGATATTTTCGCTGCGGCAATGCTCGGAAAGCTCGAAGTCGTCAAAGCCGCGCTGATTGCATACCCCAATGGTATCAACACGCCCGGTCCGCACGGCATCCCGTTGATTGCGCACGCACAGGCTGGCGGAGACGAGGCTAAAGCCGTGCTGGAATTTCTTCAATCGCTGACGAAGTGACATAAATCCCGCTGAGTTACTCGCCTTGCGCATTCATGCCCGCCCGACGATGAACCGTCGGGCTATTCATACAAAATCCGCTGAAAGCGGATTAGCCCCGCCATAGCGGGACTTCGTATAAGTAGTACGGGGGCTCGTCCCCTTGCGGGTGGCATGTAATGTATAAAGTTATATTCAGCGGGATTTTTCAACTCGTAACGCCTGTCGTTTGATGGCGGCTCGAAAAATCCGATCCAGAAATCCGTCATGCCCTGCCGCGTCCCATGAGATCGGAAGATCGGCATGACTTCGGTCATCAGGTCCGTAATACAAAATACCGCAATTGGGGTTAATTTCGATGATTACGGTTTCGCCGTTCGGTCTCACCCGCATATCCACCCGCGCGTACCCGTTCCCATCCATGGCAAGGAAGAATTTGCGCGAAACGTCTTGAATCCGTTTAGCGAGAGGCACGTCATGCAAGGGAATGACGTGCACATCCCAGCTATACCATTTGGCGGCTTCGTGCAGAAACGTTTCACCTTCAGGGAATTGCACCTCGGCTGGCGAATAGGCAAACGGCGATTTGGGATCGTCCGCATTTTCGACCACAAGGCAAGATAATTCCCGCCCTTCGATAAATTCTTCCACGCGGGCTGAACCATATTCCTTCGACATTCTCTCAAATTGGGTTTTCAATTCATCGAAATTCGTAACACATGATTCTTTCGTCAACCCCGTGCTGGCAAAACTGTTCGGATGCTTCACGATCAAGGGATACGAAAGACCGTCCGCTTGCTTCAAATCCTCATCTGTTTCGGCGTGAAACCCGCGCGCAAAACGGATTTGATTTGCTTCCCCCGCCGCTTGCATTTCCTCACGAGTGCAACGATAGAAGGTTGACTCCGCGCCTGTAAAAGGAAGATTCATTTCTTCAAGCGCCTGCACGAATCGCAAGCCAGAGTTTTCGTTCTCGTCGTGTCCTTCGTAGATATTGATATACACATCGTACGGACGGGATCGCGAAAGTTCGCGAATAAATTCGACAATCGGCGGCTCGACCGTCACATAATCCCATTCATAATTTTTCAAATAGGTTGATGGGTTGAACTCTTCGATAACCTCGTCGGTCAGCAGGCACACGCGCATAGAACCTCAATTGGTTCCAGCACGCATCTTCTGTCGCAGTTTCGCTACGCGGAACATACGATCAAAGAAAACCTTGTACCCGCCTGGGTCATACAGAATCATAAAATCCGCGGGACCAAACTCCTCGGGACGAAGCATGATCGCGGGGTTTGGGTTGATCTCAAGGATGAATATCTCCCCGAGTTCGTTCATCCGCACATCACAGCGCCCATAACTCACCGCGCCGATCGCCTTGTACATACGGATGCCGATATCTTGCAGGCGCGGAATCAATTCAGGGTCGGTGACACGCGAAAAGTTGAACGGAAGCGAGGTATCCCACTTCACAACCGTATGCCAAAACTCTTCGCCAGGCGGAAATACCAGTTCGGTCGGCGGATACGCAATCGGCTGGCTGAAATCGTCGGGGTTATCCACGATCAACACATTGAACTCCCTGCCGACGATAAATTCTTCCATGCGCGCCGCGCCGAATTCATTGCACACGCGTTCAACTTGAGTCAATACTTCTTCCAGCGAATCGCAGCGCGACTCTTTGATCATGCCCGTGCTTCCATAACTTTGCGGATGCTTGACCATGACCGGATATCTCAACGTCGCGACAAGACGCTTCGCCTCCTCCTTCGAGTTGACTCGGTATCCTTTGGCGAATCCCACCCCGTGCGCGTCCGCGGCGGCTTGCATCTGCTCGCGAGTCGGGTCGAAAAATGTCGAGTCCGCTCCCGTGAACGGGAGATTCAACTCCTCCAACGCTCGAATAACCTCGATTCCCTCGTAACTATTCTCGTCCCAGTCGGTTTGATCGTAGCCTTCACAGAGGTTGATGAAGATATCGAACTCTTTACGCGCGTCAAGCGCGCGGAGCGTTTCCATGATCGGCTTCTTCATCGTGACAAACTCCCAGCCATAGCCTTCCATGAATTGCGTGGGGTTGAAATCTTCTATTTTTTCATCGGAGAGAATACACACTCGCATGGTTCACCTCGGCATGTCATTGCGAGTGGCGCTCGCGCTGAGCGGAACACAGCGGAGATGAAGCGGAGCGCCACGAAGCAATCTCCGTCATCGAATTGGAGATCGCCTTGTCAGGCAAAGTTTTTTACACAACGACGTTCTGAATTATTATCGCACACATGACAATACAGAAGCGAATTTATTAAGAATGTCCAGCAATACCCGAAAGTATAATTCCGCCCATGAATCGAAAAAGTTCCTCCTCAGTTTTTCTCGTTCTCGGACTTGCTTTCCTCGCCATCGGCATATCCACAGACCAGACCGCCTTTTCATGGATCGCGATTGCTTTTGTGGTGTTGTCACTTGTGTTGGGCGGCAGATGGCTTAGGCGAAGAAAGTAAGCTGTGCAGTGGTCGAACATTGGCTGGGAGTAAATGAGACCCGCGTCAGAATTCGACGAGGTCAAAGACCCGCGCCTACGAGCATGAAGGCTACAACAAATGAGGAAAAATACAAAAATATTCCGTCTGTTTTTTCTGGCGGTTGTCTTTGCGTGCATCTTGTATATCTGGACGAGCTTGTCTCCTACGGTAACTATTTATAAGTTGATTTACAATCGTGCTCCTGAACATCAGTTGGCATCTGCCTTTACAGCTGCGCTTTTTACGAATCACCCTGCCGCGTACGATATGATTGACCCCGCTTTAAAACTTCGCCTAGATAAATGGATGAGTACTCATCAAAGTGTAACATGTACCCGTCGGCCCGATTTGCTTCTTGTCGGATCGGAGACGGAGACAACTAGTTCATACAATGTTAGTCTTGCTTGCTATGGAGTAAATGGCTGGGTAGATTTGGTGGTTGAAATTGTTATTGAAGATATGAAAGTAGTAAGTTTTCGACGACCGTTCGAGTGAGAATTACTCCTTCTGCAACTACAATACAATCGGCGGCAGGTTGACTCGAGAAAACTCGCAAGGGCGATTTACTTGGCAAGAGTAAAGCCTTTCAATAAACCTTGCTTGATGGGCAGTTCTTCTTACTTATTTCGTTTCGGTCACTTTGCGGATCGTTCGCGGCTTTTCTGTATCGTATCCCTTAGCCAGTGTTAGATGATACGCAAACAACTGGGCGGGCAAAATACTCACCAACGGCGAGAGCCATTCAGGCACATCAGCGGGAACAGCCAGTGGAACCTGCGCCAGCGACAATGCTTTTTTATCGTTCGAGATCACAACCAACTCCGCAGAAATTTCCTTCTTCAACCGTTTGAGCATTTCCAGCATCGAATTGAAAACCTTCCCCTTCGGCGCGACAGCAAATACAGGATATCCACTTTCCACCATTGCAATCGGACCGTGAGCAAAGTCTGCAGAGGAATACGGCTCGGCGATGATGTATGATAACTCTTTCAACTTCAACGCCCATTCGAACGCGGTGGCGTAATTGAAACCACGCCCTAACACAACGGTTTGGTCAATGTAGCGATAGCGCTGTGCGGCTTGCGCGATGAAATCATCCTGCCTTAACACCGCTTTCATCCATCCTGAGACTTTTCCCAATTCGCTCCACTGCTTCTGGTTTCCACTCAACGCGGCGGAGAACATCGCAATCGTCATCAACTCCGTTGTGTAGGTCTTCGTCGCGGCAACGGCTTTTTCATTGCCCGCCTGAATATCCAGCACAAAATCCGAAGTCCGCGCGAGCGGAGACTTAGGCTCGTTCGTGATCGCCACCGTGAGGCATCCCTGCTTCTTCCCCTCCTCCAGCACACTGACAATATCAGGCGATTTGCCCGATTGCGAGACGCCGATCACCAACGCGTTGTTCAATTTCGGCGGTCGTTTGTAATACGTGAATAACGACGGCGTCGCTAACGCGAGCGGCAATCCGTTCACCGCGCCAAGCAAATAATTGGCATAGCGCCCCGCGTTGTCCGAGGTGCCGCGCGCGGCGAGAAAAACATATTCCACATCGCGCTTGCGAATCTCGGCGGCGATCCGCTCGATGGGTTTTCTCTGCGACGCCAGCAGGGACTCAATCCGCTCGGGCTGTTCAAGGATTTCGGAATGGAGGGACACGACTCACCTACCCCGCTTCATTTGCACTTGGAATTGTTACAGGCAATTGACCCTTCATCTCCCCTCGACCAAAGAGCGCTCTCGCCACCGCCTTCATGGACGGTTCCAAAATGCTATACGTACAGACGAACGTCGAAGCCTGCGGAAAAACGGATAAATCGTACGGCAAGCGCATCGCAACGACGATCACAGGTTTGCCGATTTTCAACAGTTCACGGATAAAGTCTGCTTGATTCTTCTCCGCATACGCGTTGATCGTTCCAACGACAATCACATCATATCCATGGACGCGCTCGAGAACGGAAGCAATGTCATTTTCGCTGGGAGAATACGGAATTGTATATTCATCGGTACGCGCGTGGTATTTGCGAATGGACTCCGCTAGTTTGGGCTGAACATACGAAGAAGTGTCCGCAGGCGTGAGGTCTTGTGGAACAGGAACGACGACAGCTATTCGTTGAGCTCCATCCAGTTTGATGGGCAAGTATTTATTTTGGTCACGAACCAAAGTGATGGATCGCTCCGCAATTTCATCGGCGACCTGCATGTGTTCGGCAGATCGAATCAAGCCCAAATCATGGCTTACCGAGTTATCTGACAGCCATTTTTTCAATCGAGCAATGCGCTCAACCGAGACTTGAAGTTCTGCCAAAGAAAGTTGACCCGTTTGGATAGCTTGCGTCAAGCCCTCGAAGGCGCGGGTCTGGTCTTGCGGGTCGCTGGTGACGAGCAACAAGTCCGCGCCTGCTTGCGCTGCTCGCAAGGACTCTTCGCGAAGCGCTTCGCCCTGACGAATCGCTTTCATGTCCATCGCATCGGTGATGACCACGCCGTCGAAGCCGAGGTCGCGGCGCAGGAGTCCGTTGATGATGTTGGGGGATAAGGTTGCAGGAGGCGCGTCGGGTCCATCAATCGAAGTGATTCCCAGATGCGCGGTCATGACCAGTTTGACATCCGCTTTCAGCGCGGCGACGAAGGGCGGCAACTCCACGGCGCGGAGTCGCTCCAGCGAGTGAGGGACTGTTCCAAGCCTGTGATGCGAGTCGCTGGCGGTATCGCCATGACCGGGAAAGTGCTTGACCGTCGCGGCGACTCCCTGCGATTGAATCCCTTCGATCATGGCGGATGTCAGTTCACCGACGAGGGCGGGGTCTTCGCCGAACGAACGCACGCCGACCACAGGATTTTGCGGATTGATGTTCACGTCGGCGCACGGCGCGTAATTGACGTTGACGCCGAGCGCGGAGAGTTCACGCCCAAGTACCTCGCCCGCTTTGCGAGCAAGCTCTGGGGAGCGAGTCGCTCCCAATGCCATGTTGCCGGGCAGAGGCGTGCCGTCGCCAACCGCCATCAACTGCCCCCCTTCCTGGTCGGTGGCGATGAGGAGGCGAGGCAGACCCAAGTCACGCGCGAGGCGTTGCAGGGAATCGGATAAATCCCTCACTTGCGCGAGAGTCCCGATGTTGAAACTTCTGAATAGGGAAATTCCGCTCGGATGATATTTTTTGAACGCTTCGACGATTTCGGGCGAAGGCGCCTCTTTGCCGTGAAACGCAAACAATAATTTTTGCCCGATGAGGTGTTCGAGATTCACGTTAACCCTTCAAGCCCGAGACGACAACGCTTTCGAGGATGTAGCGTTGAGCGAGAAAGAACACGATGATGAGCGGAACGGTCGTCAACACGGCGGCGGTCATGATCGTGGGCCACGGCTGGACCGTGTTGTTGATGTTGTAGAGCGTGGACACATACACAGGCAGGGTGTAGAGGTCGATGGTTTGCAAATAAATCAGGGGAGTGAGCAAGTTGTTCCATAACCCGACGAAGAGGAATGTTGCGACGGTGGCAAGCGGCGCTTTGACCAGCGGCAGGACGATCTCCCACCAGATTTGAATGTGACTCGCTCCGTCCACAAATGCGGATTCGTCCAACTCTTTTGGGATTTGCGCCATCGCCTGACGGAGGAGGAAGATCATCGCCGCGCCGCCCGCGAAATAGCCCGGAATGATGAGCGGGTTGTATGTGCCGATCCAATCGAGTTTGTTGAAGAACACATATTGAGGGACGATCAATGCCTGCGGCGGAATCATCATGGTGGAAAGCATGAGGAAGAAGACGAGGTTGCGTCCGGGCCATTCCACGCGGCTGAAGGCGTACGCAACCGCGGCGATCGAGATCAGGGTGCCGACCAACGCCAGCGTAACGTAAAACACGGAATTCATATACGAGCGTAAAAAATTTTCGTTTTGAAAAATGCCGGTGTAGGCTTCGAGAGTGGGGCTATCGGGAATCCACACGATGCCGGGAGAATTCGTCTCTTCCAAAGTTTTCAGCGACGAGGAGATCATCCAGAAGAGCGGAAAACTCATCAGGATGGTCGCGCCGGTGAGCAGGGCGTAGAGCAAACCACTTTTTAGGATCGGTATGTACTTCTTCATTTTGGACTTCCTGTTCGGAGGAACACAAATTGGTTTGCCATTGCAACGAATTCAGTCGTTTATTTTGAGCCCAAGAAGAGACTGAAGTCGCCACTACGACATTAGCGGCAATTTTAGGTTAGTAAACATCGTACGTCACCCAGCGGTCTTGCAGCCTGAACTGGATGACGGTAAAGATGAGGATGATGACAAGGATGACCCACGAGATGGCAGAACCGTATCCGATCTCGAAGTGACTGAAGCTGGTCTGCCACAAGTAATAGACCATCGAGATCGTCGAGGAGACGATGGGCTCGTTGTCGCGGTAGAGCACGAAGATCGGCTCGAAGATCTGGAGGGAGGCGATCAAACCGACCACGAGGTTGTAGAAAATGTACGGAGTAAGGAGCGGGAACGAAATCTTCCAAAACTTTTGCCAGGCAGTGGCGCCGTCCACTTCGGCGGCTTCGTGCAATTCTTTGGGGATGTTGTTCAGCCCGGCGAGGAAAATCAACATCATCGCGCCACAGCCCCACACCATGAGCAGGATCACAGACATCTTCGTCCACAACGGGCTTTGCACCCAGAGCGGAACGCGGTTATCGGCGGGGAAGCCCGCTTCGAGCACCCGCGAGAGCAGGTTGTATTTCCCGGTGTTCAACCCCAGAAAAAAGGCGGTGACAACTTCCTGTACGAGGATCAAGCCCCGATTGAGGTACCCGAAGGGAGGAATGGCGGAGGAAATCGAGCGGATGATCTGATTGATGATGCCGGTCCCGGTATTCAACATCAACCGCCAGCACAACAGCACGGCAGTGTTGAAGCCAAGGATGACCGGCAGGTAAAATGCCATGCGGAAGACGCGCTCGCCGCGTTTTTTCTGATTGAGCATGACCGCCAGTAGCAATGCCACCCCCATCTGCAGAGGCAAGCCGATCACGGTCAGGTACAACGTGTTGACGATCGAAGCGCGGAAACCGTCGTCGTTCAAAATGATTTCACGATAATTTTCAAACCCCCTCCAGGTGGTCGGCTCTCCCGACCCGATGCGGAAATCGGTAAAACTCCAATAAAGTGAAAACGACAGAGGAACAACCACGAAAATGAGGAAGCCGACGATCCACGGCGCGGCGAAAAAATAGCCCGCGAAGGTGTTTGCCTGCCTCTTCGGAGTTGCGCCGCGCGCTTTTACGATCGCGCGGGCGAGGAAACCCAATCCATAACTGCTGGCGATGATAAAAACCGTTGTCAGGATCGCCATGATCAACACATTGAGATACGGGTTTTCTGGCATGGGCATTTCCTTTAGCGATACACAAAAGGGTTGGGCGGGGAGAAATTCCCGCCCAACCCTAGTATAAACCTGACGCTATCCGCCGAGAGCGGCTTGATAGTCTTCCTGAATCTTTTGGTTCACTTCTTCAGGGGTCAGTTCTTCGGTGATGAGTTTGCCGAGCGCATCCTGCATGATGGTGGAAAGTTTCGCGGCTTCCTTGATACCGGCGAAGCCCACACCGTATTGCGCGGCTAACTCGGCTTCACGCTGTAGTTGCGGCGAATCGGTCACGTAGCCGTACTGCGCGTCGTTGCGGGCTGGGATCAAGCCCATGGTCTCGTTCCATCGGTGGTTGCCTTCCTTGCTGAAAGCCATCTTCAACCATTCCGCGGCGAGTTCCTTGTTCGGGCTGTAGTCCGCGACGGCAAGCCAGTCGTTGAAGGCGAGCACAACAGGTTTACTGTTGGGGAAGTTGGCGGGGTCGCCGTAGAACGGCTCGATGGAAACATTCTCCCAGACCGGTCGGTCAAACGCCGGGGCAGCCCAGCCCGAATGGGCGAGACAGACCGCTCCGTTATCCTTGCCTGTGGCGTCATCGACATCGATGACGGATCCTTGACCCGTCGGGAGAGCCCCAACCGCGTCCGAAGCGGATCCGTAGGTGGCTTGTCGCATGTCGAGCATGAACTGTGTTGTGGCGAGCGCTTCGGGCGAGTCGAAGTTGGGCGAGCCATCCGCCTTGTACAGTTCACCGCCAAGCGAATAGAACACCAGCAACCAGAACTGCCAGTCTGCCATCGAACCGGCGTCCACCGGCACGAGCGCTTGCTGGGTCAGCGAATTGGTCGCAGGGTCGATGACTGTATTCTCACCGGCAAACGTGACCCAGTCGGCAAAGTTCTGGGGGGGAAGCGCGCCAGTCGCCAGGTCGGAGCGGCAGAACACATAGCGCGGGGCGGTGAAGATCGGCAGACCGCGCAACTTGCCTTCGTACTTCGCATTTTCGAGCGCGGGACCAAAATTGCCGATCTCGTCCCACGCGCCTTCTCCGAGATACGCATCCATATCGGCAAGATTTTCCCCGTACAGCGTGTTCATTTCAGAGCCAAGGTTGATGATATCGGGACCTTCGCCCGCGGCAAAGAAACCGGCAAAGGTCGTATCCCAACCGGACCATGATCCCTCGGTGATCTCAACCGTCACACCGGGATGAGCCGCCTCGAACGCGGGATTGATCTCGTCTTTCAACCAGGTGATGGTATCCGGCGTGTAATCGAGCAGATAAATCTTCAGCGTGACAGCCTCTGGCGCAGCCGCCGGTTCGGTCGCCGCAGGCGCATCGGTTGCGGCGGGCGCCGGTTCGGTCGCCGCGGGGGCATCCGTTGCCGGAGCGCCGCACGCAGACAGGACCATGCTAACCATAACCAGAACGGATAACAAAGCAAACAGTTTCTTACTCATTTTTTCTTCTCCTTGTATGATTTTTGAGCCGACGTGGTCGAGCGATGATTGAGCTTCCTTCTACAACTCCTTTCTGCTGGATGAAGGGGATCATGAAAATGTCAGTGCACCCGGCGAACGCGAGCCTCGACATCCTGTGAAAAACGCCGAATAAATCCCAAAGCAAATTCAACGGGGTCGAGCGCCGTGTCAGTGATCAGTGGCGTCATATCCATCGCATACGAGAGGGCGCTCGTGCCATCCACGCCATGTGATTCGAAAAATGTGGCGTTGGCGCGGCGGCGCCCCATTGCCGCAAGGTCGTAGCGTTTTCCGCCTGCAATCTGCGAATCGAACACGCCCAAAAGAGCCAATTGGAGGTTTTCGTGCGCTGGAGAACTCATCAAGACTTTGTCGGAGTCGACCAGCCAATCGAGCGAGCGCCAGACTTCACACCCCACGAGTCGCGCGGGACGTTCAGCCGAATCCAGTCTGCGGATGGCTTCCACAACCCTCAGCGCGACTGCCACATGGGTATCGTGTTTGTCGGTGAGGTTGTGGGTGTACACCGTCTTCGGCGAACTTGCCCGCAACAAGCGGACGATATCCTCGAGCGGTTCGATCCGCGAAGCATCCTTGATCACCGCGCTCGGATAATCAAGCATGACCTGTGCCGAATAGTCACCGATAATCGCGGCTTTCCGTTGTTCATGAAATCGCACAGCGCGCATCGCGTCATCGTTAAATGTTTCGTACACGCCATTCCTGGGCGATCCGCGCCCGTCCGTCACCACGACGCCTGTAAACCAGGTGTCCGTTCTCTGAAAAGAATCCACGATCGGTTGTGCCGACATGATCTCGATATCATCTTGATGAGCCGCAATGCACAGATGGTCTGTCCGCGCCAGCGCGTCCGCCGTGGGTGCGTTGTCGGGCACGAAGATCTCAGCGCCTACCGAATGGAAGTTCATATCCGCTCCCGCTCGATGGCAGGCAAACTTGCCGCCGCCACCGACTGACCGATGCGGCGAAATTTTTCATCCGGCAAATGCACTTCGATTTTTTCCAACAAGGCTGGGAACTCCGCTTCAAACACACGCCGTACGCCCTCTAGCAAAAGGTCCCCGCCCCTGCCCGATGTGCACCGCCCCAGGATCAAAACGTGTTTCAGATCGTAATAGTCAGCATACAGCGCGATGCCGTAACCAAGATATACCCCCATCGTTTGCCAGATCTTCATCGCGCCGGCATGACCGTCTTCCAACATCGCCTGCACATATTTCAATTTATCTGCATCGGGCAGGGCGGCGGGAATGTCGATTCCGGCATCTGGGGCAAGCCGGAAGACGCACTGCTGTGAAAAATACGACGCGCCGCATCCTTGGTCTCCCGACCACTCCTCGACAGGCGCGTTCGGGTTGTAGTCAATGGGCGCAAACGCCAGTTCATTGAGCCAACCGGTAATTTTTCCGTCCGGGGCAACGTAACCCGCCGCAAGGCTCGAACCCAGGGCAAGCCCTAATATCCCGCTTTCACCAATGGACATCGATCCCGCCAGCGCGGTCACATCGCCGTCGTTGATCACCTCCATCGGCACGCCCAATTCCTCACGGATGCGCAGGAAAAGATTCTTTATCTCGCCAAACCGCTCCGCAGGAACTCCGCGGAACAATGAAGCCACCATTGGGCGGTTGTCAACGATGATCCCCGCGGAACTCCCTCCGACCGCATCCAGCCGCGGCATGTATCGAGCGGCATTCTTCAAGGCGGTTATCAATTCGCGGTAAAAGTATTCCGGGTCCGAGTGCTTGCGCGGTTCCCAGACCACTTCTTCACTGAAAACGGGTTCGCCATCCACAACCGCGCTTACCTTCCGGTCCGAAGCGCCGAGGTCGAATCCGATGCGGCACCCACTCCATTCGCGGCCGAGCAATTTTCCCTCCTCGCACGATGCGGGGATCTCGTCCGGCGCGCAGAGCAACACACGAAATTCTTGTTCATACACCTGGTCGCCCATGAATTGATGGTCGAACTGCCGCGATCCGCCCGCAGAGAACGTATCCCGGAGATATGCGCCAATATCACTGGGACCGCCGAAATACAATGTATGACCACCGCGTTGCCAAAGCAAAAACTTTGCAACTCGAACGACATATTGGAGATTGAATTCGTAATTGGAATGCCCCTCGGGCAGGAGGCTGATCTCTACACGTGAGAAATTACCGTTGCCCCTGTCCAAGCCGATCACCCCCGGCTCTGAAACTGCCTCCATCCCGCGCTGAAATTCTCGATGCGTCAGTACGGCAGGGCGAAACTCTCGGTCTAAAGGCGGCAGGATTGCAGGTTCGACGAATCGCATCGATCACTTGTCCTTGATAAACAACAAAGAATAGTCGTCGAGCAACAAAAATGCGGAGGCACCGAGTATGCACGCCCGATAGTCTAATTTTCCCAATTCAAGGGTGGTATTTTCGGATAAGCGCGTCAATGCCGCATTCTGCATGGAATCACGGACAACTCCCATCCAGGAATCGCCAAACCGGGTCATATCACCCGTAATGACGATCTTTTGAATATTCAACGTCCCGATCAGATTAGCCAGCGAGATCCCCAAATAATGCGCAGCCTTCGTTACAACTTGCCGGGCGTTGGCATTCCCTGAATCGATTGAAGCCAGAGCTTTATCGAGCGAATCCACCTTCAACTGTTGCAACACGGCGCGCGCACTCGAAATCGTTTCAAGACAACCCAACTTACCGCACCGACACAGCGCCCCGTTTTCCTGCACGACCACATGACCAATCTCCCCCGCCCCGCCCCCATCGCCTTGAAACAATCGCCCATTGAGCAGGATTCCCGAGCCGATGCCATGCTTCACATTAACCACGATCAGATTCTCGTCAGGCGCGTGCCCTCCGCCGTACACAAATTCACCGATGGCAGTTGCCTGGCTATCGTTAAGCACGGAAACGGGTAGTTTATATTTCTTGGTGAGCAGTTGGCCGAGCGGCAGATCCTGCCAATCGAGGTTTACCGCATTGACCACCACCCCTCCACGCGTATTGATGAGACCCGGCGCTCCAACTCCAATACCGACGATCGGCTTGATGTTCTTTTTGACCAATTGGTCGATAATTTCGTAAACGAGATCGAGCGCCTTTTTTCCATCTCCATCGCGCACAGGCGTCTCAACAATTTCTTTGATCTCCCCGCGCAAATTCACGATCGCGCCGATGAATTTATCCTGCGCCAAATTCAAACCAATCAGGTACCGTGAATCAGGGACGATGCTCAACAAAATCGGCGATTTCCCTCCGATCGAGGTACCGAGCCCAACTTCATTCACAAACCCCTCGGCGAGCAAGCCGTTGACCACCTCGGAGACCGTCGTGCGCGTCAGGTTGGTGACACGGGCTAATTCCGCGCGACTGATCGATTTGTTTGCGAATATCGTCCGCAAAACGAGATCGCGATTATGTTGCTTGGTTTGCTGATGTGTAGCTTTTTTCATCGAAAATCCTGATAACAATAGATTTGCGCAATGCGAAAGGCTATCAAACTCAGATACTTTGTAAATTCACTGTACTTACAAAGCGAATTGTACAGACTTCCCACTCCAAAGTCAAGACCAATTCTCTTGACAAATTTTAGTCATGGATATAAACTAAATTTAGTTTAGCCTAATTTTTGAGCCCCCAATGGATAACATCACACTCACCCGCTTATCTGGTCTCTTCGCAATTCTGGGAGCAATCTTGTATGCAATTGGCGATGTGCTACTCCTGGCGTCCAAAGTGAACCTCGACCAGTATCCCAAACTCAAACCGTTTGCCAAATTATTGTCCGGCGCGGAAATCATGGTCACACTATCGCCCAGCCGCATGATCTGGGGCGCGTTACTCGGTGTATTTGCAACTCCCCTGTACATCGTTGGTTATTGGCATATGTACCAGGGTTTGAGCGGAGCGGACACACAGGCAGTGTTGACAACCATTGGGCTGTTCGGGATCGGATCCATCCTCGGAACCTTCGTCCATGGAACCTTTTATTTCATGGGTGAATACATCCATGCCCTCAATGATGTTAGCGATGATTCACAGGCTGTCATCGTCAAAATGATCGAGCGGCACAAAAGCGTCCTGATCATCTCGTATGCGCCGGTGTTGATCTGTATCATCCTTGCATCGATCCTGTTTTCGATTTTGGTGGCGTCGGGCACAACTGCCTTTCCCGCCTGGATGACCTGGGTCACCCCGCTCACGCTGACGATCGTATGGCTGGTCGGTAAAAGAATTCTGCCGCGATTTATCCGCGAGCGGTTGGAAGGCGCGGGCTTCAATATCGCATTCACTTTGTTCTTCGTTTGTACAACCATCACACTGTGGAAATAATATGACCAAGACTCTCACGGTTTCAATTCAGGATTACCTGAAAAATATATATGAACTCACCGAAAACGGCGAACACGCAAGCACGAACGCACTCGCCAGCAAACTACGTATCAGCGCCCCATCCGTAACCGGCATGATCCAAAAACTTGCGAATGAAAATCCTCCGCTGGTGGAGTATCAAAAACACCAGGGCGTAACCTTGACCAAAGACGGGAAACGCGCCGCGCTCGAAGTGATCCGCCATCACCGCTTGTTGGAAGCGTGGCTCGTGCAAACACTGGGCTACTCGTGGGATGAAGTCCATGAAGAGGCGGAAAAGCTGGAACACGTAATTTCCGAAGATTTTGAGCGTCGCATCGCCGCCGCCATGGGGCACCCGCTTCGCGACCCGCATGGAGAACTGATCCCCACCGCCGACCTGAAGATGCCGTTGGAAGTTTCGACCCCGCTCTCGGCTCTGCGTCCGCCGGCAAGGGGCGTCGTGCAATGTGTGAAGGCAGGCAACCCAGACATGTTTCGGCATCTCGAAAGTTTGGGGCTTGTCCCCGGCGCAAAGATCGAAGTGACGGAATACTCATCCTTTGACCACAATCTCACAGTGCAAGTCGGAAAGATTACGTGCGTGTTGGGATTGAGCATCACGAATAAGGTATTTGTGGAAGAACAGAGAGAGTAAAGGGTAAGCATGAACCAACCCATTTTCTTTCCCTCCCTGCCACCGATCAGTGTCACCGAGATAGCCGTTGTCTTTACCGTCGCCAGCCTTGCGTATTTCGTGGTATTCAACAAGTTTGAAAAACATGTACCCCTAAAGCGGAGAGTTGCAAAGTTATTCATTCTTGTAGGGGTGCTGACAGGCATCGGCATTTTGTTCGGCAGGTACGGTTTTTGGGGACTCATCGGGCTGATGACAATCGGGCAAATCTACGTGCATGGCTGGTATTTCCCCAAACACGGCGTCAACGGCTGGACCGCTGAACCGTACGATCGATATTTGGAATTGACCGAAGAAATGAAAGGCAACAGAAAGGCAAAGCAACCATGAACGAAGCTATTTTCCGTATGTTAGCCGCCGTGATCTTGTTCACAGGCATCGGCATCTCCGGCTACTTCCGCCGCAAAGCAGACAAGGCTACAGGAGAAACTGTCTCTCGCAAAGCCGACGGTAATTTGATGATGAACTTCATCCGCATTGGCGGGTTGTTGTTATGGTGTAGCCCGTTGGTGTATTTAATCAACCCGAATTGGATGGCTTGGTCAAGGGTTGGATTGCCTGAATCAATTCGCTGGGTTGGCGTTGGAATCGGCGTGTTGTGCGTTGCCGGGATCTACTGGCTTTTCAGCAGTATCGGAAGCGGCATCACCCCCACCAGCGCGACGCGCAAAGAACACAAACTCGTCACAAATGGAATCTACCGCTACGTGCGACACCCGTTGTACACCGTTGGGTCATCCCTGTTCATCTCATTCGGCATGATGGCGGATAACTGGTTCATTGCCCTGCTCGGCATACTCGCATTCATCGGCATGGCAATCCGCACGCCAAAAGAGGAAGCGAATCTGATCGAAAAGTTCGGCGATGAATATCGAAATTACATGAAACGAACGGGGCGATTCTTGCCCAGGCTATTTTGACCTTGATGCAAACGGAGACACGAAACATGAAGCAAAAAATCACACGCAGGGATTTTCTCAAATTCGGCGGCGCGGGGTTGGTCACCGCCGCAGGAGCCATTGCCGTTGCGAACAACGCAAGGGCGGATAAATATCACAAGCACGACCTTCTACAACCGCCGACACAAATGGATCATGGCGAAGGTTTGCCCGGCGCAGGGGATGTGGACTTCGAAGCAAACGGGTTCGATCCCGGCGAAGTTCTTTATGACTTCGATTACGGAACAGTTTCCACCCTGCCAAACGGGCAGACTCTCCGTGAATACGAAATTACCGTCATCAACAAAAACATCGAAGTTGTCCCGGGCATCGAATTCCCAGCATGGACATACAACGGGCGCATCCCCGGTCCCACCTTGCGCGCCACCGAAGGCGACCGAATCCGAATCACGATGAAGAACGGGAGCAACCATCCGCACTCGATGCACTTCCACGGTTTCCACCCAGGCGAAATGGACGGTGTGCCCGGCACCGGTCCGGGCGGGAACGTGCAACCCGGCGACGAATTTGTATACGAGTTCGACGCCGAGCCTTTCGGGTTGCACCTCTATCACTGTCACGTCTTCCCACTCGCCCGCCATATCGCCAAAGGACTCTATGGCACATTCATCGTTGACCCCAAAGAAGGTCGCCCGCCTGTTGATAAAGAAATGGTCATGGTCATGCACGGCATTGACATTGACTTCGACGACGGCAACGATTTTTACGCGGTCAACGGAATTCCGTTCTATTACCAGAACCATCCCATCCAGATCAAAACTGGCGAAAAAATTCGGATATATCTGGTGAATATCCTCGAGTTCGATCTGCTCAACTCGTTCCACTTGCACGCCAACTTTTTTCACTACTACCCCACCGGCACGAGTCTCACGCCCGCCGAATTTACCGATACCATCATTCAAGGTCAGGCACAGCGCGGCATTCTAGAATTTACCTACAAATATCCCGGCATGTACATGTTCCACGCGCACGTCACCGAGTTCGCGGAGCTCGGTTGGAACGGCATGTTCGAAGTGACTGCGTAAGCGGAGGAGAAAACCAACCATGACGAATCAAACTTCCCCTGAGACGAAGAACCGCTTCACCTTCCGGACCTTCATCCTGCTCCTGCTCCCCATCCTCCTGCTGGCGGGAGTCATTTTCCTCTTCCTCCAAACCGGCGGCGGACTCGACCTCGAAGCGCCTATCCCCATCGAAAACCTGACCATCGAGCGTTATCATCTCGAACGCGGGCATATCGAATTTTATGTGCAAAACACCGGACCCGAAACCCTGACCATCGCGTCAGTGATCGTCAACGAAGCCGTCATGCCGTTCGAGGTCTCGCCATCGGCAGACGTCCCGCGCCTCGGCAGGGCAACCGTTAGCGTGCAATACGCGTGGACGGAGGGCGAGGCATACGCCGCGCGCATCTTTACGAGTAACGCCGTTCCGTTCGATGTGGAAATTCCCGTTGCGTTCGTCACGCCGCAAGCCGAAGCAAAAACATTTTGGGGCTTTACACTGATCGGTTTGTATGTCGGGGTTATCCCCATCTTCCTCGGAATCTTCTGGCTCCCCGCGCTTCGCACGCTCGGCAAACAAGCGATGACATTTTTATTGGCGCTGACCGCTGGGTTGTTGATCTATCTCGGTCTCGATACCTTGAATGAAGCGCTCGAACAAGCCACCGAACTCGCGCCCACCTATCAAGGCATCGGGCTGATCGGCATCGGCGCGGTCGCCGCGTATTTATTGCTTGACATGGTCGGCAAATCGCAATCGTCGGACCGTTCCGAAGCGTCGCAACGAATCTCCATCGCGTGGCGGATCGCGCTCGGCATTGGCATCCACAATCTCGGCGAAGGACTCGCCATCGGCGCGGCATACAACGTGGGCGAGATCGCCCTCGGAACATTTCTCGTGGTCGGTTTCATCATCCAGAATATCACCGAGGGACTTGGCATCATCGCGCCGATCTTGAAAGACAAGCCGAACCTCAGACAACTTGCCTTGCTTGGACTCGTCGGCGGCGCGCCCGCCATTTTCGGCGCATGGATCGGCGGATTCACACCGTCGCCGTTCCTTGGCGTTTTGTTTCTGGCAATCGGCACCGGCGCCATCTTCCAGGTCGCCGTGGAGATCGGGCGGATGATTCAACGAGACAATGAGCGTCAACCCATGCCCGCCACCATCTTCAGCGGCACGCTCGTCGGCATGTTACTCCTGTGGGTAACTGGAATTTTCATAAAATAAGGGCAACAAAAGGATAGAGTAACAAGCTCGAAGGCGGTCTGCGACCGCCGTAATTGCAGGTTACACCGCAGTAGTCGCAAACCCTGCGGGAGCATACACTACGTAATAAATAAGAGTGATAAAAAGGAAAGATTATGAATCGAATGGTTTTCATTATGTTGGTTTTATCGGCGCTTACCATAACCGCGTGCACCGGCGGACTGTCGTCTGATACACTACACGTCGAAGTCACCGACTTTGCCTTCGCCCCAAATCAATATACCGTTACGGCGGGTTCGCACGTGGAAGTTGAGATCGATGTCAAGGGCATCGTCGAACATGACTTTATGATCATGAAACTTGGCGCGGATGTCGGCGAGCACTTCGACGAGGGTGATGTGCCAAATATTTATTGGCAGGTCAAAATTCAGCCCGGCGAAATCCACACCGCCACACTCACCGCCCCGCTCGAGCCCGGCACCTATCAAATCGTCTGCGGCATGGCAGGGCATCTGGAAGCGGGAATGATTGGCACGTTGATAGTTATCGAACCATCCACAAAGTAAATCGTTTGAAATAACATCTTGACAGGGAGAATAGTATCCATTAATATATGAACGATTGCTCATATATTCAAGCATCATGAATCTAACTGAAATCAAAGCCATTCAACTTTCCGAACTCTTCAGCGCCCTTAGCGATGCCAGCCGTGTGCGTCTCATTGCTGTTCTGCTCGATCACGAAATGAGTGTCCGCGAGTTGGCTGAACGCCTGACGATGAGCGAATCGGCGGTGTCGCATCAACTGCGCGGCCTACGACAATTGCGCCTCGTTCGGGCGCGAAAAACAGGCAGGCAGGTCTTCTATTCGCTCGTAGACGACCACGTATCCCGTCTTTTTTCGTTGGGGCTGGAACATGTCCAACACGGCTGATCCATAACACAAATTCCTGGAGCATGATGACAACCCTCTCTCGAACTTCGTCGAACAAATACTGGCAATATGCCTTCTGGCTGGCGATTTTCACCATCTTCTATAACTTTGCCGAAGGGCTGGTCTCCATCTATTATGGCTTTGAAGACGAGACCCTGACTCTCTTCGGCTTCGGCATCGATTCGTTCATCGAAGTCCTGTCTGGGGTCGGCATCCTTGCCATGGTGTTACGCATCCGCCAAAACCCCGACATGCCGCGTTCACAATTCGAACGGACCGCCTTGCGAATCACCGGCACATCGTTCTATTTGCTTGCCGTCGGTCTCGCCGTCACCTCCCTGTACAACATAATTTCGGGGCACAAGCCCGCCACAACAATTCCGGGATTAATAATTTCGATCATTTCCATTGGAGTCATGCGGGCGCTCGTCAGCGCAAAGCGGAATGTCGGTCGCGCGCTCAACTCTCCCCCCATCCTCGCCGACGCCAATTGCACGATGGTCTGCATTTATATGTCGGTGGTCCTGCTTGCATCGAGCCTCATCTTTCAGGTTACCGGTTTTGGCTTTGTGGACAGCCTCGGCGCGCTCGGCTTGATCTATTTCTCAATCAACGAAGGGAAGGAAGCCTTCGAAAAAGCGGCAGGCATGGGTGATTGTTGCGAAGACGATGATTGCGAGACAAAATGACAAACCATGCGCACTCTCATCTCGGCGACATTTCCAACCAGACGACAAAGCGCCTCTCCCTCTCATTGATTCTGACTCTCACCTTCGTCTTCCTCGAAGCCGTGGCAGGGATTCTCGGCAACTCGCTGGCGCTTCTGACCGATGCGGCGCACAACCTCACCGACGTGATCGCGCTCGCGCTGAGTTGGTATGCCATCCGCCTCACCTCCCAACACGCGGACGGTCGCAAGACATACGGGTATCACCGCGCGGGGATCCTGGTCGCGTTGCTCAATTCAACCACCCTCGTTCTCATCTCGCTCGGAATCTTTTACGAAGCCTTCCGCCGCTTCACCAACCCGCCGGACGTGCAATCGGGAATTCTGATCACGGTCGGGTTGATCGCGGTTGGCGTCAACCTGACGACCGCCTTGCTCGTCCGCAAAGGCAGTGAACACGATCTCAACCTGCGCTCGGCATTCCTGCATCTGATGGGTGATGTGCTGTCGACGGTCGGGGCGGTGATCGCGGGAGTCGTTATTTATTTTACCGGCGCGAACTGGCTTGACCCGTTCGTCAGCGTGTTGATCGGTTTTCTCATCCTGTATAACGCCCGCGGTATTCTGCTCGATGCAGTGGATATCCTCCTCGAAGCCACGCCGCGCGATGTGGACACGGAACAACTTGTCGACGACGTGAAAAACGTCAAAGGCGTGCTTGGAGTCCACGACCTTCACATTTGGAGCCTGACCCAGAGCCTGCGCACCATGTCTGCCCACATCCTGACGGACGATCTGCCCATCAGCGCGGGTTCGGACATTCAGAGGCAGATCAACGAAATCGTCCATCACAGATACAACATTACCCACGCGACCCTCCAACTGGAATGTGTAAACTGCCTGCCGGATGCCCTGTTTTGCGAAATTACAGACCACCGTCACCCCCACTGACCAAAGTTGTCATCTCCGTGCAAGGTTTGCGGGGCGGGGGCGGGAGTATAATCAAACCAACCAGAATAAGGATTTCAGCGATGTATACGCCACGCAAACTCGCCTGGGACAATGCGCTCACCACCGGGGAATTGGAGCTGGATGCCCAACACCGGTATCTGATCGATATTTTCAACGATCTGGGTAAAGCCATCGAGGAGGGACACAGCGAGACGGAAATGGAACGGATCCTCGGTATCATGCGGTTCTACGTCGGCTGGCACTTCGGGCGCGAGGAAGATTGCATGGTGAAATTCAACTGTCCAGCCGCCGGCAAGAACAAAAACGCGCACGAGGTATTCATCGAGAAGTTCAATAAATTCCACGCGGAATATGAGCGCTCCAGGGGTTCGCCGGAACTTGCCCTTCGCATTCACGAAGAGTTGTCGAACTGGATCGTCAACCACATCCTCGCAGTGGATGGGCAGTTGTACCCCTGCATTCACCATAAGCCAAAACCTTGAAGTCGAACGATGAGTCTGAATAACTCCAACGGTATAATCCCTTGGAGTTATATTTTTATTTCTCCTGGCGCGAGGTAAACATGACCACACCCGTCTTTCAGCCGTTGAGCGATTTTGTTGAATACCCTCCCGAGGTCATGAATACGCGCGCTGTCGATTTCCGCAAATACATGCAGCGACGCCGCACCGTCAGGCATTTCTCCGATAAACCTGTGCCGCGGGAGATCCTCGAGGAATGCCTCGTCACCGCGGGGACAGCGCCGAATGGGGCAAACTTGCAACCGTGGCAATTCGTCGTGGTTAGCGACCCGCAGGTGAAACACCAGATTCGGGTCGAAGCGGAAAAAGAGGAGGCGGAGTTCTATCACCGCCGCGCGCCAAAGGAATGGCTGGACGCGCTCGCCCCTCTCGGCACAGACGAACATAAACCGTTCCTCGACACCGCCCCCTATCTCATTGCCATCTTCGGGAAGAATCACAGCGAGTTGCCGGACGGGCGCAACGTGAAGAATTATTACGTCAACGAATCGGTCGGTATTGCAACAGGATTCCTGATCGCGGCGCTTCACCACGCGGGGCTGGTCTCGCTCACGCACACACCCAGCCCAATGGGATTCCTCAACGCCATATTGAACCGGCCGAACGATGAGAAACCGTTCCTGTTGCTGGTGACAGGCTTCCCTGCGGAGGATGCGGTCGTGCCTGTCATCCAGAAAAAACCGTTAAACGAATTTGTGGTGTTCGTCTAACTAAAGTGAGGTTGACGCGCTTTCCTCCAAAAATCTATAATCGCGAAAAACTTTCTTTTGGAGGAGTCATGTTCAAACGCATTGCAATTCCGCTTGTGATCGTCTGCTCGCTGGTGTTATCCGCGTGTGGAAGCGCGGAACCCACACCGCCGCCGAACGCCACGCCGCTGGATGTGTTCAAATTTGCCGGGCATTATGAAGGCTCATGGACGAATTCCAAAACAGGCGCGACGGGTCCCGCCACGTTCGATTTTGTGGTGGATGAGCCGAACAAAAAGATCTCGCTCACACTGGATATGGGCGGGGACTATCTCGGTTTGGGCGACCCGCCACCCGCGACTATTTACGCCACTTACGACGAGTATTTCGCGCGCATCACCGGAAACGATGCGCACTTCGGAGAAATGAATGTGCTGATCGATGGCGATGGCAACATCACCGGTGAATTCAAGAACGTGGCGGCTGGCATGGTTCCGTTGTTGACCTACACAGGCGTGGTCGGCAATGGACAGATCAATACCACGTACGTGATCACCTTCCCCGATGGCTCCACCGCCGACGCTGTGCTGGTGGCGGAGAAAAAGTAAGGATGGTAAACTTCCGAAGTCTTCAAGGCTTCGGAAGTTTTTTTGAGGAGGCATGTAATGGATCAGATTGCGCAATTTCCTGAATGGCTTGGCGCGGCGCTGATCGGCGCCGTTCTCGCCTCCCTCGGTTATGTTGGGAAACTCATCGTCGAGGCTTGGAACTCCTACCGGAACGCACGGAATGAGCGACGCGCAAGACTTGTCGAACTGCATTGCCTGCTCAAAGCAGGGAAGACCAGTTATCTAATCCAGCATGAATTAAGAAGTCGATTGGATGCCTCGATCGCGAAGAATCAACCGAAGATTCCAACCGATAGCGGGGTCGAGAGACGGTTTACCGCGGCGTACAAGAAATTCTCTCCTGCGGAAAAGGAACTCCATTCGCTCATACAAAGCATCACCGTGCATTCCCTGAAGCCGACCAACGAGGCAATGGCGAAATGGTTGAAGAATGACAATCATTTCAAAGCCCAACGGCTGGATCAGTCACTCCCCGGGCGGCTGGCGTCGCAGTTATTCGACCTGGAGGCGCACTTGTTGCTCTGGTCTGCAAAATATGAGGCATGGATTCCAGGTCACCCAGAGCACGCGTTGGTTTATCTCGCGGATGAGGAGCGGCACGGCGTGGGTTTTCCGAAGGGGATCGATGCACTCATCGAAGAGGCAATCGGCAAGTAAGCAAGGCAATGATCGGGATCAAACTCCTCAAACCAGGCGATCTTCACCTGCTCTCCAATGTCGCCGATGTTTTCGACGACCCGATCGTCGAGTCGTCCGCGCGCGAATTTCTCAACGACCCGCGCCATCGGCTGGTCGTTGCATTGGATGACAATGTTGTCGTTGGATTCGTGAGCGCCGTGATCTACCTGCACCCGGACAAACCCGCTCCTGAAATGTGGGTCAACGAAGTGGGCATCGCGTCAACTCATCAAGGTCAGGGAATTGGTAAAGCGTTGATGCTGAGGATGCTGGAAGAAGCAAGGCAATTGGGGTGCAAAGAAGCGTGGGTGCTCACCGAACGCGAGAATGCGGCGGCGATGGGGTTGTATAAATCTGCGGGCGGGATCGAAGAAACTCCCGATGCGGTCATGTTTACGTTTGAGTTGTAGTTGAGAAAGACCCGACAGGTTTCAGAAACCTGTCGGGTCTTGATAATTTACTCCTCCCCCGCCAGCAACTTGATCCGTTCCCACGGCTTCAACCCTTCATCCTCTGCAAGTAAACTCTTCAAGTCGTACAACTCATCGCGCAGGGCGGCGGCGCGCTCGAACTCGAGGTTCTTCGCCGCCTCTTTCATTTGCTTTTCCATCTCGTGAATGATCTGCTTCAGTTCATTGCGCGGCAGGTTTCCCTTTTCTTTGACGTTGTACTCACCCCGCATCTCGCCGACCGCCTTCTCTGAAAACTCCGCCGTCAGGTCGCGGATCGCCTTGTGAATGCTGATCGGGACGATGCCGTTCTCCTCGTTGTATTTCACCTGCTTGGCGCGGCGACGGGTGGTCTCGTCGATGGCGCGCTTCATCGAGTCGGTCATCTTGTCGGCATACATGATCACGCGCCCGTTCACATGCCGCGCAGCGCGTCCGATCGTTTGAATCAACGAAGTCTCCGAACGCAGGAAGCCTTCTTTGTCGGCGTCCAAAATTCCCACGAGTGAAACTTCGGGCAGGTCCAAGCCTTCGCGTAACAGGTTGATTCCCACCAACACATCGAACACACCCAGACGCAAATCGCGCAGGATGCCCACGCGTTCGAGCGTCTCCACTTCCGAGTGCAGGTAATGGACTTTCATCCCCAACTCTTGTAAATATTCGGATAAGTCTTCAGACATCCGCTTCGTGAGCGTGGTGACCAGGACGCGCTCGCCTCGTTCGACCCTCTGCCTGATCTCGCCGATGAGATCGTCCACCTGCCCTTTGGTGGGACGTACCTCCACCTGCGGGTCCACGAGTCCCGTCGGGCGGATGATCTGCTCAACGACCTGTTCGGCGTGCTGCATTTCATACGGTCCCGGGGTAGCGGAGGTGTAGATCGTGTTGCCCATCACATCCTCGAACTCATCAAACTTCAACGGGCGGTTATCCATCGCGCTGGGCAGGCGGAATCCATATTCGACGAGCGTTTCCTTGCGCGCTTTATCGCCGTTGTACATGCCGCGGACCTGAGGCACGGTCATATGACTCTCGTCGATCACGAGCAGGTAATCGCTCGGCAGAAAATCGATCATCGTCCACGGGTGGGTGCCTGCCTCGCGCCGGTCGAGGTGGCGGGAGTAATTTTCGATGCCCGAGCAATAGCCCACCTCTTTGAGCATTTCCAAGTCGTAACGAGCGCGTTGTTCCAACCGTTGCGCTTCGAGTAATTTACCGGATTCGTTGAATAATCGCAAACGCTCACCGAGTTCGGATTCGATATCCGCAATGGCGTCTTTCATTTTGTCGGCGGCGGTGAGGTATTGCTTGGCAGGGTAGATCGAAACTTCGTTCGGTTCGGAGAACACTTCACCGGTCACGGGATTGAGTTGCAGGATGCGTTCCACCTCGTCCCCGAAGAACGAGATGCGATATCCGCGCTTGTCCTCGTAGGCGGGGATGATCTCGAGGTTGTCGCCGCGCACGCGGAAGGTGCCGGGCTTCAAGTCCATGTCGTTGCGCTGGTACTGGCTTTCGATCAACTGGCGGAGCAGGGCATTGCGGCGGTACAACTCACCCACCTTGAGCGTCACCGTCCCCTTGCCAAACTCCTCCGGCGAACCCAAGCCATAGATGCAGGAAACCGATGCGACGATGATCACATCGCGGCGCGACATGAGCGCGGTTGTCGCAGCGAGGCGCAGGCGTTCGATCTCCTCATTGATCTGGGTCTCTTTTTCGATGTACAGGTCGTGCCGCGGGACGTATGCCTCGGGCTGGTAGTAATCGTAGTACGAGACGAAGTACGAAACGGCATTCTCCGGGAAGAATTCCTTGAATTCAGCGTAGAGTTGCGCGGCAAGCGTTTTGTTGTGCGCCATGACGAGCGCCGGCTTTTGCAGTTCCTGAATGACGGACGCGATGGTAAAGGTTTTGCCGGTACCGGTCGCGCCGAGCAGGACCTGGTGCTTCATGCCTTTATGCACGCCATCCACGAGTCCGCGGATGGCTTCGGGCTGGTCGCCCATGGGTTGAAAGGGAGCGTTGAGTTTGAAGTCCATGTGTTGGTTAAGGTTGGGTCGGATAATTGAACGTACGTTCTATATTGTACCGCGAAAAGCCCGGGTAGAGAGTCGGCCGGGGTAAGCGGAAACAGCCGAAAGGACGAAACGAGGCGGGAGTATAATCTGCCAAAACGTCCAAAGGAATCCATCCATGAAAACAGCATTGAAAGTCATCGGCATCCTGCTCGCCCTCGCGGGGGCGGTCTGGTTCCTGCAGGGAATCAACATCCTGCCCGGCAGTTATATGACCGGGAACCCGCAGTGGGCGGTCAACGGGGCGATTGCCATCGTCATCGGCGGCGGGTTATTTTATTGGGGCAATCGCCGAACCTCGCATGGCGGATGAAATTCAAATCGGCGACCGGGTGCAGGTGTTCCTCAACGCGGAAACGTGGAGAAGCGATGGCTGGTTCGATGGCACCGTGGTGCGGATCGATCCGTACTCGGCGCATCGAAGTTTTTACTGGGTACAACTCGACGCGGAAAAGGGGTTGATCTCGGTATTGAACCCAAAGAATATTAGGAAAACATAAGGTGGGAACTGGAGCCTGAGATAAGACGAGTACAATGGTGTGAATTATTTACACACGTTGCTTTCCTTTGAGGTAGCCGTATGAAAAACAAAAATTTTCTCCTCACCGCCATGTTGATCTTTTCGTCCCTGCTCACGGCGTGCGCCGGGCTCGCGTTGGAAGACGAGCCGATCACCGGGGATTTCGGTCCGCAATACACGCCGCAGGAACATCAAACCCGCACGCTCGCAGCCGTTGAAAACCACGTTGCAGAAAATTACATCTACTACAAAACCGCCAATGTGGATTGGGACACGTTGTTCGATGGGTATCGGTCGCGCATCGATACCGGGCTTTCCGACGATGAGTTCAACACGCTGATGCACGAACTCGAAACGGACCTGCCAGTCGGCGCGCTCCTGTTCCAATCGCGCGCCGAGCGCATCGCAACGGACATCGAAGACACCTCCACGTATGAAGGGATCGGCGCGTTTGTCGGGTTCAAGGCAGAGGATGTCCCGCACATTGTAGTGCTTGGTGTGATCGAAGGGTCGCCTGCCGAACTGGCGGGCATCCGCGCGCATGACAGTATTTTCGCCATCGACGGGAATCCCGTTTTACTGGAAGAAGGCATCGACGTGGTACAGCGCGTCCGTGGACCCGCCGGCAGTGTTGTCACCTTGCATGTGCAGACGCCGGGCAAACCTGAACGAACGGTCGAAGTGACGCGGGCGCAATTGGTGAGCATCAGCCAGGTGGAAACGCGCCAGATCGATGTGAACGGAGCGCCGTACGGGTACATTCTGCTTCCGGTGATCAACTACGACGGTCTGCTCGAAGACCTGCTGGGCGGCATGCGCGATTTCACCACCAACCAAAAACTCGAAGGGTTGATCCTTGACTTGCGCGTGGCTGGCTCAGGCAGAGGTTGGCCCCTTGAAGAATTGCTGACGCTTTTCCACGACGGCACGGTGGGAACCTTTTACAACAGCGCCGCGCTCGAGCAGGACGTATCCGTGACCGGCGAAGATTTGTATGGCTCGCAATCGGTGCCGTTGGTGATCCTCGTCGGGCAAAACACCAGCGGGTTTCCAGAAATCCTTGCGGCGGCACTGCAAGCCAACGAGCGAGCCGTGGTCGTCGGCGAGAACACCCCCGGCGCCATCGAGACCACCACCTCGTTCTATTTGCCGGACGGCTCGCGCATCTTCATCGAAACCACTTCGTTCAAACTGCCGAACGGCGAGGAGGTTGGGGTCGGCGGAGTCCAGCCGCAAGTTGCGATCGAAGCGGGCTGGGACGAAGTCCTCCCTACGGACGATCCCGTCCTTGAAAAAGCGCTGGAACTCTTGAGCGCAGGTCCCGAACAATGAAAAAAATAATCCTCTTTACGCTGGTTGCTGTGCTGGTCACTTCCTGCCTTCCGCAGGATACGCAAATCCCGCAAAGCCCGTTACTGCCATTCCTCGAGCGCAAATCGGGACTGATCGCCTTCGTCGGGCTGGACGGGAACCTTTACGTCACCGACCAAAGCGGCAGAAGCCCCGACCCCGTCACTGACGACGCCGTTTTGCCGGAGGGCGATACCGGCAACTTCCGCTTTTATCAATATCCGACCTGGTCGCTCGATGGCAATCAGATCGCCTTCGTGCGCGTGGAAGGCGCGGGCAGTTCGCAATCGAAGGCAGACCTGGTCGTCTACAACGTGGACGATGACGCCTCCGCCACCGTGTACGCCAGCGAATCAGAATTTCCGTTTTACTTGTACTGGTCGCCGGACAACGAGAACGTCAGTTTCCTCAGCACCACCGCCACCGGGCAATCCATCCTCCTGCAAAGCGTGCCCGTTCATGCAGGGGAACGCACCGTTCTGGATGCCGGCTCGCCCTACTACTGGTCGTGGGCGCCGGATGGCAGCGCCATGATCGTTCACACCGGCAGTGAAGCGACTTCCACCCCGGAGCATCTCGCCTTCCTGCAAGTGGACTCGGGTGTGATCGAAGACGGGCTGGACGCAACGCCCGCTTCTTTCCAAGCCCCAGCCTGGTCGCCCAATGGCGAGCGGATTCTCTACACGCGCGTCAACGACGATGGCGACAAGGAACTCGTCGTTGCCGATTCCAAGGGAGAGTTCCAGCAAGCCATCGCGGAGTTCAAACTCAACTCGGCTTTCGCCTGGTCACCGGATAGCGAACTGGTCGCCTACATCGAGGGGACAGAATCGCTCAACGCCGGCATTGTCGGCAAACTGCACGTCGTTGACCTGGCAACTTCGGAGGATTTCTTCCAAGCGGATGAGGTCTTCGCGTTTTTCTGGTCGCCGAACAGCCGCAAGCTTGCCTACTTCACCCCTCTGCAGGTCACAGATTCATCCGGTCAGGCGCAATTCGTCCTGCAACTCAACATGCTCGATGCAGTCTCCGGCGAAAGCAAGGAATTGTTCACCTTCATCCCGACCAACCAGTTCTCGTCCATCCTGCCGTACTTCGACCAATACCACCAGTCTGCCACGATCTGGTCGCCGGATAGCAACAACCTCCTGCTGGCTTTCGTGGACCCCGACGGAAACCCCGGCATCGCCGTCGTGGCGGCTTCGGGACAACTCCAGCCGAGACTGCTCGCCCCCGGCTTCGTCGCCTACTGGTCGTGGAGGTAACGCGGCGCACGCGGGCGGAGGCAAGCCCTGCCCCTGCAAATCAAAACGGGCTGGAGAATTCTCCAGCCCGTTTGCGTTACTTGTTTCGAGATTTTAATTTGGGATTGGCAGCGGATTTCTTTTTATCGCTTTTGTGCTTGCCATTTTTACTGTTGCCGCTGATGATCGTTTCCTCGACCAGCGCTTTGAGCAGCGGACCACTATCGTCTGCACCTGCGCCATTCGCCGCATCGCGGATGACTTCGATGCATTCCTTCCCGGAGAGATCGTTCCGCTCGAGCAGGGTTTTCGCAACCGCATGGACTTCGGCGGCGTGTTTTGAAAGGATCGATTCTGTTTGATCTTCCAACTTTCGCCAGAACTTTTCGACAACATCGGTCTTATCCTTACCGATGCCTGTTGAAACCTGCATATCGAGCGGTGGACCGAAATAGCCGTAGTGCGCAAGTTGCCACAATCGGGCGCGAACATTCTGAAAGTCACCGGTTGCCCCGGTCCAATATTCACCGAGGAATAACTTGACCGCCACATGCCCAGCCATCGAAACGAGTATGTCGGCTACGAAGGTTCGGAGCGGTAACGAGTAAATATCGTAATTTGGCACGGGAAGCACATATCCCAGTGCCTCCGACCTGCGGACGATACTTACGCGGACGATCCGTTCATCGGGGCGGAGGTGATATTGCACCACGGCGTGGCCCGCTTCGTGATAGGCGATCTGCCGGCGCTGGTCGTCCTCCATCTCTTCGACCGGGTTTTCCAAACCCATGGCTTGTTCCTGAAACGCCAACTCGATATCCCTCTGACCCACTTTTTCCCGGTTATCGAACAATGCCAGACGAACGGCATCTTTCGTGATGGCTGACATGATTCTGGCAGGCGTCGCCCATGCCGTATCGCTGACGATGGCTTCGATATCGATCGTTTGATCGATCTGCAGTTTGCTCAAATAATACTTTACGATCTCGCGGCGACCAGTTCTGTCAGGCTTATTCACAACCACTGTGCGGTCAAAACGCCCCGGGCGGGTCAGGGCTGGGTCGAGCACATCGGGGCGATTGGTGGAACCCATGAACAGGATGTGCCAATCGCGCGGCGGGACGGGTTTCTTGCGCCATTGATACCAGCGTGCGCGGATTTTTTCCAAGCGGCTTAATTCGCTAATGCCGTCCATTTCATATAAAAGGCGCGTAAGCGCGCCGGTACCGCCGCCCATCATCCCACCCATGCCACCCATCATCCCACCGCCCATTACGCCGCCGCGCGACATGCCTACCGCATCGATCTCATCGATGTAGGCGATGCAAGCGCCATATTCCTTCGCCAATTTCCGCGCCTGCCCGATGAACCGGATCATTTTGAGCACATCCACGCCCCAGAACATGGCGCGGAAGCCGGACCCTTCCATGGAGATGAACGCAATCCCCGCTTCGCCTGCCATGGCTTTGGCGAGGAGCGTTTTGCCTGTGCCCGGTTCGCCAGCCAGCAACAACCCATTGATGAACTGCCCGCCCATGCGCTGGAACTGTGAACGGTCCGAGAGCAGGGTGATCCACTGGCGCACCATCTTCAACAGGTTGGGCTGTCCCTTGTAATCGTCGAAGGTGATCGTTTTCGGGTCGCCCGGTCGGATGATCTCCACGCGGGAACGCGCCATGAACCAGAAGATAGCGACGAACTGCATGATGGCAAACCCGATCGCGAACAGGATCTGGAGCGCAAAGCCCAACACGATCAGGATCGCGTTCATCACCTCGGGGTTGATGATCGCCCAGTAGATTAGCCCGTTGAAGGCGGCCCAGCCCAAAATTCCGAAGAAGAAGCGTCCCGCTTTTCCCGCCGCCGCCCACAGGAAGACGCGCAATTGAATGTAGAGGATGAAGAGTCCGAACAGGATGTACCCGATGAGCAACAAACCGTTGATGGTCAGGATACGCGCGTTCTCGTTGACAATGGATGCGGAGACGAGAATATTTACAACCGCCCAGACCAGCAACGCCAGGATCGTCCAGAACCGCCATGAGCGAATGTTGCTGACGATATAACCGATCGCGCCCAGGGAAAGCGGGTTCAACCACCACGCCGCGGCAATGCCGATCAACAGCACGTCGTCGCGCGTGGAGCGGGTTGCGCCTTGAAAAAAGAACCAGATCAACGGAGCGGCAAGGAACAACGTGATGAACAGACCGACCATCCAGCCCACGCCGCCGTAAAAATCGCTGGAGGCTTTGGAGTTGTACGCCGCGCGATTTTTCTTCGCTTTCTCTTCCCCCACTTTCACCATATCATTTTTTGGATCCATCAGGGACATGATAGCACCTCAAGAGGATATCGCTCGAACTGGAAAAAAGTGTACCCCAAAAGCAATACCGTCACAACACGAAAAGACAATTCTTATCGAACTCTCAGCCGTCCGGTTGCCGGAAGCCGCATCGCTTTATAATTGACGGATGAACACACCGCCGCTTTCGCTCCACCACCTAACCAGCCCGCCCGCTTCGCCATCGCACACCGACCGCCACCCCGCTATTCTTGCCTTGCACGGGCGCGGGAGCAACGAACACGACCTGCTGGGTTTGGCGGCATACCTGCCAAAAAATTTCTTCTGGGTCAGCCCACGCGGACCGTTCGACCTTGGACCTCGCTCGTACGAATGGTTTCAAATCACGCAGATCGGTAAACCCGACCCCGCCCGGCTTGCAGGCGCGCTCGAGTCTCTCGGAGCATTCATCGAAGAGGTCATTGCCCGTTATCCGATCGACCCCGGTCAACTCTTTCTACTCGGCTTCAGTCAGGGAAGCATCCTCGCCATGTCGTACGCATTGACTCATCCACAAAAGGTTGCCGGTGTGATCGCCCAATCCGGCTACCTCCCTCTTGAGTCGGGGTTGCAATTCGATATCGACGGCGCGCGGAACACCCCCTTCCTGCTCACACACGGAATCGATGACCCGATCCTGCCCGTCGATTGGGCGCGCCGCAGTCGTGACACGCTGAGCGCGCTCGGCGTTGCGCTGGAGTACCGCGAGTTCGCCATGGGACACCAAGTCAGCGAAGAATCGCTCGCGGTGATATCCGCCTGGCTGGGCAAACACATCCGATGACCCTGCCCCTGCTCGAAAAAGCCATCGCTTCGCGCGCCCATTTATTTGACTCGCCTCACGCGACAGCCTTCCGCCTCTTCAACGGATTCACCGAAGGCGAACCGAACCTCGTGCTGGATGTGTACGGGCAAACACTCCTCATTCACAACTACGCGGAGGCGCCTGGTAATAATCAAGTTTCGATTCGCGATGTTATTGAAGTCACTACAAAATCCCTGAATTGGCTACACGCTGGGATTCTAAAAACCCGGAACGGCACCACACGTGAGGAAAAGAACGGCGTACTGGTTTTCGGAGCAGAACCTAATACAAAGATTCTCGAGAACGGTGTATGGTACGCGCTTGACCTCACCTTGAACCGCGATGCCAGTCTTTACCTCGATACACGCCAGTTGCGAAAGTGGCTCACGGAACATATGCGCGGCAAGTCCGTGCTGAACGCCTTTGCGTACACCGGCAGTTTCAGCGTCGCGGCGTTGGCAGGCGGCGCGAGCCGAGTGATTCAAATTGATCGAAATGATAAATTCTTGAATCTAGCCAAGCAATCCTACGCGTTGAACAACTTTCCCGTCAGCAAAAACGATTTCCTCGCACAGGATTTCTTCACCGCCGTTGCTCGATTCAAAAGCTCAAAGCAACTCTTCGATTGTGTCATTCTCGACCCTCCGTTCTTTTCATTCACATCCAAAGGCAAAGTGGACCAGGTGCGCGAAAGCGCGCGGCTGATCAACAAGGTCCGCCCGCTTGTCAACGACGGCGGGGTGTTGATCGCCATCAACAACGCCCTGTTCGTCAGCGGGAACGAGTACATGCGAACGCTGGAGGAACTTTGCAAGGATGGGTACATGAATATCCGAGAGTTGATTCCCGTCCCCGAGGAATTCATCGGATTCAATCGAGTGAGCGACCCCATCACCGATCCCGCGCCGTTCAACCACTCCACGAAGATCGCCATCCTCGACGTCAAACGAAAAACTCAGGAGCATGCATGACCTCTACGGCAACCATCGAACTCGAAGTCCGTGATTACGAATGCGACATCGAAGGCATCGTCAACAATGCGGTGTATTTGAATTATCTCGAACACGCGCGGCATAAATTCATTCAAGGCAGGGGATTGAACTTTCACACCCTGACCCAAAACGGCATCCACCTCGTGGCGATCCGCATCGAAGCCGATTACCTGCTCCCGCTCCGCAGTGGCGACAAATTCACCGTCGTCACCTCCATCGAGCGCGTGTCCAAACTCCGCTTTTGCATGCCGCAGGAGATCGTCCGCCAGTCCGACGGCAAACCCGCGCTGAAAGCAAACGTGTACGTCGCTTCGTTGAACGCGGACGGGCGACCGAAATACTTCGCTGAACTTGAAGGGTTATTCACATGAGCGGCGAAACCGACCTGCAAACATTGATCCGTTCCATGCGCCCCGAACTCAATCAGGGAGAATATATCTTTTGCGTTTACGAAACGATGCAGTCCGCGCTGGAGTTCAGCCCCTTATTCACCTTCATCGAAAAGGAAGGGGTTTCCGCCATTCTCTCGAAAGCGCAAGCCGATCAAAACAGCATCCCTTACAAAATGACCTTTGCCTGGATCACGCTCACCGTCCACTCTTCGCTGGAGGCGGTTGGGCTGACAGCGGCAGTGGCGCGCGCATTGACCGAAGAAAATATCAGTTGCAACGTGGTCGCCGCGTTTTATCACGACCACATTTTCGTCCCCCACCATGACGCCGCCCGCGCCGTGCAGGCGCTCGAACGGCTGGCGAACTCAGAGAGCGCTTCCTAACGACTCTTTTCGACACGGACAGGACGGATTCCACTGAATTTCACGGAAAAGAGAATTTAAAAAGCGGTATTTCTCCGTGCTGTCCGTGAAATCCGCGTACAAAACGAAGACACCTCAGAATAATTTCCCCTGTTCGAACTCTGTCCCGAAGGTCGAATCCCACGGCAGAGGCGCAATGCCGACGCGGCTCGCCACACGCGCGTGAATTTCGCGGCACAGGGTCGGCGCGATCAAATTATCGGGCGAGTGACAGAACATGAACACCTCCGCGCCCGACTCCATCTCGCCAGCAAAATAATTCCCCCACTCATCGAGCAGTGGACGGTTCACTTCCATTTGCGGATGCCCAATATAGCGGACGAAGACAAAGTCTGCGGTGCGCTTCGGAATCACAGGGACATCTGGTTTGCGCTCCCGCGCCTCCAGCAAACTTTCATAGGCTGACCCTGCCAGGCTTTCGTCACCAGCCAGGCTCCGAATCGGGCGTGTGTCAATCGTCACCCGCGCCATGTTGTGCCTCGCCAGCAGGTCGTCGAGCGCTTGATCATGCGGAGGCTCGAACCACTCCAAATGCCGCACCTCCACTGCAAGACGCACCGAAGACTCCCACGATGCGAGAAATGCCGAAAGGTCTGCGAGCAGGCTGGGTCCGTAGCGAGGCGGGAGTTGGAGGAACATCGGTCCGAGACGTGAGCCGAGTCCGCGCATGACATCCACAAATGCGCGAGCGCGATCCGCATAGTCCATCAACTTACCCTCGTGGCTGATCGCTTTTGGAATCTTCGGGCAGAAGCGGAAGGTGTCAGGTGTCTGCTCCACCCATTGCTCGATGGTCTTCGCCGCAGGGACGGCATAAAAGGTGGTATTGCCCTCGATGGTGGTGACGCGCCGGGCATATTCGCGGAGGAAGTCGGCAGGCTTTGTGCCCTTTGGGTAAAAATTTCCCACCCATCCCTTGAACGACCAGACCGGGCAACCGACGAAAAATTTCATACGTGAATTATATAGCCCATTCACATGGGAAAGGCACGAGATTTGTCACTTGAACCTGGCGGCGGTCAATGCTATGTTCAGGTTGCACGCTGTTGGATCCCATCGCATTCAAAAGGAGCTTCCCATGTATAAGAAAATTCTCGTCCCGTTGGATGGTTCGGACGTTGCCGAAGCCGTCCTCCCGCACGCCGAAGCGCTGGCAAAATCGGAGAACGCCGAACTCATCATCATGCGCGTGCCGGTCCTGCCCGCCGCCGAATACGTTTCGCTCGACCCCATCATCGCATCCACCGTCCGCAAGGATATTCGCGATGAGGCGTCGAAGTACGTCAACCGCACGGTGGACAAACTCGCCAAAGATCACGTCAAAGTTGTGGGCATCACCAAGGAGGGACCCGTGCCCGACACGATCCTCGAGGTCGCCGAGGAGACCCACGCCGACATGATCGCCATGTCCACCCACGGGCGCACGGGGATCAAGCGCTGGTTGATGGGCAGTGTGGCGGATAAGATCGTCCATCACACGCATATTCCGGTGATGTTGATCCACCCGAACTAATAAATTGACGCGCTCTGAGGTAATGCCGAGGCGAAGGCTTCGGCATTTTATTTTAAAAGTGGCGGTTTTTGGCAGGGTCTTATCTGGCTTTGGCAGTTTGAACATGCCATACTCGAAGCAACCCGCCCTCACCGAGGACGACCTGGTTAAAGGAGATTTGCCATGAAAGCCATTTATTTCTTGTTGATCGCCCTGTTGATCGTAGGATGCGGACCGTCCGCCGAGCAGATGACCGCCACCGCGGATTCGGCTCGCGCGCTGACCCAAACTGCCGCGCCGACTTGGACTCCCACCCTCACCCCGACGATCACTCCCTCGCCGACCCTCACTCCCAGCCCGACGCCCTCCGCAACATCCACGCCTGAAACATCCAAAGGGGGACTGCCCGGAGAATCGATCGCCGATGAAAGGTTGCAATTAGACGCCCTGGCTTACGTTATTTTGTTTGAGTCGATTGGAGATTGTCAAGGTTCGAACGTCGTAAATACCATATTGGTGGATTCGGATGCCTCAGACGGCGAATGGTCGGAGCGATGGATCGTTGATCGGTGCGGCACGGAAGGCTCATATCTAATCACTTTCACCGTAGATCCAGCAGGAGGGTATTTCATCGGCGTGAGTAAAGAAAAGTAAAACCAAGGACCGGGGGAAATTTATCGGGAGCCTCTGTAGAAGCCAGAGGCTCCCTTTCATTTTGAAGACAGTATAATGACCGAAAGCGACAGGAGCCAACATGACCCACCCACTGGTAGAGCAATTCCGTTTTACGCGCCGCGAATGGCAACGCGGACTCGAAGGCGTGACCGAGGCAGACGGCGCGCGTCACTTCGGGCAGATGAACAGCATCGGCTGGATCGTCGGTCATCTCGCGTGGCACGAACAGCGTTCGTTTTTGACGCGCCCGCAAAATATCATTCTGTACCCGAAATTGAACGAGATGTTCGCCTATGGTGCGCCCATGTCCACGCCGTCTTTCAGCGAGATGATGGAAACCTGGCAGGCGGTGGCTCAAGCCGCGGACTCCTACCTCGACTCATTGACGACGGAAGTGTTGCTCACGGAATTATTGCTCAACGGTGAATCCGTCGGGCAGACGCGCGGTTCAGCCCTGCGCCGCATCACGTATCATTACTGGTTTCACCTCGGTGAAATCCTGTCCATTCGGCAGTTGATTGGCGGCGAGGGGCTCCCGGATTTCGTAGGCAATATCGATGAGGAAGCGCCCTACCGCCCCGAATGACCCATGGAGATTTCACAAACCCTTTATGTGGTACGCCGCAAGGACTGGCGCGACTGGTTGAAAAAGCACTACAACACCGAAAGCGAAGTCTGGCTCGTGTACCCGCGCAAAGCGACAGACAAGCCGCGCATCGAATACAACGACGCGGTGGAGGAAGCGCTGTGCTTTGGCTGGATCGACAGCCTCGTCAAGAAACTGGACGAGGAAAGCACGGTTCAGCGCTTTTCGCCGCGCAAGCCGAAGGCGAAATATTCGCAAGCCAACATCGAGCGACTGCGTAGTTTGGTGGCGAAGAAAAAAGTTGTGAAAGAAGTGGCTGATACGCTGGGCGATGTGCTGAACCAGAAATTCGTCATCCCACCTGATATTTTGAAAGCCATCAAAGCAAACAAACTGGCTTGGAAGAATTTCCAGAAGTTTTCAGATTCTTACAAACGGATTCGCATCGCTTTTATTGACGGCGCACGCCACCGCCCCGAGGAGTTCAAGAAGCGGCTTAGGCACTTCATAGAGATGACGGAAAAAAACAGGATGTTTGGGTTTGGCGGGATTGAGAAGCATTATTAACGTGACCTTGGATTTACTATGGGGGAGATTTCGAGAGACATTCTAAAGATGGCGGTTTTTGGCGGTTTTTTATATGGCATTGGCAGTCTAAAAATCCTAGAATAGCCACAGCATCTTAGACAGAGTTACAACAGAAAGGATAAAAATATGAACCACTCATTCCCTCGTTGGTTGCTCGCACTGTGGCTGGTTTTCTCACAGCTTCTTGGAGTCGGCTTGGTAGTTTTGCCGGCTGGCTCGATATTCTTGATGACAGCACTGTTCTTAATGGTAGGCGAAGGGCTAACCACTTTCCTAATCCTACTCGTTATCACCATTGCAGTCATTCTTGCAATAATGGGGCTGGGAATCGCTGCTTGGATGGCTTTCTCGCGCGGCTTAGATAATCGCGCTGCAATACTTAGCAGCATATGTTTTTTCTTGGGAGCGATCTATTATGGCGGTTACACAGTATTTATAGACACTCTCCCACTTCAATTTCTAAATTAGCATGGTCTGTCCTACTCCCACTTCGATGGATTTCTCTAACCAATAGATTCCAATACCAGATGAATCAAGCGGCTACCCCTCCACACTCACACTATCCACAATCCCCACAATGACCGAGATCACGCACCCGTCGGGGATTCCCAGCGCCTGGCGCGCGCCGTTCCCTTCACGGTTGACCAGCACCGTGTCGCCGATGCCTGCCTGTGAGTTATCGAGCGCGATGAAGTCGTCTTCAGGCGCGATGGTTTCACCGTCCATGATTAACGGCTGGACGACCAACAGCCTGCGGTTTTTGTAGTGCGCATGGCTGATGGTGGTGACGATGGTGCCGACAACTTTACCGAGGATCATAATGTTTGCGGTGTCATTGCGAGACCTGCGAAGCAGGTCGTGGCAATCTCGAAGCACCATCCAACAATTGTTAGAAGGGTGGATGAGATTGCTTCGTCGCTCACTCCGTTCGCTCCTCGCAATGACACATGATTTTATGAAAACCTGTTTTCTCCAGCCTTCAACGTGTACTCGAACTCCCCATCGGGCTTCACTTCCAACTCATCCACGATGCCGACCAACGCCAGATCGATCGGCACGAACTTCTCGTCTCGCATCGCAAGCGCGGCTTCGCGCGAACGCACCATCACGCACAAGTCCCCCACCCCCGCTTGGACGACGTCCGCGGCGACTTGCAAAACGCCGAGCGGTTCGAGTTTTTTGTTGAGCGGCTGGACGACGAGCAACTTCACCCCCTCTGTACCGGGGTATTTGATTGTGCAGACCGCGTTGCCTTTAACTCGCCCAAACAGCATGATTACTTCGCCCTCACGAGTTTGAGCGTGCGCTTGATGATCGTATCGAGCAACGACGCGTCCACTTGATTACCCAGTTTCGCCGCAACCTTATCGCGGATGCGTTTTTCCAACTCAACTCCCCTCTCCCTCAAGGGAGAGGGGTCGGGGGTGAGGGTCTGTCCACCCTTAGACAACGCCGAAGAAACTGCATCAACCCTCCCCTTGGCTTGAACCGTTTTCGCCTCCGACAGATACGGTCTCACCGGTGCGGCGGGCGGCACATCCGCATCAAGCAGTCCCAACGTCCGCGCTTTTTCAAAGGCGAGATCGGTCAACACAACGTCATCATCCACGCGCAATGCTTTGACGCCGTTATGAAACAGTTCTTCGATATCTTTATCGGTATAAAATTTTTTCATCACGATTTACGGAAAGCGATCTTCCCATCCACTTCGAGCGAATCGATCACCGCCATGATGACCGCATCCACAGGCGTATCTTTTGTGATATTCGTTTGCCGCGCCGACGATCCCGACGCCGTGAGCACGAGATCGCCCACGCCCGCGTCAACCGTGTCCACTGCCACATACGGCTTGCCCGATACCGTGCCCGTTTCATCGGACTGCCGCAGGATCAGCAATTTGCGTCCGTGCAATTTTTCGTCTTTGATGGTGGAAACTGTCGTTCCGATCACTTTTGCGATGAACATAATTTCTCCGATTTGCCACAGAGATCACAGAGATTTTGAGAAAAGAGTCTTAAGGCTCAGTTTTCTCTGTGGTTAAGCATTCTCAGTAACTCTTTGCAGATGAAGAGCCCGCGTCTTTCTTCATTTCAACCTGGTCGCTTGGACCCTGAATGATCTTCACCCCGGCAGAGGCGCCGATGCGCGTTGCCCCGGCTTGAATCATGCTTTGCGCGTCCTCAAACGTGCGGACGCCGCCCGACGCCTTGACACCCATCTGCGGACCGACCGCCCTGCGCATCAACGCGACATCCTTCGCCGTTGCGCCGCCGCCTGCAAACCCCGTGGAGGTCTTGACGAAATCCGCGCCTGCTTCCTTTGAGATCAAGCTCGCGATCGTTTTTTCCTCGTCGGTGAGCAGGACGGTTTCGATGATGACCTTGACAATGATGCCGCGCGCATGCGCCGCGTTGACCACGCCGCGAATATCTTTCGCCACAGTTTCCAGATCGCGCGCTTTCAACGCACCGATGTTGATGACCATGTCGATTTCAGTCGCGCCCTGCTTGATGGCGGTCTCGGTTTCAAACGCTTTGGTTTCAGATGAGGTTGCCCCCAGTGGGAAGCCAATGACCGTGCACACTTTCGCGTCCGCGCCTTTGAGCAACTCCGCGCACAGACTCACCCAGGTCGGGTTCACACACACGGATGCAAAGCCGTACTTCCGCGCTTCATAACAAAGTTGCGCAATCTCCTGCTGTGTGGCATCGGGCTTGAGCAGGGTGTGATCGATCATCCGCGCGATCGCCAACTCTTGCGGGATGGCTCCAAGCGTGGACGAGACCCGCTCCGCCCCTGCCTTGATCACGTTGCCGACATCGTCCATGCACACGCGCACGCACAACCCGTCGGCGCAATCGAATTTGCAGTGATAGCCTTCGGGGTTGCTGGCGCGCGCGTCTTCTTCCATCATCGCGCCGATCACTTCATGGGTGATGATCTCTACGAGTTGTTCTACGAGTTTTGGGTCGGGTTTGGTCATAGTTTCCACTGGTGGTCGAGTAGACACGAGCGTTCTTTGCGAGTGTCGTATCGAGACCACCGCGTTTTCAAGTTATCACTTGTTTGAGTGTTACCTGCTGGTCCGATACGGGCTTCGCCCTACTCGACCAGCGAACTACTTCAAATATTGCTTCTCCACCGATTTTATCTTATCCACGCGCTTTGCGTGGCGGTCGCCGCCGAAATCTGTCGTCAGCCAGACTTTTACGATCTGCTTCGCCAGATTAACTCCGATCAGCCCCGCGCCGAGCGTCAGCACGTTCGTGTCGTTGTGCTCGCGGCTGTTCGTCGCGGACGAGACATCGTACGCCATGCCTGCCCGCACACCGGGAACTTTGTTTGCCACAATGCAACTTCCAATTCCCGCGCCGTCGATCATGATCCCGCGCCAGGCGCGACCTGTGCCAACCATCTGCGCGACGGAATGGGCAAAGTCGGGGTAATCCACCGGCTCCTTGCTGTTCGTGCCGAGGTCCATGACGACGAAGCCGAGCGACTCGATCTCGGTTTTGAGGATGCCCTTCAACTCGAATCCGCCGTGGTCCGCGCCGAGGGCGGCGATTCGTTTCCCTACCGGCGAAACAGGCGCAGGTTCAGATTGAGGCGAGCCAGTCATATTTTTAACCACGTTCTCTACGATCTGACGGATTTCCTTGTCGTCCATGCGTTGATTATCTTCGCGATGAGAGGATGCGTCAAGTGAGCAAATCACATATTCATAACCTTTATACGATTTCGGGGTTTTGAATACAAAGGAGATCGATCATGACTTATGTACTCGTACGATTCACCGTTGGTGATCTTGCCAAGTGGAAGCCCGTGTTCGAGGAAGCCGCCGCGCTCCGTAAAAGTTTCGGCTCGATGGGTGTCCGCGCGTTCAGCAAAGCGGATAGCCCGAACGAAGTCACGATCCTTGCGGAATACGAAGACCGCGCCAAAGCCATGCAGATGTTCCAGTCGCAGGAGTTTCGCGAGGCGACCCAGCGGGCGGGTGTGATGGGCGCGCCCGAGGTGAGTTTTCTTGATGAAGTAGTCAACCTGCCAGCGTAATGCACAACTTCCCTCCGAGCCAAACTCGGAGGGATTAATTTTCGGTATATAATTTCCGCATGATTAAACTCACTCCGCCAACCTCCAACGAATACGCAGAATTTTACGCAGGCTACGTCCGCCGCGCGACGTCGCGCGGCGATGTGCTCGCCGCCCTGCCAAAACAAATTGAGGAATTGCGCGTTATGCTCGGCGGGTTGACCGACGAGCAAGCCCTGTTCCGCGACGCGCCGAAGGAGTGGTCCATTAAAGAAGTAGTGGGGCACCTCAACGATGTGGAACGTGTCTTTGCCTATCGCTTGTTGCGCGTGTCGCGGAACGATGTGACCCCGCTCCCGGGGTTCGAGCAGGATGACTACGTACGCGAAGCGGGGTTTGATTCTCATCCGCTGGCGGATTTGCTTCAAGAGTTCGAGCATCAGCGCCGGGCGAACATCCTGCTCATCCAAAATATGGCGGATGTTTCCGCATTGCGGCTGGGCATGGCGAGCGGAGCGACCATCAGTGCGCGGGCACTGGTTTACATGCTCGTCGGTCACGTGGACCATCACATCGAAAGCCTCAACGAAAAATATTTACCGAACGTGTGATATGACAAAATCTTTTTTCATCGAACCGTTCGTGGATACGGGACTCGGTAACTCCGCATACCTGATCGGCTCGCATGAAACCAAAACAGGGATATTGATAGACCCGCTTCGAGATGTGGATGTATACCTGTCTGCCGCCAGGAAGTTTGGTCTCACCCTGACGCACGTCCTCGATACCCACCTGCACGCGGACTTTATCTCAGGCAACCGCGAGATCGCGCATCAAACCGGGGCGGTCATCGGCGCCAGCGCGGAGGCGAGGGTCGGCTTCGACCACTTGCCGCTCGATGAAGAGTCGCTGATCGATGCAGGCGCGTTCCAAATCCGAGTGATGACAACCCCAGGGCATACCCACGAGCACATCTCGTTCGTGCTCCACGAAGCGGGCGGCAAGACTCCATCCGCGCTGTTCAGTGGCGGCGCGTTGATCGTCGGCGGCGCGGCGCGGACGGATTTGCTCGGACACGAGCACACGCTCGGCTTGGCGCACGACCTGTATCACACCATCCACGAGAAATTGCTGAAACTGCCGGATGAGGTGGAGCTCCTCCCCACGCACGGAGCAGGCTCGTTTTGCGTCGCGCCTGCCTCCCCAGACCGCACCAGCACCATCGGCCGCGAACGGATGAACAATCTGCTGGCATTGGCGCGAAATGAAAAGGAGTTTATCGAGCGCTCACAGGCGAACCTGCCGCTGTACCCAACCTATTACAAATACATGCGCGGACTCAACCAGCGCGGCGCGAAAATTCTAGCCGGCGTTCCCGTCTTGAAACCATTATCGGCAGGCGAAGTCAAGTCGCTGATGGACGCTAGCGCGGTCGTGTTGGATGTCCGCCATCAGAAAGCATTCGGCGCGGGGCATATCCCCAACTCGTTCGGGATTCGTGTCAACGCGCCGCTCATCGTCTGGGCGGGATGGGTGATTCCGTTTGGAAGTCGAATCATTCTCCTAGGTGAAAACCAGGCTGAATTGTCGGAAGCGACGCGGCAACTCATCCGCATTGGCTATGACGATTTGGCGGGATACGTCGAGGGCGGGATTGAAGCATGGGCGAAGGAATATTCCGTTGAAACGGTGCGAAGTTTTAATTCCAAGGAATTGCGTGAACGGATGAACGAGGTCACGTTGATCGACGTGCGGCGACTCTCGGAATGGGAAAGCGGGCACATCGCGGGCGCGATCCATTTTGAGGGCGGGCGCATCCCGTGGGAGGAATTGCCGTTCCCGACGGATAAACCGCTGGCGATCCAATGCGCGAGCGGCAATCGCTCGATGGTGGCGATCTCTGTATTGAAACGACGAGGCATTCACAATGTGATTCAAGTGGACGGCGGAATCAACAAATGGAAGATGAGCGGGTTTGAAGTGGTGAAGGATAACCCGCCGTTGATACAAATTTGAGACTCATAAGGGCAGACCCGTGTGTCTGCCCTTTTCGTTAAATACAAGGGCGGACCCGCAAGCCCGCCCCAACACAAACATTCACGCCGAAGCGCCGGAGTAATTCCGCAAGCCAAACAACCAAATGCCGCGCGAGAAAACCAAAAATAACACAGTGAGTCCCAACGCAAACAACATGGTTTCAGGTGTCAGGCGATTCGTCATTGCTTCAGCGGGGACCGTGACGGCAAACGCGACAGGCACAAGAAAGGTAAGCCCCGTGCGGAGCCAATCGGGGTAGACGCCGACGGGCCAGCGCCCCGCCGCGTACAGCCCCTCGAACAGGTTGACGATCTCGCTGACGCGGATCACCCAGAACGCAACGGACGTGACCATCAGCCAGACGCAGTACAACATGACTGCGCCCATGATCAACGCGGCGATGAACGCGACGACTTGCAGCGCTTCCATCCCCGATTGAAGCTGGGTCACCGCCACCCCAAGCACCACCAAGCCGACGAGGACATCCGTCAGTTGCCAGAAGCGGAATTCGCGCACGCTAACCAGCGCTTGCGCGTCGGCGGGTTTGGTGAGGGCAAAGTCCAACGTGCCGTTGAGCACGTCGTTCATCAGCCGCTCCATGTTGGGTTGGATCGCCGAGCGGATGACCCCGCCCATGAGGATGTGCACGCCCATCACGGCGAGCAATTCGGAGCGCGTCCAACCAGCGAGGTTATCCACCTGGTCGAACACGAGTGTGAGTCCGATCAAGCCTGTGGCAACCGCAACGCTGGTTTGCAACAACTGAATGAAGAAGTTGACGCGGTATTGTAGTTCGTTCATCATGCCGATACGGAAGTAATTCCATGCAAGTTTGAAGGGGTTCATTATTTGTTTCCTTTTATGGAGTCAGGAAGCTTGCTTCCGAAATGCGCCAGCAAGCTGGCTGACTCCAAATCTCATCCGCCCACAGCGGAGAATTGCTTGATGGCGGCGCGCCAGACCAAACTGAGGAACGAGGCGCCGAGCGTGATCCACAATATTTGCATCCCAACGCCAGCCCACAATTCCTGCGCGGACATGTTCCCGACGAGGGCTTCGATGGGGAAGAAAAATGTCCATTTGAAGGGCAGGTAGTTCGAGAGGTTCTGCACCCATTGCGGCATGAGAGTCATCGGCACGAGGCGACCCGAAAGGATCAATTCGAGACCGAAGTACAACTCGAAGATCGCGCTGACGCGCGTCGTCCAGAAGGTGATCATACCCAGCAGGGATAACAACATCGTGCGGATGAGGTACGCGCCCCAGATGGCGAGAAAGAAGACGACGACTTCCATCCAGGTAACATCGAACGTGGGTTTGAATACCCACGTCAGGAACGCGGCAAGCGGAAGCCACAACACGATCACCACCACTTTCCAGCCCGCAAAAAACGCAATGTCGTTGTGGATGGGATGCATCGGGCGCATCAACTCCATCGAGAGGTTGCCTTCACGGATGCGCCACTCCCAGCCGTAGGGTGTGAAGACGATATTCATGTTGCGGACGAGCGTCCACACGATGTAATACGCCGCGAACGCGCCCGGGGTATACCCGCCGACCACGCCGCCCTGTTGGTTCGCGATCGTCGACCACACCACCAGATAGATGACGGGCTCGGCGATCATGCCGATCATGTAAAAGTAGTTGGCGACACGATATTGAAATTGCTGGAGTATCGAAACGCGCATCGAAGCAAGATAAAACTCAATGTAGCGTCTCATGCCTCCTCCTTTTGCGAGAAGACCTGGTCGATCACATCGTCGACAGGCGCGTCTTCGACGGTGAGATCGTCCACCTGAAAATCGGACAGCAATTTCGCCGTGACCTGCGAGGTCTGCGGCTTGGGCACGCGCAGGGTGACGCGCCCATCCTCCTGGCTGACCACTTCGCCGTACTTCGAGAGGTCGGCGTCCGCGTTCGGCAGGGTCAGGCTGAGCGTCTTGAACGACGAGAATTGGTTGACCAGCGCGCTCAGATCGCCGTCGAACAAAATACGTCCGTGATGGATGACGATGACGCGCTTGCACAGCGCTTCCACATCCGCCATGTAGTGACTGGTGAGCAGGACCGTCGCATTGTAGCGCTTGTTGTATTCTGCAATAAAAGTGCGGATGCGCCGTTGCATGGTCACATCGAGACCAATGGTCGGCTCATCGAGGAAGAGCACCTTCGGTTGGTGAAGCAGGGCGGCAACAATTTCCATTTTCATGCGCTCACCGAGCGAGAGATTGCGGACAGGCTTGGTGACCAAATCCTGCAACTCGAGCAATTCGATGAACTCATCGCGCGTGCGTTTGAACTGATCAACTGGGATGCCGTAGACGGCGCGTTGCAGATCGAACGAATCGAGGGCGGGCAGGTCCCAGGTCAATTGGTTGCGATTGCCCATCACCAGCGTGATCTGCCTCAGATAATCATGCGAGCGATGGCGCGGTTCATAACCGAGGACGCTGACATTCCCCGAGGTGGGATGCAACAATCCGCTCAGCATTTTCAGCGTGGTGGTCTTGCCCGCACCGTTCGGACCGAGGAAGCCAACGACCTCCCCTGCTTCGATGTTGAACGTGATGCCGTCCACGGCTTTGATGGTTTTGTATTTTCGGTTGAACAAACTGGTAACGGCGGCTTTGAGCCCGCCTTCGCGTTCGGGGACTTGATAGTGCTTGGCTAACTGTGAGATGGATACAACGGAAGACACGTTATTCTCCTGTTTTTTTAATTAATTTGGTGGTTGAGTAGGGCGAAGCCCGTATCGAGACCACCACGATTCAAGCAAGCATTCGTTTAAAGGTAATTGTGGTTTCGATACGCCCTTCGCAATGGCGCCTCGGCGCCACTCAGGGCTACTCAACCACCGAATATATATTCCGCCCGCTTAAACACAAAACCGCAGGGCGGGTTGTGCGCGCCTCTGCGATTCGGGAAAGCAAATACAAATGGTTAGCGAATCGAACCGAAAGAAGGCACGCGGACTGAAAAAATGAATTGAGAACACATGGGCACGAACCTCCTTTCCGTTGAGATGGCGAGAGTGTAGCATACCGCCCCCCAAGTTGCAAGTGGAAATTCTGGTATAATCCCCGCTCGTGACTGGTCCTGCAAGCGGTCTAACCCACTGCGAGCACGGAGACCTGCATAATTCAGAGAAAGGAAGCATACGTCATGCCATTACAGAAGGAAGCAAAGTCCAAACTGATCACGGATTATCATCGCCATGATACCGACACCGGCTCCCCCGAGGTGCAGATCGCGATCATGACCGGGCGCATCCAGCAGTTGACCGATCATTTGCGCAATAACAAGAACGATCAGTCCTGCCGCCGTGGTCTGCTCAAACTCGTAGGGCAACGCCGCCGCACGTTATCATACCTGCGACAGGTGGATTACCAGCGTTATCTGGGAATCACCGAGAGTTTGAAATTACGCCATAAATAAATTGTGTTACCCCGTAGGGGCGAGTCTGAGACTCGCCCCTACATCGTGTAAACCCGCCGTCAGGAATTGAACAGCGCGAATAACCGTAGTGACGATTTCAATCGTCAACGCCGCGAAAATAGGGGACCGACTAAAGTCGTTACTACCAGTTGTTCACACTCTTCAGTCCCTGACCCCAGGCGGAATGTCATTGTAGGGGCGACGTCCCGTCGCCCGGGTGAAAAATATTTCACGTTGGGCGGGAAAACCCCTCCCCTACATTCAGGAGATAATTAAATAATGAACCCCGAATCAAAGAAATACTCGACCCAACTAGGGAAGAACCTCGTCACGTTCGAGACCGGCAAACTCGCCGGGCAAGCGGGCGGCGCGGTGACGTTCGGCACGCCCGAATCCATCGTGTTTGCCGCGGCAACCATGGGCGGCGTACGCGAAGGCATTGACTTCTTCCCGCTTCAAGTGGAATACGAAGAGCGGATGTATGCCGGTGGAAAAATCCCCGGTTCGTTCTTCCGACGGGAGGGTCGCCCCGGCACCGAAGCGATTCTCGTCTCGCGCCTGACCGACCGTCCCCTGCGCCCGCTCTTTCAAGATGGAATGCGCAACGAAGTGCAAGTCATCATGTTCTCGATGTCTTCGGACGGTGAGAATCCGTTGGATGTGCTCGCCATCAACGCCGCCTCCGCCGCCATCATGATCTCAGACATCCCCTGGGGCGGACCCGTCGGCGCGGTGCGCGTGGGACGCGTGAATGGCGAGTTCGTCATCAACCCGACCTATGCGGAAATCGAAGCGTCTGACCTCGACCTGCGCATCGCCGGCACGAAAGACGCGATCCTCATGGTGGAATGCGGCGCGAACGAAATCCCCGAAGATGTGATGGTCGCCGCGCTCGAACTTGGGCACAAATCCATCCAGCCGTTGATCGATCTGCAAAACAAAATGCGCGATGAAGTGGGCAAGCCCAAACGCGAAGTGACCCTGCACGTGCCAGCCGCAGACATCAAGAAAAAAGTGTTCGACCGCGTGAGCGGACCGATGAACGCCCTGCTCGATAAGCCGCTGACGAAAAACGAATTTTATTCCGGCATGTCGACCATCAAAACGGAAGCGGAAACCGAATTGTGTGTTGTACCCGAAGGCGGCAACCCCGCCGATTACATCGCGGTCAACATGTTCCGCGAGTCGTTTGAACTGGCGGAAATGGATGTGGTGCGCGAACGCATCCTCAGCATGGGCAAACGTCCCGATGGGCGAACGCCGACCGACATCCGCCCGATCTGGTGCGAAGTGGGACTCTCGCCTCGCGCGCACGGGTCGGGTTTGTTCACCCGCGGTGAGACTCAGATCCTGTCGTTTGCGACGCTCGCCACCTTGGGCGAAGCGCAGGAACTCGATAACCTCAGCCCGAAGAAAGACAAACGCTATTTGCATCACTACAACTTCCCGCCGTACTCCACGGGCGAAGCGAAGCCCTTACGCGGGCAGAGCAGGCGCGAGGTCGGGCATGGAGCGCTGGCGGAGCGCGCGCTGGAGCCGGTCATCCCCGCCGAAGAGTCGTTTCCGTACACCATCCGCGTTGTGTCCGAAGCGTTGTCATCCAATGGCTCGACCTCGATGGGGTCGGTCTGCGGTTCGACGTTGGCGCTCATGGATGCGGGAGTACCGATCAAAGCGCCCGTCTCCGGCGTAGCGATGGGTTTGATTACCGACCCTTCGACAGGCTCAGGGCAGGCTCCCGGTCGCTATAAAATTTTGACCGACATTCAAGGCACCGAGGATCACCTCGGCGATATGGACTTCAAAGTAGCTGGCACAGCGGCGGGCATCACCGCCCTGCAAATGGATATCAAGATCAGCGGCTTGAGCACGCAAATGATGAAGGAAGCGCTCGAACAGGCGCATACCGCGCGCATGGCGATCATGGAAAAAATGCTGGCGGTGTTGCCCGAATCGCGCGCGGAGTTGAAACCGCACGCGCCGCGCATCATCACCGTGAAGATTCCGGTGGACAAGATCGGCGCGTTGATCGGACCGGGCGGCAAGAACATCCGCGCGTTGCAGGAAGAGACCGGCGTAACGATTGACGTGCAGGAAGACGGAACCGTGTACATCGCCTCGAACAATGCCGAGGGCGCGAAGATCGCGCAGGAACGCGTGGCGGGGCTGGGCGAGAACGCCGTGATCGGAAATATTTACACGGGCAAGGTCGTGCGCATCGCGGACTTCGGCGCATTCGTCGAAATCCTGCCGGGTGTGGATGGACTCGTGCACATCTCGCAACTCGCATCTGAGCGCGTGAACAAAGTGGAGGATGTGGTCGGCATGGGCGAGGAGATCACCGTGATGGTGACCGACATCGACGGGCAGGGGAAGATCCGTTTATCGCGCCAAGCCGTGTTGGAAGGCTGGACTGCCGAGGAAGCGCGCGAGAAGGACGGTCCGCGGCGGAGCGGGGGTGGCGGGCGTCCCGGCGGGGATCGAGGCGGGCGCGGGAGTGATCGAGGTGGAGACCGCAATCGCGGCGGCGGGGATCGCGGTGGAAGAAGATAGTAATTGGTAATTGGTAATGGAACACGGATGGAGGCGACTTCGTCCGTGTTTTTTTATTTGGCGGGGCTGTGGAATTCGGGGACTGGGGAAATGGGGAGTAGGTGTGGTGCAGGATGTAGCGTTTGATCCATGCGGGGTGGGTTTGTTCGGTGCGGCGGGAACTATGCTTCGTGCAGATGGCTTGGGAGACGAGTTGGAGGAGTTTGAGGGGTTTGAGGGGTTGGGTGGGTATGGGTTGTCCGTTATTTGGACGGGTGTATAATGCGCTCATGTAATTCTAACCGAATCCATCTAATGTCCTAAATGAATTAGGACATTAGGCGGACGCGTCCGCCCAAAGGTTTTTAGTAATGCGTCTGCATAAACCCTAGTTAGCCTGCTGAAATGTCAGTGAGAAACCCAACAGCAAAAGACATGTGCTTGGC
>CAZGSB010000006.1:0-134078 GCA_964528275.1 uncultured Anaerolinea sp. | reverse complement strand
GCGATCTCGTCCTGCCGGAGCCACTCGCCGGGCTTGAACGTGCCCGAAACGATCTTGTCATGCAGGACGTTGAAGATATCCTCTTTGAGCGGGCGTTTCTGGATGAACTCGTTTTCTTCGAGGGCGATGGAACGGCTAGCCAATCTGTCTCCTTTATTCGGTGGGTAGATTATAAATTATATATAATTTTGTGTACAGGAAGATTTGGGAGGAGGGAGGTTACAAAATGCCCGGTGCTCAATTATTAAAAATCATTCCTTCAACCCCCACGCCAGCGGGCTTGCCAGCAATACCAAGCCTGCTGTTATCACCAGCACGGTGGGGAAGCCGTATTGCTCGGCGAGCGGTCCCGTGATCAACAACCCCAGCGCGCCTGCGGAGAAGATGAAGCCAAGGATGAGTCCCATTGCCAAAGCAATCCCGCCTGAAATGGCGCGTTGCGCCAGCACGACCATAATGCTATGCACCGCGCCCGTGCATGCGCCTGCAAACGGAATCAAAACGTAGAGCCACGGCGACCATCCGATTTGGCTGATGACAAGTATCGGAAACGCCGCGAGGAACAATGCTGTTGCCGCAACTTTTCGTTTGGAGTATTTATCGCCCAAATGCCCGCCGATGACGTTGCCCAACGCCGAGCCGCCCATGAACAAACCCGCGATGCTCCCGTAGGTTTGCGCGCTTTGACCCAAGTCCTTAATGTATTTCGGCACGAAGGCGATCATGTTCGATTGCGCCCACGACTGCAATATTGCGACTGCTCCGAGTAAAACGATGAACCCAATACCCGCTTGCAAACGGATTTTGCCGTCGTCATCTTTCGGCTTGGGGTGCGGATAATTGTGTCGCAGTTGATAGGCGAGTGAAAATCCGATGGGAACTGAAACAACAGAAAGAATCACAAGCCAGTGCAAACCCAGCCGAGCGAGAATTAAACCCGTGAGGATCGGTCCGAGGAAGTGCCCCAACTGCCCGGCGGTGAAGAAGAGTCCAGCGGCAGTGGTCTCGCGCCCGGCGAGGTGACTGCGTCCCTGTAGAGTCGCCTGAACCGTGCCAACAGGATGAAAGGCGGATGAACCGAGCGCGGCGATGATGAGGCAGGCGAGTCCGCCGGTCCCCTTCACGTAGACGGCGCCCGTGAAGAATAAAGTCATCCACAACAAGCCGCCCGCCGCCAGCCAGCGCGGACCGACGCGATCCGACAGCCAACCGAAGAACGGTTGCATAGACGCCGATGTCCAGATGTAGATCGTCGAGATGACGGCGATGTTTGTTTCGCTTAAGCCGAGGTAGGTGAGCAGGATGGGTCGGGCGCTGTTGAATACATCCACCATGAGATGGCTCAATGCGACGGTTGAGAAGAGGGAGTTGAGGAGGAGGGACATTCGATTTACGATTTGCGATTGACGATTTACGATTCTTGATTGGTGGTCGAGGCTTGTGTTGAGCCTGTCGAAACAAGTCCCGCGATGCTCGTCGCGGGACATATCGAGACCACGCGATAACGATGTACGAATTACGATTGGTGATACAGATGGTGTTCGTTGATATATTCGTAAACGTCGGCGGGGAGGTAATAGCGGACTGACCGCCCCTCGGCGATTCGGGTCCGAATTTCGCGGGACGCAATTTCGAGTAGAGGCGCGTCCACGTAGTGGATCTTCGAACGGATGCCCGGCAGGTCATGCTCCAATTCGGCGAGGTCGGGTTCCTCGTGCGGGCGGCGCATCACGCCGATCCAATGGCAGGCATAGACGAGTTGTTGCGGCTCGTGCCATTGAGGCAGATCGTTGAGCGAGTCGCCGCCGATGATCGGGACGATCTCAGCCTGCGGGTTTTGCTCGGCGACCTTCCGAACCGTGTCCACAGTGTAGTGCGGACCCGGTCGGTCAAGTTCGACCCGTGAAAGTTCGAAAGCGGGGTTATCGGCAATGGCAAGTTGCACCATGGCGAGGCGATGTTCGATGGTTGTGATGACCTGGTCCTGTTTATGCGGCGGTTCGGGCGTGAGCACCCAGAGCAGGCGGTCCAATTCCAGTTGGGTTTGCGCTTCCGATGCAAGGATGAGATGACCGAGATGCGGCGGATCGAACGTCCCGCCGAAGAGACCGATGCGAGAGGACATGTGTGAAAGTATATCCGAAAGTCGTGTGCTTTATGAGAGAGCGTTTCTTGTCTACTCTTTTCGACACGGACAGGACGAATTACGTTGAATTTCACGAAAAAGGACATGTAAAAAGTGGTTTTTCTCCGTGCTGTCCGTGAAATCCGTGTACAAAACGAAGACACAACAGACTAAGGAACAGTATCTGAGCGGATGATAAATTACAAATTACGCCAATAATGATGATATTTCTAACAGTCCAAATCATCTGTCCTACGATAAGATAATCGGTAGGAGAAAGGAGTTTTCAATGAATATCAACTGGAAATGGATCGTCGGGATTGTTCTCGTGCTGGTCGCACTCATCGTCGCACCGTTAGCCTGGCAGATTTTTCTGCCCACTTCCGCAGGTTATGGCATGATGCAAGGGTATCGAATACCCATGATGAATGGGGGCTTTGGCATGATGCCGCCCATAGGTATGTGGATTATGTGGCTGATGCCATTAAGCGCGTTCGTGCTGATCGGCTTTGCGTTCGGATGGGCGGCGAATCAGTTTACACGCCGGCGCGATTGACGGTTGCCAACCTCGTATGGAAACAGGCGGAGCTTCTCCGCCTGTTTTTGTTCCCCGTTTTCGACATTATAATCAGGGTATGGCTACCAAACCCCGTTACGAAGAGCTCAAAGAAAAAATCCATTTCCACAACCACCGCTATCACGTGTTGGATGCGCCGGTCATCAGCGATGCGGAATTCGACAAACTGCTGAACGAACTCAAGCGGATCGAAGCCGAGCACCCCGACTGGATTTCGGCGGATTCGCCGACGCGTCGCGCCGGAGCCAAGCCTGCTGACCGCTTCGACAAGGTCCGCCACCCCGCGCCAATCCTCTCGCTCGCCAACGCGTTCGGCGCGGACGACGCGCGCGCCTGGTTGGAGCGCATCTCGAAAATTGACGACCGCGTGGAAAAGGCGAAGTTTGTGGTTGAGCCTAAAATTGACGGCTTGTCGGTAGTTCTGCATTACCGCGATGGAGTCTTCGTTCAGGGAGCGACGCGCGGCGATGGCGAAGTGGGGGAGGATATCACCCAAAATTTGCGGACGATCCGTTCCATCCCGTTGAGAATACCAGTGAAGAGCAGTAAACAGTCGTCCGTTACCAGTGTACCGAAATATCTGGTGATTCGCGGCGAGGCGTATATTCCAGCCAAAGAATTCGAAGAACTGAATCGAAAGTTGCAAGAGGCGGGCGAAAGAACGTATCAGACACCGCGGAATACTGCCGCAGGATCATTACGCCAGCTCGACCCGGAGCAGACCGCGTCGCGTCCGTTGACTATTTTGTTATATCAAGTCATCCACTCCGAGGGCGGCAAGGTTCCAACCAGCCAATGGGAGATTTTGGAATATCTCAAGGCGCTTGGATTCCCGGTCACTGATATTGCGAAGCGATTTGATAATCTTGAAAAAGCGATTGCCTACACAGAATCGTGGGAGCAGAAACGCGATGACCTGCCCTACGAAACGGATGGCATGGTCATCAAAGTGGATGATTTGACTCTCGCCGCGGAACTCGGCTTCGTGGGCAAAGATCCGCGCGGCGCGATTGCCTTCAAATTCCCTGCTCGCGAAGTGACGACGAAACTGCTTGATATACGCGTCAGTGTGGGGCGGACAGGTGTCTTAATTCCGAATGCTGTACTCGAAGCCGTTGAAATCGGGGGCGTGATCGTCGAGCGCGCCACGTTGCATAACTTCGATTACATCGCGGAGAAAGACATCCGCATCGGCGACCGCGTGCTGGTCAAACGCGCGGGGGAAGTGATTCCGTATATCATCGGTCCTGTCGTGGATGCGCGCACTGGCAGGGAGAAAAAATACAAGCCGATTACAACTTGTCCATCGTGTGGTCAACCCGTAGAGCATATCGAGGGCGAGGTAGCGTGGTATTGCGTCAATGCCGCGTGCCCTGCGCAGTTGGTGCGGAATATCGAGCATTTCGTCTCGCGCGGTGCAATGGACATCAACGGGCTTGGAAACAAGATCGTCGAAAAGTTAATTGAAACAAACAAGGTCAATGATGTAGCGGATATTTACACTTTGAAACGCGCCGACATCCTCGATGCCGTCACGAAGAAGGATCGAAAAACCGACAAGGAACCGCCCGGCAAGATCGCGGAGAATTTGCTGTCTGCGATTGAGGCGTCACGAAATCAGCCGTTGAGTCGCTTGATCACCGCGTTGGGAATCCATGGCGTGGGCGAGGTGATGGCTGGTGATTTGGCATCAACTTTCCCTGATCTCGACGCGCTCTCCAAAGCCAAGGCGGACGATTTATTGCAGATCGAGGGTGTCGGTCCCAACACCGCGGAGGGAGTTGTGGATTGGTTCTCGCGTCCGTTCAACCAGAAGGTGCTGAAGAAGTTGAAGAGTGTGGGGATGTGGCCCCGAGGCGGAAAGTCGAAGGTGGAAAGTCGAAAGTCGAGTGCGTTCGACGGTTTGACGTTTGTCGTCACAGGGACGTTGCCCACGTTCTCGCGTGACGATGCGAAAGCGTTTATCGAATCGCACGGCGGCAAAGTGACCGACAGCGTCAGCAAGAAGACGAGTTATCTGGTGTTGGGTGAAAACCCAGGGTCGAAGTTCGATAAAGCGAAATCTTTGGGCGTGAAGATCATCGGCGAAGAGGAATTGAAGAAGTTGGCGAAATAATCCCGATGATTTAAAACCATGACACCCCTTCGGGGTTATTAAAACGATGATCTATCTTCTATAATATTTCCATCCCTTCGGGATTGGTTGATAGACTACAAAACCCCGAAGGGGTGGGAGGATTATAGGTTTAATGCGAACGTGAAAATAAATCCCGAGGGGATGACATGATTCACAATTATCGGAGGCAAATATGGCTGGCACGTATTCCCAAATTTACATTCAAATCGTCTTCGCCGTGCAGGGACGCCAGAACCTCCTCCAAAAAGAATGGCGGCAGGAGGTGTTTAAATACATGGCGGGAATCACCAAGAACAAAGGACAAAAGCCGATCATCGTCAATGGCGTGGAAGATCATGCACATGTGTTCGTTGGATTGAAGCCTTCAAAGGCATTATCCGATCTGGTGCGCGACGTGAAGAATAATTCGTCCAATTTCATCAACGACCACCAATGGGTGAAGGGACGGTTCAGTTGGCAGGAGGGTTACGGAGCGTTTTCATACAGCCATTCGCAGATCAGCGATGTGTACAATTACATTTTAAATCAGGAAGGGCATCACGCCAAACAGACTTTCAAAGATGAATATCTGGATTTTCTCAAGAAGTTCGAGATCGAGCATGACGTGAATTATCTGTTTGAGTGGGTTGAGTAATATCGAGTTCAGCCGCCTGACTTACACGGTCAATCGCTCCTTCCTGCACACAATTCTGAAAATACAATCGGAAAATTTTGTGGCCTACTATTGTGAGATTGTTTTTAATGCATAGGCAAACGGGTTAATACCCCCCCCGCATACAACTCGCAATATTCCAATTGTTGTGTGATTTGATTAGTCATCTTGTATCTTGGCGAATTCATTATTAGTTCTCTTGATAAGAATGGCTATTTGCCTCGCGTTCCATCCATAAAGCTTGAATTTCATCAATATTGCACTTGCTAAGGAAGTAAAAGCTGAAGTGCATAAGTAATTGACACTAGACTGACTAAGATGCTTTTCTGCATGAACGCCTTTTACACCTTTAAATATCATTTGGTCATTCTTCATAATTTCAAATCCCAATGATTGAATTGCCCAATTACGACCATGTACCATTGCAGATAAAAGACGGTATTCCTGTTCTTTATTCAAAACGCTGGTAATAATTTCTGTGTTGGTTGGCATTTCCATTTTAAAGACAAATTGCTTTCTTCCCTTCTTGTTTTCCACACCTCCCATTCCTAATTCAAGAGCAGTATGCTCCACGTAATTTATGCGCGCAACAACCTTTTTAGGCTCTAATAACCCTTTCGATATTTTGGCGAGTTTTAGTTCGTCTAAAAGCCCTTTGTGCCAAAAAATAAGACTTCTTTGCACTCGCTGAAATGCATCGATATTTGTGTCCCAAAGCCATACTGTTAGCGCCGACATCTCCAAGACGCTTCGGGTAATACCCCAAGGAGCAATAGCGGTAGCAGGTAATGTCAGCGCTTTTACCAGCGCCATAGAATAATCGACTGCTGATTCAAAAAGCATTCCTGCTTGTGTATATGCTGTGGCGACAGACTCGCTACGTGAAAAACTTGCTAACTCCACATCGGCTTGCGAGTTAGATGCGGGAGTTTCGTTATTTTCATTCCAAAAAACAATAGATTGATCAAGGAATGAGTTTAACACTCTAGCAGCGGGAAAAATATTTTCTTTCATAACTATGATTGCATGAAATTATAGCAGTCCTGAGCTGAAAAATTAACTCTTCAAATTAATTCCCTTATGATAAAATCCCGCCGTTGACACAAGGGACGCCTCGGGGGAGCACTGAGCCTTTGTGAAATTACTATTTTCGGAGAACAATTTATGCCAAGAAGAAATCTCGCTCGCCTGTACAAGGACGAGTTCACGGGCTATTCGCTCGCCAAATTTCGACAAGACCTGCTCGCGGGTCTCACGGTTGCCGCGGTGGCATTGCCGCTGGCGCTGGCGTTCGGGGTCGCTTCGGGCGCCTCAGCGGCGGCGGGGCTGGTCACTGCCATCCTCGCAGGCGTCATCATGGGCTTGCTCACGGGCGCGCCGTTCCAGATCAGCGGACCGACGGGCGCGATGTCCGCGGTGTTGATCGTGCTGGTGGGGCGTTACGGTCTCGAAGGCATCTGGGTTGCGGGTCTGCTTTCGGGTTTGCTTTTGTTGCTCATTGGCATCCTGCGGCTTGGTCGCTTCATCGCCTTCATCCCCTCCGCGGTCATCAGCGGCTTCACTTCGGGCATCGCGCTCATCATCTTCATCGGTCAGATCGACAATCTCCTCGGCATCCACACTCCCGCCGCCGAAACCGCCGCGCAAAAGCTTATCGGCTATTTCCAGGGCGGATTTGCTCCTAGCCTCCAGTCCCTCGTCATCGGATCGCTCGTGATCGGGACAATGCTGTTCATGCCCGCAAAATGGAATGCGAGATTCCCAGCCTCGTTGCTTGGCATCATCCTCGCCACGCTTCTTTCCTCGACGTTGGGCTGGTCCGCCCCAGTCATCGGCGACATCCCCAATTCTCTACTTCTCCAATCTCGCCTCCGTCTTGCATCCATCCCTTGGGCAGATCTTCCCGATTTTTTCGCTCCCATCCTGACGATCACTGCGCTCGGCGCAGTCGAATCATTATTGTGTGGAGCCGTTGGCTCGAACATGACCGGCATCCGCTTGCAGGCGAATCAAGAATTGATCGCGCAAGGCGTGGGCAACATAGTCATCCCGTTCTTTGGCGGAGTCCCTGCCACGGCGGCGATCGCGCGGACGAGTGTCGGCATCAAATCGGGCGGGCAGACGCGTCTCGTCAGCGTCATCCATGCGATTGGCATCCTGCTTTCGATGTTCCTGTTCACCTCCTTCATGGAGCGGATTCCGCTCGCCGCGCTGGCGGGTGTGCTGATGGTCACCGCCGTGCGGATGAACGAATGGGGAGCGATCAAATTCATCTTTGGCAAGCGCTTCAAGACCGACATGATCGCATTCACCATCACCATGCTGGCAACCATTGTGCTTGACCTGACACAAGCCATCCTCATCGGTTCTTTCCTCGCGGGCGCGGTATTTCTCAATAAGATTGCATCCATTGACATTGAAGTGCAGGAAGTGGATACGGACCGCCTCAAGCAAAAGGGGATTGAAACAGCGGGCAAATGCCAACATGTCCGCGTGGCGTTCCTCACGGGTCCGCTATTCTTCGCGGCGACGGGGCAATTCAACGAGGCGTTTGCAAATCTCAAGGATACGCACGCGCTGATCCTCTCCATGCGCGGCGTGTCGCTGATAGACACGGCAGGCATCGAAGCGTTGCTCCGCCTCGATGAACGGCTCGAAAAGCAGGGCGGCACGCTGATGTTTGCAGGAGTCCACGACAACGCCTACAACATGATGGCGCGCGGCGGGTTGGTCGAACACATCGGGAAGGAAAACTTCTTCTGGTCGAGCGACCAAGCCATCGTCGAAGCGGAGAGGCGGGGATGTGTCTTTTGCCAGAGCCTGAACATTCCAAATTGAGAAACCCCGAAGGGGTAAAATGATTGTAGAATTCAAGATGGATTTGAATTGAACCCCGAAGGGGTAACATTTATTCGTCAATATAACACCCCTTCGGGATTATTTTTCATTACGAGGTAAATCGGTATGACCAAGATCCTCCACTGGGGTTTTCTCTCCACCGCGCGGATCAACCGCGCCTTGATTCAACCGTTGCAGGTATCCAAACGGAATCACCTGCTTGCCGTTGCCTCCCGCACGCAGGAATCAGCGGACGCGTACGCCAAAGAGAAAAAGATCGAGCGCGCCTACGGCTCGTATGAAGCGTTGCTTGCCGACCCGGACATCGACGTGATCTACAACTCACTCCCGAACCACATGCATGCCGAATGGACGGTCAAAGCCGTGGAAGCGGGCAAACATGTGCTGTGCGAAAAGCCGCTCGCCCTGAGCGTGGAGGAAGTGGATGCGATCAACCATGCCGCGCGCAAACACGGGCGGGTCGTTGCCGAGGCGCTCATGTATCGACATCACCCCCAGACGTTGAAAGCCCAGGAAGTTGTAAAGAACGGTTCGCTCGGCGCGTTGAAAATGATTCGCGGTTCGTTCAGTTTCATGCTCACCCGTGAAGGGGACGTGCGATTGAATCCCGATTGGGGCGGCGGGAGCATTTGGGATGTGGGAAGCTACCCGATCAGTTTCACGAGAATGGTCGTCGGCGCCGAGCCGGTCGAAGTATTTGGCTGGCAGGTCGAAGGTCCGACAGGAATCGACGAATCGTTCGTCGGGCAGATGCGCTTCGAAGGCGGCATCCACGCGCAGTTTGATTCGAGCTTCGTCATCCCATTCCACGCGTTCATGGAAATCGTCGGCAGTGACGGTACGTTGAGCATCCCGCGCCCGTTCAAGCCCGGCACGGATGAGACCATTTACCTCACGCGCAACGATCAGACCGAATCGATCCGCGTGCGCGGCGGCGACCTGTACCTCGGCGAAGTGGAGGACATGGCGGATGCGATTCTGCTGGGGCGTGAGCCGCGCGTCTCGCTCGAGGATTCGCGCGCCAATGTGCGTGTGATCCGCGCGTTACTCGAATCGTCCCGCACGGCGATGCCTGTGCGCCCGGCGTGGGAAAATTTCTAAATCACCGCACTCTCTGGTACACTTGCCGCATTCTTGCCCGGAGGATTTGTATGGATTTGCACACCACCGACGACGCCGTAACCCGCCGCATCAGGGCATTTACCGACCGCGTCGCCCGGCTCAAAGAACACGATTTATATTTTTATAACCAGCCCGTGGAAGAGATGCTCGGCGACTCGAAAGTGCGCGTCAACGGGCGGGTGATGGGGATGTACGCTTCGTACGGGTATTTGGGGTTGATCGGCCACCCCCGCATCAACGCCGCCGCCAAAGCCGCCGTGGACAAATTCGGCACGGGGACGAACGGCGTGCGCACGCTGGCGGGCACGCTCACCCTGCACTACGAACTCGAAGAGACCATCGCGAACTTCAAGCACACCGAAGCCGCCATCACCTACTCATCGGGCTATGCCACCAACCTCACCGTGATCTCCACCCTGATGGGGCGCGGCGACTACGTCTTTTCCGATAAACTAAATCACGCTTCCATCGTGGACGGATGCTTGATGTCCGGCGCGGAGTTCCGCCGATTCCGCCACAACGAAATGGACCACCTTGAAGGACTGCTCAAGAACGCGCCTGCGGACGTGGCGAAGATGGTTATCGCCGATTCCGTCTTCAGCATGGACGGTGACATCATCGACCTGCCGACCATGGTGGCGCTCTGCAAAAAATATAACGCCTGGCTGATGATCGACGAGGCACACTCCATCGGCGTGCTCGGCAAGACCGGGCGTGGCATTGAGGAGCATTTCGACCTGTACGGTGGCATCGATATCAAAATGGGCACGCTCAGCAAGACCATCCCCTCAGTGGGTGGGTACGTCGCCGCAAACAAGGACATCATCACGTATTTGCGTCACGCCAGCCGCGCGTACATATTCTCAGCCGCCTTGCCGCCCGCGCAAGCTGCCGCCGCGAACGAAGCCTTCAAAGTCATCCTCGATGAGCCGTGGCGCATCGAACGGCTCAACCAGAACACCAAACAATTCATCGGCGGACTCAAAAGCATGGGCTTCGACACCATGCTGACCGAAACAGCGATCGTCCCCGTGCTGTGCGGCGACGATGACACCGCCTTTGCGATGACGCGCGACGCACAGCACAACGATGTGTTCGTCCTGCCCGTGGTTTCGCCCGCCGTCCCCGAAGGGCTGGCACGCCTGCGGGCAACCGTCACTGCCGCGCACGACCCGAGCGAGATCGAACGCGCGATGGACGTGATCGGCGAAGCAGGGAAGAAGTTGGGGCTGATCAAGTAAACACAAAGATTGCGCACATGCTGAAAGCATGTGCGCAATTTCTTTTAAATCGATTCGTTGATCTGATACAGCAAATTATCCTCCACCCTGTACAACATCGGCGCGACCTGCACCCTGGGGTACCTCAGCCGTAATCGCTTCGCCTCGCTGGCGACAAAATCGATTTCGTTCTCGATCTCGAACATCGGCGCGAAATTCATAAAATGCTGTTCCGCCAGGTCGCGTTCCCAGCCCGCGTTTTCCACCAGCCCCTCGATGAACAACTCCTTGCGCGCCACCAGGTTGACCATCCCGCACTGGTTGTGACCGATCAGCGCGATATGCCGCACGCCTCCCACGCCGATCGCATACGACACTTTGAACTCGCTATAGCGTAAATTTGCCCCGCCCGCGCGGATGATGTACGCAAAATTATCCGGGATGTGCAGGTGCTTGCGGTTGTCCATGCACATGCCGACGAGCAATTGCGCCTGGGCGTAGGTTTCGTACTCGCGGCTGAGGTTGTGATATTCAAGCAAGAACCCGATGGGCGCATTTCGATATTCTGGGAAGATATCCTCGGCGGAATTGACGGGAACGAGATCGGTCATGATGAATTCTCCTGCGAGCATTATACATTGACCGTAAACGACTGATCGCAGACCATGAGCGCGATTCGATCCACTGTCCAAGGTATATAGTCAAATGAAAAAGAGACCGAGCCTCTCGCGAAGCCCAGTCTCTAATCTCTGGTCTCGATACGCTCGCAAACCCCGCTCGCTACTCGACCACCAAGCTCCAATTACGATTTATCGCGAAGCATCCCAGCGGGACCAATTACCCAACGAGCCCCACTACAAAATGTACTAACCGCCAATATAGTTTATACAGTGGCTGGGGCCACGAAGTCCTCGGCAATGCGGGCGGGAACGACGACTCCACATCTTCATCGAAATAATTGCCCGCACCGTTGCCATCCCAAATGATATCGAACCCGCGCCCGAGCATGTCCTTCACGAACTTGTCGGCATCGTATCCGTTGTTTTCGTAGATGTTGTCGTGCGCGTACACGTGTTCAGGGTTCGGACCCACGTCAACCTCGTTCACATCGAAACCGATGGTCAGGTTGAACACGGCGAGACCGCCCGTCTTGTTCCCGCGAATCGTGTTTCCGTAAATCTCCACCTCGTCGGCGGCGAGGATGAGCATCCCTGTCCCCGGCGGGATGAGCGCCACCGCCGTGCCGGGCGTTCCGAAATTTTCGCCGTTATTGTTCTCTGTGATGTTGTCGTAGACCTTCGTGTACAGCGAGACTTTTGACGGCAACTGCGGCAACAGGTCAATGAAAATACCCACCGTGTTGTCGTGCGCCACGTTATTGTACACCTCACCGTTGACTGTGTTCTCCAGTTCGATGCCGATCACATTTCCATACGTCAACGTATCGCGGATTATCACATCCCGCGACTTGCCCGCGTAGATCGCCGCGTCGTTCATCAACGTCGCTTCGATGCGTTCGATCAACACGTCGGTACAGCGCACGGGGTACACGCCGTACACGCCTGTGTTTTCGATGTACATGTCGTGCAGGTATACCTTCGTCGCGCCCTCCACCAGCACGCCGTTCGAGGTGTAATTCTTCACCGCGAAGAACGCCATCTCGAAATTATTTCCAGACGCGATCACCCCGTCCGAGCGCGTGCCCTCGCCATCGATCACGGGCCACTCGCCGCCCGCGTTCGGGATGCCGAGCAACGTCACGTCGCTCCAATCGAGCACCACCGACTCGTGATAAATCCCATACGGGACTTCGATCGTATCGCCGGGACCGGAGCGATCCACCGCTTGTTGGATGGTCTCATTCGGACCCACGCGGATGGTTGTCGGTTCATGCGCAGGGATGCCGGATGCAGTTTCCTTCACATTCACCACGCTGACAACTTCCCGCGCCGCGTTCGGGACCACCTCCACCACCGGCAGACCCGAGGGCACCGATTGCGGAATCTCCGGCATGGCGCTCTCATCGGTCAGCGCGTAGAGGAAAGCGACCAGATCCTCTTTTTCCTGAGCGCTCAACTCGATGGGACCGATGTGACGATCCACGTCAATGCCCGCGTCTTTTCCGCCTCCTTTGGCGTAAAAGTCAATAACTTCTTCAAGTGTTGCGAATACGCCGTTGTGCATGTACGGCGCGGTCAGGGCGATATTCCTCAGGGTCGGCGCTTTGAACGCGCCATCCTTGCCATCGCTGACAATATCGGCACGCCCGGCATCATGCGCCTGACTTTCCGCGTCCGGCACACCGGTGACGAAGAAATCATCCGAGCCGAAGGTGGGCGCGGAGTGACACTCGAAGCAACGCGTCGCGGCCGAGCGGAAGAGGTTCAAGCCGCGGCGTTGTTGCCCCGTGAGCGCCTCGAACTGACCGGCGGCATATTTATCGAACGGACTGTTATTCGAGATCAACGTCCGCTCGAACGCGGCAATTGCCGATTGGGTATTTTCGATGGTGATGGCGTTGCTCCCGAAGGCTTTGTTGAACAACTCCACGTATTCGGGGGCTTTCGTCAACCGCGCGACTATCTCTTCGTCGGAGCCAGCCATTTCATTTTCCGCGTGAAGCGGCACGGACATTTGCTCCTCAAGCGAGGCGGCGCGCCCATCCCAGAAGAATTTCGTCGAGTAGGCGACGTTCCATAAACTCATCGCATTGCGCGGCAGTGTTGCGCCGTCCGCGCCGAGGGCGGTGGGCAGACCGTCGGTGAAGCCAAGGCTGGGGTTGTGGCAGGTCGCGCACGACATATCTTGATTCTTCGAGAGGATCGGGTCGAAGAACAACAGGCGTCCCAGTTCCGCTTTTTCAGGCGTGGTCTCGCCGTTGACTGCTGGGAACTCGCGTTGTAATCCGCTGTAGGCGGGGAGCACACTGCTCGCGCCCGCGCCCCAATTTTCTTCGGGGGGAAGTTCGTCGTAAGGCAGGGGAGCCAGCGCGGCGTAGATCATGCCGACGAGGGCGAGCAACCCCAAGGTGAGGAAGATGCGTTTGATCCAGAGTTTCATGGTTTCTCCAAGTTATAGACCTGACAGGTTTCCAAAAACCTGTCAGGTCTGAATTATTTCAACGTCATCAAAAACGCGACGACCGAATCGAATTCGTCGCTCGTCAATTCCTTGCTGAAATTTGTCGGCATTGTATCCGTAAATTCGGGGACGAGATAGTCTTTCGGATATAGGATCGACGTTTCGATGTATTCGAGCGCGTCCATCCCAGGGACGCGTGATCCCGCCCGTGTGGCAATCCCCACCAGCGACGGACCGATGACCACCGTATTGGGCACCAGCGCATGACACTGCGCGCATCGCAAATTGAAAACGGCTTGCCCTTCCTGTTCGAGCGTGGTGAGCGTTGGCACGGGTGTGCTGTCGGCACCTGCACGGCAAGCCGCCAGCAATGTGGCGGCGAGGATGGTGAAAAATATAAGTCTGTTGCGAATCATTTATCGGATCGTATCCAGATCGTTGAGCAGGAGTTGCCGGTCTTCCTCGTCCGTGACCTGATGTGTAAGTTCGCGCGCGCGGTTGAGATATTCAAGCATGATCACGCGGTTGTTCGCCAGCATTTCGGCGCGCGCGAGTGTCTCACAAGCATAGGCTTGATAAAACGGCGCGAGGAGTTCTGCAAATTTCAGCGACATTCGCCCGTACGTGCGCGCCAGTTCGGGTTGACCGATGAGGCAAAGCGCGCGCGAAACCTGCCAGTACCCGACGGATAAGTTTTCGTCGGTGGCATCTTCGCGTTGTGACCAATGCCACAACGACACCATCGCGCTTTGGAGCATGTTCAGGTTGTCTTCTTGTGAACGTTCTGCCTTTTCGAAGAATTCCCAGGTCTTGTTGAAATTAGCGGCGGAAAAAAACTTGTGTGCGGCGTTGAGGTCGAAGTTCGGTTTGTCGGTCATTCCAATCCTATTTGGCGATGCGGACGAGTTGGGGTCTGGAGTTGTGCACGCGCTTGATCTCGCCGCGCGCCTCGAGGTCGAGTTTCACGGTGGTGACGTACCACATCACCGAGCCGTCGAATTTGCCGCGCACTTCTTTTTCCACGGCGCGCGAGAGTTTCATAAAGGTCATTTCCTTATTGGCGCGTAACACGCTCATGATGTTCTTGCGGATAAGTTCATATTTGTCCCTGCTGATGTTCACCCCCTGCTTCTTTTCCGGGTGTAGGGTTTTAACGGTGTCTTTCATTCCTGCCTCCTCTTGTTGGGAACGGTATTTTACTCCCAACCGCGCAGATTCGTTGGGGTGATTCGGATGGCGACCGCGTACTCACCTGCGAACTGCTCTGGTGTCGCGCCGAGTCGCGCGATCCCGCTTTTGTATTTTTTCATGTAAGAGCGATGTTTGTGTGTCGGCGGGCATTTCCTATCAATCTTCGCTTTGCCAGAAAAGATGATCATCCGCTTTTCCCCGAGTTCATCTTCGGTGTTGAAGTGTAGCGCCACCTGCGGATTCTTTCGAATGTGTTTCAACTTGAACGCCTTTGGCTGGCTGTACACGAGGAACGAATCGTTCTCCCATATGAACCAAACAGGTCGAGGCTGAGGTGTGCCCTTTGAATCGACAGTAGTTAGCCAAACAAAATATTGACCTTGAATGGTTTTCCTGGCGAATCGCCCGAACTTGGTTTTGAAGTCGATCATGCGCTCACCTTCATTTGTTCTGCCACAATCTCAGCCACATCCTTGACTTGAATCCCGCCGCCATCCGCCTTGGACGCATCGGTCATCATGGACATGCAGAACGGGCATCCCACCGCGACTGTGTCCGCGCCGGTTGCCTTTGCCTCCGCAAACCGTGTCGCGTTCACACGAGCAGTGCCGTTTTCCTCTTCCTTCCACATTTGCGCTCCGCCCGCACCGCAACAAAATGATTTGGCGGAATTGCGCGGCATCTCGATGGTCAAAGCGCCTGTGGACTTCAGCGCCTCGCGCGGCGCATCCGTAATCTTGTTGTGTCTGCCCAAATAACACGGATCATGGAACGTCACCGTGAATTGTTCCTTGTTCACTTCCAGGCTGATCTTTCCTGCCCCCACAAGTTCGTTGATGAACTGTGTGTGATGCACTACCTCGTAATTCCCGCCGAAGGCAGGATATTCATTTTTGATCGTGTGCATGCAATGTGGACAGGTCGTCACGATGCGGAATGACCGGGATGACCCCGCCCCAACCTCATTCAATATTTCCACGTTTTGCGAAGCCAGCCCGAAGAAAATATCCTCGCGACCTGCGCGTCGCGCTGAATCCCCAGTGCAGGATTCGTTCCGTCCAAGCACGGCGTAATTTACGCCCGAAGCGTTGAGAATCTTTGCGAACGCTTGCGCGGTTTTTTGCGCGCGCGCGTCTGTCGCTGGCGCGCACCCGACCCACCACAAAATTTCAGGCTCGGGGTTTTGCTCGATGGTCGGCACGTTCAACCCCTCCGCCCACTTCATCCGCTCCGTCTGCGAGACGTTCCACGGATTTTGATTCCGCTCCATGCCCTTGAACGCGTTCTCGAGTTGCTTCGGGAACGCGCTTTCCATCATGGACAAATTCCTGCGGATGTCGATGATGTCGCGCATCGGTTCATTCCCGACGGGACAGATGTCCACGCACGCCCCGCAACTGGTACACGCCCACACGGCTTCCTCGGAGATCAAGTTCAACATCGGCACATCGGTATCGCCGTTTTTCAAGTGATAACGTTTGTTGATCTCCAGCGCGGCGGGGGAGAGGATCTTCCCCGTGTTGTACGCCGGGCAGACCTCCTGACAGCGGAAACATTGGATGCACGCGTACGCGTCCATGATTTGCTCCCAGCCGAGGTCTTTCATCTTTGCCGCGCCAAACTGCTCGATGGATTGATCGTCGAGGTTGATGTAGTTCAACTGCCCGATTGATTTCCGTTCGGGTTTCAACGCGAAATTCAACGGCGTGATGAAAATGTGAATATGTTTTGAATATGGGAAATACGGCAAAAAGGCGAACACGAGTCCCAGTGAAATCCAGAACATCAACCGTTCATCGAAAAGCAATTGCGCCTCGGGTTTGTTGACCCACAATCCCGCCAGCGCAGACGTGATCGGCTGCCACGCATCGCCCAGCCCCTCTCGCGCGAGGTAAAACGATTCACCGAGCACGCGCGCCAGCGTGTGCGTGAAGAACGTTACGGTGACGATCATCGAATCGCGCGTGATGCCCGTCCGTGCTTTGGGGTTGAGCAGGGTGGTGTCACGTGTGGTCAGTGTGGATGGCTTTAATATGTAGCGGCGGATGGACATGCCGATCATGCTGAACATCAACGCGAACGAGATGAATTCCGCGAAAAAGCGATACACATCACCGAGTATGCCGCCATGATGGAGCAAGTGAAAATCGGTGTAGCCGAGGATGAGCTCGTTCAGGTTGACGAGCAAATAAATGAAAAACCCCCAGCCAATGAAGAAGTGCAAAAAACTCGGAAGCGGCCGCAGGCGAAAGGTGGGCTGAAAGAAAAAATATTTCGCAATAAGCGAGCCGATCCGCTTCGGGGCAAGCGACCAATCCACCTTCCCTTTGCCGCTGGAAATTTGTCCCGCGATCCGCTTCGCGCCGCGGACGGTCAACGCAACAGACACGAACATGAACACTGCAAAAACGATTTTCTCGATGAGGGTGAGCATGACAACTCCACGAATCCCCCTCTCCTTTGGGGAGAGGGGTTAGGGGTGAGGGTGAATCCTAGTTTACCTCAAAACAAAAGCGGAAGCCGAGGCTTCCGCGCATTGTCCATTAAAGCGAATCATTCGCTGATGTCGTTCACATACTCCAGCGCGCCGATACACCCTGCCGATAGATTCGAAGAGACATTTTCCCACGTCATTTCGAGCTTCTCGATATAAGTGAGGTCGAGTGCATCGCCGAGGCAACCGGGTCCCGCATGATAGTTGACGAGCGAAAATTTCCACAGATCTTCGTAGGTCGATACGGAGCCAGCCGTTTGCGCGGCATTCACATTTTTCACCAGTTGCCCCGCCTGCTCGCAATTGGCAAGCAGGGTATGGGCAAACACGCCGATGCTGAAATTAGCGCGCTCCAGGTCGATGCCGAGCGGACAATCCTCACACGTCGCATTGACCGCCTGGATGAGCGAAAGCCTCACATACTCCATCTGGTCTTCTTCCAAACCGAGATACCCCTTGGCGCATTCTTCCGAATCCATTGCGAGCGGGCAGAACTGGTGGAAGAACGGCGGGTTCCACATCAGGGTGGTATCCGCGCCCTGCTCGGTGAGTTGACCCAGACCCACATCGTCTTTTGTGCCGATGCCGGGCCAGAACTGGCTTTCTTTGGCGAACAGGTTTTTCAACAAGTGTGCCGGCACCCCTGTATCTTTTGCCACATTCAAAATGATCCCATCGAATTGATTCTGCCAGGCGGTCACCGCCTCCCTCGCCTTGTCCATGCCGCACGACGAGGCGTTCCCGTCCGGTTGCAATCCGTTGTTTTCACAAGCGGAGGCGTCCACCACGCCCTTGCGGATCAGGTTTGCGGCGAGATAGTTGTACGGGACATCGGTGCCAAGTTTCTCGCTTTGCGTGGGTGTGCTCAACCACTCCGGCGGACCACCAATGGGGGGCAGGGTCTCCCATGTTTCGACACAACTCGCCACAGGCACGCCCGCCCATTGCGTGCTGAGCACATCCACATACCAGAAGATCTGATCGGGGTCGTTGCTGTCGGCGTGGGCAACGCGCACCAACGCGTTAAAGATCTGACTGCTGTCTCCGTAGCTGGAGAAAGCCCAAAATTGCAAGGTTTCGCCCTCCTCGCGGGTCAGCGGGAGACGTAAACGGCAGTGGGCATCGCAAACGAATGACTGGCCCGCAAACAGCCCTTCGATGCGCAGGATGTGATGTTCGGGGAGCGGCTCGATGCCATTCAACACGAGGATCGGGTCTGAATCGCAAATGCTTGTCGATGAGGTAGGCACAGGGTTGCAGTTTTCAAGCGAGACCTGCACCGTGGGCGATGGAAGTTTTGTCGCCACTTCCTTCTGCGCGGGCTGGCTGTCGATCAAAACGAGATAATTCCCTTTGCACAACTTTACATCGTGCTCTGTACAGGGTTTTTGATCGACCCAATCTTCGTAATCGTCTTCAAGACAGTCCGAATAAACATCTGCCAGGGTGGGGAGTCCCTCGTGGTCCACCTTGAGTTCGCAGATGAATTGATTCGAACCCCAGCGGACCATCCACCAGGTGTATTCGGTGTAGTCCACGATGGTGATGGCGAAGCGGTCGGGGCCCGAGGGATCTGTCGCAGGCGAAACAGATTCACGTGGGTTGGATGCGAAACCGCTTCCCACAAGGACGGTCAGCAGGCTCCACCGTAGGAGCCTGAATCGCCACCCAAACCGAATCGCGCTGTCCTGTCGCATAAATAAAAGAGTCCGCTGCCATTATAGCGGACTCTTTGCGGGCTGTGCCTATTTCTTTTTGCCTTTTCGGGTTACAGGCGGGGTGGACTTCTCTTGCGTTTTTTCCAGCTCGGCAAGCAGATCCAAATCCTGCTGGAGGTTGCGCTGGCGCAGGAATAAGCTGGCGACGTACACCGCAAGGATGATGAAAGCGGAGGCATACCCGGCGATCATGTAGCCGGAAGTATCGGGGGTGACTTCTTGAAAGAACATGTTGGCTCCTGATTTCTTTGGCTCATTCGGGTCTCAGACCCGTACGGGGCAATGAATTAATAACTTGCCTGCAATTTCATCTCTTCCACCTTGTTTTGGAATTCGCCAAGTCGGATGCGGTTCCAGAATAGGTCGATGAAGATGACCGTGAACGCGAACAATGCGAAGAAAAACGCTTGAAGCATGTCGTCGGTCATGCTGAAGGTACCCTCGGCGGCGGCGTTCGAGCCGGCGATCACCACAGGGTGGATGGTGCGGAACAGGCGGATGGCGAAGAACGTGATCGGCGCGCTCAACCCGCCGATGAGCGCGTAGACTGCGCCGAAGCGCGCGCGCTTGTTGGGGTCGTCGATGCCCTGACGGAGCATGAAGTACGCGATGTAGATCAATTCGGTGACTGCCGCGGTGGTGAGGCGCGGGTCCCACGTCCACCAGGTGTTCCATGCGGGTCGCGCCCATATCGAGCCGAGGATGATCGTGATGAGGAAGAACACCACGCTCACTTCCACCGCGGCAACCTGGATGCGGTCCCATTTCAGGTTTTTGGTAACGAGGTAGACCACGCTGAGCGCGGCAGTGAACACAAAGCCGATCAGCGCGACCCATGCCGTGCCAACGTGGAAGTAAAACACGCGTTGCACGTCGCCCAGCACTCGTTCGGTCGGCGCGACGACGAGGGCGAGATACGCCGCAACAAGCAGAAGGATGAGCGAGACTGCGTCGAGGATCTTGAGGGCGAGAGGTTTGGAATTCATGGTTGCTCCTTTGTTCTCCCTCTCCCATCGGGAGAGGGCAGGGGTGAGGGGATTTATTCTTCCACGATCGTATCGAACAGCATGAACGACGCGGCGACAAAAATAATATCGTAGGCGATCAACAGGTTGATCGGAAAAGAAACATCGGCGAAGGTGGAGTCGTCCAGGAACCCTCCGCTGGCTTTGACGGCGGCGAGCAGAACGGCGAACACCACCGGGAACAGCAGAATCGGAAGCAAAATATCACGTGTGCGTGTCTGCACCGACATGGCGGCGAGCAAGGTGCCGACGGAGGTATAGCCGATCGAGCCGAGCAGGATGACCAGCAGTAAACCGGGTTGAAATAAATTTGTGTTGTACAACACGCTGTACAGCGGCAGGACAATGGCTTCGACGATGAGCATGAAGGCAAGGTTGCTGAAAAATTTGCCGAAATAGATCGCCGAACGGTCCACCGGCGCGAGCAGGAGACCGTCGAGACAGCCGCGGTCTTTTTCGATCGCCATCGAGCGGTTGAGACCGAGCGTGCCGGCAAAAGCAAAGGTTGCCCACAGCACGCCAGCCGTCACCGATTGCCGCGTCTTGATATCCAACTCAAGGGCGAAATTGAAGATGAGGATCACCAGCAGAGAAAACACCAGCATCGACGAGATCAATTCCCACGAGCGGAACTCTGCCCGCAGGTCCTTCCATACCACCGCAGAAATTGTCTGGAAGTAGTTGCCGGAAGAACGAATCCCTTCTCCCTTTGGGCGAGGGTTAGGGTGAGGGAGAATCTTGGTTTTCGCTGTTGCCATCTCAATTCACCAACGCCTGCTTGTAAAAATCGAGCAGGTTGCTTTTCTTGAGTTGTTTTTTGGTTGTGCTTGCCGCGATCACTCCGCGCGAGAGGATATCAAAGCGGGTTGCCAATTCCTCGGCGCGGGCGAGATCGTGCGAGGTCATCACCACGGTCCGTCCTTGAGCGGCGACCGTTTTCAGCACATCGTCCAGCATGGACGAGGCGTCCTGGTCCAAGCCCGTGTACGGCTCGTCGAAGAGCATGATCTCCGGGTCGTGCAGAACAGCCCGCCCGATGGCGAGACGTTGTTGCATCCCACGTGAAAACGTGCGGACGAGATCGCGGCGGCGGTGTTCCAGCCCGACCATTTCTAATACCTCGGTGATTCGTGTTTGTGAATTTTGAATTGCGTACATGCGCGCGTAGAAACGCAGGTTTTCTTCGGCAGTGAGATCGCCGTACAAAAGCGGAAGGTGCGAAACCACTCCCAGGCGCGCCCGCACTTCTGCCGCTTCGCCGGGGAGGTCGAATCCGGCGATGTTCACTTCGCCGAGGGTCGGGCGCGAGAGCGAGGCGAGTATGCGCAGGAAGGTGGTCTTCCCCGCGCCGTTCGGACCGAGCAACGCCACGAACTCGCCGGGGCGCACTTCAAAATCCACGCCGCGCAGGACGGTCTTCATACCGAAACGCTTGACAAGTTTTTTTACGGTAATCATTGTTGTTCGAGGGCACAGCGCCGCCATGCCCAACCCACTAAATCATTCCCTTCAAAATCTCTTTCAATTCCTCGCGCCGTTTCTGATACGCCTTCCCGACGATCTTCTTCTTACCGTGCAGGTCGTCGAGGGCGATGATGGCATCCATCACCTCTTCCGCCGAATCGAATTCGTCGTCGGTCTCATCCCCGGTCGGGTCTGTTCGCGCTTCCCGCCGGTACATCCACAACCCGGCGGCTAACAGCGCGGCGCCCAGAATGCCTGCCCCGATCAGTAAACTGGTGTTGCCGCCCGCCGCCGACGCAGGCGTGTCGGACGGGGCGCCGGTCAATGTGAAATCGAGCGAGCCACCTTCGTTGATCGCATTCGATTGATAGATCTGATATGTGAAATTCTGTATCGTCTGCACGCCCAGGTCGGTCATCTGCGAACTCTGCACCTCCACGCCGACCGGGGTGAACACGTTGATCGAATTGACGGGCAGGGCAAAGGGTAATGAGAAACCCACTTCATCCGTGAGGGGCAGGGTCGAGAATGAAACCAAGCCGTAGGAATTTTCGCTGGGCGGGATGGCAAACCCGTCCGCTGTGGGGAGGTAGGCTGCGCTGTCCTGTGTCGGTTCAAAGCCAAAGCCCAGCGACCCCTGCGGGACTTTGATGAAGGGGATTTGTCCCGCTTCGTCCTGCGCGACCACGATCATCGCATCGGTCGGGTTGCGGAATGAGTAGAGGGTGTACACGGAAACGGTATCCGTGCCGTAATCGAAGATTGCCTGCACATCCTCCATCACCAACGCGGAGAAATCTTCGGAAACGCTGTATAACGTCAGCGGCGGAATGTTCACGAGTTGAGCGCCGTCTTCGGCAATGGCAAATTCAGATTGAAACTCCACACCTTCGTAGGTTAATTCGGCGAGAAAGATCCGGTTGGCGGGCATCTCGATATTTTCGAAGCGATATGTGCGGTCTGCGTTGATCGAGCCTTCGGCTGTAAACACTTCGACGGGTCCCGCATTCGGGTCGTTCGCATCGTGATCGAAACCAGTCAACGTGACCACCAGATCGGACGGTAGATCTTCACCCGTTTTATTTTCGATGGTGCCGACGACGTTTCCAAACCCCGCTTGCGGTTCGACCGCCGGGGTGATCTGGCTCACGTCCGCCGGCGTTCCCACAGGGGCGGCAGTGGCTGAGGCAACGGCAACAGGCAGAGGCGTGGCAGGAAGCGAGGTGTCGAAGGAAAGAGTCCGCAGGTAAACGGCGACTGCCCACAGCTCGTCCTCGCTCAAATTTGCGCCGAAAGCCGGCACGCCGTCACCACCCTGGCTGGCGAGTCGAGCCAACTCCACTTCGGTGAACGACGACATTTTCAGCTGGTCTTGGAACAGTTCCAGCGAACAGCCGTTGCAGTTCGATTCAAAAAGTTGCCGGCCTCGTTCGATCTCCTCCGCCGTGGTGTGCAAGGTCATCACGTACGCGACCACATCCCAGCGCTCCTGGTCGTTGAGACTGTTGAAGGGCGGCATAAAGCGTTCGATGTTGCCGCGCGTGACCATGGTGTAATACTGCGCGGGCGAGGCGGGGCGTGCAATCTCTGCCAGCCCAAACGCCCGCACGGTGACCCCAAGCTGGATGCCCTGTTCACCGTCGCCCAGTCCGGTCTCGCCATGGCATGCCGCGCATTTTTCTGCGTAGATGATTTTGCCATTTTCCACGCTCGGTGGTTGTGACGGATACAATGCCAACGTGGGTAACGGCGTCGGCGCAACGTAGCCGGGCGGCGGTGTGATATCCGCCGCCAGCGTCATGTTGCAGGCAGTGAGGAGTGGAAGCAAAATCAGAGAAAGGTAGCGAAGTTTCATAAGGTAGTTTTGTGTAATGGGTAATTTGAAATTACCCATTCTTTTTACTTTAGCGCCTTCCCGCAGGATGGGCAGAAGCGGTCGTCCGCCATCACGGGTTTACCGCATTTCGGGCAAAAGCCGTCAAAGTTCTTCTTGCGCGTCGCGCGCCGTTTCGAGATGCGGTTTTCGAGATCGGCATCGGTGACCTTTTTATCGGCGGAAGCGTTGCGGGCGGAGTTGCGTTTCAGGTCCGTCTCGTCGATCGCCAATGAGTCCATCCTGCGTAGAATGTCCGCGCCTTTTTGCAACAGGCTCGTCCGCTGGGCGGGATAATCCTCCTCGGGGATCTTGCCGAGTTTGAAATCGAAATCCAACTCCTGCAATGAACCGAGCACGCGCTCGCGCTCCGCCAGTAACGCGGAAAGTTCACGCTCCTCCTCGGTGACGCGACGCCCGTACCCTCGCGCGAACGGCGCGTATAAATATGCCCCGACGAAGAAGAGCACAGCCAGTGTCAGGAAAATTGCCGCAATATCCATTCGCCCTCTATTTCAGTAAGGTATCGATCTGCGCGCGGATCTGTTCGATGCTCGTGAACGGACCGACCTGCACATAGCGTAGGACGCCGTCGCGGTCGATGAAATAGGTCTCCGGCACACCCGTGATGCGGAAGTATTGCGAGATTTCCGTCGCCAGGTCGGCGCCGTTGGCATACGTGATGCCGAATTTCTTCAGATATACGCGCGCGTCAACTTCTGTATCCACGTAATCCACGCCGAGGAAGACCACCTCGCCGGTTGACTCGTACTCCGTCCATGCCTGTTGCAATTCCGCGGCTTCCTGCTCGCAGGGTTTACACCACGATGCCCAGAAGTTCAGCACCACCACCTTGCCGCGCAAGTCGCTGAATTGAATCTCCGACCTGCCATCCAACTCGTACCCGCTGTAAAACGTCAATGCAAAATCGTCGATCACTGCGCCGGGCTGCACCGTACCCTGTTGGCGGCGGTTGAGTCCCAACGCCACGAGCGCGAGCAAGCCGACCAGGAACACCCAGATGACGATCTGAATCCACAACGGGACAGCGCGGCGAGGAGGGGTTGATTCGGTCATCTATTTTCTCTTCTTCAACTCTTCTTCGAGTTTGTTGAAATACTCATCAGGATGGACTTGCTTCGCTTCCTTCGCCGGGGCGACTGCCTCCGCCGCCTTCGGCTTTTTCCACAACTGCAACGCGCGCAGGAGCAGCGCCGTCCCTGCCAGGATCGCCAGCACGGGTATCAAATACGACGCGACTTTGTTCGGAGGGTCGCCGGAAGCACGGACGCCGTAGGTATCAATGAAATACTGGATGATCTCGTCTTCACTCCTGCCCTCGCTCAGCATCTGGCGGATCTGTTCCCGCCACTGACGGCACGCCTCCGTGGGGCAGACGTCCAACGGGGTATTCTCGCACACTGGGCAGAACAACTTCTTTGCGATCTTGTTCACCTCGTCGTCGGTGGGGGTGGGTCCCTGGGCGGAGGAAAGTGTGTGAAAAGAGAGAGCAAGGAGCAAGGCAAAGAGGAACGCCACAGGTAATTGGTAATTCGTAAATCTTTGTTTTGCGTTCACGGGGGTCAATCTCCAGTCTCCAATCTCGATTTCTCTGCTTCTCTTCGTGGTCTCGATATGCCACGCGCTTCGCGCACGGCTACTCGACCACCAATTACCAATTGCCGCACTTAATCTGCCGCGCTGGCTTGTCGAACGCCCTTGCTCGTGCGTACAGCGACCGGGTCGGCGTCCCTATCGGGCCATGCCGCCACGATGATACCGATCAGAAAGAACAGGCTTCCCATCCACAACCAGTTCACCAGCGGGTTGACGTAGATCTTGAACGTCGCACCGACCGCCGAGGCGGGCTCCCAACTCACCAGCAGGATGTACAAGTCGTCCTTCATCGTCGCGCGTTGACCGGGGATGGTCATGGATTGTTGCGAGTCGAAGTAATAATCGATGCGCGGGTACAACTCGCCGAGATATTCATTGCCCTGATAAACACTGACGACCGCGCGGGTCACCTCGCGTCCGTCGGGACCTGTGAAGCGCGCAATATCCTCGTATACGACATCATAGCCGCCGATGCTCTTCTGCTGACCGACCTCCAGCGTGCCCTGCGTTTCCATCTGGAAGAGCTCGATGCCTAGGATGCCGATCGCCATGAAGGCGATGCTGAGATGGACGATATACCCGCCGTAGCGGCGCCGGTCACGCCCGGTCAGATTCCAAAGTGCCGAAAAGAAATTTTCGCCGTGAATTTTCTGTCGAGCCTGCGCACCGCGCGCGTATTCGTACAGCGTGATCAGAACGACGAACGCCACGAGGAAGAAGCCGATCAGGGCGTACACGTTCTGCGTGTACGTCGCAAATAGCGCGACGGTGATCGCAACGGCGAGGGCGGCTGGCTTCCACACCGCGCGCCCAAGCGTTTTCATGGTGGAATGTCCCCACGCAGAAAGCGGAGCGATACCCATCAGAAATAGCAACGCCGCGAACAGCGGACCGTTGGCGCGCTCGTAGAACACGGGTCCCACCGTCACTTTGGCGCCGGTGAATAACTCGGAGGTGAGCGGGTAGATCACACCCCAGAAACACACCACCAGGATGCTCATGAACAGCAGGTTGTTGAACAGGAACAGCGCCTCGCGCGAAAGCATCGAATTCATCTCGGTCTCGGATTTGAGTTCGCCCCAACGATAAATGACCAGCGCCACCGATGCGATCAACGTTATGGCGATGTAGGTGAAGAACAAGGGACCGATCGCGCTCTGCGCGAAGGCATGCACCGACGATAACACGCCTGAGCGTGTGAGAAATGTGCCGAAGATCACGAGGTCGTACGTCAGGATGACCAGCAGCATGTTCCAATGTTTCAACATGCCGCGCTTCTCCTGGATCATCACCGAGTGCAAAAACGCGGTGCCGGTCAGCCACGGCATGAACGCGGCGATTTCGACCGGGTCCCAGCCCCAGTAGCCACCCCAGCCGAGCACATCGTATGCCCAGCGTCCGCCCAGTACGAGACCGAAGGTGAGGAACAGCCACGCCCACAGACTCCAGCGGCGGGTGAGACGGATCCAGCGGTCGTCGGTGCGTCCCGTGATCAACGCAGCTATGGCGAACGCAAACGGAATGACGTATGAAACGAAGCCGAGGTAGAGCATCGGCGGGTGGATGATCATGCCGGGGTGTCGAAGAAGCGGATTCAATCCATTGCCGTCTTCGGGGGTGAATAAAATACTGTTTGCGGGCTGGAAGAAATATGCTTCGACACCCGTTTCGGTCTGGTAAAACATCCGGAACGGATTCTCATAGAAGACGGTCATACCGACGAAGAACGCCAGCGTGATGCACGAAACGAAGATCACCCAGGGCAGGAACTCGCGATCGCGGTCCCATTTGCGCAGGGTGACCAGCGACGCGAACGCGGACATGAGCCAGGACCAGAAGAGCAGTGAGCCAGCCTGTCCGCCCCACCATGCCGTGACCTTGAGATACGTGGGCATCGAGCGGCTCGTCACCTCGTACACGAACTGCACTTCATAATGGTCATTGACCAGGAGGTAGATCAAGATCAGCGCGGCGGCTGTGAGCAGGGGGAAGGTGAGCAACATCGCCCGCCGCGCGCTTTCAACCGGCGCGGGGGTCTTCGATTTTGCGGAGGAAGCCGCGGTGAACGCGCTGTACACGGTGACGAAAAATGTGACGAGCAGGATTCCAAACCCAAGGTTGGCGATCATGAAATTTCCTCACTCCTCTGTTCAAACACAAAGGCTTGCACTGAGTTTACCGAAGTGACACGACAGGCACAAAGGAATTTGTCCGGGAGACCATCATTTTTTTGTGTCCTTGGTGTCCTTTGTGGTAAAGCGTCTTATAAATTTATCCAGCTTGCTCGGGTACGGCTTCTTCGTAACGGGTGGGGCATTTCAGGAGAAGTTCCTCCGCGTAGAAAATGCCGTCCGCGCCGAGGTGACCGGTGACGATGGCTTGCGCTTCGTGGCGGAGCAGGTCGGGTTTGACGCCGACGTACACCACGGTCATGCGCGAACGCGATGGGTCGATGGTGGCTTGGTGCAGGGCTTCAGCGAGACCGCCTTCATCTTTGAGGTCGGCTTCGTCTGCGGGGACGTGCGCCACCTCGAAGGTGAGGGTGAGCGTGGACGGGTCGTATTGGATCGTATCGCCGATCACCGCGCCGGTGACGCGCAGGTTTTTATCCACGACTGCCGGACCTTCCGCGTTGAGTTCGTCCACGGTCATGAAAAACTGCGAGGCGTCTTTGGTGGCGGTGGCGATCAGGAAAACGACCGCGCCGAGGATGAGCAACCCGCCGATGACAAATTTATTGATTTTCATGTTCATGCTCCAAAAGATTCGTAGTGGCGACTAAGTCGCTTTTTCGCCGAACGACTGACGCGAAGCGGTTCCTACACTTTCGCGATCTCAGGATTTTCAATTCCTATCGCTTCAGTCCGATTTCATTGTACATGAGGAGATTAACTCGGACTGAGAAAGAGGCTGACGAATGTCATGAGAATTCTCTGATTAAAGTAGGGCGCGTATTCTGACGCGAGAACATGCTAGTACTCAGAGAACCTATAACCGTAGGGCGCATTGGTCGATGATTCGACTTTGTCGCCATCTTGTTGGAGTACTACTCGTCATCGTCCCTGCCGATGCCGAAAATTTTATCGATCCTTTCCATTACTTTCGGCGTCAACCTTGCCACAACCTTCTCCGCGCCGAGGTTCTCCTGCAATTGCGCGACCCGGCTCGCGCCGAGAATGACCGTGCTGACATTCGGGTTCTTCAAGCACCAGGCGATCGAGAGTTGCGAAAGCGTGCATTTGAGGTCTTTCGCGATCGGTTGAAGCGCGCGTACCCTGGCGAGCCTGTCTTTATCCTTCACGCTTTTTTGAAGCCACGAATATCCTTTCAGGTTGGCGCGGCTGTCATTGGGAATTCCCTTCAAATATTTGCCGGTCAACATGCCCGAAGCCAGCGGACTCCAGATCGTCGTGCCGTAGCCGTAATCCTGAAACAGGCGGGCGTAGCCCTTCTCGAACTTTTCACGGGTGAACAAATTGTAGTGCGGTTGCTCGGTGATGGGCTTATGCAGGTGATGCTTCTCGGCAATGAACAACGCGGCAACGATCTCGTCCGCGTTCCATTCGGACGTGCCCCAGTACATGGCTTTACCCTGCTCGATGATGTTGTGCATCGCCCACACGGTCTCTGCAATGGGTGTGGTGCGGTCGGGGCGGTGACAGTAGATCACGTCCACGTAGTCGTGACCGAGGCGCGTCAGCGAGCCATTGATCGCCTCGATCAACCGTTTACGGTTCAGCGTGTCTTTCTCATTCACATTGTCGTGCAAGCCCCAGTAGATTTTCGTGGTGATCAAATAACTGCCGCGCCGCCACTTCAGCCGCTTGAGCGCTGCGCCCATTACTTCTTCCGACCTGCCGTTCGCGTAAATTTCCGCATTATCGAAAAAGTTCACACCCGCGTCGTATGCCGCCGCCATCAATTCGACCGCCGCGTCCACGTCCACCTGGTTTTTGAAGGTCACCCACGAACCGAACGAAAGTTCGCTCACGCGAATCCCTGTCCGACCTAAATGCCGATATTTCATCCTTAACTCCTCGTGTAAATTTGCTCCATTATAATCGCCCCATGCGACGTGACCTCCCTTCGACCTTGCTCAGGGCAAGCTTTCTTCTTTCTTCCTTCCTTCTCCTGACTTCGTGCGGGTCTCTCCAAACAGACTCAACCCCGCAAGCGATTCCCCTCACCCCATTTTTGACCTCCACCCCGATTCCGCTTCAACCGCCCGTGGGGCTGGTCCCACTCACCACGCCGCTCCCCAGCCCGACGCCTTTCACGTACACCGTTCAAGAGGGCGATACGATGAGCGAGATCGCCGAAAAATTCCGCGTCTCGCTCGATGACCTGCAAGCCGCAAACCCGCAGGTATCGGCGAATTCCATGTCGGTGGGGCAAACGCTCAACATTCCCAGCAACCCGGAGAATCCCTCCGGCGAAGCGACGCCCAGCCCAGCTCCGTTCGCTGTTGATCAGATCGAATGTTATCCGACAGCCGACAAAGGGATGTGGTGCTTCGTCCTTGCCCGCAACGACTCGCCGGATGTGCTTGAAAACCTCAGCGCGCAAGTGACGCTGGTGGATTCAAACAACGCGACGATTGCAACTCAAACTGCATGGCTGGTGTTGAACATCCTGCCGCCGAACACGTCGCTGCCCATGGCTGTGTTTTTCACGCCGGAGATTCCGTTTACGGCAAAGCCGCAGGTGCAAGTGTTGACCGCGATCCGCCTGGGACAAAACGATGCGAGGTATTTGCCAGCCGTGATCAACAACACGCTGGTGCAGGTCAGCGCGGAGGGGCATAGCGCGCAAGTGAGCGGACTTGTGGTGTCGTTGAGCCAAACGGCTACGGCGAATCATGCGTGGGTGGCGGCGACTGCCTACGACGAAGCGGGACGCGTGGTGGGAGTCCGCCGCTGGGAATCCAATGCGGGCATCCCGCCGGGCGGAGGTCTTCCGTTCAATTTTATTGTGTCGAGCGCAGGAGGCAGAATCGCGCGGGCGGAATTTATTGTAGAAATGAGACGATAGACCATGGTCTATCGTCTATTTGCCTTCTAACCACATGTATCGTTCGATGGGTATGGCGATCGGGGTGTACACATATCCCTTCACGTACGGCTTGACCAATTGATACGAAAGATAATGCGCGGTGAACAACGCGGCGGCATCGTCCACGAGGATCTGCTCGGCTTGCTGATAGAGCGCAATGCGCGTGGACACATCGCGCTCGGTGCGCGCCTGTTCGAGCAGGGCATCGAGTTGCAGATTGGAATATCCGCCGCCGTTCTGTTGTGAACCGGTATGGAAGAGCACATCGGCAAAGTTCTCAGGGTCGGGGTAATCGGCGCACCAGCCGCCGCTGAAGAGTTGACCGTGATTGCCGGCATACACCTGTTCGAGGAAGAAATTCGGTTCGAGGTTTTCGACGGTGATCGTCACGCCGAGGTTCTGTTCCCACATCTCCGCCAGCGCGGCGACATCGGCGCTGATGTAACTGCCAATACCTCCGTCGGTGTAGACGATGGGAGGCAAGCCCTCGGGTCCGCCGTATTTGGATTCGGCGAGCAATTGACGCGCGCGGGCGGGGTCGTAGGGCAACGGTTTTAATTCGAGGTTATAGCCGGGCAACGCCGGGGGATACAGCCCTTTGGCGGGCAAGGCGCGTTGACTCATCACCACATCGATGAACTTTTCCCGGTCGAAGGCGAGGGTGAACGCTTGCCGCACTTTGGGGTCGTCGAACGGCGGGCGCGTAGAATCAAAGTTCACATAGCCGGTGCATAGCGAAACACCGGTGAGCAATTCATTGTGGAGCGGCTCGGTGGGGTCGGTGAACCGTTCGATGGAGTACACACCGGCAATATCCACCTCGCCGGTCTCGTACAACCGTTGGTCGTCGCCCGAATACAGTTGATACACCACGTACGGAATACTGGGCGGTCCGAGATAAAAATCCTGGTTCGCTTCGTAGACCATGACCTCGAACCTGCGCCATTCCGTCAACTTGTAAGGTCCCGTGCCGTTCGGGGCGCGGTACCACTCTTCGCCGCTTTCCACATTTTCTTTATCCACGACGAAGGCGGTGGCGTAGGTGAGTTTCAATAAGAAGTAAGGCTTCGGCGCATCAATGGACACTTGCAAAGTGTGCTCGTCGAGCGCGACCAACCCCGAAATGGAATCCGCCTGCCCGGCGTTCCGCTCGCGCACACCGACGATATCGCCGAGGTAGGTGAGCACGGTGTCCGAGCCGATCTCCGGGCTGGCGGCGCGATCCCACGAGTAGATGACATCCTGCGCGGTGACGGCGCGTCCGTTGTGGAACTTTGCGTTCTGCCGCAAGTGGAACGTGTAGACCGTGCTGTCGTCGCTGATGTCCCACCGTTCGGCGAGATCGGGGGTGAGATTCAAATTCGGGTCGAACGAGACCAGCCCGCTGAAAACGAGTTTATCGCCGGAGTTGTGCGTCGTTGCGGGGTCGTACGAGCGCGGGTTCGTGGATTCGCCGCCCGCCAGCACCAACGCCTGGTCGAGGGGAATATCCACTTGAAGCGCGGATGCAGGGCGCGGAGAAGCGCTTGCAAGCAGGGATAAACAAACGAACGCGGTGATTGCGGAAGCAAGCTTCCGCAGTCCATACTTAGCCATTGTTTCCTCCTTGGTTCTGATTGCCTCGGCGGACGATGAAGCCCAACACGATCACTCCGATCAGGACGAGAAAAATGCAACACATGCCGAGCAATGTCAGGGTCAGCCAGAGAGGCGGACCGCTTTGCGCGGGCGTTGTTTCGGTCGGTTGAGAGTCGAATGAAGAGGTGGGGACAGCCGTCGGCGTGGTCACTTGAGAGAATTGCGAACCCGAGACGGGGACGATGGTCGGCACGAAGGTTGCGGTGGGTTGGGCGGTGGGTTGCGCAGAAACTGTGCGCGGCGCGGCGCCAATGCCCGCGCGCCATTCGTCTTCCAGCCCTTCCACATCGAACCCGTACACGTTTTGAAGCGCCTCGTCAATCGTCATTCCGTCGCGCAGCGACGTGAGGAGCGCGGTCATTTTTTCCTGACCATACGTTTCGACGAGAAACTTCGTCACGCTGTACGATTGACTGTACGACAGATAGGCTTTGTCTGGGACTTCGGAGAATCCACTGCTCAATGAGCGGACGGTGAGCAGGGTGTCGTTTTGAATCGCATCGTCCAGTTGCTGTTGCGAGGCTGGGTCGAGTTCGCCTTCGCTATACACCGCCAACCCTTCGTTCAACCAGGTGGGTACATCGCCCAAACACGAAAACGTGAGATGACCCACCAGCACATGCGTCAATTCGTGGACGATCGCGTCGCGTCCCCAATCCATGTCGGATTGCGAAATGCCGAGGATGACAATATCCTGGTCGGGGAACGCCTGCCCGCCGGTCCATGACGGTTCGTAGAGGATCGCCTCGCGCAAGTCGTTCGTGTCCGCGAAGATGTAAATATCGATCGGCGCTTCGGCGACCAGCCCCGATTGGGTTTCGTTGAATTCGAGACCGGCTTGCGCGGCGCCGAGCAGGTCGCGCGCAAAGGATTCGTCGCCTCGATACCAGTGGAAGTTGATCTGCCCTTCGTTGAGCGTTTTCCACGCGTGGACGTCGTCCAGCCAGGTGGCGGTCTGCGTATCGCTGACGGTCTCCACGCCGTTCGCATCGGTGACGCGCCAACGCCACCACAGCGTCGCGCCGGGAGGGAGTGATCCGCTCTGGCGCATTTCCCATGTCCATTCCGCGTCTACGCGGGTGCCGGGCGTGAACTGCGGGAAGGCTTTCGCGACCACATCGCCGCACGTCTGTTGCTCGTTGCCGTATTCCAGCACCACGGATTGAATCTCTGAATTACTGGTGATCGTCGCGCTGAAGGTGGCGGTGAGGGGGAAATCGAATGTGACGCGGTTGTCGGTCACAGCCGCCGGGGTGGACGCGAAAGCCGGCGATGGAAACAGCAGGCTGACTGTGATGAAAAGAAGCGAGAGTATTTTTATCCGCATGATTTACCTCCAAAGTCTGGACTGGCGCGAGGTTATCATCCGAACGCCCGCCTTCCAACAGCCTATCAGTCCGCCCGTCCGTTTGACGTGTTCCCTCGCTTGCAAGTATAATCCCTCAAACTCCCACTGACGGGAGATTTTATTGAGGCAACCATGGCTCTACGCGGCAATCTTCGCGATTTCACCATTACCCAATTACTCAACCTGATCAACCTTGCCCAGAAAACCGGCACCCTCGTGGTGGACGGACCCGGCGAGCAGGCGTATGTGTCTTTCCGCGAGGGGAAGCTGGCGTATGCGAAAGTGGGGCAGGATGAGGGGAGTCTCGCGGCGGTTTTGCATAAAGCCAACAAATTGACCGTGAACCAGTATCGCGCCATCGTGGAGCGCGCCGGCCGAATCAACGACAAGGAACTGGGTTTGTTGCTCATCAATGCGGGGTATTTATCGCAGGACGAAATTCTCGCCAACTTGCAAACCTATTTTACCGACAGCCTGCGCCGCCTGTTCACCTGGGTGGAAGGGTTCTTCCGTTTCGAGAACGAGATGATGCCGCCCGACGACCGCATCAACGTGCGGCTCGACCTGGAGAACATCATCATCGAAGGCTCGCGGCAGTTGCGCGAGTGGGAGCAGTTGCAGGACGAGATCCCCAGCCTCGACATGGCGTTGAAGTTCACCGACCGCCCGATGAAGAACGTGAACCTGAACGTGGAGGAGTGGCGCGTTGTTTCGTACATCAACCCGAAAAATTCGATGAAGCAGATCGCGCAGACCAACAAGATGAACGACATCGAGATGCGGCGCATCGTGTATGGCTTGTTGCAGGCGGGCTTGGTGGAGATCATCCGCCCGGAGGGCATGGTCATTCCGCAAAGCCCGAAGATGTTCCCCACACAGGACAAGGAAGAACAGAAGTCGCTGGTCAAAAAATTGCTCGGGCGGATTCGCTCGCTCTAATGGAACAGGCGGAAGGATAGGAACTTATGCAAACAGTCAAAATGGTCGTCACCGGTCCCTTCAGCGCAGGCAAGACCGAGTTCATCCAGTCGGTCAGCGAGATTGACGTGGTTTCGACCGAGCGCAAGATCTCGAGCGCGGCGGAAAAATCCGTCAAAGATTCCACCACGGTGGCGATGGATTTCGGGCGTATCACCGTGAACGACGACCTGGTGTTGTACCTGTTCGGCACGCCCGGGCAGAAACGCTTCGACTTCATGTGGGAGATCCTCTCCGAAGGGATGCTGGGATTCATCGTGATGGTGGATAGCACCCGCCCCGAGACCTTCCGCGAGGCGCGTTCGATCCTCGAAACGTTCCGCGCGTATGCCCCGACTCCGTACGTGGTGGCGGCGAACAAACAGGACGTGGAGGACGCCTGGGACATCGACGATATGCGCCATGCCCTGCGCCTCGACGGCAAAGTAAAACTCCTGCCGTGCGTTGCCACCGACAAGAGCACAGTCAAGAGCGTGCTGGTCGAACTGCTCAACAACGTGCTTGCGGAGTTGAAATAGATACCCTGTGTCATTGCGAGGAGGTCTGAGCGGAGCGTAGCGAAGTCGAAGACCGACGAAGCAATCTCCACTATAAAGGTGCATCCTGCAACAGGAGATTGCCACGTGGCGCCTACGGCGCCACTCGCAATGACAACCGCTTAGATAATCATCTGTGTCTTCGATAACCACCGATCAGGGAATTGTTCATTACGAGGTGTTCGGGCGCGGCAAGCCCGTCATCCTCCTGCATGGCTGGCTCGGCTCGTGGGGCTTGTGGCAGGAGACCATGGCATACCTCGGGAAATCGTACCGCACGTACGCGCTCGATTTTTGGGGCTTTGGCGAATCGGGCAAAAAACGCGAAACCTACGCCATTCAGGATTTTGTCAGCCTCGTCAACCAGTTCATGGAGCAACTGGGCATCTCGCATGCGCCGCTCGTCGGCCACAGCATGGGCGGCACGGTGAGTCTCTCAGTGGCGATCCGTTATCCTGAGCGTGTCAGCAAGGTGGTGGTGGTCGGCTCGCCGATCATCGGCTCCTCGCTGGCAGTGCCGTTGAAACTTGCAGGGTACAAACCCATCGCTTTCATGCTTTTCAACATGATGGGAGTCTTCCGCCTGGGTGTACGTGCCGCTTCGCCATTCATCTGCCGGGACGAGCGGTTCGCCGAGATGATGGACCGCGACCTTTCTCGGACGACCGTCGAATCGTTCCTGCTTTCGATTGCCTCCCTCCGTCGAACGGACCTGCGCCCCATGCTCGACCAGATCAAAGTGCCCGCCCTCGGCATCTATGGCGACCGCGACATCATCGTCCACCCGAAGCAGTGGCAACCCATGCAAAACGGGATCGCCCACGCGCAGGTCGAACGCTTCCCGTTGCTCGGTCACTTCCCCATGCTCGAAGATCCCCGCACCTTCGCCGAAAAACTCAAGGCGTTCCTCGACCAGGAGCCCGCCTCCACGGTCCGGAAGACCTCGCCGAAAACCATTCCGCAAAAAGCATCCCCTTCGGTAACGTTGTAACACCCATGTCAAGGCGCGCTTCGTCTTCGCTCCTTGCAAAATAATCCCTCTTCCTGAGTGGATGACTACGAGTCGTTACGAAGCCCAAAGACAAAAGACGCTCCGCTCAGCGCGAAAGACTCAATGACTGAAACCTACCATTATCCCAACCGCATGGGGCGGATCATCCTGCTCTCGATGGAAGAAGTGATGGGACGCAACGGCGTCAATGCGGTGTTGAATCTCGCGGCGCATAGATCGCTGATCGAGAACTACCCCGCCGACGATACGAAACTGAATTTCCCCTTCTCCACCGTGAGCGCGCTCGGAGGGATGCTGGAGCAGGTGTACGGTCCGCACGGCGGACGCGGGCTGGCATTGCGAGTCGGGCGCGCGTGTTTCAATTACGGAGTCCGCCAATACAGCGCGCAGATGGGGCTGGGGGAGATGGCGTTTCGCTTATTGCCCCTGCCCGCCAAGTTGAACGCGGGCGCGCGGGCGTTCGCCGAACTGTTCAACCAGTTCACCGACCAGCGCGTGCGCATCGAAGAGGATGGGGATAAATTGCTCTGGCACATCGAGCGCTGTCCGCTGTGCTGGGAGCGCCGCGCGCATGAACCGGTCTGTCACCTCGCCGTGGGGCTATTGCAGGAGGCGTTGTATTGGATCAGCGGGGGGAAGTTGTTCAACGTGGAAGAGCAAACCTGCATCGCCGCAGGGGACAAGACCTGCACGATCGTGGTCGATCAGTCGCCGGTGATCTAAAAGATATTGTTTTGAGAAAACTTTAGAACCATTCCTCGGCAGCAACATTCAATCAAAACAACAAACAATCCTGTAACGAAGGGGTCAGGGACGGCGCGCCCGATTTTCGTAATTTTGTGGAATAATTACCGTCGGTATGCTCAAGATCATCTTCACCGAAAAGACCCCCATCACGCCGTTCAACGAACCCGCACGCGATTTGCGCATCCAGAACGGACCGCTCTGGCTTCACCAGCGGAACGTGCTCGCCCCGTATACCACCCGCGAGCTCGAACTCTCGCCCGGTCAGCGTATACCGCTTGGACGCGAAGAGACCATCGTCTACCGCGATAATCTGTTCTTCGACGAAGCGTATCTCAAGGCGTTTCTCGCCGCGGCGCGTAAAAAAGGACGACCCGTCCGCGCTGCGTTTTCCGCCGAAGACCCCGCCTTCCGCGAACATGCCCTGCCGCTGTCCACCTCCTACACACCGGCGGGCGGCGTCTTCCTCGCGGATTTGTGGTATTACCCGCGCGGTCCCGTCGCCGATGTGGACCCGCTCGTCATCGACCTCGAAGCGCGCGAGGTCGGCTACTACCACGTCCCCACGTACATGGCAGACCAAAGTGGCGACCTGACGTTTCAAGTGCCGCTTCGCGCCTGCATTGCGATTGATTCATGGGTGCATGTCTTCATTGCCGATGTGGTGTACGGCTTGTTCTCTCGCGGCGCGCGGTTTGAAAAACGCCTCGCCGAGGACCTCGGTTTCAAACTGGGGATATTAGGCAAAGCGTTGTACGAAGGTAAACAGATCCTGCAAACTTCGTCGCTGGTGCGCGTCGGCAAAAATTGCGTCATCGACCCCGACGCCATCATCCACGGACCGACGACCATCGGCGACAACGTCACCATCAACGCCGGGGCGGTGATCGAAAACTGCATCATCGGCAACAACGTCAACATCTCGCAGGACGTGCAGTTGATGCTCTCGGTGGTGGGGGATGGGGCGTTCCTGCCGTTCCGCGCCGCGTTGTTCATGACCACCGTGATGGAAAACAGCATGATCGCGCAAAACACCTGCTTGCAGATGTGCGTGGTCGGGCGCAACACCTTCATCGGCGCGGGCTCCACGTTCACCGATTACAACCTCGTCCCCGCTCCGCTCCGCGCGTTGGACGGCAAGGGCAAACTCAACTACTCGAACCGCCCGGTGATCGGGAGCGCGGTGGGGCACAACTGCCGCCTCGGCTCGGGGATGATCGTCTACCCCGCGCGCACGATCGAATCGGATGTGGTGTTGTTCGCCTCGAAAGACCGCCGCGTCATCGACAAGGACATCCACTACGAAGACTCGGATCATCACAAATTGAAATTTGCCAGCCTGCACAAGCGGCTGTATCCCCGCCCCGGCGAAGCAAAATCGGAATCGTGGTAACTGTTTGGACACGTTTGCATTCATCATCCACCCGATCGACCCGAAACGCGATGTCAGCCGAAAATACCCGCTTCTCGGTAAAATCTTCAGCGAAAAACAGATCGACTTTTTCTCCACGTTCTTTCCGCCGGTGTACATTTCCGAGATCGAAGGCATCACCTCGCAGGCGAACGGCAAAGAGATCAAAGGCTGGTTCATCGCCTGTCCGTACACGCCCCGGCGCATGATGCAGTTGCCGGAAAAGATGGTGTATCAAAAGATCATCCAGACCGGGCGGCTGGCGGAGAAACTCGGGGCGCAGATGCTGGGTCTGGGCGCGTTCACGTCGGTGGTGGGGGATGCGGGAATCACCATCGCGGAAGCGCTCGAAGTGCCGGTCACCACCGGCGACTCGTACACCGTGATGGTGGCGGTGGACGCGATCCGTCAAGCCGCTTGTGTGATGGATATTCCGTTGGGAGGCGCAACCGCGGCGGTGGTCGGCGCGACAGGCGCGATTGGGAGTGTGTGCGCCGAACTGCTCGCGGACGAGGTGGAGCGCCTGGTGTTGATCGGCAGAAGCCGCGAAAAACTCGAAGGGTTGCGAGACAGGCTGAAATTGCGGGCGCGAAGCGAGATCGTCGTCAGCACCTCGATGGATGCCCTTGCTGAATCGCAATTAATCCTGACGGTGACGAGCGCGGTCCACGAAGTGATTCGACCCGAACACTTGCAGGCGGGCAGTGTGGTGTGCGATGTGGCGCGCCCTCGTGATGTTTCTGCAATGGTCGCCTCGGCGAGAGATGATATATTAGTCATAGACGGAGGAATGGTAGACGTACCAGGACCCGTTGATTTCCATTTTAATTTTGGGTTTCCACCGGGCAAGGCGTATGCCTGCATGGCAGAGACGATTGCCCTGGCATTGGAAGGTCGCTTCGAGGATTACACGCTCGGGAAACATCTGACGAGGGAACGCGTGGAAGAGATCGATGCGATCTGTAAAAAACACGGCTTCCGGGTGAGCGGGTTCCGCTCGTTCGAAAAGGAAGTCACCGAGGAACAAATCGAGACCGTGCGCCGCAATGCGAAACGCGTTCGCAAATTGCACCCGGCGCGCCAGTAACCGTGGAGGCTGCTTATGGGAAAAGCCCGCCTGTTGATCGTGGAAGACGATATCGATATCGGGAACATGCTGAAGATCTATTTCGCCGGCATGGATTTCGACGTCGATGTTGCCGTTCGAGGCGCCGATGCGCTGGAAAAGACCCGCAACGTCCTGCCGCACTTGATCGTGCTCGACATCATGCTGCCGGATATCGACGGCTACGAAGTGTGCCGCAACCTGCGCACGAACATGCGCACGAGTCACATCCCGGTTATCTTTCTCACGCAGAAGGATGAGCGCAGTGACAAACTGCAGGGTCTTGAACTCGGCGCGGACGACTACATCACCAAGCCGTTCGACATCGAAGAATTGAAACTGCGAGTGCAGGGCGCGATCCGACGCGCCGAACGGGAAAGCCTCACCGATCCCCGCTCGGGTCTCCCGGCGGGACGGCTGATCGAGGAACAGTTACGCCGCATCATCCGGGAAAAAGGGTGGGCGTTGCTCGATGCGCGGGTGAATGAGTTCGAGCCGTTCAAGGATGTGTACGGCTTCGTGGCGGGCGACGATGTGCTCCGGTTCACCGCCATGATGATCGGCGAAGTGGTGGATGAAGTGGGCACCACCACCGATTTTATCGGTCATGCCGGCGGCGATAACTTCATCATCATCACGCGCGAGGAAAAAGCCGCGCTGATCAAGAACCGCCTCAAGGAGCGCTTCAATAAGGAAGTGCAGACGCACTATAACTTCATCGACCGCCAACAGGGGTTCGTGCAGGCTCCCTCGCCGGATGGCGCCACCATCCAGGTCCCGTTTATGACCATATCCGTCGGGGTCGTCTCGCCGAGCGGGCAATCGTTTGCGGACATCCGCGAGATCACCGAGCTTGCGGCGGAAGCGCGCCGGCAGGAATCTGCATAACCCACCGGGCGCATCATGTTTGCCGGGCAGGAAGTAAGCTTCTGGTTGATCTCCATTGCACTGGTACTGCTGGTTCTGGTACTGGTGGCGGTTTTGTTTCGCCGCCTGCCGGAGGACATGCAGACCGGCGGGATGCCCGGTACACCTGTCGTCGAAATCCCACCTACCGTCAATTCCAATGAAGCGATCGTCACCATCCAGCCGGGGGGAAGAGTGGATTACCTCAACGACCTCGCGCGCGAATGGTTTGGCTTGCGCGCCGAAGAACCCCCCGAACTCGAAAAATTGATCCGTAAGGCAAGACCTGCCGAGGACTTTCTCAACCTCTGCGCCATGCACGGGCAAAAAAGACTTTCTGTGGGGGGCAGGTTGGTCGAGGCAACTTCTTACCAGGTGCCGGGACCTTACCCCTTGATGTTCATTACCATGCGCGGCGTCAGCCTGGCGGCAGGTGCAGACCAGGCGTTGCCCGATTCGTCCATGCTGAAGATCGTGTCCGATTTTGGCAGGGGCGTCACCGAAAGTCTCGACCTGGAAAGCATGCTCTATTCGATTTTATTGAACGTATCGCACCTCGTCCCTGCCGATGTGATGGAACTCAAGGTCTGGGACCCGTTCCGAAAATCGTTCGATGTTTACACCCTCGACCCGTCCGGCGCGTCGAAAACAATCCGCGCCTCCAAATCGCAGTTTGGCACTCTGACAGAAACCCTCGCCTCTCGCCGAGTCCCAATGCTGGTCGCCGATATCCGCTCGATGGATTTCGATGTGGTGCAGTTGGGTGAAAAGTCCACCGTATTATCGTACATTGGCTTGCCGTTACTGGCAGGGAGCGAACTGGTGGGCACGCTGGAGTTTGGGCACCTCTCCGCCGGGGCGCTCGGTCAACATGACCTTGACCTCCTGCAACTGGTTTCCTCGCAGGCGGCATTCGGCATACAAAATGCGCGACAATACGCCAACGAAGTGCGGCGCTCGAAAGAGTTGAGCGGGTTGGTGAACCTGACGCAATCGGTCGGCGTCGCGCAGGACTATGCCAGCCTGATCAACCGCCTGATCGACAGCATCTCCCCGCTGTTTGCCGTGGATATTCTCGGTTTCCTTCTGTATGACACGAACAAACGAACCCTCGAGGGGCAGGTGCCGTTTCAAGGACTGCCACGTCACATCGTCGAGATATACCGCACCACTGTCGCGCCGGACGGCCCGGCGGAAAAAATTATCCGCGAAGGCAAACTGATTTCCACGCGGAACGCCGCCGACGACCGGACGTGGAGCGAACTCGGGCTTCAGACCATCGCGCAAGCCGCCAGCCTGCGCGAATCGGTGCTTGCGCCCATGTTGGCGGGGGATCAGTTTGTCGGGTATGTGCAGATCTCGAATCATAAACAGGCGTCTGTGGAATTCTCAGAAACGGAATTGCGCCTCGTTGAAACGGTCGCCAGCCAGGCGGCGGGCATCATTCACAATTCCTTCGTAGTCGAACGCACGCGCCAGCGGGCAATCCGCTCGGATGGCTTGCGCCGCATTGCGAATATCTCCACCTCCGCCGCCGGGCTCGATGAGATCATACAACTATCCGTCGATGAGCTGGCTCGCCTGCTCCGCTGTGACCTTGCGGCGTTATTCCTCGAAGATAAAAAAACAGGCGGCCTTCAACTACATGAAAATTCTGTGTTTGGGATATCCGCTGAATCGAAAAGCCCGTTATTGCGCCTCCATGCCGAAGGCGTGCCGTATCGTTCCACGGTTGCCGGGAATCAAAAACCCGTATCCACCGGGCGGTTGAGCCTCGAACGAAATGTTTCTCCGGGGTATCTGCCGCTATTCTCCAACCTTCAAATGGAGTCCGTGCTCATCGTGCCGGTGGCGATTCGTGAAAAGAGCCTGGGCGAATTGATTCTTGGGAGCCGCAAGACCGACTTCTTTGGGAATTACGATCTTGAGATCGCGCTCGCCGCGGCGGGTCAACTGGGGGATGCCATCGAAGACGAATCGCGCTCCTCCCAAACCGATGAGAACCTTCGTCGCCGTGTGGAGCAACTCTCCTCGCTGTCCCGCGTCAGCCGCGAACTCAACACCACGCAGGATCTCCAACCGCTATTGGAGGCGGTGCGCGACGAATCCCTGCGGGTAACGCGCGCCGAATGCGGCACCATCCTTCTGTTTGACGCGACCGCTTCCTCCTTTCCTCCACCTGTATCGCTCTCCATCGGCTGTTCCCTCCCCTCCGTCTTCCCGCTCATCGAACAGCAGGTGATTGAGACCGGTCAGCCTCAAATCGTCTCAGATTACACTGAGAACGGAAAAATCCCCATCCACGATGGGGTGATCTCCGCCTTGATCGTGCCCATCCTCAACCAGGAAAAGACCGTCGGCTTGATGCATCTCCACTCCAGCCAGCCGTCGTTCTTCGATGCGGATTCGCTCGAGATCGCCCAAACCCTTGCCTCGCAAGCCGCCGTGGCGATCGGGAATGTGGAACGCTTCCAAAAACAACGCGAAACCGTGGATGTTCTGCGCCGCCGCGCCGAAACCCTCTCCCGCCTGACGGAAGTGGCGGGCGGGTTGAACTTTGAATTGCCGCTCGATCAAACCCTGCGCGCGATCCTTGCCGGCATGTGCGAAGCCACCCCGTTCGAGACCGCCCTGATCAGCGTTGTCGAGCCGGAGACCGGCTTGTTGAGGCGCATTACCGGCGTTGGGCTTCCACCCGAAACGCTCAACGACCTACTGGCACGGAAACAACCCCTGGCAAGTTTACAACAGATGTTGAAGCCGCAATTTCTTATCAGCCATTCCTACTTCATTCCGGTCGACCAGTCGCCCATCATTCCGGGTGATATTCAATTTGTTACGGTGAGTTCCACAACTTCCGGGGGGGCTTCCGCCAACGCATGGGACCCGGACGATACGCTGATCGTCCCGCTCGAAGATGAGACTGGTAAACCGTTGGGAATTATCAGCCTTGATTCGCCCCGCAACGGACTGCGCCCCGACCGCGCCACGATCGAAGCGCTCGAAGTCTTTGCATTGCAGGCGTCCATCGCCATGTTGAACCACCGCAAATTTTCCGAATTGCGCGGCAGGGTCGATTCGCTTCGATTCGGGCTGGACCGGCAGGAACGCTTCATCAACCTGACGCAAAAAGACCTTCCCATCCTCCTGCGCAAAGACCTCGACCAGACCATCGCCATCCACAACCTCGACCATCGCGGACAGCGCGTCCGGGCAGGGTTGGCAATTACCGAATCGGTCAGCCGTCAATTGGATGCCTCGTCGGCGCTACAGGCGCTTGGTCGTGAAACGCTCACGCAACTTGGAATGTCGGTGGCGCTGATCGCCGAAGCGGCGAACGAAGGTCCGCGGTTGATGGCGGTGCTGGGCAATATCACGCGCGCCACCAACCCGGAAGCCCTGTTTGGTCAGCGCAACCCTCTCCGTGCCTGCTTGCAAACCGGTGAGACGATCCTAATCGCCAACATCGATGAAAACCTCGAGTGGCGCGAGACGCCGCTCCTGACCGCGCTTCAGGCAAAGTCGGCGATCTGCCTCCCGATCAAGATCGATAAACGCACCGTCGCCGGCATGCTGGCGGTCAGCCGCGAACCGATGCCGGCGTTCACCGACGAAGACCGGCAGGTCTACAACCAGATCGCGCGGCAAACGTCGGTCATCCTGCAAAACATATCCCTGCTCAACGAGACGCGCAAACGCCTGCAGGAAGTGAACCTGCTCCTCGATTTCAGCCGCCAGCTGCGCGGGCTGGAATCGGAGCGCATCGTGCGCGCCCTGCTCGATAGCGCGCGCCGCGCCTTGCCGTCCGCGCACGCTGGCGTAGTGTTGGTTTGGGATGAGCAAACCAACCAGTTATATCCGCATGCGGTCGCCGGGTACGCCGACAATGAAACGATGAAGCGAATCCTGTATCACCCGGGCGAGTCGTTGCCGGGGCAGGTGTTCGAATCACGAAAAGCCCTGCGTGTCGATGAGGTGCAATTCACCCGCGATTATTTGTTCTCCACCGAAAGCCAGTTGTTATATCGCCAGGCGACAGGCGGGCGTCTCCCGGTATCCAGCCTGCTCATCCCGATCCAATCTGGCGACCAGCCGGTGGGTGTGCTCGTGCTGGATAATTTCAACACGCCCGCGGGCTTCTCGCCGGAAGACGAGGCATTACTCCTTTCGCTCTCTCAACAAGTGGGGTTGTCACTGCAAAACGTACGGTTGGTCCGCACCACCCAGGAACGCGCAACCCAACTCGAGGCGCTGACCGACGCGGCGACTTCGCTGGCTTCGAGCCTGCAACGAAACGAACTGATCGCCTCGCTGCTCCATCAACTCGAACCGGTCATCCCGTACGATACAGCCGCGTTGTGGCTGCGTGAACGTGACAAACTCACAGTTGCGGCCGCAAAAGGATTCCCGGATACCGAACGGCGCCTGGGGTTGACTGTTGCCGTGGAAGACAGCGCGTTGTTCAACGAGATGATCCGCACCGGGCAGGGGATTCTGGTGGGCGATATCCGCCAGGATGCGCGTTTCCCGGCCTTGGAAGCTCCGCGCCTCTCATGGCTGGGCATGCCGTTGATCTCGAAGAATGAAGTGATCGGCGTGCTGGCGCTCGAAAAATGGCAGGCATATTTTTATACGCGCGACCACATGCAGGTCGGAAAGACTTTTTCTTCGCAAGCCGCGGTCGCACTGGAGAATGCGCGCCTGTTCGAGGAAAGCATCAGCCGCGCCACCGAGTTGGACGAACGGTCCGAACGCCTGGGCTTGCTCAACCGTTTTTCGTCCGCGTTGAGCGGATTGCTCGATGAAGGCCGGATCTTCCATCTGACCGCCGAGGAATTGCTGGACGCGATGTTGACGACCCGCGTTTCCGTGGTGTCGTTCGAGCGCGGCAACCCCGTGCTCAAATACGATCTGCCCCGCTCAAAGTCCAAGTTGCCAGCCAAACTGCCGGATGCGCCGATCTTCCATCGCCTGAAGGAATCGCTGGGTGTGTTCACCACAGACGCCGTCGAGAGCGAACCGGACCTGGCTCCCTTGCTCAGCTTCCTCGGCGCGCGGACGAAGGCGTTGTTAATCCTGCCCCTCATCAGCGGTGCGAGCCTGCGCGCGCTGATCTTTGTCCACCAGGGCGAATCCATACGTTTCAGCGTGACCGAATTGGAACTGGCGCGTACGTTGACGAACCAGGCGTCCATCGCTCTTGAGAATGCGCGGCTGTTCCAGTCCACGGTCTTGACGGCGGAGCGCTTCTCGATTTTGAACAAAGCAAGTTACGAGGTGGGCGCCAGCCTCGACCCGGAACAGATCTACACCGCCGTACACAAAGCCGCCCAGCAATTGATGCCGGTCGAATCGTTTGTCATCAGCCTGCTCGATGCCGAAACGAACGAGATCGAGGGCGTGTACCTGGTGGATGGAAATGTCCGGGCGCCGGTCACGCGCATCCCGCGTTCGCAGGGACTGAGCGGGCATGTGATCTCGACCGGTATGCCGTTGCTGTTGCATGACCGGGAAAAAGTGGATGATCTGGGCGGTGTCACCTATGGCAAGCCTGATGTGCCGGTGTCGATCCTTGCGGTCCCGATGAATCTGGGCGGCAAAACCGTGGGCATGTTGTCTGCGCAAAGTTATCAACCGAAAGTGTACACCGAGGAAGACTCGCAGATCCTGAGCACGCTGGCAAACCAGGCGGTTGTCGCCATTCAGAACGGACGCCTGTTCAAGGAAACCCAGCGCCTTGCCGAAGAACTTGAGCGCCGCGTGATCGACCGCACAGCGCAATTACAGCGCGAACAGCAGAACACCGAAACCTTGTTGCGCATTCTGACTGAGGTTTCCTCCAGCCTCGACCTGGACCGCGCGTTGAATCGAACCCTTGCCCTGCTCAACGACGCCGTGGGCGCCGAACAGGGGACAATTATGCTGGTCAGCCCGGAAGACAACTTATTGCACTTCCGCGCCGGCTATGGATACTTGTCCGACCGGGTATCGGCGGAAGGGCGGGGGTTTACGCTGAAGATCGGCGAGGGACTGGCAGGGTGGGTGGTCAAACACCGCGAGCCCGCGCTCATCAATGACCTGCTGGCGGACGAGCGTTGGGTGAAGAATACATCGTCCTCCCGCGAGCATCGCAGCGCCATTGCCATGCCCCTGCTGGTGGCGGAGGATGTGATCGGGGTTTTGATGGTGTACCACCGCAAAGCAGGTTACTTCAGCGCGGAGGTATTGAATCTCGTGAAAGCGATCGCGGGTCAGGTGGCGGTTGCCATTAACAACGCCCGCCTCTACGAACTGATCCGCGACCAGGCGGAGCGGCTTGGGAACATGTTGCGCCGCGAGCAGGAGGATGCGAGTCGTTCGCAAGCCATTCTCGAAGCGGTGGCGGATGGTGTGCTGGTCACCGACCCGAATAACCGCATCTCGTTTCTAAATAAGTCTGCCGGGCATATTCTAAGTTTGGAATCCGGCAAAGTCATCGGGCAAACCCTCGATGTGTTCGGCGGGCTGTTCGGTAAATCTGCCGCATCGTGGATGCAGACCATCAATACCTGGTCTGAATCCCCGTCTTCCTATCGCGAGGGTGAAACCTTTGCCGAACAGCTGGTTCTGGAAAACGGGCTGATTGTCCTGGTGCACCTCGCGCCGGTGATTCTGCAAAACGATTTCCTCGGAACGGTTTCGATCTTCCGCGATATTACGCACGAGGTGGAGGTCGATCGGTTGAAGTCCGAATTTGTGGCGACGGTGAGCCATGAACTGCGCACTCCCATGACCTCCATTCGCGGCTATGTCGATGTTCTGCTGATGGGGGCGGCAGGCGCACTGAACGAGAATCAGGCGCACTTCCTGAAGATCGTGAAGGGAAATACAGAGCGGTTGAATATCCTCGTCAACGACTTGTTGGACATCTCCCGTCTCGAATCGGGACGTGTGACCTTATCTCCCCAGGCGCTCGATTTGCGCGAAGTCGCCGAAGATGTGATTGGCGACATCCTGCGGCGTTCGCAGGAGGAGAACAAACCCATTGCGCTCTCGCTGGATGCGCCGAAGAAGTTACCGCTGGTGTACGGCGATGCGGAACGCGTGCGCCAGATCCTTGGCAACCTCGTAGACAATGCCTATCACTATACTCCGGAGCATGGCACGATCCTTGTCCAGCTCCATCCGTTGAACGGCGGACACGAAGTGCAGGTGGATGTCAAAGATAACGGCGTGGGCATCGCGTTGGGCGATCAGCCGAGGGTGTTTGAGCGGTTCTACCGCGGTGAACATCCGCTGGTGCTGGCAACGCCGGGAACCGGCCTGGGGCTATCCATCGTCAAGGAACTTGTGGAAATGCATAAAGGACGGATCTGGGTGCAAAGCGCCGGACTGCACGGTGAAGGGAGTACGTTTTCTTTCACCCTGCCGGTCTATAAAAATTGATGAGGCATGAATGGCGAAGATTTTAATTGCTGAAGACGAACGCGATATTCGGGATCTGGTTGCCTTTACCCTGAGGTTTGCGGGTCATGAAGTAATTGCCGCCGGCAACGGGGAGGAGGCGGTTGACCTCGCGCCGAAGATCAACCCGGATCTGATTCTCATGGATGTGCGCATGCCGCGCATGACCGGATATGAAGCCTGCAAGATCATGAAGACCATGCCAAGTATCAAAGATGTGCCCGTGGTGTTCCTGACCGCCCGCGGGCAGGAATCGGAGATTCAACAAGGGCTGGGAGTCGGCGCCGAGGAATACCTGCTCAAGCCTTTCGCCCCCGACCAGCTGACCGAACGAGTGAAAACCATCCTGGCAAAATTCGGAAAATAAATTGAGCGCGATTCTTCTCGACAACTCGATTGTGCATTATGAGGTGCTCGGGCGCGGACGCCCGGTCATCTTTCTGCACGGTTGGGTCGGCTCATGGAAGTATTGGATCTCCTCCATGCAAGTTGCTTCCACATCCTACCGCGCCTATGCCCTCGACCTCTGGGGGTTTGGAGATACGGCGCATCTCGAGTCGAATTTCACGCTCACACAGCAAGCCTCGCTGATCGATCGGTTCCTGATCGAAATGGGTATCGGCAAGGTTGCTCTGGTGGGGCATGGGCTGGGCAGTCTTGTTGCTTTGTGTTATGCCAATAATTTCCCCGGTAGTGTGGACCGGGTGATGACGATCGGTTGCCCGTTGACTATCGAAGGCGTTAATCAGCGTTTGCAGACGTCCCCGCCCGGTGACCTGGTGGACTGGTTGTCGAACCGTATCCCGGAATCAACAACTGCCCTCGCCGACGCCTCCAAAGCGAACCTTCAGGCTGTTTCCGCCTCCCTGAAAGGACTCCAAGCCGACAACCTGTACCCGAACTTCCGCGTTCTCAACATCCCCGCGCTGTTCGTCTACGGCGAAACCGACCCCGCGATTACTGTGCCCGAGGAAAGCGCGGTCACCTCCACACTGATTCACCAGATCGTTTTGGAAGACTCCGGTCATTTTCCCATGTTGGATGAATCAGTCAAATTCAACCGCCTGTTGATGGACTTTCTCGCGCTCGAATCAGGAACCAGCCCCAGCGAACTGCAACTCAAAGAAGAGTGGAAACGCCGAGTTCGCTAGCTTTGGATCCGCCCAGCTGCTTCCGCAATTTTCATGTTGACAAACTAATCCACAAGCCGTATAACTACATCAACAATTGAACGGGGCGTCCCACGATGCGGGACTGAGAGGAGCGAGCCGCGCTCAACCCGAATTACCTGATCCAGGTCATGCTGGCGGAGGGACTCCTTTCAAGAATCAAACATCCTCCGCTAGGAGGATGTTTTTTTGAACCGCATCATCATTCTCGCCAACGGCGAACTACCCAACCTCGACCAAGCCCGCACCCTCCTGCGCGTGGACGATTACCTCATCTGCGCCGACGGCGGTACACGCCACGCACTTGCGCTCGGCATCCAACCGTACCTCATCATCGGGGACATGGACTCAACCGAAAAGGACACCCTGAAAAATTTTCATGAAGCAAATGTCGATATCGAACTCTACCCTCGTGACAAAAACGAAACCGACCTCGAACTCGCCATCAACAAAGCCGTTGAACTTAACCCGCAAGAAATTGTCATCATCGCCGCCCTCGGCGGTCGCATGGACCAAACCCTCGCCAACATCGCCTTGCTTTCAAACCTGCAACTCGCAACCTGCAACGTGAAACTCGATGATGGGGTGGAAGAAATCTTCTTCGTGACGAATCAAGCCCAAATCGAAGGACGAAGCGGAGATATCGTCTCGCTGATCCCTTGGGGCAATCCCGTCCACGGAGTCCAGACTCAAAACCTGAAATGGCAACTCAACAGCGAAACCCTTCACCCCAATAAAACCCGTGGTATCAGCAACGAAATGCTTGGCGAAACCGCATCCGTAAAAATCGAATCAGGCTTGCTCCTCGTCATCCACACTCGCCAATCTTTAGTCTCTAGTCTCCAATTCTCTAATTCTCATTCGTCCTCGAAAGGTTCCTCATGAAACGAATTCTCCTCATTTTTTTCCTCTTTCTTCTTTCATCCTGCACTCCCGCCCAACCTCCAACCCTCACCATCCTCACTCACGACTCGTTCGCCATCAGTGAAGATGTGGTCAAAGCATTTGAGGAAGCAAACAACGTGACGCTCGTCTTCCTCCCGAGCGGCGATGCGGGCGCCATGCTTAATAAAGCCATCCTCACCAAAGATGCGCCGCTCGCCGACGTGCTCTTTGGCGTGGATAACACCTTCCTCTCCCGTGCCCTCACAGCGGATATTTTTACAGCCTACGAATCGCCTGCGTTGAAAAACATCCCTGCCGAATTTCAACTCGACCCATCGCACCGTGCCACACCGATTGACTTCGGTGATGTGTGTATCAACTACGACAAAAAATATTTTGCTGACAACGATCTCGCCGTGCCGCAATCGCTCGACGATCTCACCAAGCCCGAATACGCAAACCTGTTGGTGGTTCAAAACCCCGCCACGTCATCTACAGGACTCGCTTTCATGCTCGCCACCGTTGCCCAATACGGCGATGGTTTCACCGATTATTGGCGTGCGCTCAAAGCCAACGGCGTCGTCGTCGTGGACGGTTGGGAGACTGCTTACTATACCAACTTCAGCGCCTCCTCTGGCAAAGGACCGCAACCGCTTGTCGTCTCTTATGGGACATCACCCGCCGCTGAAGTTATCTTTGCCGATCCGCCTGTAACTGAATCCCCCACCGCCTCGCTCATCTCAGCTGGAGCCTGCTTCCGTCAAATCGAATTTGTCGCCATCCTCAAAGGGACTGGACAGCAAGCCATCGCCGAAAAATTTATAGACTTCATGCTCAGCCAGCAATTTCAAGAAGACATGCCCCTGCAAATGTTCGTCTACCCCGTGAACCCCAATGCGGCTTTGCCCCCAGCATTCACCCAATACGCCCAAGCCCCATCCCAACCCGCCTCCCTCGACCCATCCCTCATCGCCGCCAACCGTGACGCCTGGATTCAAGCCTGGGCTGAGGTGATGAAGTAATTCCAACCCAAATCGGTGGTTGAGTAGGGGCGGTGTTCGTCCGCCCCGTATCGAAACCACAAGTAATGATGAAACTTATTCTTAACCACAGAGACACTAAGAACACGGAGCAATTAATATATCTCCGTGTCTTCGTGTCTCTGTGGTTCAAAAGATTTTTGCTTTGGTCTCTCCCCCTCACCTTCCTCACCATCTTCTTCTTCACCCCCCTCACCAAAATCATCACCCTCACCTTCTCTCCATCCACCCTCACTTCACAAAACCTCCAAATTACCACTCACCAATTACTATTTACTTTTTACCAAGCCGCCCTCTCCACCCTCCTCACCCTCGCCCTCGGACTTCCCTCCGCCTACCTCTTCGCCCGTTTCAACTTCCCTGGCAAATCCCTCCTCCGCGCCCTCACCGCCGTCCCTTTCCTCCTACCCACCGTCGTAGTCGCCGCATCCTTCAACTCCCTCCTCAACCAAAACGGTCTGCTAAACACAATTCTCCAATCCTCCAATTCTCTCTTTCCTCTTTCTTCTTTCCCCCCAAACATTCAACCTTCCGCCTTCCGCCTTCTGCCTTCTGAATTCATCTTTCATCCCTCCCCTTTCATCCTTATCCTAACCGCTCACACCTTCTACAACACCACCATCATCATCCGCATCGTCGGGACAGCCCTCTCCAGCCTCGACCCCAAACTCGAAGCCACCGCCCGCTCCCTCGGCGCAGACTCCACCCACGTCTGGACTCACATCACTCTCCCTCTCCTCCGTCCCTCCATCCTCGCCGCCTCGCTCCTCGTCTTCCTCTTCGACTTCACCTCCTTCGGCGTGATCCTGCTGTTAGGCAAAGGACAATTCTCCACCCTCGAAGTGGAAATTTATGTGCAAGCCGTCAAATTCCTCAACCTGCCCCTCGCCGCCCTCCTCGCCATCATCCAACTCCTCTTCACCCTCCTCATCTCCCTCCTCTACACAAAATACGCAACACGCAATACGCAGTATGCTCCTCGCTCATCCACCACCAAACCCACGACCCTCAAACAAAAACTCTTTGTCTTCACCCTCTGTTCACTGATCACTGTTTACTTCGCACTTCCGCTTTTCTCCCTCCCTCTCCGCTCCCTCACACGCCTCGAACCCGATCGTGCCCAACGCAACGAAATTCAATACGGCTTCACCACCGACTACTACAAAGAACTATTCATCAATCGCCGCAACTCCGTCTTTTACGTTCCACCCATTCAAGCAATTCTCAACTCCCTGATGTTTGCCTCCGCAACAACGATTCTCTCGCTCCTCATCGGCTTCCCCGCCGCTTTCGCCCTCGCCAAACCGACCGCCCTCGAAAAAATTCTCGACCCGCTCATTATGCTTCCCCTCGGTTCATCCGCAGTCATGCTCGGGCTGGGATTCCTCCTCACGTTTGGTAAATGGCTCACATCACCATTGCTCGTTCCATTTGCGCACACACTCGTTGCACTACCTTTTGTCATTCGCACACTGCAACCCGCCATTGCCTCCATCCCGCAACGCCTCCGCCAAGCCGCCTCCACCCTCGGCGCCTCTCCGTTCGAAGTGTGGAAAACCATAGACTTGCCCATCCTCCGCCGTGCAACACTCGCCGCCGCCACCTTCGCCTTTACCATTTCCCTCGGCGAATTCGGCGCCACGCTCCTCATCACCCGCCCCGATTACCCCACCATCCCCGTTGCCATCGAACGTTTCCTCTCCCAACCTGGCGGGCTGAACTACGGTCAAGCCATGGCGATGGCGACCATCCTCATGACCCTCACCGTCGTCAGCATCCTCCTCATCGAAAAATTCCGCCTGCCCGAATCACGAGACTTCTAATGCTCGAACTTCAACACATCCACAAAACCTACGAAGGCAAACCCCTCCTCACCGACATCTCACTCACCGTCGCAGAGGGGGAGACGGTCTGCCTGCTCGGCGCGTCGGGCAGTGGCAAATCAACCCTCTTGCGGATGATCGCTGGATTGGAGACTCCAAACTCAGGCAGGATTCTGTTCAACGGCATTGACCTCGCCTCGACTCCGCCTCACCTCCGTGACTTCGGCTTGGTCTTTCAAGACTACTCGCTTTTTCCTCACCTCAACGTCAACGACAATGTCGCCTTCGGATTAAAGATGCGCCGCAAGGGACAGTCCGAAATCGTGGAGCGTGTAGCCAGATTGTTGAAATTAGTGAATTTAGAAAATTTTGGCACACGAAAAATCACCGACCTCTCAGGCGGAGAACAACAACGCGTCGCCCTTGCCCGTGCCCTCGCCATCGAACCACGCCTGCTCATGTTCGATGAGCCCCTCGGCGCCCTCGATAAAAAACTGAAAGACGGCTTGCTCAACGAATTGCGAAGCATCTTGCATAAAACCAAGCTCCCCGCCATCTATGTCACCCACGACCAGGAAGAAGCCTTCGCCATCGCCGACCGCATCTTGATCCTGCATGATGGACAAATCATCCGTGAGGGCACGCCTGCTGACGTGTGGGCGAAGCCAGGATCAAAATATGTGGCGGAGTTTTTGGGGCTGGGAAACGTAATTAATGGGGAAGTAACAGTCATAGGTCGAAGGTTGAAGGTCGCAAGCACATTTGGCGAGTTTGTCGTAGACTGCGAACACAAGCACTCAAGGGGAGAAAAAATTCACTTGTTAGCGCGCCCGCTTGAAGTTAAGGATGAAGCGAATATCCTCTCTGGCATCGTCACCGATGTGATCTTCCAACAAGACCGCTACAAAGTCACACTAAGTCATGTCACCCTGAGCGATAGCGAAGGGTCTCTGCCCGCAACGAGCGAGACTCTTCGGTCGCAAGGAGCGCTTCCTCAGAGTGACATCAAAATTTCTAGTTTTTATGTTTTCCTCGACAAATCCCCCGGGATCGGGCAAAAAATCTCCGTGCCGATTAAGGTAGAATGCCTGGCATGAAGATCAAAGCGCAAAAACTTGACCTCAATGGCAAAATTCTCATTGAATACGAAGGGGATGAAATCGAACGCGGCGAAAACTTTATCGTCTTTCAGGCGTTGTTCACCCGTGACGATATGCCTTTTCAAGATGTCGTCTTCAAAAAGGGCGACCGCTTTGTGGAGTATTACTACACCGATCGCTGGTACAACATCTTCGAAATCTACGACCGTGACGATGGCAAACTCAAAGGCTGGTATTGCAACGTCGGCAAGCCTGCTGTGATCGAAGATGACGTCGTCTCGTATGTGGACCTTGCTCTCGACTTATGGGTTTCAGTCGATGGAAAGCAAACCGTGTTGGATGAGGACGAATTCGATCGGCTGATACTCCCCAAAACATTACGCAATGACGCCTTGCAGGGGCTGGCAGACCTAAAGCACCACTTCTTAAACGACAAACCTCCGAGGTAACCCTCGGAGGTTTGTCGGGTCGTAATGGGATTTAGAAAGACCCAAAGATGGCGTCGCCATACTGCCACAAACCAAGGGCGGCGAGACAGCAACAGCAGAGCACAACCACGACGACAACGATTATGATGACGGTGTTGTTTTTCTTGGGTTCAGCGGGCATTTGGTCCATGATGATTTCTCCTGTTTGAAATGATTTCCAGCATTATATCAGGTCGTAGCGCGGCTGGAGCGGCGTTGTAACCAATAAATGATGAATGCCAGGAGCACGATGGTCAGCACACCGACCAGGATGGGAATCAGGATCGAGAGAATGGACAACACGGATGAAACAACATCCTCCGCGATCGAGACCGGGACGTTGCCTGCGCCGCCCGTGGTTGCCGTCACCACCGGGCGGAGCGCCCCCGCCTTGGCGACATGCACCGTACCGGAGACGAGTAACCCCGCCGCCAATGCCAGCACCGGGCTGATGTCGGTGACCACGTTCGCGCTTGCGGCGAACACGATCGCCCCCGCCGTAGGGCGGATGAAGGTCTGGATGACGTCGTTGATATGGTTGATCGCCGGCACTTTATCCGCGAGCATTTCGATGATGACGAGCACGCACAACAACAGGATGATCCACGGGTTGGCGAGGGTGTCCCACGGCGCGTTGAGATTGAGCAGGTTGGTGTATTTTGCTACCAAGCCGACGATCAGCAGGGGGATGTAGGCGTTCAACCCCGCGCTGGCAGACAGCCCAAAGGCTGTGAAAATTCCGGTAAGTAATTCCATAATATTTTTCCTTTCGACCAGCCCGTTTGAGCTGGCTTTGGTTGAATCGCCCGATGATGGGCGATGCTGGGGGGTGAATCAACCCAACGGCAGGGCACCCCAGGTCCCCGTCAGTTGGAAGCGCAATAAGTCAATGGCGGTGATCAGTAGGAAGGCGAGGGTCACTCCGGCGAGGAAGGGCATCCCCATTTCTTTGAGGTTGTAGAAGGCATTCTCCTGCCCCATGACCATCAGCCACGCCATGGCAAAGACGATGGTCAGCAAACCCAACACGCCCAGCACGCTAAGGATGGCGACGATATACAGGATGATGTGGTTGTCGGTGAGGATGAGCAAATCAACGATGGCGATGAGCGCGGTGAGCGCGCCAAGCTTTTTCCAATCCAGCGCGCGTTCGTTGCTGGAGGTCCGCCAGACGGTTTGGTTGAAAGCGGGGAAGAGGATGGACGCGAGGGCGATCCCCATGCCGCTTCCGGTAAAGAGACGGAGCGTGTTGTTCGGGGTGTAGAGGTTGGGGATGTTGTCCAAAGCTCCAGAGGTTTGTTTGAGCAGGTACAGGTATGAGTTCGTGCCGTCGATGCCGAAGGCGAGGAAGAAGAGGATCAGCGGCGCGCCGAGCTTCCAGCCGGGAAATTTACTCTGTTTGCGGCTGGCAAACGCAAAAAAGAGCAGGGAGATCGCCGCGGCATTGAATTCGCCCGTGCATCGCGCACACAGGGGCAGTTGACGGTCTCCGATTTGGAAGGAACGTTCGTCAATGCGGTGACAGATGGCGTAGCCGATGGCGTCTGCTTTGCCGAGCAAGCCCGGCGGTGTGATGTAGAACCAGACGGAGAAGACCAGCAACGCCGCCAGGGGGATGAGCCAGCGCGCAAGTTGCTGTGCTTTTGTGGGTGTGATGGTTTGTTCCATGGCGTTCATTATATGGGGATATACGGATGCTTGCAAGAAAGGTTTGGATGAATCCAGTTTCGCCGACTTTGCAACCAAGATTTCAAGAACCTTACTCTTGGAGTATGATTGCGCGCAAGGAGTAGATTATGAAGCGAATCGGAATTCTTACAGGCGGAGGGGATGCGCCCGGGTTGAACGCGGTCATCCGCGCGGCGGTGAAGACCGCGTTCCATGAATATCAATGTGAAGTGCTAGGCATCCGAGACGGATACGATGGGTTCCTCGATGGCGAAAAGGGAATTGTTCCGCTGACCATCGAAAGTGTGCGCGGCTTGCTCCCACGCGGCGGCACCATTCTTGGCGCGGCGAACCGTGGGAATCCCTACGCGCGCAAGGTGATCCGTGATGGCAAGGAAGTAATGATCGATGTCTCGGATGAGATCATCAAAGGCATCCAGCGCCTCGAAATGGACGCCTTGCTGGTCCTCGGCGGGGATGGGACACTGCGCATCGCCCACGAACTCTACCAGAAAGGCGCGCCCATCATCGGCGTCCCAAAGACGATCGACAACGACATCGGCGGCACCGAAGTGACATTCGGCTTCGATACCGCGGTTAGCACCGCCACCGAAGCCATAGACCGCCTGCACACCACGGCGGAGGCGCATCACCGCGTGATGGTGCTCGAGCTGATGGGGCGGGATGCGGGGTTCATTGCGTTGCACGCTGGCGTGGCGGGCGGCGCGGATGTCATCCTCCTGCCGGAGATTCCCTTCGAGTTTGATAACGTCGTCGCGGACGTGCGACGGCGCGTCGAACGCGGATATCTCTTCAGCATCATCGTGGTCTCGGAGGGGGCGAAACCGAAAAACGGAGCGCAGATCTTCTCGCGCAGTGGCGATGCGATCTACACCCCGCGCCTCGGCGGCATGGGGCACGCCGTCGGTGAGTACATCGAAAAGCACGGGTTCGAAACGCGCGTCACGGTGTTGGGGCATCTCCAGCGCGGCGGTTCGCCGACCCCGTTCGACCGCTGGCTCGCTACGCGCTTCGGCTCGGCGGCGGTAAGAGTGGCGGCGGAAAAAAAGTTCGACCGCATGGTCGCGCTTCATTCCGGGAGAGTCATAGACATCCCGTTGGAGGAGGCGATCGCCGTGCAACGCCGCGTGGACGTGCACGATGACGCCGTCCTCACCGCGCGGAGCATGGGAATTTCGTTCGGAGACGAGTGAGCTCCACCTCAACCCTCCCCAAATTCGACGATGAAAATTTGTACGCAAATTTAAGATTGTTTGTCGTATTTGGGGAGGGCGCCGCGAAGCGGCGGGAGGGGGAAACCACAATGCCGCCCTTTCGGACGGCATTGGTGGGCGCTGTGGCTTCCTTTGCTTACTTGAGGAGGGATGCCACAGCGCTGGGTTTGATACTACTATCCATGTTAGACATCACCTCCTCCTTTCATTAGGATGGCAATTGATTGTCTGATCCCCTGAATGAATGTCAGCAGTATGTCACAGTTCAATGCCCGTGTCAATGGGAGAAATCCTCCTCTTACCAAGTTGTAATATTCGAGACAGTTGTCATGCAGTGAAGCGAAGTGAGGAAGCAACTCCTCCAAGACCCCCAAAGGGTGACGCGTTTACCTTATAAACCTATGTAATTTACTCCCGTTAGAACGCCAGCAAGCTGGCTGATTCCAAACCTGATACCTTTTGATAGCCTTCGCAAGCGGCAAGCGGCTATCCTTTGCGAAAATTTTCTGGAGGCTGTGCATGAAAAACAACCCAAGTCGTTTCTGGCTGATCGTCATCCTGCTCGGATGGGCATTCGATTTCCTGTTTTGGAAAAAGCCCGCCGGCGTCAATTTCTTTCTCTACGTGCTTCTTTTGCTTGGTGTGGGAATATCCCTCCTGCAGACGGACGGGCTTCGCCTCTCGCGCAGGGCAGGCTGGATTCTGTTCCCCATCCTCTTCCTCGCGTTTATGACCTTCGTCCGCCTCGAAGATTTCACCGTCTTCCTCTCCGCCGCGATGATCATTTTCCTCCTGGGCGTGTTCGCCCTCACCTACCTGGGCGGGAACTGGGTCCGTTATGGGATCGTGGATTATCTCTTCGGCTATCTCACACTGTTCGGGAGCATGATCGCGCGTCCGCTGGGGTTTGCGGCGGAGGTCAGGCGCGACCAGCCCGAAATGGGTCAGAAGCGGAATGTGTGGCCCATCCTGCGCGGCATTGTCATCGCGTTGCCCGTCATCGCGGTCTTCGCGTCCCTGCTATCATCCGCAGACCTGGTCTTTGCCAAACGGTTCGAGGAATTCACCGACCTGTTCAACATCGAGAACCTGCCCGAGTATATTTTCAGGCTGGTCTATATTTTGGTCTTCGCATACGCCATCGCAGGGACGTACCTGCACGCCGCCCAAAAATCGAACGACGCGGTGGATGAAAGCAAACCGCGTGTGCCCGCGTTCCTCGGCTTCACCGAGGCAGCGATCGTGCTGGGGAGCGTAGTAGTGCTATTTGCCGCGTTCGTTGTCATTCAGTTCCAGTATTTCTTCGGCGGGCAGGCGAACATCACCATCGAAGGGTTTACGTACTCTGAATACGCCCGCCGCGGATTCGGCGAACTCGTGGCAGTGGCGTTCTTCAGTTTGTTGATGTTGCTCGGCTTGGGTGGAGTCACCAAACGCGAAACCGACTCTCAACGCCGCGCGTTTTCGACGCTGGGCATCGTGCTGGTTGGGTTGGTGCTGGTGATGCAAGTCTCGGCGTTCCAGCGCCTGGTGTTGTACGAAAATGCGTACGGCTTTTCCCGCCTGCGGACGTATACGCATGTATTCATGATCTGGCTGGCGATTTTGCTGGTGGCGGTGGCTGTGCTTGAGTTGCTCCGCCGTGAACGTGCCATCGCCTTTTCGATCGTGCTCGCCGCGGTGGGGTTCGTCGCCTCGCTCAGCCTATTGAATGTGGATGCGTTCATCGTGCGGCAAAACATTCAACGCGAAGTGAGAGGACAAGTGGAGGATATTGTCAATAACGAACGGGTGCTTCTGGACACCTCCTATTTTACAAATTTGTCGTATGATGCAATCCCTTCGCTCGTGGATGGATTCCAAAACAAGGCATTGCCCGAATCGATTCGCGAAGAACTCGGCGCGGCTTTGGTTTGCCAGCGTTACGACCGCGAAAACGAAAAAGATTTCCCGTGGCAGAGTTTTCACCTCTCGCGTTATTTCGCCGATCGGGTGTTTGCCTCGGTGGGACAGTCGCTGAGCGCGTACGAACTTGCAGATGATGATTTTCCCATCATGGTGATAACCCCAAGCGGAACAGAATTCTCCTGTTCGGGTGTGTATTTCGATTAATCAACACCGCCGCTCAATACTGAGCGGCGGTGTGTTTTATGCAGGTTGTAACTTTATCACCCACAGCCTTTGAATTACTAGCGCATAAAACCCGAGCAGGAGCGCCAATATCCACGGGACGTAGAGGATGGGGTCGTTGAGGACGTAGACGCCATCGTAGAGGATGTCGAACCCGAAGGAGAGCACGCTTGCCAGCCGCCACACGTCCAGCGCGGCGTACGGGAGGAAGATGATCCACAACCCGGTGCGAATCCATTTTTGCTCGATGCCTGTCAGCAGGAAGACGAAGATCGGCAGCGCGAGCGAGATTTCCCAGACCATATCGAGCCAGATGAACGCGCCGAGGTAGAGCGCGAACCCGAGCGCGAGCGCGGTTTCGGGGGCTTCGCTTCCGCTTTTGCGGAGGGGAGTGCGCAGATATTTCAACGCGACTAGCCCCAACGGGATGAGCAGGAGTAGTTTGATGATGGTCGCTATTTGCTTGTTGAGTGGTGTGACGCCAAAGTAATACAGGATCGTCTGCATCACGGAATGGTTGTAGCCGAGGAAGGGTTTGTCGGGTCCCCACCACGGGAAGTCACGCGAGAGGCGGGCGAGGAAGCCGATGTAATCCCGGTATTGGGCGAGTACGTAATCCGCGCCGCCGGCGAGGAGGGTGAGCGCTGTCACGGTGAGGTAGGCGAGGAGGGTACCCAGGCATAATCGGAGGAAGAAGCGATAACGTCCCAGCAGGAGAGGAATCCCCAGGGAGAATCCCCAGTGGGGTTTAATCGGCAGGATGACCGCCCCGATCCAAAACGATGCCCAGCCCAGGTCTTCCCGCAATACGGCGTCAAGTGCGAAGGTGGCGAACAGCGCGATGATTAGGTAGATGTTGAGGATGGCGAGGTCGTCCCAAAAGACCGTGAAGAGGATGAACAACGGCAGGCATTGCGCCCAAAAATTTTCGGCGCGTTGCAAGGCGTGTCGTTTGAAGATCCGCGCCCAGCGGACGTACAGCAAGGCGTATGCCGCGAGGTGGATGATGGTGAGAAGCCACACCTGAAGATCGAGCGGCAGGAGCAGGATCGGCGACGCAAAAAAAGCGAAGGCGGGGGTGTAGGGGAAATGTGTCTCGAGGATTTCGAGCGAGCCTTTGAGGTAGATATCTTCGCGGTCACGGAAGTGTTCGGCGGCGGGGATGTAGGAATATTGCAGGTCTGCCGAGACGAGCGTTCCCTGAGCGACGCTTTCGGGCGTGAAGGCATCGGCAAATAATACGATCTGCACGGCGAGCCGTAGGATGCCGTAAAGGATCGCGAAGACCAACGCGGCGCGATACCATTTCGATTCTGCCCAGCAGGCTCGGATCATGGTCATGCCATCTCTTCCTTCGGCTTCAAGCGAGCGGCGAGATCGCGCAGTTGCCCGAAGAGGATAGGCTTGATCAAGGCGAAATCCACCTGGTCGCGGAATTCCTCGGCGAGGCGGGCGTCTGCGGTGGTGATCATGATCCAGGTTTTGTTGAAGCGCGGGTCTTTCTTCATAATGTCCATGAGCAGGTCTTTGCCGGAGATATGCGGGAGGTGCATGTCCAATAGGATGAGGAAAGGGGCGTCTCCGTTTTTTAAGCGGTCCGTCGCGACCCTGCCGTCAATTGCATTTTCGACTTCAAAGCCGATACCCCGCAACGCCTCGGCGAAAATGCTTGCCAGGTCTTCATCGTCTTCGATGATCAATGCCAGTTTGTTCATGAGTCTCTCCGTTTCAAGGGTTGCTTTCCGGTGTGTGGAGCGGCAGGCGGACGAGAAACACGCTTCCCTCGCCCAGGGTGCTTTGTGCGCTCACCTCGCCGTTCATCAAGCCGACAAGTTGCTTCACGATGGACAGCCCAAGCCCGAAGCCTCCGTGCTCACGCGTGGCGGCGCCGTCCACCTGCCGAAACGTTTCGAAGATGTGAGGAAGCTCGAATTCCGGTATGCCCTGCCCGGTATCGGATACTTCGATGCCCCATTTTTCATGCTGGCGGAACAGTTTGACTTGCACGTTTCCGCGATGCGTGAATTTGACCGCATTCCCCACCAGGTTGACGAGAACCTGTTGCAGGCGGGCGGGGTCGCCGATCAAGGCATCGGGCAGGTCATCGTCGATCTCGCTGGTCAGTTTCAGCCCCTTGTCTGCGGCAGGTTTGTCCAGCATGCCGTGCATGGTTTCGAGAAGCTCGGCAGGTTTCAACGTCTGGTTGTTGATGATCAGTTTCCCCGCCTCCATTTGCGCCTGGTCGAGCAGGTCGTTGATCAACGCCAGCAGGCGCTGAGTGTTCTTCATGATGCGATCCGCCATGTTAACCTGCTTGTCGTTCACCGGACCATAGACCGCCTCCTTGAACATTTCGGCGTATCCGAGGATGGCGTTTAAAGGCGTGCGCAACTCGTGCGAGACGATTCCAACGAACGTGCTTTTGAGCCGCTCCACCTCGGCTTCGCGCGTAAAGTCGCGGAAGACGATGACCGTGCCTGTATCCTCACGTTTCTGGTCGTAGACCTGCGCCGCGCTGACCGAAAGGGTCTTTTCACCCCATTCGATGCGAAACCCAATGGGTTGAGTGCCGTGTTCGATCATCGAATGCAAGAGGGGACGACTATTCGGCGCCAGCCGCGGATGTTCGATCAACTCCCGGAAGTTCTTGTTAATGATCAATTGCAGGGGGATATCGAGCATCCCTTTGACGGCTGGGTTCGCCATGGTGGCGTACCATTTTTTATCGAAGACGATTACCCCGTCGGCGATGGAGTTGAGGATCGCCTGGTTCCTTCCCGCTTCGATCCTTTCGCGGGAGAGCGATTCAGCCAGCGCCTGGGTGCGTTCGGTGACCACACGGTCGAGGTTTGCATTGATCGCGCGGAGTTCCTGCAATGCCTGTTCGAGACTCCGCGCCGACGACCAGGAAACGAACGCGATGAAAAAATATCCCAGGATGGCGGGTGTGTTCGGAAAGATGTCGTTCGAGATCGCCACCAGCGAGATGATCACACTGCTGATGCCTGCAAAAACAAAACTTGCGGCGGGCGTCAATAAAATGCTTGCGAGAAAGATCGGTATGGTGAAGAAGATCAAGGCGCGCCCGTTGGCTACTTCCTCGGGCGCATCACTGAACGTAAAAATCAGATTCAGAAAAAACAGGTATGCCAGCGCCGCAACCCGCCCCGATAAGTATCGGTTCGCGCCATACAGCGCCGCCACAATCACGAGCGAGGCGAGACTCCCCCAAAAAAGCAATTGCAGTTCCTCCGGGTTCAGTTGGGATGTGGTGGACCAATAGAGGAACGTTGCCAGCGCGAGGATCGAGATTGCTCCGGTGCCGACCAGCAAAATGTTGAGCATTTGCCGCCTGCGTGTGCTATCCGGGTCGGTGGGCGAGATGGTAAGGAATTGCCGGAAAAAGTTTTTCATGACGCTAGTTTGTCAACGCCACTGCACTAATCACCGCAGAGCGGATGACCAGGTTGGGGCTATACAGGCATTTGCCGATCCAGAGCGGAGGATACGGCTTGTCCATATTTTCTGCCAGCCAGCGGGCGCCCTTGGTCATGACCGCCCTGGGTACTTTTGCCGCTTTTTCGTTCCATACCCAAAGCGCCTGGATGGCATAGGCGGTTTCCTCCGCTGTTTTCAGATACGATCCCCAGGAACCGTCCTTGTTTTGTGAACTCACGAGCCAGTCCACAGACTCCTTCACCAGATCATTGGCGATCCCTGCGGAGGCAATGACGGCGTGCGACGTTGCGTAATACGACGATGAATGCCATTTATCCACCCAGAAGGGATTGGCGCCCCGGATCCGGTGGAGGAAACGAACGACTTTTTGCACCGATGAGTTTTTCATATCCAGTCCCGCCTGGCTCAGCGCGCCTAATACATGAATGTTCGCGCTGATGGACGGGTTGGCTTCCAGTTCGAAACAACGGAAGTGATCCTTCTCTTCATAGGATAGAACACTGCCAAAGTCTTTTTCGATGCCAAACCGAAGCAGGGTGTCGAACACCAGACCTGTGTCGTCGCTATCCTTTACCGAGTATCCCGCCGCAAATCCCACGCCGCGCTTCGGCGCCCACGCATTGGACAAAAATTCCAGGTGCGGTTGAAGTTTGGTGTGTTTCGCAAGCCCGGGGATCAAGCTCAGGTTCCACAGCGCCCAACCGATCTCAAAGACATCGAACGGCGCGACGTTCGGGAAGCTGCCGTCCGATTTCATGATCGAGTGCAGATACTTCAGCGCGCCGGCATCGCCCTTTTTGATGTACGCCGCGAAGTACGCCGTGGCGGATGGACTGACGCCTACCGAGCCGTTGCTCTCTTGCAGGTTGTCTACATCCAGCATGTGTTTTCCGTCCACGCCAGCCATCTCCGCGGAAAATGCCATGGTGACGCGGCGGCTGATCATGTTTTCTCGCAGATAGGCAAGTTTTACAGCGCGTTGCCTGGAGATTCTGCCCAGGATGCGGTTCGCCTGGTTTTTGATCAACCCCAATTTTTCGGCTTCCGCCACCAACGTAGGCGCGATCATTTCGAAGCCGACGGTTGCTCCATTGGGGTCGGAAGATAGCCCTCCCGTCGCTCCGCTTACGATCCTCTCGAGGGCGAGTTTTCCCCGGACGATTTGTTCCTTGTCCGCTTCGCGATGCCCGCGGTGTGCCAGCGCGATCATGGCGGCTAGCGTGCACACCACGCGGTCGTGATAGTACATCGGGGCAGGCGCTCCCCAGGTGCCATCGGGTAGTTGATTTTTGGTGAGCCAGTTCAACGCGCGCGCGCTGATGCCGGGATCGATCTCTCCCAGGCGGGCCGCCCAGGCCGTGTCGTAGGCTGTGCTTGCCATATGACCGGGTCCGATTTCGTCGATGAGTTTTGCGATGATGTCTGCCATGAGAAGGGGTTCTATTCTGGAAACCAAAGGTTGAACCTGATCGTCCCAACACCCAGGCTGGAATCCTTGTGTTGGCGGTAGTACGCCCTCAGCCAATCCAGCTCCGCCGGCGCCAGTTTGGTGTAATCCGGTTCAGGGGTGCGGCGGGTGTACAGGTGGTCGTACAAAATGGCGCGGAGTTGCGCCGGCGTCATGTATGGAGAAGGACTACGTGAAAAGTACAAGTCTTCCTCGCCCGTGGAGAGCAGCGGCATATCGAAAACACTGAAGCGATCGAAGCCGATGAACAGGTTGACCGGCGGCAGGTCTTCGCCGTAATACTTGCGGATCAATGTAGATTTATCGGGTATGGCGCCTTCGGCAAGATAATGCTCAACCGACATGCGCGCCACCGTTTCGGTGACATCATCCGCGAACACGCCAAAGTACAGGCGATGCCGGGTATTGGATTTCGTCGTCTCGACCACCTCGTACATCGATCGCAGCGCATGTTCGTGCGGCGTGCCTGTCAGCACATCGCGATAATCGCCATAGAACCGGACTCTGACGTCGTACCGCTCGAAAAATTCCCGGTACTTCGCATCGGTGGCTGTGCGCTTCAGCCCCTCGATGCCGATGCGCTGGGTGTATTCGTCGCCGCGGCGCATGAGTTCGCGACCGAAGACCGGTGAGAGAATGGTCTCGATGCCGTGATCGAACAGCAGGGTGCATAGTTCGATGTGGTTCTGGATGGAGACATCCATGTAGGCGGAGAAAAAATCGCCTTGAACCTTATCCGCATGTTCGAGCATGAACCAGCGCCGCGTGCCGTTGACCGGGAAGACGCACACTTTTTCCCCGTCCGCTTTGACGAGGGCGGCGAGCTGTTCGACGGGGAGGTGGAGGAATTCCTCGAAAGTGGGCATCAACGCCCCCACAGCCGAGGCAGAAATCTGGAGGTACGACGCGCGTAGTCCGCATAACCCGGCAGGGATTGTGCGAGCAGGTCCTCCTCCTGCTTTGCCGCGCGGGTGAAGTCCCAGATCGCGTAGAGCAGGGCGGCGAGCGTGGTCACGGCTGGGTTAATAAAAAATAACCCCGCCGCGATCCCGAAGAACGACGTGATGACCGGATGCCGCATCCATTTGTAGGGACCCGAATCGATGATCTTGTGATCGGGCTGGACCTCGACGCGTTCGGCATAGAATTGCCCAAGGTGAATGCGCGCCCAGGCATGCAAGCCCAGCGACTCGACGATCAGGACGATCCCCAACAGGGCAAGGTAGATGTTCCAGGGGGAGCCGATCCGAAAGCCCAGCACGGGCAATAGGATGGGTTGAAGGATCAAGATCGCCACCATGGCGAAGATGAAGGCTGTGAAATCCCAGGCGCGCCCCGAGCCGCTGGCGGTGCGTTGTTTGTCGTAGCGACGGATGAGCATGAAATCCATCGCATAAAAAACGAGGATCGTGAAAAAAGTGACCGCCGCCTGGATCGTCGTTGGAATCATGTACGTGAATTACTTTTTCGCCGCGCGCGACATGAAGCCCGCCATGGTGACCATCGCATGGTTGGTATCTTCCAGATGGAAGCCGAGCCGGCGTTTCACATCATACGCGCCGGTGCCAAAACGCACGAGGCGGACCTTGTGCTCAAAGGCTTCCTGCAAGGCGGCATACAGCAGGTAGAAATATCCACCCGGCACATCGTCCTCCAACCCCAACGCCGTGGCAAGTTGAAAGTTATTGTCGCGCACCACGGCTCCGCACCCAACAAGTTTGTCTTCCTTGCGCAGTTCGAGCCAGGTACCCTCGATCATGGAGAAGTTTTCGAGCAAGCCGCGCATCCACGGGTTGGGCGCCGAACCGTGCCAGATCGAAACGTTCTTGATGAGGGTGAGGGCGGCGTCCACGTCGGAAACAGCCCGATGTTTGGAGAGAACGAGCCCGTGATCCTCCGCTTCCTTCACGCTTTTCTTGTAGTGTTGACGGTCTTTTTTGTTGCCCGATTCCAGGTACGCATCGAAGTTTTCCCATTCCATCGGCATGAAGGTGCCGGGTTCTGAGACGGTGATGGGTTCGTACCCGCGGGGCCACGGGTATCGCAGTTGTTCGGTGAGCAGGTAATCGAAGACCAGGAACGAGCAGCGCTGTTTTTTGAATTCCTCCTGTGCCGCTTGTGAAAGGACGGCAAGCGCTTGATCGTGAAGCGCGCCGCCGGGGAGCAGTAAGGCGGACGTGTCGGCAAGCGGGGAGCGGCACACCAGCAACGGGCGATGTTTGAAAATGGACGCCATGAAATTACGCGCAATGCTGGGAAGGGGCAGTGGTTCATTCGTGACGCGGAACAGCGCCGCGCCGCCGACCGGCGTTTCACCATCCCACGCCACCAGGTATGTGGCGGGGCTGTCTGCCATGGCGCGTTCGCCGAAGGTATACCAGGCATGGCTTTGAAAACCGCGCCCCGCCGCGAGTTGGTTCCAGACCTCGGGTTTTACTTCCTTGATGCTGTGAAAGACTTCGACCTTCAATTCAGACATATGCACTCCCGTGCCATCCAATTGTACATGAACCCCTGAATTTGTAGCGAGGTTATGCTTACAAAAGCGAGGCGAATACACAAATTATAAACGGTTTGGCTTATTTACTGCGTAAAGCCGCGAAGAACTCATTATCGTCCGTTACGGTCGTTTCGAACCCCAACCTCCTGCCCAGACGCGTCAATTGAGGAGGGTCCACGTAGGTTGTCGCCAGAACATCCTCCTGCCCCAACACTTCGTTGGCTCTGCCGTCGAGCAAAACCCGTCCCTGCGCCATGGCAATGATGCGCTCGAAATTTTCGGCGCAAAAATCAATATCATGCGTGATCGTGATGACGGTTTTGCCGCGCTCGCCTAGGACGTTGATCACGTAGGCAATGCGGGCAATGTTTGCCGCATCCTGCCCCGTCGTCGGCTCGTCGAAGATGACGATGTCCGTGTCCATGGCGATGACCGACGCCAGCGCGACCATCTTCCGCCAGGTGGGGGAAAGGTCGTACGGATTCGTTTCCGTCTTGTCGGATAATTCCACCAACCCTAACGCTTCTTTTACCTGACGTTCGACCTGTTCGCCGCTAAACCCAAGATTTCGCGGACCGAACGAAACCTCCGCCCCGACGTTCTTCGAAAATAATTGCTCATCGGGGTTTTGAAACACGTACCCGACTCGCCGCGCCATCTTCGCCACCGAGGTGGATTTTGTGTCCCAGTCGCCGATGCGGATCGTCCCTGACGTGGGTTGTAGCAAGCCATTCAAATGTTTGACGAGAGTCGTTTTCCCCGCACCGTTCTGCCCGACAATGGCGACCTGCTCGCCGGAGTCGATGGTGAGGTTGATTCCCCTCAACGCGTTGACGCCTGTGGGGTAGGTGTAGTTGAGGTTGGAGATTTGGATGTTCATTGACCCTCACCCCTAGCCCCTCTCCCTTTCAGGGAGAGGGGAACAAATCCCTTTACCGCTTCCTCCAGCGTCACCGGCAATTTCTCTTTCTTCCACAACCCCATCTCTTTCGCTTTCCTCGCCACAGACGTGTATCGTGAAATGCCAAACCCTTTGTCCGTCAACAAATCGGACGTCAGCACGTCCCGCGGCTTTCCATCCAGCAAGATTTGCCCTCCGCGCAACGCAACGACACGGTCGGCGAAGTTGGCGATCCACTCTACTTTGTGCTCCACCATGATGACGGTCATGCCGCGCTCTGCCATCGTGCGGATGGTGCCGAAGACTTCGCGCGTGCCGATCGGGTCCATTTGCGAGGTCGGCTCGTCGAGGACGAGAACTTTGGGTTGCATGACCAGAATCGAAGTCAGGGCGACGCGTTGCTGTTGTCCGCCGGAGAGGGAGTACGGAGAGCGGTCTGCCAAATCTGAAATTCCAGTTAATTTCATCGCGTCGTTCACGCGTGGGATCATTTCCTCACGCGGCATGCCGATATTTTCCAATCCGAAAGCGAGTTCTTCGAAGACCGTGTACTTTGCGCCGCTGATCTGGTTGAATGGATTTTGGAACGCCAGCCCGACATTCAACACCCACTCGTGTAAATTCGACTTGCTCGACTCGTTCCCCGCGACCTCGACCGTGCCGGTCATCTCGCCTTTGAAAAAATGAGGAACAAACCCCGCGATGGTGTAACACAGCGTGGATTTGCCCGCGCCGTTCGGTCCGATCACCGCGACAAACTCGCCCTCGTCCACTTGCAGGGTGATGTTTTTGAGAACAGGTTCCTGCGTGAGCGGATATTTATACGTGACGTCTTTCAAGTTTACGATTGCCATATTCTCAGAATGACCACGAGGACGACGAGCGCGATCAGCCCCCAACGGATGAATTTATCTGCCGCCGTGTCGGGGATCTCGTGCAAGGTGGTCTTGCTTCTCGTGGACGTGAACCCGCGTGCCTCGATGGCGATAGCGCGTTCTTCCACCTCCACGAGGGAGCCGAAGACAAGCGGACCAACAAGCGGAAACAGGGAGCCGGCGCGTCGTATGAACGTGCTTTCCGTGTCCAACCCGCGCGAGCGTTGCGCGGCAAGGATCGTCTGCGCTTTGGCTTGCATCTGCGGCAGGATTTGCAGAGTCGAGATGATCACGTAGGCGAACTGCCCCGGCAAGCCGCGCCGGGTCAGGTCGGACATCAATTCGCTGGGGTGTGTGGTCAGCAGAAAAAGTGTGAACGCCGAAACCATCACAACGATCCGCGAGGCGTTCACGAAGGCGAACAACACGCTTTCGCGCGTAGGGTGCAGGAACCAAATACGGAAAAGTTCATCCCCCTCCAAGGGCTGAAAGAACGCTTGCATCAAGAAGAGAAAACCAGCCGCGGGGAGGATGATCCGAACCGCCGCATTGAGGTAGGAACGCAAAACGCCGGCAGCAAAACCGAGAGGGGTAATCCCAAATAAAAATAACGCTACAGAAATCCATGTGTATGGGGTGACGAAGGCGACCAAAATTAACGCCAAAACCAGCGTTAATTTGGTCAACGGGTTCAAGCGATGGATGGGACTCTCGCGTTTGACGTAGAAAGATAAGCGTTCGTGCATGGTAAAAGAATTATAAATGACAAAAGAGACCAGACGTTCTGCATCTGGTCTCTTTTTGCTGACAAACGAAAATATTATCCTCCGAGGATGTTGCGGAGCATGAATGCCGCAAACAGCACGAGTAGAACAACCACGCCGACAGCGATGTACAACTGCGTCTGGCTGGCGCCTTCGGTGGAGGCGTTCTCGGAGCGCGGGAAACGCGCCACGAACCTCTGCGACAATCCTTGAATGATGGCGAAGGCAAGCATGGCTGTCGTGATCTTGTCCACGGGTTCGACGAGGAAACCGGTGCTCATCACGGCTTGCACAACTCCCTGACCGGTCTGGAGCAGGTAGGCGGTGATAAAGGATGATCCGCTGGCGGTGATGCCGCCGAACAAATATACCGCGATCGGCGTGGAGACGATGGCGGCTGTGAGGGCAACTACAAAACCAGTGACGACAACTTTCCACCAGCTCTTGAAGAATCCCCAATTCGCCATGCGCCCAGACATGTACCCGATGAAGAATGCGACGGGCCACCACGGGAGCGCGTTCGGATCGATGGCAATACCCCAAATGATATTGGATAACGCGCCGGTCAACGCGCCCGCCCACGGACCGCACAGCACGCCGACTAGAACTGTTCCGATGCTGTCCAAATATACGGGCAATTTAAGTACCAGCACCAACTGACCGACCGCGATGTTGATCGCGATGGCGACCGGGATGAGCACCCAGGTCATTGTATTGAAATCTCTCTTGATTTTGTCTAACATGGCATTCTCTCCTTTTGTAGGTTTGCCTGATACAACACCACAGAAAGACTTTTGTTTCACCCTCGGGGAGTGTTTTCCGGGCGCGGAAAGAGCGAGATCAACCGGCTTGGCATGAAGACCAACACGGCGTATACCACCAGTGCGGTGATTACCTTGTCCATCGGCTCTTCAAGCAGGAAATACGAAGGGTTGAACGTGAATTCTCCGAATACGATCCCGGCAATGATCGAGGACATCACCGCCGCCAGGACGGCGATGACAAGACCGACCACTACCACCTTCCACGCGGTTTTGAACCAACCGGCGTTGGCGAGGAACCCGGTCGCCAGCCCGATCACCAACGGCACAGACCAATACGGGATGTAACCGGGGGAGACCAGCCCAAGGATGAGATTCGTCAACAAGCCGGTCAACGCGCCCGCCCACGGACCCGCCACCACCGCGACGAAAACCGTCCCAATGGAATCAAGGTAAAGCGGGATTCCCGTTTTCGATATCGCCCATCCGCCTGCGCCGTTGACGAGAATCCCAAGCGGGATCAACAACCACGCGCTCCCCTTGAAATCGCCTTTGATCTTTTCGAACATCGCATCCTCCTAGTGATTGATTCTTCGCGCGAGGGTTTCCATCCGTTCCAAAAACAACCCGATGAAATCGCGCGGGCGAACGCCGAGCGCTACCTTCATATTGGCGGGCTTTTTGTTGTAATTATAAAAATCGCCGATGGTCTTGCCCATCGAAACCCCGCCGGAGAGATCAATGTCCACCGGCAGGTCGCGGTAGTCGCACAACTCAGGCGCGAATGTCAGCGCGAGAGCGAGCGGGTCGTTGATCACGCAGCCCTGCACGCCTTGATACGCGTCGTGAAATTCCATGTAAAACTTCGTTGTGTCGCGCACAAAGGTGGGGATGGGCGAATCAATTTTTTGCAACCGCTCCACATCCCCTGAGGTCAACACGCATTGATACGTCACATCCAGCGGCACAAGCGTGGTGGGGATGCCCGCGTGGTACACGATGTGCGCGGCGTGCGGGTCAACGTACGTGTTGAACTCCGCCAGCGCGGTGGTATTGCCCTCGTAACGGATCGCTCCGCCCATGATGATGATCTCTTTTAACGCGCCGACGATGCGCGGCTCCTGCCGTATCGCCAATGCGACGTTCGTCAGCGGACCGATCGCCACCAGTGTAATTTCACCCGGGCTGGACAGAATTTTCTCGATGAGGAAATCGCATCCATGCCGACGGGTCGGCTTGCTTCGCGGATGTGGAAGTTGTGCGTAGCCCAAGCCTGTGTTCCCGTGCGTCTCTGGCGCCAACAGCGACGGTTGCACGAGGGGCAAGTCGCAACCCGCAGCGGCGGGAATATCCTCCGCCTTTGCCATTTCCAACACGGACAAGGCGTTGAGTGTCGCCTGCTCCAGTGAGCAATTCCCGTGGACGATGCTCAACCCTTCGAGAGAAATCTCAGGGGAAGCGAGCGCAAGTAAAATGGCGAGCGAATCGTCGATGCCGGGGTCGGTGTCAATTAAGATGCGTTTCATGTTGATAATCCGTAATTTGTAGTCGAGTCCTGAGATTGGAGACTGGAGACTTGGGATTCGAGAATTGGAGAATTGCTCAACCGGGGATGGATGTTGCCAATCTTTCCATCCTCTGCACGAACAACTCGATGAACTCCTCGCCTTTCACATCCAGCGCAACCTTCATGTTGGGGGTTTTCCCTGTGTTACCAAAAAAATCACCGAAGGTCTTGCCCATCGAAACGCCGCTGCTGTGATCCACATCCACGTACAGTTCGCGGAGCGTAAGCAGTTCGGGCGCGATGATAGTCGCCAGCGTGAGCGGATCGTGCAACGCGCTCCCGGTGAACCCGTGGTCGTACGAAAACCGCAGATACACCTCGATGGCATCGTGGATGAATTTTGTGATTGGCGAGCGAATCTTGAGCAGGCGGTCCACGTGTTCGATTTTGAGCAGGCACTTGTGCGTGACGTCGAGGGGAATCAACGTGATCGGAATCCCCGAATGGAAAACGATGTGCGCGGCGTGTGGGTCTACGTAGATGTTGAACTCGGCTTGCGGGGTGACGTTGCCATGCTCGCGCACCGCGCCGCCCATGATGACGAGTTCCTTCACCGCTTTGGCGAATTTCGGTTCCTTGCGGATTGCCATCGCAATGTTCGTCAGCGGACCGATGGGGAAGATGCTCAGTTCGCCCGGCTCGGCGAGTATGCGCTCGATCAGGTAATCCACCGCATGTTTTTCGACGGGTTTGTTCCTGGGCACGGGCAATTTTGAGTTGCCAATGCCGCTTTCACCGTGGACATGCGCCGATGCCCGCAACGGTTGAACGAGCGGAAGGACACTCCCCGCAACAACCGGAATGTGACTCGCGTTGGCAAGCTCGAGCACCGCAAGCGCGTTGTGTGTTGCTGTTTCGAGCGTGACATTGCCTTGCGTGGTTGTCAACGCTTCGAGTTGGATTTCCGGCGAGGCGAGCGCAAGCAGAAAAGCAAACGCGTCGTCGATGCCGGGGTCGGTGTCTATGATGATTCGTTTGGGGGGCATAAGTGTAATTGGTAATTTGTTTGATGTTGAGGATTAGCGATTGGAGAATTTTTCGAGGAAGGAGTCAACCTCATCGTTCGTCGGCAGGGACGGTTGTGCGCCGAACTTGGTCACCGCCAGCGCGCCGCACGCACAGCCGTAACGAACGGCATCCAGCAAGCTGGACGAATCCAAAACGCTGGCGAACCCTCCGATGAACGCGTCGCCGGCGGCGGTGGTGTCCACCACGTTTACTGGATACGTGTCTACCTGCGTGCTGATTTCCCTGTTGACAATCAATGCGCCCCTGCTTCCCAATGTGATGAGTACATTTTTCGCGCCATGTTCAAGCAAAGCTCTCGCCGCTTTTTCGGCAGAGTCGGTGTCGGTGACAGGCATTCCCGTGAGCAGGCTCAATTCCGTTTCGTTGGGGATGATGAAATCGGCGAGGGCGATCAGTTCGTCGGGAAGTTCCTTGGCAGGCGCGGGGTTCAAGATCACGCGCGTGTGGTTTTCTTTGGCGCGTTGCGCGGCGCGGATGACGGCGGGGAGGGGTATCTCAAGTTGGAGAAGAAGGATTTCGTAATCGGTAAATGACGCGCGGTTTACGTCCGTTTCCGCGACCATGCCGTTCACGCCTGCGGACAATACGATGCTGTTTTGCCCATGTGAATCAACAACAATGATCGCCGTTCCAGTGGAAGAGTCGTCGCGTTGCACAAGAGTCGCGTCCACGTTATTTTGTTTGAGGTTATCGAGGAGAAAATCGCCGAAACCATCCTTGCCCACGCGACCTAGCATTGAAACGTTCGCGCCAAGCCTCGCCGCGGCGACGGCTTGATTTGCGCCTTTGCCGCCGGGGATGACCCGCAAATCGTCACCGCTGATCGTTTCGCCGGGTTGGGGAAAACGCGGCGCGCGCACGACGAGGTCTGCATTGAGCGAGCCGACGACGAGGATGTTGGGCATGGCTGGATTATACAAGTGTTTGATTCAAAAAGTGACTGTCATCTTAAAGATGACAGTCACTTGATTGGAAGTGCCCCCACGGGAATTCGAATCCCGGTTTAAGCCTTGAGAGGGCTTCGTCCTGGGCCACTAGACGATGGGGGCGATTGGTAATGCGGCGGGATTGTATCACCCTGAATATCAATCGTCAACGAGAAAGACGTGAAGTTCACCGGGTCCGTGCACGCCGATGGTGTGCACGCTTTCGATGTCGCCGGTGGCGGAGGGTCCCGTGATGAAGACCGCGGATTTTGTATCCCGCGCGTGGTGCATCGCGTTTTCAAGCGATGGGTATAGGCGGGAGGAATACAGCACAGCCAGATGGATCTGCGGAAGCAGGGAGGCATGCAACGGACTACCCTCCCCGTCCGCTTCGAGAATCGACCCTGTGTCTGCCAGCCCACATATGGCTTTTGTCACGCCCACGCGGATGTCCGGGTCGGGTTCGTGGCTGACGATGATACCGGCGTCTGCCAGCGCGGATTCGTCGAGGATGTTCGGTTCGAGGTGGATGTGATCGAGTCCGCGCGAGCGCAGAAATTCCGCGATGCTTTTCGATGGATCGTCTGTCTTGTGGACGTTCCCGTATGCCGCAGTCAGTTCTTTGGTGAAGCGCTCGCTGTTTTGGTTTGCAGGGGCTTGCTCCTGCGAATGTTGTGATAATGAGGAGGAAGAAATTGTTTTTTCCACTTGCGCAATCGACGGCGAGCCGCCTGAGTCCATAAACTTTTCCCGAAATGTTTTTGATGCGAAGCGCGGAAAATCCTTGCTGTAGCCCCAGCCGGTAAACGCGGGGAGGCGAATCCATGCCGAGAACGGCGCGAGTAGGAAACTTCCACGCGCGGCAAACTTTTGGGCGAAGGTGAACAGGCGCGGGTGGCGGGCGAAGCGGGCGTACAGTTTGAGAGACGTGGAGGAAAGTAGAGATAGTCCAGTTGTGGGCGATTGGTGATTGGGGACCGGAGACTGTCCTGCGCGGACGCGGCTGAGTAACTTGGGCAAATCAATGTCCACGGGGCAGGCGTCTTTGCATGCGCCGCAGAATGTGGAGGCTTGGGCAAGCGGGACGAACTCACTGCCGAATAACCCGGCAGAGATCACCGAGCCGATCGGTCCGGGGTAAATGCTGTTGTAGGCATGCCCGCCGATCTCGCGGAAGACCGGGCAGGCGTTCATGCACGCGCCACAACGGATGCAGTACAACGACTCGCGAAGCGGTGAATTGCGAAGTTTTGACCTGCCGTTATCGAGCAGGATGAAATGGCGTTGTTGACCCGGCAACGGGCTGTGGATAATCTGCGTATACACGCTGAGTTTTTGCCCTGTGGCGGAGCGGGGAAGCAGGGAGAGCATGAGCGCGAGATCGTCCAGCGTTGGCACGAGGCGTTCCATGCCGATGAGCGCGATGTGAATTGGCGGCAGGGTGGTGACCATGCGTCCGTTGCCCTCGTTGGTGACGAGGCAGATCGCGCCTTCCTCGGCGATGGCGAAATTGGCGCCTGTCACGCCGACATCAGCGGTGAGGAACACTTCGCGCAGGACTTTTCGCGCGGTGTTTGTGAGCGTGGGAATATCCTCGGTGTACTCGATGCCGAGTTTGTCGCGGAAGAGCTCGCCCACGTCTTGCCGGCGCAGGTGCAAGGCAGGCGTGATGATGTGACTCGGTCTTTCGCCGCGCAGTTGCACGATGAATTCGCCGAGATCGGTCTCGACGACGCGCATGCCTTCTTTTTCCAACGCATGGTTGAGGTTGACCTCCTCGGTGACCATGGATTTGGATTTGGCGACAAGTAACTGGTGGTGGTCGAGTGGTCCCGCTTGGTCTTCGCGGGACGTATCGAGACCACGATGTTTGTTATTGCGTGTTGCGTACTGCGTAATTTCAAGAACGCGTTGGATTGCCTCATCCGCATCCTTCGCGCGGTGGACGACGACCCCGTTCGCTTCTGCCTGCGCGGTGAATTGATCGAGATACTGGTCGAGATTTTCGATCACCTCCGCGCGGACGGCGTGCGCGCGTTGACGTTTCTCGCGCCAGTTGGGCAGGGTCTCCAGCGCATTGATCCGCCGGGTGACGCGGCGCTCGGCGTTCAGGTCCAACGCTTTTTGCAGATGCTGATTCGCCAGCGATGCGCGAATGCGCTCTCGAAATTCTGTTGTTGTCATTTGGCTTTTTTACCGATGTACAACCCGCGACCGTCCAGCCCTTTTTTGTCGTGGAAAACCTCCAAGCCTGCCGACTGAAACGCGTTCACATAGTCTGCGTGCGTGAACAGCCCCAACTCGTGAGTTTCCATGAAGTGTTGGATACCGTCCCTCGTTCCGACGAGATAATGAAACTCCACGATGGAAATTTTTCCGCGTTTGCGGCTGTGACTCATGCGCGTGATTTTGAGGTCGGGTTTGTCCACGTGCAGGGCGTGCGTTCGTCCGACTGTCCATTGCTCGGGGGTGAACCATGGCTCGACCAGCAGGACGCCGCCGTCCCTGAGGTGTCGCGTCATCGCCTTGACGGCTTTGTGCAAATTGCCTTTGGTCCTGGCGTACCCTACGGAACTGAACAGGCAGGTGATCGCATCGAAGCGGCGGTTGAGGTTGAACTCGAGCATGTCGCCTTGAAAGAATCGAATCTTTTCGTGCTTCTTGCGGGCAAGTGCGACCATGTCGGGATCGACATCCATGCCCTCCACTTTATAGTGTCTGGAAAAATGCCCTGCGTGAGTCCCTGTGCCGCAAGCGACATCGAGCAGGTTGACCCCGCCCGACTGGCAATATTTCTGAATGAGTTTGCGCGCCTTCTCGGTTTCGGCAAGATAATCTTTGCCGAGACCTTCCTCGTAGAGCGCGTCGTAGTAGATTTCTGATTTCAGGAACATCTCCGCCTCCACATAAATCAGCGATGATTCAAAACTTCTGCAATATGAACGACCTGCTGAGGTTTATTCTGCCGGTGCAAGCCGCCCGCGATGTGCATGCGGCATCCCGCCTCGGTGACGACCAGCGTCGGCGAGGCGGTAGCGTCGAGGTTTGAGATTTTTCGGTTGAGCATTTCTGCCGAAAGTTCAGGGTGCTCCATCGAGAAGATTCCGCCGAAGCCGCAACAATCCTCCGCGGCGGGCAGTTCAACAATCGTCGCGCCTTGCACGTTGGCGAGCAATGCGCGCGGCTGACGGTCGATCTTCATGGCGCGCAGAGTGTTGCACGAGGCGTGGTAGGTGAGTGCTCCGTCCCAGCGCGCGCCGAGGTCGGTGACGCCGAGTTTGTCCACGAGGTATTCGGTAAACTCATACACGCGACTTCCAAATGCCTGCGCCCGTTCGAGCCAGGCGGGGTCGCCGCGGAATAACTCCGGGTAGTTGTGCTTGATCATGTGCGCGCACGAGCCCGAAGGCATGACGATGTCGCCCGTCGTTTTTTCGAACACGCGGATGGTATGCTCGACGATGGGACGCGCGTCCGCGCGCAAGCCCGCGCTGAACGGCGGTTGTCCGCAACAAGTCTGGTCGCGGGCGAAGTCCACGCCGATGCCGAGGCGGCGAAAAATGTCCACGATGGCTTCGCCAGTTTGAGGGTGGAATGAATCGACGAGGCACGTCACGAAAAGTTGGATGCGGGGCATACGTCCGATTGTAATCGGAATGAAGAAAAACCCGAAAATCTGTCGACAAGTAAACACGTACACAGGTAAAGGTTTGTTTCCGTATCTATGAGTCTACTTGTGTACGCGTTTACTTTTTTCGAGTATGATTGCCCGCATTATGCCAATGTTCAAAACGAAACTTCCCCAGCCTTTCGACCTGCCCAAACCCATTTCGCGATTGGGCGAGCTTGCCTACAACCTTTGGTGGACGTGGCAACCCGATGCCGCGCGGTTATTCAGCCGCCTCGATTTCGAATTGTGGGAACGACTAAACCACAACCCGATCCGATTGCTGCGCGAGATCGAACGCGCGCGTTTGAATCAAGCCGCCAAAGACAAGGATTATCTCGCCTTGTACGAGGAAGTCTTTGCGACCTTCGATGCGTATTGCTCGGATGCAAAAACATGGACGCATCAGACCCACCCTGAATTTGCCTCTCACCCTGTGGCGTATTTCTCCATGGAGTTTGGTCTGCACGAAACCCTGCCGATCTATTCCGGCGGGCTGGGCGTGCTGGCGGGCGATCATTTGAAAGAGTCGAGCGACCTGGGCATACCCCTCATCGCCGTCGGCTTCATGTACGCGCAGGGATATTTCTCACAGCGCATCAGCGAAGACGGCTGGCAGGAAGCGTTGAACAACATGCTCGTGTTCGAAGACCTGCCGGTGTCGCTGGTGACCGAAAAAAGCAAACCCGTGACTGTGAAAGTGGAACTGCCCGACAGAAACATCGCCATGCAGATCTGGGAGGTGCGCGTCGGGCGTGTGCCGCTGTACCTGCTTGATTCAAACGTCGAGGGGAACTCCGAGATGGACCGCCTGCTCACAGCGCGTTTGTACTGGTCCGATCTTGATCGCCGCGTGATGCAGGAAGTGCTTTTGGGGATTGGCGGCGTGCGCGCTTTGCGTGCCTTGGGGTATGCGCCATCCGTCTGGCACATGAACGAAGGCCACGCGGCGTTCCTGACCCTGGAGCGGGCGCGCGAACTTGTGGTGAAGGGTGACTCGTTCGATGCCGCCATCCAAAAAACACGCGGGCAGAATGTGTTCACCACCCACACGCCCGTGCCGGCGGGGAACGATGAATTTCCGCTCTGGCTCATGGATAAATATCTCGCCGCCATTTGGGAGCAACTCGGGTTGACCCGCGACCAGTTCTTCGACCTGGCGCGTCATGAACGCGGTCATAGCGAATCGTTCAGCATGGGCATCCTAGCCCTGCGAAATTCGGATGGGCGCAACGCGGTCTCCGAATTGCACGGGCAGGTCTCGCGCAAGATGTGGCACTTCCTGTGGAGCGACAAACCCGAACAGGATGTGCCGATCGGGTATGTGACGAACGGCGTCCATACCGCGAATTGGATGGCGCGACGCTTGAAAAATCTCTTCAATAAACATCTCGGCGCCGATTGGTATGATCGCCTCGACGATGCCGATCTATGGTCCGGGATCGATTCGATACCCGATGAAGAAATTTGGGCGGTGCGCCTGCATCTCAAACGCAAAATGGTGACCTTCATGCGCGAGCGTGTGCGCGAGCGCTGGCGCGCGGGAGGGTTCCACCCGGTGCAGGTGGTTTCGTCGGGATTGATGATCCACCCCTTCATGCTGACGATCGGTTTTGCCCGACGCTTCGCCACGTATAAACGCGCCAACCTCGTGATGCGCGATGTGGAACGATTGTTGAGCATTGTCAACAAGCCGAACATGCCGGTGCAGATCATTTTTGCGGGTAAGGCGCATCCTGCCGACGAACCGGGCAAGCAGTTAATTCAACAGGTGTATCGCACGGTGAAAAAGGCGGAAACAGGCGGGCGCATCGTTTTCATCGAAGATTACGATATGAACCTCGCGCGTTATCTGGTGCAGGGCGTGGATGTGTGGATGAATACGCCGCGCCGTCCGCTGGAGGCGAGCGGCACCTCCGGAATGAAAGCCGCGCTCAATGGCGCGTTGAACTTCTCCGTGCTGGATGGCTGGTGGCGCGAGGCGTACAACGGGAAAAATGGCTGGTCCATCGGGCGCGACGAGCAGATCGAAAATACGGAGGAGCAGGACGCCGAAGACGCGGAGAGTCTGTACCACACCCTGGAGCATAAGATCATCCCGTTGTATTACGACCGCGACCCGAAAGAGATCTCGCACGAATGGATCGCCCGCATCAAGGATAACTTCAAATCGAACATCCCCCAGTTCTCCACGCGCAGGATGCTGAAGGAATATGTGGAGAATTATTACTTGAAGGCGTTGAAATAAAATGTAGGGGCGGGGTCTCCCCGCCCAAATCGGGGCGAGAGGACCTCGCCCCTACAAGGAATTTATGATTCAAGAAATCACAACCACCGACCTCGCCGAAAAACTGAAAACCGACGACGACTTCATCCTGCTCGATGTGCGTGAACCACTCGAATTGGCGTATGCCAAGCTTGAAGATAAACGACTCGAAGTCGCGCCGATGAGCAGGCTGGCGGAATTCGGCTTGGACGCGTTATCCGAATCCGCGCGTTCGCACAATGCGGTAATCTACGTGATGTGCCATCACGGCAACCGCAGTGCGCAGGTCACCGCATGGCTTGCTCAACAGGGGTGGAAAAATGTCTTCAACGTACGCGGTGGGATTGACGAGTACGCGCGGAAAGTGGATCCGTCGGTGGGGTTGTATTGAAATTGTAGGGGCGGGGTCACCCCGCCCAGGGCGAGAGGACCTCGCCCCTGCGCCTTATTTCCCAAACACAAATTGCCCGTTCTTGTAAAACAATTCCCCGTCCACCGTAATTTCGGAATCGGTGCGCAGGTCGCAGATCATGTCCCAGTGAATGGACGATTTGTTCTTCGATCCCGTTTCGGGGTAGCCTGCGCCGAGCGCCATGTGGAAGGTCCCGCCGATCTTTTCGTCGAATAAAATATTTCCCGTAAATTTGTTGATGTCGAAGTTTGTGCCGATGGCAAACTCGCCGACGTGACGCGCGCCTTCGTCTGACTCAAGCATCTTGACGAGATACGCTTCGTTCTTTTCCGCCTGCGCGCGCTCGACTCGTCCGCGGTTGAATGTGAGTTCCGCGCCTTCGACCGCGACGCCGCCATAAATGGCAGGGTAGGTGTATTTCACCCAGCCGTTCAGAGAATCTTCCACGGGACCTGTGTAAATCTCTCCGTCAGGCATGTTGTAGGTGCCGGTGGAGTTCATGAACGTGCGTCCCTTGATCGAGAGCGACAAGTCCACGTTCGGTCCGCGCAGGGTGACGAGATTTTTACCCGCGAGGAAATCAATCGCTTTTTGCTGTCCCGCCTTGGTGCTGTTCCAGTAGGCGATGGGGTCGTCCTCGTGCGCGTGCACGGCGTTGAACACAAAATCCTCGTACTCTTTGAGACTCATACCCGCATCCTGGGCGTAGGCATCGGTGGGGTAGAGCGTGGTCACCCACTTGAATTTACCCTCCGCGCCGCGACGCATCTGCGCTTCGGTGATGCCGCTGGTGGCTTTGCTTCTTCGTTGTGACTTTGCCGGGTCAATATTGGACGTGCCGTGCGTATTCGTCGATGAATGAATACGGATGCGGCTCTCGAAGGTGTCATATGCCATTTTATAGAACGTCGGAACGAAATCCAGTTGCGAGTCGTTGGCGTAGGTGAGGTAGAACTCGTCCTGGCTGAACGGCATCATGCCGGGCAGGGCGACCATCGGGTGCGGATGCCCGCCCTTCTCCATGATCTGGATGAATAGTTCGCGGACGAGCGGCTCGGCGGCGGTGGTCGCCTCGATCAACACCCGGTCACCGGGTACAATGCGGGCGGAATGTTCCACCAAAACTTTTGCAAATTTTTGAACGCGTGAGTCGGTCACGGAATGCTCCTGTTTTCTGAAATGCGCCCAAATTATATCACTCGCACATCGGGTATACTTCTTCCAGCATCTCTTCCGCATGACAATAACGTAAGCGTTCCAACCTCGTCAATCGTAAATCCAAAATCGTAAATCGAATGAAACAACTCCTCCAAAACATCAAAACCGGCAAAGCCACCGTTGAGGAAATTCCCGTCCCAACCCCGCGTGATGGGCAGGCGCTCGTCCACGTGGAGGCAAGCCTGGTGTCGGCGGGAACCGAGCGCATGGTCGTCGAGTTTGCCGAAAAGAGTCTTGTTGGCAAGGCGCGTTCGCGTCCAGACCTCGTCAAACAAGTCATCGAAAAAGCGCGGCGCGAAGGGCTGTTCAACACCGCGCAAGCCGCGTTCAACCGCCTCGACCAACCGATGGCGCTCGGGTATTCCTCGGCTGGCACGATCGTCGGGCTTGGAAAAGAAATGCGCGGATTCAAGATCGGTCAACGCGTGGCGGGCGCGGGCGCGGGGTACGCCGTCCACGCCGAATACAATGTGGTGCCACGCAACCTGCTTACGCCGCTCCCGAAAAACGTGGACTTTGAATCCGCCGCGTTCACCACGCTCGGCGCGATCGCTCTGCACGGATTTCGTTTGGCGGAGCCGCAGATCGGCGAGACTGTCGCGGTCATCGGATTGGGGCTCGTTGGATTATTGACGATTCAAATCGCTTCCGCCGCAGGATGCAGCGTGCTGGGCATTGACATCGACCCCAAGCGGATCGCGCTCGCTTCATCACTCGGAACTCGATCTGTCTCGCGCTCCCAAGCGGAATCGTCCGCCTCAGCCTTCACCGTCAATCGCGGCTTCGATACCGTTCTCATCTGCGCAGACACGCCCTCGAACGATCCCATCGAACTCGCAGGGACTATCGCGCGAGATCGCGGGCGAGTCGTTGCAACTGGCGCGGTCGGTTCGACCATCCCGCGAAAAATCTACTACGAAAAAGAAATTTCCTTCCTCAACTCGCGTTCCTACGGACCGGGTCGCTATGATTCCAAGTACGAAGAAGATGGGCAAGACTACCCCCTCGGCTACATCCGCTGGACGGAGGGACGCAACTTCGAAGCGGTTGTGGATCTGATGTCGACAGGGAAGTTGCAAGTCAAACCCCTCATCACGCATCGCTTCCCCATCGAAAAAGCGACACAGGCGTACGAGGTGATTACGGGCAAGAAGAAGAAATCGTTTCTAGGCGTGGTGTTGACATACCCGCCTTTGACCGCAGACCACAGACCGCAGACTACGATCAAGTTTTCTCCAATCGTCAGTGGTCAATCGTCGATCGTCAATCTTGGCGTTCTCGGCGCGGGTCTCTTCGCCAACTCCGTTTTATTACCTGCCATCCAAAAAAACAAAAACATCCAACCCGTCGGCATCGCCTCCGCTGGTGGTTTGCACGCTCAACACGCGGGTAAAAAGTTTGGTTTCAAGTATGCAACTTCGTCGGATGATGAAATCATCAACGACCCAAACATCAACACGGTTGCCATACTTACGCGCCACGATTCCCACGCGGAGTTGATCGTCAAAGCGTTGAAGGCGGGAAAGAACGTGTTTGTTGAGAAACCGTTGGCGATAAACAGTGAACAGTTATCGGTCATCAGTAAGCAATTAAGGAAAACTGATCACTGTTTACTGATGACTGGCTTTAATCGCCGTTTTGCCCCTCTTGCCCAGAGTCTCAAATTCCAAGTTTCAAGCCTCAAGTCTCCGCTTCATGCCCATTATCGGATCAATGCGGGCTATCTTCCGTCCACCCATTGGAACCACGACCCTGCCATCGGCGGCGGACGAATCATCGGCGAAGCCTGTCACTTTGTGGATTTCATCACCTTTCTCGTCGGCGCTCCCCCGGTTTCGGTCTCTGCGTATGCATTGCCCGATGTCGGCAAATACAGCGATGACAATGTTTCGATGACGTTCACGTTTCCCGATGGCTCGATCGGCGTGGTGGATTACCTCGCCAACGGCGATCGGTCTGTCTCGAAGGAACGCGTGGAAGTGTTCTGCGGCGGCATGGTCGCGGTGCTTGACGATTTCGTGTCGTTGCAGATCACGAAAGATGGAAAAAGAATCGAACAACGCGGCGCGCAGGATAAAGGCTGGGGGGTGGAGATCGCCGCGCTGGTCGAGTCAATTCAAAAGGGGAGCGAACCGCCGATTCCCTACGAGCACTTGATCGGGGTGACCAAATCCACATTCGCGGCGGTGGAGTCGTTACGAACATCGAAAAAAATTTCAATATAAGAGGATAAAGGATGAAATTAGATCTGTTGCCAAAATTTGTCGCTGCGTTTATTTTTTTGACGACACTCGCCTGCAAAGCCTTCCTGCCGTTGCCCGGTGACGCGACGGAAGCCCCAGTAAACCCCGCCGAGGAGGGATTCCCCGATCGCCCCGCCCTGCCGAACGACAGCGGCATCGAAGGCGTGCAGACATACCCAGACAAAACCGAATATCACAACCATGTGCAAACGCTGGCGCAATCGGACAGCGACATTCCGCCTTCGTTCGGTCAGCATTACCCCGCCTGGCAGAATTGCGGCATTTATGACCAGCCCATCGAGTTGGGCGCGGCACTGCACTCGCTCGAGCACGGCGCAGTCTGGCTTACGTATTCGCCCGATTTGAATGAATCGCAAATCGCCGAGTTACAGGAATTTGCGCGCGGGCATGAGTACGTGTTGATGAGCCCGTATCCGAACCAATCGGCTCCTGTTGTTCTGAGCGCGTGGACAGTGCAACTCGTGATCGAATCGTTGCCCGACGATCGGATCGAAAAATTTATCGCCTACTACGAAAATGGACCGCAGAACCCCGAGCCGGGCGCGCCTTGCAGTGGCGCGATTGGCGAGCCGTTGCCGTGACATGCATGACGCGCAACGAGGCGACCGAGGAGAGTTAAGCGATGACGATCACCCCGTGGAAGGTGTTGAGTTCGCGGCATATCCATCCGCGCTTTCGCATTGACAGTTGCGAACTGCCGACCGGGAAGCATCTCGAAGCCATCATCTTCGAGTTCCGCGCGTGGGCTAATGTTCTCGCGGTCACCCAGGATCATCAAGCCGTGTTGATCCGCCAATATCGCCATGGCGTGCAGGATGTGATGTGGGAGATTCCCGGCGGCGTGGTCGAGGATGAGGAGCATCCCATCGAAGGGGTGAAGCGGGAACTGCTCGAAGAGACCGGGTACGCATCCGCGAATATCATTCCGCTAGGGAAGTTTCACCCCAACCCCGCCTTGCAGACCAACACCATGTTCTGTTACCTTGCGCTCGATGCCGAGAAAGTCGCCGACCAGCACCTCGACGGCGCGGAGGAGATCGAAGTGCACCTCGTGCCGCTGGACGAAATCCTGCCGATGATTCAGCGCGGAGAGATCAGCCATGCGCTTCAAGTGGCGGCGTTATTCCATGCACTGTTGTACCTGGAGAAAATACGCTGATGCGAACACGAGCAGGGATTGTCCTCATCCAGGACGGAAAAGTCGCGCTGATCGAACGCTTTCGCGCGGGGCGGCATTATTTCTCCTTCCCCGGCGGCGGGGTGGATGAGGGCGAAACGCCCGAACAAGCCGCTGTCCGCGAGGCGATGGAGGAGTTGGGGATCGAGGTTGTCATCCGTCGGAAAGTTGCCGAAATTCAATTTAGCGACCGGAATCAATATTATTTTCTCGTTGACCACGTGGGCGGGGAGTTCGGGACCGGTAGCGGAGAGGAATTCACTGACTCGCATCCCGACGACCCGGAGACCGGCGTATACATCCCCATGTGGATGCCGATTGACGAACTTCCCCGGCACGAGAATGTATATCCGCCCGCCCTGGCGCGGCTGACGTTTCAGTCGCTGGCGATTGGCTGGTCCGAGGATACGCAGATCCTTCAGGGGGAAGTAGCGTGAAGAACAGAGTCCCTTGGTAATTTGTAATTGTGGATTGGTGTTTCGGAAGGCCCGAGCAAATCCGGATGTTATATCGAAAGAGAGACGGCGAGGGTGGGCTAAACTATGGTAATAGCCACCACTGCCCCAAACGCCTCGCACGCGAAATTGACCCAGTCATTCGTCAGCCACTTCCAGCCGCGCAGGTCATCTATCTCGTCAACAGGAATTTCTGCACGCGGTTGTTGTACGTCTCGCTGATGTAGATATTGCCTGCATTGTCCACGGCGATGTCTGCTGGACCGTATAACTTGCCCTCGTCGCTTCCCTGACTGCCAAAGTCGAATTGAAATACCCCGCTGGAGTCTAAAACCACAATACGATTGCTCAAATAATCGGTGACGTAGATGTTCCCGCCCGCATCGAGCGCGATGCCGTAGGGGGTTGAGAACCGCGCGTCGCCGCCTTCTTTGACGGGGACTGGGAATTTCGCGATGAACTGCCCATTGCTGTCAAATTTTTGAATGGATGAACTTTGGCTATCCGCGACATACAAGTTGCTGCTTGAATCCATGGCGAGAAAGCCCGGGCTGACGAAGACTCCATCGCCGCGTCCTTCTCCGCCCCAACGTGTGATGAAATTTCCAGTTTTGTCGTATTTTGTGACGAAGAACTCAAGGTCGATCGTGTACACGTTACCCTCGCCGTCCACAACCAGATCGTAGGGCTGAGAGATCCCTGCATCCGTGCTGACCGTGTTCCATTGCATCAAGAAACCGCCACTGCTGTCGAATTTCTGGATGCGCGCGTTGCCCACATCCGCCACGTAGACGTTATCCGCGCTATCGATTGCCACACCCGCCGCGACTTCGTCTGCTTCGTCGGCGGTGAGATTTTCCTTCCAGGCAAAATTGAACTGACCTTCATCAGCCCCTAAACTTCCCCATACCCCAGCAAGGTTCCCGTTCCCATCGAGAATTACGATGCGATGATTTAACGTGTCTACCACGTAGAGATTGCCGAGCGAATCCAAATCCACGTCGCTTGGAGTCGCAAACGCAGTCGAGTCGCCCGTCGCACTCCATAGAAATTGCACCGGGGCGCTGATGATAGGAGGCGAAGATGTTTCGGGAACTTGCGTTGCTACCAGCGTAGCCGGTTCTGCGGCGGCGCACGCGCTGAATATTAACGCAGTTAGCGCCATGGACAGGATACGTGTTTTCATACCTGATTCCTCTTGTTGATCAAATATACAGCACGAGCAGCGCAATCATACTACCGAACACCCCGCACGCGAAATTGACCCAGTCGTTCGTCAGCCACATCCAGCCGCGCAGGTGAACGGTCTCCGTGCCGCAGGTGTGGAGCGGATGTTTCTCGGTTTCTTTTTGGTCTTTTGGGCAGAAGTACATCGCTTGCACGGTCGCGCCGAGGAACGAGTCGAAGAGCGAACCAGCCAGACCCGCGATTGTAATCACCGGGAACAGGGTCGGGTTGAACGTGAGAAGCGAGGCGGGGAGCGCGATCATCGCCGCTCCCGCCAACGAGGCGAGCGTGCCAACGAGGGAGATTCCGCCCGACGTCCCTTTTTCGACGCGCTTGCGCAAATCCGTGATGAGGCGCGGTGCGGACGGGTTCAATACGCCCAACTCGGTCGCCCACGTATCCGCATTGACTGCGGCAAGCGAGGCGGCAAACCCGATCCACGCGAACCCATACTCGGGATAAAAATAATGCAACAACACAAACGCGCCGGCGATGCCTCCGTTGCCGAACACCTGCCCCGCGTCACGCTGGTCGCCTTTGGAATATTTTTCGCTCAATCCCTGCTTGCGTTTTTGGAACGCGCGGCTCAACCCCGAGGAGGTGATGAAAAATAGGAGCAGAAGAATCGCCCACGGAATGCCGCCCAGCCCGAACACAATGGTACCAAGGATCAGCGCCGATAACGCTCCGCTTGTGTTGAGGGCGCGCGCGCGATACGCGGTGTACGAAATGAGGAGGGCGAGGAGGAATCCATAAAGGAGCAGCATGAGTTAATCATGATTTGGTGGTTGAGTAGCCTGAGGCGATAGCCGAGGGCGTATCGAAACCACCAGTGAGCAAAGCAATTTTTGTCACAAAGATTTTTTTGAGACTCGGTGGTTTCGATACGAGCGAGACAAGCGCCCGCTCAACTCAACCACCGGTGTAAAAATTATACCGGCGCTGACACCAAAAACAATACCGCCAGCAGGAACATCATCGCGCTCACCGCGCTTGCCGCCCAGACGATGACCGAAAGCGGGCGGGTCTTCTCCCAGCGAAAAAAATACAAGCCGGTCAGCACGCCGGCGATGAACAACAACATGCTCAACAGCGGAAGCAGGATGAGACGTGTGGGTGCGGCAGGGTCGTTGGGGACGCCGAACGCATCGAACCCAAAGGGGATTTGATCCAGCGTGGGGATCAGCACTCCCACCCACACGGTCAACCCCAGGTTGAGGAGCAAGCCGCTCACCCAAAGGAAACGCGCCACCGGGCTTTCCCATGCCTGCGTGACCACAAAGGACGGATACACTGACAGCGGATCGGCGGGGGAGAGGCTTCCCATTTCTGTAGCGCGCGCAAACGTGCGGACGAGCGCGCCGGCGTCTTTGGGCGAAATGGCGATCACGCGCTTGGAAGTGGCGATCAGAATCAGGTTGCGCGTGTCTGAGGCGATGAATTCCACCAGCCCCACATCGGGGTGACGACGTGTTCCCAGCACGGCGCCCGGAAACCTCAAACGCGGCAGAGCCAGCGGACGGGAGAGGTCGGAGGCGGGGCGCATCCACTCGATGTCGGTGAGGGGGATATCCTCCACGCGCAAGCCCCACAACACAGCGAGGCTGTCGCGGTCAATGTAATAGTCCGCTTTGTAGAGGGCGTAGGCGCGATAACCGAGGAGAGGAAGCGGGGCGAAGGCAATCACGCCGATCAACAGAAAATTGACGAACGACGGTCCCACCTGCGCGCGCGTGAGGTTGAAAAACGCCCACCCGGAAACCCCAGCCAGTGCGAGGATTGCAACGGCATGGACGGCGAATCCGAAACGTTTGGAGGGAGGAAAATGTCCGACTTTGGAGGTGTTCATTGTTTCTTGTCGGGGCGGACCTGTGTGTCCGCCCTTTGCCAATCATTGGCACAGACACGCAGGTCTGTCCTTACGAGTTTAAAAGTGATCCAAGTTCTTCGATCTTCACAAACCGATTTTCTTTTTCTTTACGTGGTTTCAATTCTACCATCCCCTCTTTCAACCCCTTTTCACCCACCGTCACGCGGATGGGAGAGCCGATCAAGTCTGCGTCGTTGAATTTGACTCCCGCGCGCTCGTCGCGGTCATCGAACAGAACTGAAATGCCTGTGCTTTGCAATCGTTGTAAATTTCCTCGGCTTTGGCGCGCGTGTCCATTTCCTTGCCGGGGACGTGCATCAAATACACCTCGAACGGCGCGGCGGCGCGAGGGAAGGTTAGACCTTTGTCGTCGTGGTGTGTCTCGGCGAGGGCAAGCAGGATATTGTTGAACTCAACGACTCCGTCGTCATGGACCAGTATTTCCGCTTGCTCGCTTCCGAGTATGGCGTCTTCGCATCGGACGCAGATATCCGCTTCCTCCGCTTGAACGATGTCAAAAACCATGTCTGAGGTATAGTCGCGGCCGTGATTGGTATTCAGCAGGTGGTAGTCTTTTTCGTTCGCGCCGGCCGCCAGGTTGATCTCCAGCGGGATGACTTCATCCACGACGACCAGGGCATTTTTGATGCCGATGGGGGAAGCGTAGCCCGGGATCGCACCGGCGGCGAGAATCTCTGCCTCGGTGGCCGGGCGGACTTCGCCGATTTTCAGTTGAAGTTTGTGCAAATTCACCTGCGTATCGCCGCGCACAACCGCGAACACGAATTGACCGTCGGACACCCGCGTGAGCATGATGGCTTTGGCTGTCTTCCGTGGTTCGATGTGGAGGAAATTCGCCAGCGATTCGATGGTGTTGCAGCCGGGCGTGTGGACTTTTTCAACCGGCAGAGGGCTTCCAAATTGAACGCGAAAATTTTGCGCACACGCGGTTTCGGCGCGGTCGGCATAGTCGCAGTGATGGTTTGAGCATTTCAGGATCTCAACCCCGCCGGCGTCCGTCAGAAAAAAGAGTTGACCGTAATCACCATGGATAACCGGGATGCCCAACTCGGAAAAGAATGACTCCCTGGGAGCGTCCGTGCGGGTTCGCAATTTTTCGATGGCTAGTGTACCGAGTGAAGTAAGCTCGTTCTCCCGCGTCAGATATCCCGCGCGAACGAGGAAGGCGAATCCCTCCGTCCGTGCGTTGTTGGGCGCTTCGCGTTGGGTCTGGATCTGAAGGTCGCGGTATTTCATGGTTGTAAAAAGACCCTAAAGGCCTCCAAGACCTTTAGGGTCTGCTTCATTGTTCCGCCTTTTTCCTGCGTTTCGAAATCTTTTGCGTTTGGTCCGGTTCGGGAATGACGATCGGCGTCGCGGCGATGGATTCCGCCTGGGCGGCTTCGGAAGGCGTAGTCTCCGAAGCAGGCTCAAGGTCGAGTTCGACCGTTTCCTCCATGCGGATCTGTCCGCGCAGGAATGCGCCTTCCTCCGTCACGAACGCGGTGGTGACTACGTCGCCCCACACGCGACCACTGCCGCGGATTTCCAATTTCTGCGTGGTGATGTTGCCGCGCACCGCGCCTGCGACGATGACCGTGTTGGCGCGCACGTTCTGGCAGGTAACGCGCCCGGTCTCGCCGACGACGAGCATGCCGCGCAGGGCGATCTCGCCTTCGAACGCGCCCTCAATGCGGACACCGCCCGAGCCGTTAATGCTCCCGTGCCAGATCACGCCCGAGCCAAGCACAGAGGTGATCCGCTCGACGGCTTGCACGGCGGGCTGCTGGGGTTCGTTGGTGGTTGTGTTGCGTCTGAACATGATTGAATTTTACCGTTAAAAGATACACGCTGGTTGAGTAGCCCCGCATGCTGAGCGGAGGGCGAAGCCCGAAGTCGAAGCATCGCGGGACGTATCGAAACCAGCAGTATCAAAGGTGCTTTTGTAGTAGTGATTGCTTTGCTTACTTGTGGTTTCGATACGGGCTACGCCCTACTCAACCACCGATTTTCACTAACCCTACTCGCTCTTCTCTTCTTTCCCCATCATCTGCACGCCCATGATGTTGAAGCCCGAATCCACGTACAGAATCTCGCCCGTAATCCGCGCCGACAAATCGGAGGCAAGGAATACTGCCGCGTTGCCAACGTCTTCGATGGTCACATTCTCTTGCATCGGCGAAATATCGGCGAAGTGCTTGTACATGTCACGGAAACCGCCCACGCCCGCGGCAGACAACGTGCGGATCGCGCCCGCCGATATCGCATTCACCCGTATCTTCTTCGGACCAAAATCATACGCGAGATACCGCGTGGACGATTCCAGCGCCGCCTTCGCCACGCCCATCACGTTGTAGTGGGGGGCAACTTTCACCGCGCCCGAGCCGTACGTCAGGCACAGCACCGAAGCACCCGGGTTCAGCAATGGCAGGAACGCGTTCGACAACGCGACAAACGAATACACCGAAATGTCTAGCGCATTGCGGAATCCCTCGCGCGATGTTTGATGATACGGCTTGCTCAATTCATCACGCCCTGCAAAGGCGATCGAATGCACCAGCACATCCACTTTGCCGAAGTGCTTCCCCGCGCTCTCCGCCACCGCCGCGACCTGATCGTCCTTCGTCACGTCGCATTGTTCCACCCACTTGCAATCCACCTGTTCTGCCAGCGGCTTCACGCGCCGTTCGAGCGTCTCGCCCGCATAACTGATGCCGATGTTCGCGCCTTCCCGTTTGAACGCCTGCGTGATTCCCCATGCGATTGACTTATCATTCGCCAGCCCGAACACCAACGCATTCTTTCCATCGAGTAAACCCATTGTTCCTCCAAAATTAGAGATTAGAGACTTGAGATTGACGACGCGCGGTCCGGTCTCCAATCTCGAGTCTCCAGTTTTTTACCTTGAACCTCCATGGCTTGGATAGCCATGGCTCCGGCGTAGTATTTAAACCCACACGCGGACTTTTCGTCACGAGCGAATTCGGGACGTGGACACCCGCTTCGATTCTCAACGGGGAGGCTGTTTCCGTCAAGTCGACCGTGTTCAACGCCTTATCGATGCCCATCGCCTGCGTCAACTTGCCCGGACCGAACGTATCGCGCCCGCCGCGCCGCTTCGACATGACCTCCACGCCCTCGATCGGCTGAATCGCGCGGATCAACACCGCCGCAGGGAATCCCTCACGCTCGGTGACCGCGTTCATCATCCAGTGGTTTCCATACGTAAAGTAAACGAACGCGTGCCCTGGCTCGCCATACATCGGCGCAGTGCGCGGCGTGAGACCTGCTTTCGCGTGGCACGCCAGGTCCGTTTCGCCGACGTACGCCTCCGTTTCGACGATCAGCCCGACAAGCCTCTTGCCATTCAAAATCCGCACCAGCCGCGCGCCAATCAGTTCGCGGGCAACGGTCAGTGTGGGGCGAGTGTAGAAATCACGCGGAAGAATCCCCCTCTCCCAGCGGGAGAGGGAAGGGGTGAGGGAGACGATCCGCATCACTTGAATCTCGGATCGCGCTTCAGTGTCAACCGCAATCCATCCATCAAACTGATCGAAGGACGGTAATTCAATTTCTGATTCGCCAGCGACAAATCTGCCCTCATGCGCGAGACACCGCCTGAAGTTTGCGCATTGTAGATGACCTCGGCTTTACTGCTCGTTACATCAAGCACAAACTTGATCAATTCTTTGATGCTGGTCTCGTTTCCCGAACCGACATTGATCACCAGTCCATTGATGTTCGGCGCAGTTGCCGCCGCGATCAACGCGCTGACCACATCGTCCACGTAGACGTAATCGCGGGTTTGCGAGCCATCCCCGTGCGCGACCAGCGTTCCGCCGCGCAAGGCTTGCTTCAAATAGTGAGGCACCACAGGCGGATGCGACGCGGGCAGGTGTTGACCCGGTCCGTAGGCGTTGAAGATTCGCAAACTAACCGTCTCGATGCCCCACAATCCGCCAATCGTGCGGACGTAGTATTCCGCCGCGAGTTTCGAGACTGCATACGGCGAGCGCGGATTCGGCGTGATGCTCTCCGTCAGTATTTGCTCGCCCAAGTCGCCGTACACAGCCCCACTGGAGGTGAGAACGACGCGGCGCACGCCGACGTCCCGCATGGCTTCCATCAGCGCGACCGTCCCGCCCACGTTGACCTTGTTGTAATCGCGCGGATATAGGATCGACTCAGGCACAGAGACCCGCGCCGCGAGGTGATAGACGACATCCACCTCTTGAAGCAGGGTCCACAATTTGGGGCGGTCGCCGACCTCGCCGCGTGTGAAATGCACATCGGGCGCGAGTGCCTGCGGATTGCCGGTGGAAAGATCATCCAACCCGCGGACTTGATGCCCTTCGCGCGCGAGTTGATTCGCAAGCGTCGAACCTAGAAAGCCCGCCGCGCCGGTGATGAGAAAGTTCATGAAAAGGATTATAAACGGGGAAAAGAAATTCAAAAGAACCAAAAGATTAGTAGCCACCCGACACTTTGTTTCAAGAGTACTCCGTTGGTTGAGTAGGCGGCGATTGCCCGCCGTATCGAAACCAACAAGTTGCAAAAAACCTTGTTCCAGGGGTTTTCTGGTTACCTGTGGTTTCGATACGTGGCGCCAACGAACGGCGCCACTACTCAACCACCGAGTTTGCCTGAAGCTGTCAGGTGAGTGAAAAAAGACACCGTTCGGTGCCTTTTGAGTTACCTGTACAATTCTTTCCTGAAGAACTCCGGCAATGCGAATGCCGCCTTGTGAACCTCGGGATTCAGATATTTGTTTTCCCCGGGCGGGTATGTTTTGTTCAAGCCATTTGTCCACGGCGTATCCGAAACGTACATGAAGCCAATTCCGCCGCCGGGGTAGGTGGGGATGTTGGCGTAGTAGTACGCGGGATTTTTGGTTTTCTTTTTCGCCGACTTGTAGATCTGCTGAATCAATTCGGTATCGAAAAACGGTTGCTCGCATTGAGTCGCCGCCGCGCCGCCGGGGACAAGCGCGCGCACGACCAGTTTCTGGAATTCATCCGAGAAGAGTCGCTCCGCCATGCCGATGGGGTCGGTCGTATCGGAGATGATCACGTCGAATTGACCGGGGTTCTCCTCGAGGTAGCCGAACGCGTCCCGTACGATCAGCCGGGCGCGTGGATCAGCCCAAGGGTCGCCAAAAGAAGCGGCGAAGAACTCACGCGACAAGTCCACCACGCGTGAGTCCAATTCGCAGACGACGGCTTCCGTCACGGACGGGTATCGCAACACTTGTTGCAGTGAGCCGCCGTCCCCGCCGCCGACGATGAGCACGCGGTTTGGCGAGTCCACCGCGAGCATCGGCACGTGGACGATCATCTCGTGGTAGCCCATGTTGTCACGCTCGGTGAGTTGGATGATGCCGTCGAGGATCATCGCATTGCCGAAAAATTCCGTTTCGACAACTTGCAAGTGTTGATATTGCGTTTGTTCGTCGGCGAGAATTTTCTTGACGCGAATCCCTTTTCGATAATAGGGATGCAATTCTTCTGTAAACCAGATGCTCATAAAAATTACGCCACCATCGGCATGGTCTCGGCTACCACCGACGCTTCGCGGTCGAGCTTGCGCATCGCGAAATCGTCCGCGCCAAACGCCTCTTTGATGCGCATCAACAACGGCATCATATCCTTGCCGATCGCGCAGGTGAATAGATCAATGGCGCAGTAGCCGTATTCGGGCCAGGCGTGCAAACTCGCGTGCGATTCTGCGAGGAGCAAAAAACAAGTAAAGCCATGCGGGCTGAACTTGAAAAAGCCCTCATCCACAACCGTCAAGCCGCTCTCGCGGACGGCTCGCGCAAACAGCGAGTAGGACAACTCGCTATCCATGAGAATTTCATGGTTGCAGTCGGAGAGATCGAAAATAAAATGCTCTCCCAGTTTCAACGTCGCGTTCACTCGCACCTCCGTGCTTAAAAAGATAAAGAACCCATCCGCAGGCACGAACTTTTTACTTCAAGCCGATTCCGCGGGATGTGTGCCCCGGGTAACGGACGAAGCGCCTGTGAATAGACTCTGTGGCGGCATTTATACTACGATGCGCCGGAATGTCAATCTTTTTGGGCGAGGCATTTTTCTTTGTACCATAATCGCCCGACGGTGAACCCTTCGACAAGCTCAGGGCAACGCCGTCGGGCTGATTGCTCAAGCCGACTTAAGTCGGCGCCGTAAACGAGATGAGTATTTCTACCTGTGCGAACCGTATCGTCTGCCAACAAAATCTATGGTTAAATACCGCCATGACAATCCAAGACTCCAACCAAATATCCAAAGACGCCTGGGATGCGAACGCCGAACACTGGGATGCGCGCATGGGCGACGACGGCAACGACTTCTTCAACGTGCTGTGCTGGCCCGTGCTCGCCTCTTTCCTCGCGCCTCAACCTGACTCGCGCATCCTCGACATCGCCTGTGGAAACGGACTCACCACCCGTCGCCTCGCCGCGCTCGGAGTCCGTGTCACCGCCTTCGACTTCTCCGCCAACCTCATCGAAAAAGCGAAGACTCGTTCAACCAATCTCCAGTCTCTAATCTCTTATCGCGTCCTCGATGCCACCGACGAATCCCAACTTCTCTCCCTCGGCGAACAGCAATTCGACTCCGCCCTCTCCAACATGGCGCTCTTCGACATGCCCGAGATCGAACCGCTCTTTCGCGCCCTGCGGAAACTGCTCAAACCAAACGGGGTGTTCGTGTTCTCGCTCATGCACCCAGCCTTCAACAATCCGTCTGCCGCGCTTCTCGCCGAAGAATGGGATGACGGCGAACTTCACACGCGTTATGCCGTGAAGACCTCGCGCTACATGAGTCGATTTGAATCAAAGGGACTTGCCCTCCGCAACCAGCCCAAACCGCAACTCTACTTCCATCGCCCGATTCAAGATTACCTGAACGTCGCCTTCCAAAACGGATTCATCCTCGACGGTTTCGCAGAACGCGCCTTCGACCCCGAACATCCACAAAACTTCGTGCTGGGGTGGGGCGGCAAATTCAGCGAAATCCCTCCCGTCCTCATCGCCCGCGTCCGCCTCGCCAACCTGACCACTGATCACTGAGCACTGTTCGTTCACACTTCATCCTTCATCAATCATCCTTGCCCATGATCTACCTCCTGATCGAATTCCTCGACGAACTTGTCTTTGGCGTGAGTGAAGTCGCGTGGCCCCTCCTGCGCGACGATCTCAGTCTCACCTATACACAGATCGGCTTGCTCCTCAGCCTGCCGGGCGTCATCGCCGCCTTCATCGAACCGTTCATCGGCGTACTCGGCGATGTGTGGCGGCGGCGCGCGCTCATCCTCTTCGGTGGGTTGCTTTTCACCGTCTCGCTTTTCCTCACCTCTGCCAGCACCTCCTTCATCCTTCTACTTTCATCCTTCATCCTTTTCAACCCCTCCTCCGGCGCGTTCGTGAATCTTTCACAAGCGAATCTGATGGACTCCGACACGAGTCGCCACGAGCAGAACATGGCACGCTGGACGTTCGCCGGGTCACTCGGCGTTTTGACGGGACCGATCCTCCTCGGACTCTTCGTCTACCTCGGGCTGGGTTGGCGCGGAACGTACGCCCTGCTCGCTTCGATCTCGACATTATGCCTGCTCGCCGCGTGGAAATTTTTGCCGCCCGATAAAGATTCCTCGCCCTCGTTCCCTTCGATGAAAATTGTCTTCGACGGATTCCGCGCCGCGTTCTCATCCCTCAAGCGGAAAGAAGTCTGGCGCTGGCTACTCCTGCTCGAATTCGCGGACTTGATGCTCGATGTGCTCTTTAGCTTCCTGGCGTTGTATTTTGTGGACGTTGGCAAAGCAACCCAAACACAGGCGGGAATCGCAGTGGTCGTCTGGCTCGCCATGGGACTCGTCACCGACTTCCTCTTCATCCCCATTGTGGACCGTCAAAAAGACACAATCAAGTTTCTACGCCGAACTGCCCTCGTCGAACTATTTGCTTTCGCAGGCTTCCTGCTCATCCCCGGCTTCATTGCAAAATTGATCTTCGTCATTCTCGTCAACCTGTTCAACACCGGCTGGTACTCCATCCTGCAAGGACGGTTATACTCCAGCCTGCCCGGTCAAAGCGCCAGCATCATGGCAATTGGCGCGGTGACAACGCCCATCGCCAAGTTTTTCCCGCTCGCCATCGGCTTCCTCGCCGATCAGTTCGGGCTTGGCACTGCGATGTGGATTCTCATCATCGGTCCACTTGCCTTGCTGATCGGACTCCCTCGCAAATCCCTGACACCTGATACATGACACCTGACACTTCGATCTACCTCCACATCCCCTTCTGCACTCACCGCTGCGCCTACTGCGATTTCAACACCTACGCCGGTCAAGAAGACTCGATCCCCGCATATGTGAACGCGTTGACAAGTGAAATCACCTTTATTGGCAGGCAAATCAGTGACAACGAGACTAAAAGACTAGGAGACTATTCGACTATCGGGACTATTTTCTTCGGCGGCGGAACTCCCTCTTTATTAACTCCGAAACAATTCGAATCCATCTTCCGATCCATCCGCGCATCCTTCACCTTGACCGACGACGCGGAAATCACCATCGAAGCCAATCCCGGCACAGTGACGGAAGAAGTGTTGCGTCAATTGCGAAACATCGGAATCAATAGAATCAGCTTCGGCGTGCAATCTGCCAACACGGAAGAACTCCGCATGTTGGAACGGACTCACAACTTCTTCACCGTCATCGAAGCCGTGACCTCCGCTCGCAAGGCTGGATTCACCAACCTCAACCTCGACCTCATCTACGGCTTGCCCGAACAGACCCTGCAAACGTGGCAGACCACCGTCCAGCGGATTCTTGATCTTCATCCCGAACACATCTCCGCCTACGCGTTGACCCTCGAACACGGCACGCCGTTCGGTCGCTGGGCATCGAAGGGACTGCTCCCGCTCCCCGACCCCGACCTCGCCGCGGAAATGTACGAGTGGGCGGGTGAGACCTTCGAAGCGAATGGCTATGAACAGTACGAAATTTCCAATTGGGCAAGAGCGGAAAGCGGAAGGCAGAAGGCGGATGATTCTGCTTTCCGCTTTTTGCCTTCTTCCTTCGCATGCAAGCACAACCTCCAATACTGGCGCGGACTCCCCTACCTCGCCTTCGGCGCCGGCGCGCACGGCTATGCGGACGGCTACCGTTACTCGAACGTGTTACGAATTAAAACCTACATCGAGCGAATTACCAATTACCAATTACCCAATTCTCCAATTCTCCAACCGCTTGACGGCATTGCTCAGGGCAAGTCTCCAATCTCCAGTCTCCAATTCCCTCTCTCCCCTGCCACCGTCAACCAACACAAACAATCCCTCAACGACGACATGTCCGAATTCATGATGACCGGACTCCGTCTCACGCGCGAAGGCGTTTCTTCCGACGAATTCGAAAAACGATTCGGCAAGAACTTGCTCGATGTCTTTGGAAAAGAAATTGACGAATTGTTGAAGTTGGGATTGGTTGAACGGGTAGAGTCCCCCTCTCCCAGCGGGAGAGGGGACAGGGGTGAGGGAGAAACCCTACGCCTCACCCCTCGCGCCCGCCTGCTCGGCAATCAGGTGTTTATGAGGTTTGTGTGAGATCTGGCAATCCTAGCTGCCTGTAAGGAGGAATGCTTTGTTAGGAGTATTAATACTTTACGACGCGTCCAGGGTATACAAATTCTTTCGCATATTTCGTGGACTTGTGGGTATCAAAATCTGCTCCAATGCTTGTTGGCAATTTTTCATACATCCATATTGACTGGGGTGCACTCGTCCAAATCTCACGACGGGCGATCTGATTATTTAGATTGTAAGTGATTGTCTCCTCAGTAAGATTTTGTTTTCTCATTTGTTCTTCGGAATTCTGGTATTCACGGTCGAGAATCTCACGATAAAGATCAGTATTTCTTAGGGCTGCAACATTGCTATGGAAGAAAGCTCTGCCCTGGGTTCTGTTTACGAAATGTGCAGCAAGCACACCAATTGAAACAGCGTCATCGGAATATTGTGTTCTCAATGCGTCATCGAGTTGAATAATAAGGTCATCGTAAGCCAATATCAGATTGAGGCTTTGCCCGATTGCATGTCCTTCTTGCTCAGCTGCGAGCGTCGTTTGAGTAACTTGGCTTGGATATCTCTGGTTGAACATATCGGAAATGTACCTGAGCAGGTCTGAGGCGACTTCAACCTGGGGAAAACATCCACGAGTAAAACACTCGGTAAAAATGTCTGGGATGATATGGCTATAAAGAATCTTGTTCTTGTTTGAAACTCCGACAGCAACAAGTGCTTGTTTAAGACTGAGTTCAACGGCGTAACCAAGAAGCATTGCGCCAGTGCTCATGGTATCGTTGAACCAAAGCATACGCCCAGCAGTGTAATACTCGAACCTCAATTCCATGAACTTTCTTTTTTGAAATTCACGATCCATAGTTTAATCACTCTCCATCACCATCTTCCAAATCGCGGGCGCGACGTGGGTCAAATCCGTCATCCCGCGCGTGAACTCGGCGCGAGCAGGCTTGCTCCCGATCACCAGCGCGGGCACATGCACCCCCGTGTGCTTCCGCGTGGACAAATCCTCCATATTCCCATGATCCGACGTCACCAACACCAACAACTCATTCATCCTTCTTTCTTCATCATTCATCCTTTCCACAACTCCTCCCAACACCCCATCAAACGTTTCCATCAACCCCACCGCCGTTTCCATCTCCTGCCGGTGACCGGCATAATCGCTCGCCCAATACTCGAATAGCGAAAAATCGTATTCCATCGCGAGTGAAATTAATTTCTTGCCTGCTTCGTGCGCGTCCATCACGGGCGAGTCGGGGAAGCCCAGCATTGTCCGCCAGCCTTCGCCGGTGAAATCTGCCGAGAGCGCGCGCCCGGCGAACAGATCCTCGTGCTTGAATAACTCCAGCCCGGCGTTCGTCACTGCCAGCGGGATGGACGAATACAACCGCTTGCCCGAATCGATCCCGTCAAAATAACGCGGCGGGTACGCGTTGAGCAGCGCGGCTTTTTTGCCCGCCTGCACACATTGCGAAAAGATCGTATCCACCAACCGCGAAGCCACCTCGGGGTTCGGCTTCGGTCCGTAGTGTTGGCCGATCTCAGCCGAAATATTTCTCCCGGTCAACAACATCGCCTGCCCCGTCGCGGACTGCGGCAACCCATCCACGCCCACCGCAGGGTCAATGGCGAGAAGCGAAGCGTGCTCCCCGTCGAACGGAGCGGACTCTTTCAACAGCGAACGCCCGTCGAGCAGCGCATTCAGGTTCGGCATCTTCGCCCGCGCCAGCGGATTCGTTTCGGGATTATTTTCGCCTAAGCCGATTCCATCCAGAAAAATAAATAGGACTTTCATTGCAGGGATTATACAGCCATCTGTCATTGCGAGCCGCCGCTCTTGATCTTTGGCGGCGTGGCAATCTCCGCAAAGGCTTTGGGATTGCCACGCCGCAACGAACGCTCCTCGCAATGACACATCGGAGAGGATGGACTACAATTACAACATGCCCCTCATCGACTTGAAAAAACTACAAACGCATCGCGCGCGGACGTTCAACCTGCCTCCCGCTAGGAGACTCGCCTCTCCCGCCTCCGCGTCGAAATTCGTGGACGCGCGCGGCTTCGTTTACTTCTGGCCCATCAAAGGCATTGACCTGCCCTCGCTGTGGACAGCCGTTGCCGGGAATCGTCCTGTTGCGGACGCGCACGACGACCCGGGTCACGTCACATGGGGCTGGAAGGATGGCGCGCTCGATAAAAAGATCTGGTATTACGGCAAAATCCTGCGCAAAAAGGCGACCATGATCTCGCTGGAGGTCGCGCCATATTTTTACGCGCTCTCTGAAAATTACGGCTCGCCCGATGAAGATTACTTGCTCGCGTACGAAGAGGGCAGGTTGACCCAGTCGGCAAAGCAGGTGTATGAAACGTTATTGAAAGAAGGCAAAATGAATACGCTCGACCTTCGCAAGGCGGCGAAGTTGGGCAACGCCAAAGATTCCGAATTCAACAAAGCGCTTGAAGTTTTGCAAGCGGACTTCAAAATTCTACCCGCCGGTGTCGCGCAGGCAGGCGCGTGGAAGTATTCGCATATCTACGAGATCGTCCCGCGGCATTTCCCGAAACTGCCCGAGCAGGCGCGCAAGATCGGCGAAGGCGCGGCGCGCGCGAAATTGCTTGAACTCTATTTTGAATCCGTCGGCGCGGCGACCGAACACGACGCGGCGAAATTATTCGGTTGGAAGAAAGATTTGCTCGCGCGGGCAGTTACTGGATTGGTTCAGAAGAAAGTAATTATTGAATCCGAACATCCGAAACAAAAAGGGAAGTGGCTGGCGTTATCAAAATTAACCAAATAGGTGTCATTGCGAGCCCGAACGGAGTGAGGGCGTGGCAATCTCGTCTAATTAACAGACAATTGTTGGATGGTGAGTCGAGATTGCCACGTCGTGGCGCCTTGGCGCCACTCCTCGCAATGACACATGAGAAGGAGACCTCATGCTCGAAATCGCCATCATGATCGAAGGTCAAAATGGACTGACGTGGGCGCGCTGGCAGAAGATTGCCCGCCTCGTCGAAGAACTCGGTTTTGTCGGGTTGTACCGCTCCGACCATTTCACCAATGGAAGTCCGCCTGACCTGGAATCGCTTGAACTGTGGACGTCGCTCACGTGGCTGGCAAGCAACACCACGCGCATAGAGTTCGGTCCGCTGGTGACGCCGTTCTCATTTCGGCATCCCGCGCTCACAGCGCGCATGGCATCCGCCGTGGACGATCTCTCAGGTGGACGGCTGACACTCGGTCTCGGCGCGGGGTGGCAGGATCGCGAACACAACCTGTTCGGCTTTGACTTGCTCGATATGAAGCCGCGCTTTGATCGCTTCGAGGAAGGGATGGAGGTGGTCACGCGCTTGTTGCAAAGCGACGAGCCGGTTACGTTTGATGGAAAGTATTACCACCTGCGCGGCGCGACCCTCTTGCCACGCCCTCAGCGCAAAGGCGGACCGAGAATCCTGGTCGGTGGGGGCGGCAAACGGACATTGGGCAACGTGGTGAAATATGCCGTCGAATGGAATTGCGTGATATTGACTCCAGATGATTTTTCGAAGAAGAACAAAATCTTGAGCGAAATGCTCATCGCCGCTGGTCGCAAGCCCGATTCTGTGCGGCGCTCGATGATGACCGGGTGTGTCTTCGGGAAGGATGACGCGGCACTCAAAGAAAAGATCTCTGCTCGCAAACGCACCTACGACGAACTGCGCGGACGCGGAATCATCGTGGGGAACGCGGCTCAGGTACAGGAGCAACTCAAAGAGTTGGAAGAAGCGGGCTTACAGCGCGTCATGCTCCAATGGCTCGATTTGGACGACCTCGCCGGGCTGGAATCGCTCGCAAAAGCAGTACAATGAATTCAGGGGTGTCGGTGGGAAACTTTTCAGTTCCCCCGGCGTAGAGGTAGTGAAAAAATATTTGAGGAGAATGCACACATGAAAAACCGTTCCAACCTGTTCCTCGGCATTTTATTGATCGCCATCGGCGGATGGCTGGTCGCCACCCGGCAGATCCCCTCGCTTCGGGATTTCACCGAAAATATGACAGGCGCCACGTGGACGATCGCCGCTGGCGCGTTAATCCTGCTCATCGGGCTCATCACCGGTGCGCCCGGTATGGCAGTGCCCGCGTCCATCGTTGCGGGCGTCGGCGGAATTTTGTACTACCAGGATCAAGCCGGTGATTACGCCTCGTGGTCGTACATGTGGACGTTGATCCCCGGATTCGTCGGCGTGGGAACGATCCTGGCGGGGTTGCTCGGCGAGAATACCGCTCGAAACATCAGCAGCGGGCTTCGCACGCTCGCCTTCAGCGCGGTGTTGTTCCTTGTCTTTGCCACGTTCCTGGGCGATATCAATTTCCTCGGCGAATATGGGGCGGCGATCCTGTTGATCCTGTTCGGCGTGTATCTTCTGGCGCGCGGCATCTATCGCGGAGGCAGAAATGAAACGGGCTAATATCTTCTGGGGTGTCGCGCTTATCGTGGTGGGCGGTCTGCTCCTGCTTCAAACGCGCGGAATCATCCCCAACATCTGGCCCTTTCTCTTTCCATCGTTTTTGATTCTGGTGGGCGGGTGGATCATCCTCAACGTGTTTTGGAAGCCCGATTTCCGTGACGATGAATATTTCTCGATCCCGCTTCAAGCGGCGAAAGGCGTGCGTTATAAATTTTCACACGGCGCTGGCCAGATCGAGATCAGCGGCGGCGCGCCAACCGGGCAGGCGCTCGAAGGATCGTCGGGTGTTGCGATGAATTACAAAAGCCACCTGGTTGGCGACCAGTTGGAGGTCCGGGTGGAGGCGGGTCCCTCGGTCATTCCGTTCATCGGTCCCTCGAGTGGCGTCTGGCGCTATTGCCTTTCGCAGGAAGTACCGGTGACGGTGGTGATCGAATCGGGCGCGAGCAAACAGGACGTCAACTTGAAGGATGTGCATGCGACTCGCATCGAACTGGAAACCGGCGCCAGCGCCACCGACCTGACCGTACCCGCGCGCGGCGCTTCATTCCTCGACGTGGAGGCTGGCGCGGCTTCGGTCAATATTCGCGTCCCCGAAGCGACCGCGGCGCGTATCCGTGTGAAGGAGGGCGTAACAGCCCTTCATGTGGATCGGAACCGCTTCCCCGAAACGGGGACGGGGTTTTATCAATCGTCCAACTTCGATACCGCGCAAGACCGGACTGAGATCACCATCGAAGCGGGCATGGGTTCGATCACGATCAAATAAACTTGTTCGTCATTGCGAGTGGCGCTTCAGCGCTACGAAGCAATCTCTACCACCGTGTTGGGGATTGTGTCGCCACGGCGCCACGGCGACGCTTCGTCGGGTCTTCGACCCTCCTCGCAATGACGAAAAACTGCAAAAGGAGAATAACATGAAACGATATGATCCTCGTTTATGGATCGGCATTTTGATGGTCTTCGGCGGAGTGCTGATCTTCCTCGAAAACTTCAACATCATCTCGGATGTCGGCGATATATTTTGGGGCGTCATTTGGGGTTTGGTAGGCGCGTTCTTTTTGTGGATGCTCGTGCGCGATCGTAACAACTGGTGGGCGGCATTTCCGGCGTTCACATTGTTGGGGCTCGCCATCTCCTCGTTGTTGCCTAACTCGCTCGAAGCCTTCGATGGACTTGTCTTCTTCGCCGGTATCAGTTTGGGGTTCTTGTGGGTGTATTTCACCGATACCACCCGCTGGTGGGCGATCATCCCGGCGGGCGTGATGTTGACGCTTGGGTCGATCTCCGCCCTTGAAGATGCCACCGGGCTCGATAACGGCGGCTTTCTCTTCCTCGGCTTGGGACTCACCTTCATCCTCGTTGCCATCCTGCCCGGCGGGCGCGGCAGAAGTTGGGCGTTCATACCGGGTGTTTTGTTGCTCGTCTTCGGCTCGATCCTTGGAACGCCCGCGATCGGCGTATTGGAATACATCTGGCCCGCCGCGTTGATCCTCCTGGGCGGTTATTTTGTGCTGAGGTTCTTCCGAAGTCCGGCGTAAAATTATAGGGGCGGGTCGTCCCGCCCCTACTTCATCCCCTGCTCTAAAATCAATTTCACCTGCTCGTGAGCATCCTTCCATCGTGAACCCACCGCGTTGGCGAGGCTGTTCAAAATTTCGGTGCCAGCTTGTGGATGGTCTGCGCAAAACCTGCGAAGTTCGTGACCATTGATGCGCACCGCATCCAACTCGTTGATCGCGATCGCAGAGGAGGTGTACTTCCCTCTGCCGACCACCGCCGACCACCCGAAGATTCCCCCTTGCTCGATGTGAGAGACAGTAATGGGCACCTCATCGAACGGCTTGAACAGGATCTCCACGGCTCCCTGCAAGACCATGTATAAATAGTCGGCAGGCGTATCCTGCTCTATGACATAGCTGCCTGAAGGGCAGTGATAGGTTTCCATGAGTTTTTCGAACATGACCAGGCTCTCGTCGCTGATATCCCGAAAGACCGGAAGTTGATGGAAATCAAAACCCATTGTGGCATATTAATCAGTGAGGTATTTTCATTCCAGTGGCGAATATCATATTTCTCATGACATTCGTCCCTATTTTTCCTCGACGAAGGTGACAGGGGTATACTTATTCCATAATGACTTCATCGGATTCATCAAGGAAATCTCATAAACTAATCCCTTATCTACTGGTGGCGCTGGGATTTCTACTTATCAACGCATCCGCATATGCTTTGTATCGGAACATCTCGTCTCCTGTCGAATTTCAAGTTGTTCCCGCTCCTGTGAAGTACCCCGCGCCCGATCTGACTCTCACCTCGCTGGAGGGCGTTCCCGTTTCACTGGCAGATTACAAGGGCAACGTGGTGCTGGTCAATTTGTGGGCGACCTGGTGCGAACCTTGCAAGGAGGAGATGCCGGCGTTGCAGGCGTATCACAACAAACATGTTGATGAGGGATTTTCCGTGATTGCGATCAACGACGGCGACCCAACCGCGGACGTTCAAACCTTTGTCGAAGAGTTCGAGCTGTCGTTTCCTGTCTGGCTCGACCCAACGTACATCGCCACCGAAGACGCATTCAAAACCATGAACCTGCCATCCTCGTTTGTCATTGACCGCAAGGGCATCGTCCGCCTGCAGTGGGTGGGCGGTATCGATCGAAGAGGTCTTGAAAAATATGTCACCCCGATCATCCTGGAGGAACCATGAAAGTTTCGATCAACTGGGAAGGCGGAATGAAGTTTGCCGGCGCGGGTCCATCGGGTCATCAAGTGGAGATGGACGCCGACCCGCAGGTGGGAGGGGAGGATTGCGCCGTCCGCCCGATGGAGATGATCGCCTTAGGGTTGATCGGCTGTCAGGCGATGGATATTCTCTCCATCCTTCAAAAGAAGCGGGAGAATATCACGCGCTTCGAGGTGAATTTCGACGGTCCGCGCTCGCCCGATTTCCCCAAGGTGTTCACCCGCGCCACGATCACGTTCGTGGTAGCTGGGAGGAACGTCAACGAAGTAGCGGTGACCCGCGCCATTGAACTCGCGGCGACCAAATACTGCCCGGCACAGGCGATGCTCGAGCAGGCATTTCCAATCGAACTGCATTATGAAATTTTTGAGGATGAAGGCGGGGGCGACAAGCACCTGGTGCGCCAGGGTGTGTGGATGAATCCCGGGGTGACCGGCTGACCCTTTACGGACTGTCAGGGCGCGCCGGCTCGCACGCGGCTCCCAAAATCGGAACATGAACATGCCGTGATGGTTACCCCGCCTCGTGCGAGGGTGCCTTCACGTTCCTTGTCTGCGCCTTGCGCAATCCAGCCTTCCAGGTTGAACGCCAGCGGACCATCGGCGCGGATCCATTCGCCGTTGTATTTGCGCGCCACGTGGATGTGTGTGCCTGTGGATGACCCGCCTTCGCAAGAGGGATGCCCGATCGGGTCGCCGGCTTGCACTTCCTGCCCGACCCTGATCCGCCCATCGGTGGCGGTGTGCAAATAATACAAGACCCAGCCTGTGCGCTCATCACCGTCCTTATCGAGGTCGAGCACAACCCCATCAATATCCGAGCGAACGACAAGTCCGTCTGCCATGGCGGTGGCGTACAGGTCGTTGCTGACGTTGTAACAGCCGGAGACATCGGAGGCTGGCGCGAAATCGAGCGCGGCAAACGGTTCGCCCGAGCCCCAGCCGGTGTGCGGTCCGCTGGTGTATGCCCAGATGTAATCCGGCAGGAACGGGAAGCGTAGTGCCGGTTGCCGAAGGCTGCCGGGGATGAGGATGGGAGAGTCCAGCCAGGGGTCGCCGAAAAAAGTTTGATAGGTGCGAGCCAGACCGTCCCGTCCGATGGAGGCGAGGTAGGCGTCCCCGGATTGCAGGCGTGAAAAATAATATTGAAGCGCGACCGATCCCGCGTTTTGCCACGGGTCGGGGCGTGTCAGCGATTCGTCGGTCAGGTCGAATTCTGTGAGCGTGCCGCCGCGCCAGCCGTAGTATCCGTTGTTGAGGGTGTTTGCCGCGATGACGAGTTGGAGGTAAGGCGACTCGTAAAATGTGCGGCGGAAGCCCAGCAGGTATTTTTGCGAGGGGCGTTCAGGTTGTGTGAGCGCGCCGCCTTGATATTCGAGAAGCGCAAGCAGAAGCCTGGGGCTGATGCTGTAATTTTGTGCGACATAATCCACCATTTCAGCGCCGGAGCGATTCCTGCCGCCCGCGTAGACGCGATAGTCTTTGAGCCAGCCGTCCGTAGTGGCTACGAACGCGCTGGTGTTAAAGCCGATCTGGTAGGGTCCGTTGACAAACGCATGGTCGGGGATGCTTTGATATTCGGTGCCCCACAACGGAAGATAGTAGATGGGGATTTTCATCGGCAAGCCGACAGGCATGGTGGTGGCATCGCGCGGGATGATGGGGTTGGCGGCGAGAATTTCCTCAGTGGTGGTGTTGAAACGCGCCGCCAGCGCGGGGAGGCTGTCCCCGTTCTGCGCGGTGTAATCCACGAGTTCGCCGGGACCGAACTGCGGACGTCCCGAAGCAGGCGCAGGGACGGGCGTCGGGGCAAGCGGGGTGATCATGTTTTCGATGGCGTTGTTCGGCTGGCGCGGCACGCAAGAGGAGAGGAGCATAGCGATTAAGGTGACAGTCATTTTTAAAATGACTGTCACCTGTTTGAATTTAATCATCATCTTCACGAACGATCAGGGACTTTGCCTGCCCGTACACATCGGAGGTGACGACTTGGTTGCCTTTGACCAGTTTGCCAAGGTAGGGTTTATCCCCGGCGATGACTGTCCATCCGCTTAATACCCACGGGATGGGTCCATCCGCAACGACCCACTCGCCGTTGTACTTTCGCGCCACATGCGTATGTGTGCCGGTGGAAATGCCGCCTTCGCACGATGGATGCCCGATGTTGTCGTTTTGCTCCACCCACGTGCCGGTCGCTACCCGTCCCTTGTTGGCGATGTGCAGGTACAGGATGTTCCAACCGGTCTGCTCGTGCCCGTCGCCGTCCAGGTCAACAACGACGATCCCGTTGCTCGAACGGACAACCAGCCCGGGCGCCATGGCAAGCACCCAGGAGTCGGATACGGCGCAGCCGCTTTTGGCGGTGGAGGGGGCGAAGTCCACTGCTGCCAGCGGACCTTCGTCGCCCCATGCGCTATGAGGTCCGCCGGTGTATGCCCACTCGGTGTTCGATTCAAAGGGCAGGACCATCCCGGGTTGTGAGAGGCTCGAAGGGAAAATACTCCCGGCAGAGTTTGCCCGCGACCATGAGTCGCCAAACATATTGGCATAGAACGATGCGAATCCGCTGTTGGGGTCCATGATCCTCAACCACTCGTTGAGGCTGTGCAATTTAGAAAAATAAACCATAATGGCGACCGTGCCGGCATTCAAAGACGGGTCGAGTTGGTAGGTGGTTCCATCGGTGAAGGTGATCTCTGTCAAAGTTCCCATGCGCCAGCCGTAATATCCCGTGGAGAGTTGGTTGATCGCCCAGCCAAATTGCAGGAACATGCCTTTATTCCGAAAGTTTTCGTAACCCAGCGGGTAGGTCCGGTGAAATTCATCCGCGGGGATGCCGCGCACCCATTGCGCTTCGTAATCGAGGAGGGCAAGTAACAGCCGCGGGTTGATCGAATTTTCGTATGCCGAGCGTTCCAGGGCGGCCGCGCCGGTCATCCAGCCGGTCGACCCGAGGTATTCGCGGTAGGTGGAAAGATACCCGCCGGCGCTTTGCACATATCCCGATACGTCGAAGTCCACGGCGCTGGCGGAAAAGATGATCTCACTATCCGGGATCAGTTGCGCGGCGGAGGTGAATTGCACCTTTGAGTCGCGCCGGTCCGGGAGGATGAGGAGGGTGCCGGTGTCAAGGAATCCGCTTGCGGGGAGAATCTTCGGCGACGTGATCTCGGTCACGCCCACGTGGAACCTGCGTGCCACTGCAGGGAGCCAGTCGCCGTTTTGGGAGTAATACAAAATGGTCGCGCCGGGTTGCGTGGGTGTGAGGAATTGAGTAGGTGTAAGAGTCGCGGGTTGTGTAACGAATGAACTCAACAGAGAAGTCGGCGTTGCGGTTGAAGTTGGACGTGAGACTTCGACCGTGTTCGTCTGGGTGGGCAAAGGTTCGAAGACCGGCGCCTGATCGACCGACGGCCCTCCGATCGGTGTGGGAGTTTGGTATTGTCCCCATAATGAGGATGTATTACCGCCGCATGAAGAAAGGAGTAAAGTTAGGAAGATAATGAAGATGATTACACGTTTCACAGCGAGGATTATACCTTCGATGGTTAATTCACCCTGAACGGACATCGGTCGAAACAAGAGATGGATGCATCACCTCGAAATTTGGTTCACCCCATCGAACACACCCTCTTCTGCCTGCAGGACGGTCGTGCCGCGGGTGAGCCAGCCGTTGTACAAAACCCCGTCGCCGCTGGAGACCCAGCCATCGAGGTTGAAGGGGATGTTCCCATCCGCGGGAATCCATTCGCCATTGTAGCGGCGGGCGAGGTGCAGGTGGGTGGCGTTCGAGATGCCGCCTTCGCAGGAGGGGTGACCGATCACCTCGCCGGCGTACACGTATGTGCCGGGTTGTATGCGGTCGCGCGTTTCGATGTGCATGTAGAGCACTGTCCAGCCGGTCTGTTCGTAGCCGTCGTTATCAAGGTCCTGAATGACCGCGCCATCGCTCGCGCGGATAATATATCCATCGGCAACGGCAACAACCCATGCTTCGCTTTGCGCGCATCCTGCCGCTTCGCCGGGCGGGGCAAAGTCCAGCGCCGCCCATGCCGAGCCGCTGTCCCAACCGCCGTGCGGACCGCCGGTGAACGACCAGGTCGCGCCGTTCACGAAGGGTAGTTGCATCTCAGGCTGAGTCAAATTGAATGGGAGGAGCGAAGCGATGTCGTAGTCGAAGGGGAATCCGAACAGCAGGTTATAGGTCTGATAAAAGCCGAGTTGACTCACGTCGAAGTCCCATGTGGCGCGGTTGTTGAATTGCGAGAAAAAATATTGCACCGCCGCTGTGCCTGCATTGATCGTCGGGTTCATCGGCACGTAGGTGCCATCGTTGAGCGGCAGGGTGCCGAGCGCGTTGACGCGCCATGCGTAGTAGCCGCGGTTTAGATTATCCGCCGCCCATGCGGCTTGACGATACAAGCCGGCATAATAATCGTCGTAGTAGCCCATCGGGTAATCCACGTTTGCCGGCACGGGGTTGGTGACCCAGCCGCTCCGATATTCAAGGATCGCCACCAACAGGCGCGGGTTGACGGAATAATTTTGCGACACGCGCAGAATGATCTGCGAGCCGCTCAAGTACGCGCCGTTCACATCCTGCACGTAATTGCCCAGATACCCGCCTTTGCTTTTCAAATACGCATCGAGATCGAACGCGACGGTGGCAGGACCATACACCAATTCTGAATCGGGAATCAATTTGAACGACGAGCCGGGGATCGGGTCGGCGGTGACGGGCGGGATATTGACCACCTGCCCAACGGATAACACGGACGCTTCATTCAGCCCGTTTGCCTGCATCAACGCCTCGAGCGTGATGCCGTACGTTTGGGCGATGCCCCCCAGCGAGTCGCCAGCCTGAACGGTGTACTGATCTACGAATTCGCGCGGCGGCGGAAGCGGATGCGGCGCGTCGGGTGTGGGATGGGTGAGGGACGAGTTGGGATTGCGCGTGGGGATCGTCACCGAGAGCGGCGCGCGCGTGGGTGTAGGTCCCGACGGAGTCTTTGTCGGTTGGATGATCTCGCCGGGTTGGGGCGGCGCCGGAGTGAATGCCTGCCCGGTCACCGGTGCGAACGGGTCGTAAGTGGGGAAGGGCGTGGAAGCAGAGGGGGAACAGGAGGCGAGGAGAAAAGTAATTAGTAAAAAGTAATTGGCACGGCGTATCATGCGGAGGATTGTACCAAAGGCAGTTGGCGATAAAAATGGCGCAATGGAATTATCACTCCGCGCGGGCGGTGGGGATCGGCGCTCGTATGAAACTCACAAGCGCGAGGAGATCGATGAACAGGCATGCCAGGACGATCTGCGTCATGGCGGTCGACCCAAACTGCACGATCGCCTGCCCGATGCCCCAGGGAATCACCATGCCACCGATACTGCCTCCCACGAGGAACCAGCCCGCCATCGCGCCGGTGACGTGCATGCGTTCGTCTGCAAGGGCGAGAAAGGCTGGGAAGATGGGGGCAAGAAAAATTCCGAGGAGGATCGATCCAATCCAAAGCGCGGAGGATGATTCAGGGAAGGCCAAAACGACCAGCACACTCGCGATACACCCGGTCAGATGTAGATAGAGGAGTGTACGCGCGGGCAGTCGCGCGGATTCCCAAACACCGAACAGCCTGCCGAGGGTGAAGAATCCCCAAAACGCCGAGTTGAGATAGTTGGCTTGCGACTCGTTCCCCAAGCCGGTGAGCACGGTATAGGACTTGATCAGGTTGCCATACCCGGACTCCAAGCCGACGTACAAGGCGAAGCACGTCACCATGAGGGCAAGGGCGGCAATGGGAGACGGCGCTTCCCGGTGGTGTTGCGGTGTGGCGCGTGCTGTCGGGCTGGGCGTATTGATGACCCAGAACCCGATCGGCAGAGCCAATATCCCAGCCGACCAAAACACCCAATCGATGCCTCCGGTGGTTTTGACGATGACTTCCACGATCAGCGGCGCGATGAACGCACCCAACCCAAACGCGGCGTGCAGTCCGTTGAGGAAGGGTCCGGCCTTCTCGCGGTGTATCCACAGCAGGAGGGTGTTGCAACCGACATCCAACGCGCCCTTTGCCATGCCGAGGATGGCGATGACAAAAAGCAGTGCGCGCAGGTCTGTGAGCACGGGAACGAGCGCGGCGAATGGCGCGAGGACGATAAGCACGAGAGCGAGGAACTTGTGTCCGGGCACCCGATCGTAGACCTTTCCGCCGGCATACGAACCGATGAGGTACCCGAGTGAGCCGAAGAAGAAGATCAGGCTGATCTGGTCGAGGGCGCTGGAGGTGTTATCTGCCAGTCGGAGCAGGGTGGTGCCTTCGGCGGCGGCGATGAACCCAAGCAGGATGAACGCAAGATAGTAGGCGGCGGTGATGCTGTATTTTTGTGTCATGAGGTGGAAGTTGCTCGTACTCTCTGCCTATTCGAATACACATTGAACCTATGCCTGCGTGCGTAGCCGATCAAGGTAATCCCATACAATTCTGCCATTTCGATGGAGAGCGAACTGGGTGATGTGCGCGAGATCAGGATCGGCGCGCCGAGCCGCGCGGCTTTTTGAAGCATCTCGGAACTGATGCGCCCGGTGCTGATGAGGATTTTCGTCTCGGGAAATACATTATTCATCACGCACATCCCCGCGATCTTATCGAGCGTGTTGTGCCTGCCGATATCGTCGGCGGCGAAGATGACTTTCTCCCCGTCGCTCAGCGCGGAGGTGTGGACGCCGCCGGTCTCGCGGTATAGCCCCTGCGACTCGAACAACAGGTCCACCAGGTTGCCGATTCTTTCAGGGTCGAAGCGAGGTTCCTCGCGCGAAAAGGAGACTTCCACTCGGGCGAGGGTTTCGACAGCGGTCAGCCCTCCCGAACAACCCGACGTTCTCCTCCACGATTTCGGTTGCTCCACGCTTTGGTTCAACCACACGTCCACATTATCGCCGTGCTCGCAGACGCGCACATCGGCAATTTCATCCATGCGCTGGATGATGTTTTCGTTGTATAAAAAACCCACTGCCATCGCTTCGAGGTTCACCGGGGTGCACATGAACGTCAGCCACACGATTCCGTTGACGGTGAGCGAAACCGGCGCTTCGACGATTGTCTCGGCGTCGTGATGCTCCCATTTCTTGAACTCGTAGCGCTCGTACTGGATTGATTTTTGAGGGGCGATCATTCGGTCTCCTATGCCTTTGCAGGGCGGCATGGATTGTACCCGAATGCATCACGCTTTGGCTGGTCGATGGGGCGTGCGGAATCCCAATGAATAAATATCGGGATCAATACTCGTAAAACCCTCGTCCCGTTTTTCTCCCCAGATACCCTGCATCCACCATCTTGCGGAGTAACGGCGCGGGGCGGTATTTGTCCTCGCCAAGGTCGCGGTGCAGAACTTCCATGATGAATAGCACCACATCCAGCCCGATTAAGTCCGCGAGCGTGAGCGGTCCCATCGGGTGGTTCATGCCAAGTTTCATCACCGCGTCGATGGCTTCCTTGGTGCCGACGCCTTCTTGAAGTGCAAAGATGGCTTCGTTGATCATCGGACAAAGAATTCGATTCGAGATAAAGCCCGGCGAGTCGTTCGCTTCCCATGCCTCTTTGCCCATGACCTTGCATAACTCGAGCGTGGAGGTAAGCGTCTCTGCGCTAGTGGCGATTCCTTTGATAACTTCGACGAGTTTCATCAACGGGACGGGATTCATGAAGTGCATCCCGATCACTCTTTCGGGACGCCCTGTCTGCGCCGCAATCTTCGTGATCGAAATGGACGAGGTGTTGCTCGCCAGAATCACGCCTGCGCGCGCGTTGGCGTCCATATCTTTGAAGATTTTGAATTTGAGTTCGGGGTTCTCCGTCGCGGCTTCGATGACAAAATCTGCATCTTTCATCGTGGACATGTCGCTGACGAAAAGAATTGCGTCCGCCGATTCTTTTCCCTCTTTGGTGATTGTCCCTTTTTCGAGCAACTTACTCGTGGATTTGGCGATTGAAGCTTTGGCTTTCTCCAGCGCGGCGGACTGAACGTCCATGCAGGTGACTTGGTATCCCGATGTCGCCGCGACCTGCGCAATGCCGTTGCCCATCGTCCCTGCGCCGATCACAAAGATGTGTTTGATTGACATTTGAATCCTCATTTCAAGTGTCATTGCGAGGAAGCCCGAAGGGCTGACGTGGCAATCTCGACTCGCCATCCAGCACTTGTTTGATGATTACTTGAGATTGCCACGACCCCGCTGGGGCGGGGTCTCGCAATGACACATGTTAACCGTGTTGATCTCTCCAGATTTTGTAATTATTCCGAATCTGCTCGATGTGCCCGGGGATGTGCGCCGAATAGATATTCAGCCATTTCTCGAACGTATACGGCTCGTCGTATTCGGGGTGCTTCGCGGCGTGCTCGAAAACTTCGTCGGGCTGTTTCTTGAGCAGTTCATACGTCGTCTTGCGGACGAGTCTCAGCGTTTCCAGCGCGTCCTCATAACTTTGGTCGTGATAGTCCAACTCGATTGCCCACTTGTCCTGATCGTATCCCATCAACGCCCCGCCCGGCTCGACGATGAGTTTGCGGGCGCGCAACGCAGCATTTGATTCCGAATCCGCGAGATGGACGAGCACTTCGTGCACACTCCACTCCTTCGGCTCGGGCTTGAACTTCCACATCTCGCGCGGGATGTCTTTCAAGGTGTCCATGAGCATGTCGTAGCCGCGTCCGTATAGTTCGATTTTTTCATTGCGTTCTTCACGATTCATTTTTCCTCTAGTAGTTGTGTCACCCTGAGCGTAGCGAAGGGTCTCTTACACAGCAAGCGAGACTCTTCGGTCGCTGTCGCTCCCTCAGAGTGACACACAAATATTATTTCACTGGCTCCCACAACTCTACTTTATTTCCATCGGGATCCATAAACCAACCAAACGAACCGTACTCCATCTTCTCGATATTCCCGACGATTTCCGCGCCGCCCTCCTTGACTTGTTTCAACGCTTCTTCCAAGTTGTCAACGATCAGATTGAACATGAAACCCTTTTCTGACGGGTCGAAATATTTTGTGGACGCGTCGAACGCGCTCCAAACGGTCTGGCTGTTCTGAGGGTAGTCTTTTGGAACATACATGGTGCCCCATTCTTCCAACGTCATGCCCAGCCATTTGGCATACCACTCGTAGAGTCGCTTCGGGTTCGATGATTTGAAAAAAATTCCGCCGACGCCTAAAACTTTTGCCATGAGAGCTCCTCGGTGGTCGAGTAGGGCGGCGCTGCGAAGCGGTCCGCCCGTATCGAAACCACAACCAACAAAAGTAATTTTGCTACATTGTGGTCTCGATACCCCCTCAAAGATCATTCGGGCTACTCGACCACCAATTACCATTTACTAATTACTCCAACTCCACCGCCATCGCCACCGCCTCGCCGCCGCCCAAACACAGCGATGCGATGCCGCGTTTCAAGCCGCGATCCTTCAACGCGTAGAGCAGAGTCGTCAACACGCGCGCACCGCTTGCTCCAAGCGGATGCCCCAACGCGATCGCGCCGCCGTTCACGTTGACCTTGTCCCAATCCCAGCCCTGGTCTGCCAATGCATAGCCGTCCGCCAGCACTTGCGCGGCGAAGGCTTCGTTGAGTTCGATCAGATCAACGTCGGATAACTTCCAGCCGATCTTGTTCAACAATTTTGGAATCGCATACGCGGGCGCGGCGAATAAATATTTCGGTTCGAGCGCGGCTTGCGAGTAGCCTATCACGCGCGCCAGCGGTTTCAAATTATTTTTCTCGGCGTATGCACGAGATGAAATCACAACCGCCGCCGCGCCATCGTTCATGGGTGATGAATTGCCGGGCGTCACTTTCCCGTTTTCTTTGAATGATGGTTTAAGTTTGGCGAGCGCTTCGAGGGTCGAATCTTTGCGCGGACCTTCGTCCGTGTCCACAATCGTTACTTCGCCTTTGCGTCCTGCCACAGGGACGGGAACAATTTCAGGCTTGAACCGGCCCGCCGCTTGCGCCTCGACAGCCTTCCCGTGCGAGTGAAGCGTAAATTGATCCATCGCCTCGCGCGTCACCTCGTATTCGTCCGCGATAAATTCAGCCGCGTTGCCCATCCCCCAATTTTCGAACGGATCCCACAAGCCGTCATTGAGCAGGGCGTCGGTCATTTGCGAGTTGCCGAATTTGAGTTCGCCCATGCGACCGCTCACGAGATACGGCGCGCGACTCATGGATTCGAATCCGCCTGCTACGAAGAGCGACGCATCGCCCGCCCGTACGGCTTGACTCGCCATCATCACCGCTTTCAAGCCTGAGCCGCAGACCTTGTTGATCGTGCTCGCGCTGACCGTCGCCGGGACGCCGCCCAAAATTCCCGATTGCCGCGCAGGAGCCTGACCCTCGCCTGCCTGCACCACGTTGCCCATGATGACTTCTTCGATCTCTTCCGCGTTGATGCCTGCGCGTGCCACCGCTTCTTTGACAGCGATTGCGCCTAACTGCGTGGCAGGGACGGAACTCAACGCGCCCTGAAATTTCCCGATCGGTGTGCGCGCGGCGGAAAGGATGACGGCTTCTTTCTCTTTGGTCATTACATTCTCCTGGTTGCGGCAATTATAAAGCCATTAACTTGAATTACAATTCCCTGCATGAACGAACCAAAGCCATCCCTCTACGAACTCATCGGCGGTGAGACGGGTGTGCGCAACCTCGTTGACCGCTTCTATGACTTGATGGATTCCTCCCCCGAAGCCGCGCAGATCCGCGCCATTCACCCGAAGAGTTTGAAGCCGTCGCGTGAAAAACTGTTCATGTTTCTCTCCGGCTGGTCGGGCGGACCGCAACTTTTCATCGAATCCCGCGGTCACCCCGCCCTGCGGATGCGGCACGCGCCTTTTTCAATCGGCGCGACCGAACGTGACCAGTGGGTGTGGTGTATGCACAAGGCGCTGGACGAGGCTGAGATGCACGAGCAGGTGCGAACGTATCTCAAAAACCACTTCACAGACGCGGCGGAGTTTTTGAGAAACAAAGGATAGTCGTCATTGCGAGCCGAAGGCGAAGCAATCTCCACCACGGTGACGGAGATTGCTTCGTCGGGTCTTCGACCCTCCTCGCAATGACGTTAGAGATGCTTCAGCGCCTCGCGCCGACTGAGGGGATGCAATTCCGTTGCTTTCACAAATTTCTTCACTGCCTTTGCATCTGTATACGCGTACTGCCTCAGCGCCCAGCCGATGGCTTTGTTGATGAAGAACTCGTCCGAGCCGAGGTTTTCGCGGATGATGGCGCACAGCAGGTCAAAATCCGTATCCCTTTTGTAGTCCAACTGAAAAAGGATCGCTGTGCGCCTCAGCCAGATATTTTTGGAAGTGCGCCATTTGGCAAGATATTTTTCCTTCACATCGGGGAAGCGGCGGAAGTGCACGCCTACGATGTGTGAGATGTTGTCTACGGTGTCCCACCAAGATCTGTGAGTGATCATGAACTCCAGAGTTTTGATCGAAGGCTTGGGCAGTTTCTTCTCGAGTCGCTCCATCAAGTTGATGGCGGTGTAGTGGAATTCGCGCAGAGGAAGATTCCACAAGTCGCGCGCGATCTCGTCCACATTTTCCACCGTCGGCAAGCCGTGACGAGTCACATGCTCCCTGAGCAACGCCTTCAATTGAGGAGATTTAATTCCCAAATACTCGAATTGGTCGCGCATGTATTTCTTCATCGGCGCGGCTTGGGCGGGGTTTGCGTATTTCACGAAGAGGGATTTTAGTTCCGTGGCGTATTTGTGCATGAAGGCTCCAGTTTCAAATCTAATCCGGTGGTCGAGTAGTCCCGCATGCTCTTCGCGGGACGTATCGAGACCACTAGTTTTCAAGAACATTTTTACAACAAAAATTGCTTTGGTTAGCGGTGGGTCTCGATACGTCCTTCGACTTCGCTGCGCTTCGCTCAGGACTACTCGACCACCGGCGTTTGTATGTTACGGCACCGGCGTATCCGGCGGATCGAGCGGCTGAATAAATTTCACCAGCCACTCCCCAGAGGCAATTTCGCTCACGCCCGAAAATGGCGTGACGAGGTGAATCCACGTCCTGCCGGGGCGGAGGGGGATGGGGTTGTTGAACGAATCGACGAAATAGATCGGGCGGAGTAAGCCGGATTCTTTCTCCCATTCGCGATTCAGCGTTGACCATTGGACTCGAAATACCTGCCCATCGCGGAAGAGATAGGCATTACCTTTTTGCCCGGGTCCGAGCAAAATTTCGAGTTGGTTGTGACGATACCGCGAATGTTCCGCGAACAACACGATCACATTTTCAAATGCCGTTTGCCTGCTGGTCAGACGATCGGTTGCGGGGAATAAAATTCCCGTTTGGTCGGCTTGATCAGTCCAACGCAGATACGTTTGCGAGATTGAGTCGTATTGCCAGCCTGATTGTGTGAATGAATTGTAGAAAACATCAATCGTGTTTGCAGTACGTCCGCCCTCGGGAATCGATTCGGAAAAAACGTTTCCCGAATAATTCACTGGCTGGCGCGGATTCAGCGCTTCGTTCGCAAGTTCGCGCAATCGCGTGCGCGTCAGCAGTGCGCTGTTGGGCGTGTTCAAATCCACGCCATACAGAATTTCGCAGGCATCGAGTTGTTCGCCGATATCGTACGCCGCACTCGCATACACAAGACAACTGTTCGGGAACATCCCGCCGATCTGGTTGTACGTCAGACGCCCGGAGCGCACCGGTCCGATATATGGCTCGAACGGGAAGAACCAATTCGGGGGCGTGCTGGTCACCACGGGGCTCGCCGTCGCGGTTGGGATTTCATTCAGGATCAAGCCCGCGTCAAAATACGGGACGGTTGAATCTGCGATGGGAATTTTTATCTCACCGTCTGTGTTCGCATCTGAATCAGAATCTTCGTCGCCGATATTTTGCAGGGTGAATTGATATGTATCAGGTTTGACAATTTGGATGATGGTTTCGACTTGTGGCTTTTCGAACGCGAAATAACCGTTTGAATCTGTCGTCGCCTCACTCAGGACGGTGCGGCTGATTCCGTCCAGCAGGCGGACACACACGCCGCCGACTCCCGCCTCCCAAGCCTCTTGCACGCCGTTCGCGTTTTCATCGAGCCACACGCGATTGCCGAGCCAATCGCCTTGTGGGTGGATGACTTCCTCGCGCACAGCGCATCCGCCGGTGACATTGGGAATCTCGCGTAAGTTATCGCCGTAGAACACGCCCATAAACCGTGTGCTTCCTTCGCCGATGTAGAACTCGAAGATCCACGGCGCGAACGCCGGTCCCGCCTGCGGACGGGCGGTGACCGGCATGTTGCTGATGGAAACTAATACGGCTGGAAGATTCAAAAGCGACGGGTCGTGGACCTCCAGCCCGGTGAGCGGGTTGACTCCCTGTGGAAAATTTTCCTGGTTTGGACCAAGTTGAATCGGCGAACGATGCGGCTGTGGGGTGTCGGTCAACGTCGGCAACGCGGTGATGGTCGAGGTGGCTGTCCGTACCGGGGAGGAAGTCGTAGTCGGTGAGGGTTCGAGAGTCAGCCCGGGGTTGCACGAAGCGAGCACGATGGCGCAGGTCAGGATGATTCCAAGGCGTGACATGCCGCGTTTCAAGACATGAACGTGACGAAGAGTTGGATCGAGCCAATTCCGAGCATCACAAATGATAGAAAGGTGAAAACCACGCGGAGGAAGCTGGCGTTGTTCAATAAGGATGCGTACGCAGCAAACGCCAGCCCGACCGAGGCGATCAGCATGGCGAGTTGGTAGCCGCCTTCGCGGTCTTTTTCGGTATTGGCGGCATCGAAACTATCGAATGCATCCTGGAAGGACAGGTCTGATTCGGCGTACATGTCGTTGTAGTATTGATCGTCGAAGGCGGAACCGCGGTCAACACTGGCTTGCAAATTGTCTGAAAAATTATTTTGGTAGTAGTCCGCGGCAAAATCGTCCACCCCGCGCTGGATGTACTCGCCATCGTACATGGTGTAATCGAGGATGATGAACTGGTTGGCGCGGATGTAGTCTGTGTTGGATAGCGCGAGCAGGCGGTCGCCTTCGGCTTCGAGATCGTCCGACGCCTTTTGCGATTGGAATGCCATGTAGTTCGAGGCGGCGGTAAGCACGCTCAGGGCGGATATCAGGAAGCCGAGCATCAGGTTCCAAAAGAGTTCGCGCCTGCGTTCGGCGGGGGCGGGTTGTGTGGTTTCAGTGGACATGGTTTCTCCTGGGGTGGTTTTGATTCCCATTATATGGAACTTGCATACTTTCTTCAATGCGTAGAATCACACAACGCTCCGAGTTCGGAGCGTTGTGTGCGAGGGTCATTTGCAGTTTTGGGCAGGCTCGTACCATTCGCCCAAGCCCGCTTGCAGGCGGTCTGCGGCTGCCTGTGCCGGCAGGTCTAGTGCGGCGATCTCATACAGGCTTTGCCGGACGATCTCGAGCGCGCTGGGGGTTTTGTTCGAGATCTCCGTGTACATCCAGCGGATGTCGGCGGGATAGTCATTGACCAGGGTTAGGAATTTCTCGTCGTTCGGGTCGCTGCTACGGGTGACTTGCGTGGTGCCCAGCGGGTAAAAGCCGGGGAGTTTTTCTGAGGTAAGGTTGACAGCTTCGCGGGTCATCAGCCACTCGAGAAGCAGTTTCGCCTCGTCTGGATGGGGTGTGGCGCGGTTGATGCCGATGCCGATATCGGGCTGAAAGATCACGTACGTGCGCTGGACGAACGAGGCGGGCACGGCGAACACATCCCAATTAAAGTCCGCTTCGTTCGAGATCTTCTGCAAATCCCACGAGCCGCCGAAGAGCATCGCGGCATTGCCCTGCAGGAAGAGTTCCTTGCTGGTTTGTGAATTGATCCTGGCGGCATTTTCGGGCAGGTAGGGTTTCAGGTCTTCGATGGCTTGAAACGCCCGGACGATGCTGGCGTCGTTGTAGCACAGGCTTGTGCCGTCTGTCCGCATGTATTTTTCCCTGCCTTCGGGTCCGCCGAGGAAATTGGCGGCAATGCTCATGAACATTTCGCTGTCTTCGCTCTGGTTCAAGGCGTTGGCGATCGGAATGAGCGATTCATCGGCGAGTTTAAGCGCGTTAGCGGTGAGCCTGAAATCCTCCCACGTTTCCGGCACCTCGAGGAAGTATTTGTCGAAGATGTCTTTGTTGTAGTACACGCCCTGCGCCACACCCACGAACGGCATGGCATACGTCAATTCGAAGGAGGAATTCGTCCAGGGAATCAATTTGGTCTTTTCGAAGTTCTGCTCGAGCGCGATCTCTCCATCCAGCGGCAGGAGGTAGCGGATGATGTTTCCGTTGACGGAAAATGGGCGGACGTACATCAAGTCCGGTCCCGCGCCGCTGCTCAATTGAAGGTCAAGGATGGAATCGTAATTTACGCTCATCAGGGGTCGATAGTTGACAATGACCTTCCTGCCGGTGGTTGCCAGCGCGTACTCCTCGAACTCGTTCAGGATGACTTCCATTTCTTCCGAGTCTTCGGGGCGCCAGGTGCTGAGGGTGAGGACGATCTCGTCGCTGACCGGAGCGGGAGTGGATGTGGCGGCGAATTGTCCGGCGGGGGTTGGCGCTTCCACGAGTGTATCCGGCAGATTACTGGAAACAACCTGCCGTTGCGGACCGAGGCGCAGGGTCCCGTTGTAGACGAAAAATCCAATGCCGAGGGTGGCAAGCAGGATGGTGGGGTAGAGGATACGACCGAACATATCCAAGTCGTGGCGCTGGTCCGTCAATTTCTTTTTATCCGCTTTTTTCTTTTTTTCCTCGATCTGTTTTTCCAGGCGACTGCTCAGGGTTTCGAGCAACACGATCAACGCAGACATGCCGTAGGAGGCGTAAAAGAGGAATTCCATCGCCACGGTGTACCCGATCTCGGGCAGGGCGTCTGCGAGCGCGAGATGAAAGAACGCCGTGGTGAGGAGCGCCGTCGATCCGACGGCAAGCCGCTCGGAATGTCCGAGAGGCAGGAAGAATGTGATGTAGGCAAGAACGAGGGTGATCAACAACGGGAGCAGGCTTTTGATGATGTACTGGAGAGAATCGCGCCGCAGTTCGATTTCGAGGTTGATCAGGGAGTAATTGGTTGCGATGCGGCTGTCGAAATTTTCCGGGCTTCCCAGCGTGGAGGTGGTGGGGAAAATATCCTGCGACATGCTGACGGAGGTTTCATCCCAGCCGAAGACCGCATCGAAGGCGCCGTTGTCGCGGTAGTTGTCGAGCAACTCCTCTTCGTTCTCGAACCGCATTCCGACCCGGTCGACCACGTATTGGATAAACGATGTGGTCGCGCTTTGGTTGCGGAATTCCAAACTCAGTACCTGGCGATCGAACGGGTAGTTGTGGAACTGGAATTGTTCCTTGAAGGTGCCGACCACCCGGTAGGTTTTCAACACGGTGCCGTCCCCGTTTTCTTCCGCACGTAAGAGCGTGATCTCCGGCTCGCTTTGGGCATTGGTGAACAGGAAATCCTCGGGTTTGAACGCCTCATCCAGCTCGTTCGGGCGATAGCGGAACCAGAGATAGAAATCCAATTTATAGGTGGACGTTTTGATGTCGATGTCGTCGATGCCCAGCAGGTCGATGCCGGCGTAGACGACGTTCGATTGGTAGACATAATCGCCGTTCAGGGTCACGATGCGCCCGTTCTCCACCTGCTCGGCGAGATCGTCGATTTCGCCCGGCGAGATCACCGGCTCGAACTGAATATTGGCAGAAATGATCTCGCCGTTCTGATACAGCCCGAAGCGCGGCGCGCGGCGGATATTTTGTGACGGTTCAAAGTAGATGAAGCCGGAGATGCCCTGCACACCGCTCTCGACGGAATCCATGTTCACGAGTTCGTTGTAGATCTGTTCCCGGTTCTCTGCCACGTGGCTGGCTGATCCATCCACCTCTGCTCGTTGCATCGCCGTGAGCAGGGTGAGCAGGGCGTCGTAGCCGTTCACCACTTCGTCACCCGGCTGTTGAGCAGAGTTGTCGGATTGATACACTTGCTGGTAATCGGTGAGGAAGTCGTTTGCGTAGCGGTTGGCGCTGTCGAACACGATCTCGCGGACGGTGAGAATCCCGTCGGTGTAATAGCCGGGAAATGTCACTTCCTCCTGCTGGCTTTCGATCACCGCGCGGAACGCCGGTGAACTCAACGCGCTCCCGCCGGCGACCGGGTACGAGACGCCTTTCCGCTTCATGAGAATCAACAGTTCAGCCGCGGTGATATCGTCGGTGGCGATGAAGATCACTCCGGGGTGGTGAGTCTCGGTGTTCGCCGAAATAATGTCGGAAACGATCTCATCCGCTGTTTCATCGCCAACCACCTTTTCGATGGTAATGATTCCCTCCAGACCCTGGAAGGTGTTCTTGAACTGTTTTGCCAGGGAGGTGCTGTAACCATCGCGTGTGGAAATGATGGTGGCTGTCTGGGTGCCATTCACTTTGCGCAGGTAATTGGCTAGATATGCCGCCTCCGCCTCGGCGGTGTACGACAGGTTGAAGTGATAATAATAACTTTCCGTAAAATGACCGCTAATGGCAGAGACGTTGAGAGTAGGAATCCCTGCCGCTTCGTACACGTTGCCGCCCGCTTCGAGAGTCTCCGCTGAAGTGTGCCCGATCACCGCCAGTGCGCCGCTATCGGCGATCTGGTTCGCGATCTCGAGTGATTTTTGAGGGTCGTTGTCGTCGTCGTAGGCGTCGATCTGAATGTCGATGCCGCCGCGCGCGCGGATCTGATCCGCCGCGAGCAGTGCTCCCGCGTAAATGGACTGGCGGTTAATGCTACCGTCCTCATTGAGTGGATTATTCTCCACGATCGCGACCGTCACTGTGCGGGTATCATGAGTCTGGGACGCACTGGCGCAATTGCTCAGAAGCCCGGTGAGGACGATGAGGAGAGGAAGGACAGTAATCAGGTAAAAGTAACGGCGGCGCATGTCTGCCTCGGCGGTTGAGATTCCGTATAGTCTAACACCATCATGCATGGGTGGGTTTGCATTCCGTTATCAGGTAACCGACATATTTTTTCAGGGCGGGGGCCACGCAATGACCGCCGCCTCTGAGAAACCATGCTTCTCGACCGTGTACAGTTTACCGGAAGATGGCAGGGCGCAACCCGCTTCGTCTCGCACCGTGTAACTAGTGGTGAATTGGTCGGGGTAGGAATCCGTCCACCAGATGTATGCACCGTTCTGGCAGACGAACAACTCCAACAAGTAGCCGCGGTCGTCGTCCTGCGTCATAAAGACCTGGTCCCAGGTGATCGTCACCTTGTTGACGTCGCGCACGGCAACCACGTTCTGCGGCGCACCGTACATGTTGCTCCCGATGGATTGCAAATTGAGTTCCTTGAACGCGAGCGATTTCACGTCACCGACCACATCCACAACGGATGGGGCGACCCAGCAAAAATAATTCAACTTGTCGAATTTGACGTACAGCCACGTGCTGTTCACGTAGCGGTTGCGAACCGTGCCCACATCGCCCGGATACAAATCTGCGGCATGCAAGTACGCGACAGACGGACCGTATCGACAGTGTGCCTGCTTGTTGACCGTAGCGACCGGGAACGAAAAGGTCGGCGTTTCGGTGATGGTGGGCGTGAGCGTGAGGGTGGGAGTGAACGTTAGCGTCGGCGTGAGCGTTGTGGTTGGGGTAAACGTGGAGGTGGAGGTCGGCGGGGGTGTTTCCGTCCACGATTCCGCGATCGCTGTGAGTGAGGTGGCTGTCATCGCCGCCTGTTCCTCCGGCGAAGGACCGCAGGCTGCCAGGAGCGCCAGAACAATAAGCACGAGCCAGGCTTTTTTCATTTGAATTCTCCGAGGAATGCTGTGATGTTTCTTCCAAGCGCGTCGTTGTTGTATCCGCCTTCCATGACGATCGCGGTCGGCAGGCGGAGGGCGGAAATCCGTTTGCCGATCTCGCCGATGCCCGCCGTGGATACTTTAATCCTGCCGAGCGGGTCATCGGCATAAATATCCATGCCGGCTGAAACGACGAGATGTTTCGGGTCGAATTTCCGAATTCTTTCCAGCGCAATGTCGAGTGTCGCTAAATACGCCGCATCGTCCGTGCCGGCAGGGAGCGGAAAGTTGACATGGTAGCCTGCGCCATCCCCCTCGCCGGTTTCATTTGCAAACCCGGCAAAATGCGGATACTCGAAATCGGGGTCGGCGTGGATCGAAATGGTCAGCACATCGTCGCGCGAGTAGAAAATATCCTGTGTGCCGTTGCCGCAGTGATAGTCCACATCGAGGAGGGCGACGCGCCCATGAGAGGTGAGCCAGTTTGCCGCAACCGCGGCGTTGTTGATGAAGCAGTACCCGCCGGCGTAATCTTTCCCCGCGTGGTGACCGGGCGGGCGGCACAAGGCAAATGCGGACGATTGACCATTGACCACAGACGATGCCGCGCTCAACGCGCAGTTTGCCGAGGCGAGCGCGGCTTGGTACGTCCCTGCGACGATGCACGCGCTCAAGTCCATGATGTGGTAGCCGGCGCGCCCGAGGAGCGAGGTCGGTCGTTGGGGAGTCCGTCGAAGAGCGAACGTGGCAGGCAAAAGCACGGATGAATCCCACGGCTTTGAATCCAGCCACTCGGTCCAGCATGAGGCGAGAAATTCGATATACTCAGCATCGTGCACTGCTAAAATCGGGTCGAGTCCAAAATCCGCAGGCTCTAAAATTTCCGCCTCTCCTGTTTCGCGCAAGGCGTTCAACATGCGGTCTATGCGGTCGGGGTTTTCCATGTACGGCGTGCGAAGACCACCATCGAATACTTCGAATGTAGGATCGTGCCGGCGATGCGTTTCGGAGTAAAAAATTTTCATACGGTAAGAACTCGTGCGATAATTGTATCAAGAGAACGGAGGAACCCATGGACGTATTTCATGCCATACACAACCGGCATATGCAAACCAAAGTAAAACCCGACGCGGTGCCGCGCGCCGTGATCGAAAAGTTATTGTCCGCCGCCGCGCAGGCGCCGAACCATTACAAAGTGCGACCATGGCGCTTCGTGGTGATCTCGGGCTCCGGACTCAACAAACTCGGGGATGTGTTCGCCGCCTCGTTCGCGGACCGTCAGACTGATGCGCCCGCGGAAGCCGCAGAGAAAACCCGCGCGTTGCCGCTCCGCGCGCCGCTGGTGATCGTCGTTGGCGTGGATAAACCCGCCGAGCCGAGGGTGAGCGAGATCGAGAATATTGTCGCCGCCTCCGCCGCGTGCCAGAATCTTCTGCTTGCCGCCGAAGCCGAAGGGCTTGCCGTCAAGTGGCGCACCGGCGAATGGGCGGAGGATGTGAAGGTAAAAGAATTTTTAGGATTCGCTCCAGACCAGCATGTGATCGCGTATATGTACATCGGCTATCCTGAATCGGCACCGGCGGAGTTCCCGCCGCGTCCCTCGTTCGAAGATCGGACGATGTGGATGGAATGAAGTCAGTGAACGGTGTGAAAAGAGCGATGTGGTTGAAGCCACACCGCTCTTTTTATAATTACGTGTCCCCTTGTTTATCTATCAAGGCGCGCTTACGGTCAGGGTTTCGAAATCCACATTGACCGGCAGACTTTGCGGCGACCAGACCGACAAGCCGATCTTTCCATCGGTGAAGCCGAAATTCGTATCGATATATTCGCCCAGCAGTTCGTCGTTGACGAACAGTCGGATCACATTTCCCTGGCAATACAGGGTGTAAATATTTGTAGATAGCCCGGAGCGGATGGCTTTTGAATCACCGGTGAGCACCTCGTTATAACCCTGGCTGAAGATCCCCACGTTATCCACCACGTAGATCGAAAACCGCTCCGAGTTCGAGACCTGCGCTTCGTACCACCCCAGGTCGCTGTAGCGGCAGACCAGCCCCACGCCATTGGCGTTGTTGCCCTGGTTGGTCACCACCGCACCGACCTTCACGTCGGAATACGAGAACGCGTCATTGATGTAATAGAACCTCGGGGTGAGTTCATCGCGTTTGAGCAATTGGATGGCAAGCGCGCCGCGATCGAAGGATTTTTCCACGAGGCTGGTATCACCGCTGGTCATGAACTCGAACCACGTGGGAGGGACGGCATTGAACTCCTCGGCGTAATACGGGTTGGGGGTCGGGCTGGCTTCGATGAACGGGGTGGAAGTGATTTCTGGTAACGGCGTATCGAGGCTGGAGATGATCTCCGCCGTTGGAGTGGGCGAGAGTTCAATGGAGGTCGGCGGTTCGGTGGCAGGGATCGACTCTGCCGTGGGAGAGACCTCGGCAATACTGGTGCGCGAAACCACCTGGGGTTGAGATTGAACGCCAAACCGCGCCGAGACAAAATTCAAGAGCGCAACCAGGACGACGGCGTTCACGCCGATCCATAAGAAATGGCTCGAATACATATTTTCTTTTCTGGCTTTTCTCCTGCGGTACCAGGCGATACCGAACCCGCCGATCAGCACCGCGGAGAGGAGCGGGAAGATGCGAATGGCAGCCAGCCGCGCATCGTCCTGCAGGACGGCAAAGCGGAAAATGATGAACGCCGCCGCTAACAGGATGGCGATGCAGGCAAGGGTGATGATGATCGCGCGCGGACCGCTTGTCCCGCGCGCATCTTCGATCGTTTTTACCTCGGCGCGCACGAACCACAACGCCGCGAGCAACGGCGGAAGCCAGATGATCTGGATCGCCAGATCGTTGTTGGCGAAAAAATAGGCGTCGGAGGTGTAAAAATACCTGGCGTAGTAACTTGCCCAGATCGCCAGGCTCAGCGGCGAAAAATAGTAGCACTGTGTGTAGAAATTTTCCTTGAGCGTATCTTCACCGATCGAGGTGGTGAGGAATTTGGTGGCTAGCGCAAACAGGAGCGGCGGCAGCATCAACGCCAGTGCGAGGAAGATTGTATTTTCTTTTTGCACCTGAGCCGTGAAATTTTCGAACCCTGTCGATTTCGCCGTCTCTGCCGCCGCGGCGGAGGGGTCTTCCGGGAACACGATTTTCAGGTCTGTCCGCGATGGGACGATGACCCTCAACGATTTTGAATACGTCTCGGTGGGGATTCCAGCGCCGCTGGCTGGGTCGAACCGTTCGGGATAGTATTTCCCAGCGGTGACCGAAACAATGTATTCCCCGGGCTCAGGGAAGGTGAACAGGAAATTGTCGGTGACGGTATTCTCGTCCACGGTGGCGATGCGGTTCGCGGGGTTGCCCGGGTAGTGGACCTCCGGGGCGAAAGCGAATACACCTCCCGAAACCAGAGTTACGGATCCATCCGCCTGGACAACGGGCGGCGCCTGTTCACCGATCCTGCTCACAGACCACACGTGGAAATATTCCATCTCTGCCGAGGACGAACGGAAATCCGTGACGACATCGAAGGAGATGTATCGGTCGGTGGTGGTGTTGACCTGGGCGGGCGAACTGAGGGACGCCCCGAACGACGGCAGGAGGTTGAACGCCAGGGCGGGGATTAACGCCACGATCAACAGCAGGATGATCGGCGAAATGTACTCATCAAAAGGCGTTTCGTCCTTCTCCAACTCGTCTTTCACGTAGATGGGCGCCCAGGCGGGGTTGAATACGATATGGACGATCGTCTTGGGGACGAGAATCACCCACATCAAGACTTTGTAGATCAGTTTCTCGATATCCAAAAAGATGGTGAAAATACTTTTCATGCGCTTCTCCGAACCGGAAAATGATTTACCGTCCCAGTATTTCTATCAGCAGGTCGGGCCTGTCGGTAATGATACCATCCACGCCCCAGGCAATGTATTGTTTCATCAGGTCGGGGTCGTTCACGGTCCACGGCTCGACGCGGATATTCTTGAGATGCGATTCGCGGATGAACCGCTCGGTGACGATGGTGATGCCGAGTGATTCTTCCGGGTCCCATGGCGGTTGAATGGTTTGATAATCGGGTGCAATGAAGCCCCACAGGAATACTTTGCCGAGCAGGACATAGCGGGTGACTTCGTCTCGCGCGGCGGAGGTTGCCACTTCGGGACAAACGGTGCGGAAGTTTTGCAATGCCTCATCGTGAAACGAGCCGACGATCACCCTGCCCTGCATGTTGAAGTCGCGGATCAAATCGCACAGCGGTCCGTGGATCGGGTTGTCTGTCAATTTGATTTCGATCACGTAACGCATCTGCGGGAATTTTGCGAAGACTTCATCCAAAGTCGGCACCTGGATTCCCTGCCCGCGGTAGGGAAAAGTCGCCCCATCATCGTTCGACCAGTCGTACGCGGCGTCGAGTTGTTTCAATTCTTCGAGTGTCATTTCCTCGATCAGACCGGTGCCGTCGGTGGTTCGGTCTACTTCTTCATCATGCATCAACACGATACGGCCATCTTTTGTGATGTGCGCGTCCATCTCCAGTACGTCTGACCCGATTTGGACGGCGTTTTCAAACGCCAGCATCGTGTCGCCGGGCCACACGCCATCCCCGCCCTGGTGGGCGATGACGAGCGGGGTGGGCGACCCATTGTAATAGTCGGTGGGAGGCGCTTTGGGGTTGACGATCACCGATCCCACGAAGGCGAGAAACAACAGGGCGAGACTGACTTTGAAGACGCGTCGCATCTTAGAAAACGAAGTAGCGCGCGATGGACATGAAAATTACGGAGAGGATCAGGGAGTATGCGGTCATGTTGGTCACCATCCCCTGCCGTTTTTGGAGCGCCTGCATGCGGGTCAGTTGGTCGGGCGAAGGCTTGCCTTGCATTTCTACGCCGAGTTTCATCATGGCTCGCGTGGTTGACCCGATGAGGTTGCCAAAGATGAAGCCGATGATCCCAAAGACTGTTCCGATGCCGAACCCCGTGCCCGCGCCGGACATCATCCATGCAACGGATTGAAAACCGTTCGAATCGATCCAGTACAGGGCAACCCCCGCAAGGGCTGTGAGTCCGCTGGCGATGGACATCTTTTGAGTCATTTTCATGGCGCTGACGAGGTGCGCGGCGAACTTTTGCCCGGTTTCGCCGGTGGCGCGGATCGTCGGGGCGATCAGGAACGCCATCATCCACGCGCCCCCGACCCAGAATACTCCTGCGCCGATGTGAACGATACGAAGCAACCAGATAAAGTATGTCATTGCAATTCTCCTTTATTGAAATATCCAACTTGTAGAAACACGGTTAATCCCGTCTGGGTATGGGGAATTCCCGCATGGTTTAACCAGCCCGCCACAAGTAGCGGTTGATGCGGACATCGGTCAACCGAAAGCCGATGCGTTGATAGACCTTTACGCCCATTTCTGTGGAAAATAACACGGCATATTTATATCCGTCGGTGTCGCGCGCTTCCAGCAAGGGCTTGAGCGTAATCGCCGCGCCGATGCCTTTCCCTTGCACGGAAGGGAGCGTCGCGATGGCGTACACGCTGGCGACCCCACCGCCGTTGAAGAGCATGTTTGTGGCAACCGGTTCGCCGTCCAAATACCCGACGAAGATTCGCCATGGCGATTGTCCGATGCCGGCCTTCAGTGTGGCGTCCACCCATGCCTGCCCAGCCCAGTCGGGAATCTCGTAGGTGGCGACGAACACCTTTTTGAAATCATACAAGTCGGATTCAGACGCCGCTTCCCGGATGGAAAATCCCTGCGGGGTTTTGGCGAGAACCGATTCATTCATCCTGCCCAATTCGGCAACCATGCACGGCGCGCCGAGTTCTGTCTGCTTGATGCCCGCCGCCAGTGCTTTTTGCTGTTCCGCCATGTCGATGAGACCGTGCGCCTGGAGGCGTTGCGGCAGATCGTCCGGCGCGGAGTCGGGACCGGACCACCAGAAGAAATAAGGCGCATTGCGCTCCTTGAACCATTCGATGGTATCGGTAATGGTTTTATCAGCGTTTTCCTTCGTAGCCTTCGCGCTCCAAACTCCCTTGAACATGGGGTTGGTAGGGAACGTGAAATGACGCGAAACATCCGCCGTTTCAAGAAGTTCGCCGCCCAGCGACTCGGTCATCGCTCGAAACAGATCGTGGAGGTTATCGAATACGGCGCGACCGAGTTCGTGATCAGATGCATTTGTCAGAATGTTTTTTGATTTCATGGTTCAGCGCTCCTTTACAAAAATAGTTGCGCCGCCAGGCTACCGACCAGACCGAGCCAATACGCGGCGGTGTAGTAAATGAACATCGGTTGCCTGCCGCGCCTCCACAGCAGGAACGCGGAAATGAGCGCCAGTGCCGCTACGATGTACAGGTCCAAGCCGATCTCCTCAAAGCCGAGGTTTGCCATCACGCCCAAACCTAGGAACAGGGAGTTGAGAAGTAAAAAGCCGGCATCTGCACTCGAAAGACCTTCACGATGCGGGAAAAGATCTTGAATGAACAGAATTGCCGCATTGACCATGGTGAACCCGGCAAAGAACAGCCAGTGGCTGAACTCGTCGTCGTTGAAGATGACGATGCGGCATAGGTCGCTCGCGGCATCCTCAAGGCAAAAGCGCACGTGCAGATAATTCGTCACTTCGTGGATGCCGTAACTCACGGCAGTGAGGAAGACGCCGATCATGAAAACCAGATTCCACACCGTGTGCGCGCTCCCTTCGCGGGCAGGCGAGTTGTATTCAAGCGCCTTCTTCAATAAATATCCCGCCACCATGCTAACCAGCGCAACGAGGATATTGTTCAAATCCACCCAGCGCAGGAACTGATTCGGCAGGACGAAGCCTGTGAACCAATCCGTCAGGCGGTTGAATGAAACAAAAATGGCGAGCAGGGATTGGACGCCAAGCAAGATGTGTATCTTTTTCATGGTTAATCCTCTCGAAGGGGGCTGGGTGTTTGGGAAATGGTTGACCGATGGAGTCTGCGAAAGGAGCCAAGGCAAACTGGCGTCCGGTGTTGGAGCCGGTCCATCGCGGGAGCGATGCCGCCTGACGGCGGGATTCCACACCTGCGTGCCTCCTCCGGTTTGTGGCCAGTCAGCCGAGCCATTCGGGTATTGTACATGGAAATGGAGTAACGATGAAAGGAATTTTGGAGTAAATATCTCTGATATAATGCCGCACTGGAGAGAGGCAGTCGTATCACCGGGGCTTCCCCGGTGTTATTTTGCCTGTATCCCGCCATTATTTACATTTCTTTGGAGTAACTGATGAAGAAAGAACAATTGCTCGATTTGTATTACCAGATGGTGCTGATCCGCCGTGTGGAAGAACGCGGCGCGGAGCTGTACCAGGCTGGCAAGATCGGCGGTTTCATGCACCTGTACATCGGGCAGGAAGCCGTTTCGACCGGTTTGATCGCGGCTCGCGAACCGCGTGACCGCGTGATCACCGCGTATCGCGACCATGGCGTGGCCCTCAACTGCGGTATAACAGCGGACAAAGTGATGGCGGAATTGCTGGGCAAGGCAACGGGCATGTCGAAGGGCAAGGGCGGCTCGATGCACATGGCGGACACGGAAAAGAACATGTGGGGCGGACACGCCATCGTCGGCGGTCATCTTCCCGTTGCGGCTGGGCTTGCCCTTGGCGACCAATACGCCGGGAACGACAACATCACCATCTGCATGTTCGGCGACGGCGCGACCAACATCGGCTACTTTCACGAAGCGTTGAACCTCGCCAAAACCTGGGGGTTGCGCGTGTTGTGGGTGTGTGAGAACAACCAGTATGGCATGGGTACAGCGGTCGAACGCGCCTCGGCAGTATCGGATATTCGCCAAAAAGCCGAAGGCTATGGGATGAAGAACGGCGAAGTCAACGGCATGGATGTGATGAAGGTGTACGAAGCGACAAAAGAAGCGATGGAATACGTCCGCAAGGAGAGTCAGCCGTTTTTCCTCGAGGTAGACACGTATCGCTTCCGCGGTCACTCGATGGGCGACCCGGAACGCTATCGCAAAGCGGAAGAGGTCAAACAGTGGCAGGAGAACGACCCGATCGGTATTTTCAACAAATATTTATTGGATAAAAAACACGCCACGCGCAAACAACTGGATGACATCGAAGCGCGCGTGGAAGAGGAAACCAACAAGGCGGTCGAGTTCGCCGAAGCCAGCCCCGAGCCGGCGCTGGAAGAATTGTTTACGGATATTTACGCGGATACTTAACTTAAGAGGAGCACAAGTGTCACTTAGGTACTCCTTTGTGTTCCTTCGTGACACTTCGTGGTAAAAAAATTATGGCAAAAATCACTATGCGCGAGGCGATCTCGCAAGCACTCATGGAAGAAATGGACCGTGACCCCGCTGTCTTCATTCTCGGCGAGGAGGTCGGCGTGTGGGGTGGCACGTACGCCGTCACCAAGGGGTTTTACGACAAATACGGCGCGCGCCGCGTGAAAGATACCCCCATCGCAGAGAATGCCATCCTCGGGGCGGCGATCGGCGCGGCGATGGTGGGGCAACGCCCGATTGCGGAACTGATGACCATCAACTTCGCTTTTTCGGCGATGGACTATGTCGTCAATCAAGCCGCGAAATTGCGCTACATGTTCGGCGGACAATTTATGCTCCCGATGGTCATCCGCGCGGTGGGCGGCGGCGGGCGTCAACTTGGAGCCACGCATTCGCAGACGCCTGATGCGATCTTCGCGCATTTCCCCGGTCTCAAGGTCGTCTCGCCGGGGACGCCGGAAGACGCCAAAGGGTTGCTCAAATCAGCCATACGGTCGAATGATCCGATTTTGTTCATCGAGCACGCGACGATGTATCAAGTCCGCGGTGACGTGCCTGACGGCGAGTATCTCATCCCCATCGGCAAATCAAAAATCCAGCGCGAGGGAAGCGACCTCACGATTATCACGTATTGCAAAGGTCTCGAGCTTTCAATGAAAGCCGCGGAAGAATTATCCAAGGATGGCATCGAAGCCGAGATCGTTGACTTGCGCACGCTGCGTCCGCTCGATATGGAACCCGTTTTGGAATCGTTCAAGAAAACCAATCGCGCCATTGTCGTCGAAGAAGGCTGGAAGTCGTACGGCGTCGGCAGTGAGATCGCCAGCCGCATTTACGAGCAAGCGTTCGATTATGTCGACGCGCCGATCATTCGCGTTGCGCAAAAAGAAGTTCCCCTCCCGTACAATCGCACGCTCGAACAAGCCGCATTGCCGCAGGTTTCCGATATCATCGCCGCGGCAAAGGAGGCATTGCAATAATGGCTGAAACCATCAACATGCCCAAACTTGGCTTCGACATGGCGGAGGGCTTGCTCGTCCGTTGGGTGAAACAGGTGGGTGAAAACATCAACAAGGGCGACGTGCTCGCCGAGATCGAAACTGACAAAGCCACCGTGGAAGTGGAATCTCCCGCGGGCGGCGTGGTGCTTTCGCACATCGTAGATCAGGGGACGATCGTTCCGGTCAACGCGCCGATTGCGGTGGTGGGACAGGCGGGGGAGAAAGTGGAAGTTTCAGAAGGCGGAAAAAAAGCAGAAGGGCAGAAGGCGGATGCGCAGAAAGCAGAAAGCGGAATGCAGAAGCCTGCGCTTCAGACGCAGGGTAAGGCTGCTTCAGCTCCTGCCATATTGCCCGCTTCTGACGTTGGGCAGATCAAAGCATCGCCGCTTGCAAAGAAAATTGCCCGCGACAAAAATATAAATCTCGCCACTATTCAAGGTACAGGACCCAACGGACGCATCACACGCAGGGACGTAGAAGCCGCAGTCGCAGGTGGAGCGACCTTCGACGTTCGACCCTCGACACCCACTGCCCCAATTACCAATTACCAATTACCAATCTCCACCGAAGACAGGGTAATTCAAACCACCAAACTCCGCCAAGCCATCGGGCGACGACTGGTTGAGTCCAAAACAACCATCCCGCACTTTTACGTCACGCACGAATACAAAATGGAAAAATTGCTGGACGTTCGCAAGCAAGCCAATGCGTTTATGCCCGATAACGAAAAGCTTTCCGTCAACGACTTCATTCTCAAAGCAGTTGCTTTGACGTTGCGTCAATTCCCGAACCTCAACGCCACCATCAAAGGCAATGAAGTCATCCAATTCGGACACGTCAACGTCGGCGTGGCGGTCACCGTCCCCGGCGGACTTATGACCGTCGTCGTCAAGGATACCGACCAAAAGACATTGCGCCAAATATCAAGCGAAGTCAAAACCATGGCAGGTCGCGCCCGTGACGGCAAAGTCAAGCCTGAGGATGTGGACGGCTCGACGTTTTCCACTTCCAATTTGGGGATGTACGATGTGGAGGATTTCTTCGCGATCATCAATCCGCCCGAAGCGGCGATCTTGGCGATCTCTTCAGCAAGAGAAGTCCCTGTCGTGGAAGACGGTCAAGTGAAAGTAGGCTGGCGCATGAAAGCCACCATCTCTGTGGATCACCGCGTCAGTGACGGCGCTGAAGCCGCGCAGTTCATGCAAGCGCTGGCTGGGTTCATCGAAAATCCCGTGAGGATGTTGGTGTAAAAAGTAAACTTCCGAAGCCTCAAAGACTTCGGAAGTTTTTATTACGGCACGAAATATTCAACCTGCAAGATCGGATGTGACGCGCTGGAGTTGTAGTTTCCGCTGTAGAAGCGGATGAAATCGTTACTACGGTCGCCGTCGTCGGGGAGTTGGAAGCGCAGGCGGAGTTCGGTCACGCCTGTGGTGTTGACGAATTGATTTGCGGCGGAATCGAGTGTTGCCCAATACCAATCTGTGACCGGGTTGTTGAAAATAATGCCCGCATTGTTCAGGCTGGCAGGCGCCTGAAAATCGC
>CAZGSB010000005.1:136148-137625 GCA_964528275.1 uncultured Anaerolinea sp. | reverse complement strand
CCACTGACCCGCTGATTGCAGCGCGCTCCGAAATGTACGAAGACTCGTTCAATCAATATTATTTGCCCGAAGCGATTCTCAAATTTCGTCAGGGATTCGGCCGCCTGATCCGCACCGCGTCGGACAGAGGCATCGTCGCCATTTTAGATCGCCGCGTGTTGACCAAGCAGTACGGCAGGCTATTTTTGGAATCGCTCCCCGCCTGCACCGCAAGGCAGGGACCCGCCTCCAATTTGCCGCGCGAGGCGGGGAGTTGGTTGGGCTGACAAGTATCATAGCCAATCAAGTGTCATTGCGAGGCGACCAAGTCGCCGTGGCAATCTCAGCATACGATGTTTCATTGCGAGACCCGCGAAGCGGGTCGTGGCAATCTCAACGCACCTTCAAAAGAACAATTGTATGTTACGCGGGATTGCCACGACCCTTCGCCTAACGGCTCAGGGCCTCGCAATGACACAAAAAACGGAATTTGTTGATGAGCAAGAACTATTTTGTGTACATCCTAACCAACAATGGATCGTTGCCCTGCGCCCCCGTTTTTATCTGCAACCCGTCCCCTCGCTCACGTTTTGGGTGCCTGCCATCACGCACATCTACATTTTGATCGCGGGTCTGATCTCCGGGATGCTGTTCGATCCGCCGTTCTTGTTATTCGTCGGACTCGCAATGACCTTCATCGCGTTTACCCCGCATCGCTCAACGGTTCGAGATCTTCGGCGGTGAGCGCGGCGCATCCTCTAATAACAGTTTGCCAGATTCTCGAAGCACGAGAAGGGCAATCCGACCATCAAGCCTAATACCCAGAAAAATACAATGGGCAAAAACGAGACGGCGTTGAGGATGATGCCGAGAACGGGCAGGATTTTCCCTCGATTCTTCTGGAACAGCCCCGCTACCCCAAAGCCAACGCCGACCGCTCCAAGCACAGGCAATATGCAGTAGAGAAGCGAAACGAAGACAATCAATTCCAAACTGGGCAACACATTCGTCACGATCAAATAGCCTGCGAACATCATGACCAGTGAGATCCCAAACGAGATCATCCCTCGCACAGAAACGGATGCTGGCGGAACCTGGTTTGTTGAAGTGTGATTATCCATGGCTATCTCTCCTTCGTAAACTGGCGGATATATTTCCACTATACAACACCAACAGGCAAAATAACTGCCAGAAACCGCCAGAATTGACTGCCAATGTAAGCCAAGCATGAAGCCGGCACAAGGCTGGAATGCAAGCATATTCTGGTATAACTGCAAATATGACCAAGAGTCCAACCTTGATATTTATCTGCGAACACGGCGCGGCGAAGAGCGTCGTTGCCGCGGCGCACTTCAACAAACTGGCGGGCGAAAGGGATTTGAATGTCCGCGCCCTTGCGCGCGGCACAACTCCCGACGCGGAACTTTCACCCAAGGCTGTGGACGGTTTGACACGCGACGGGTTGACGCCGACAGAAACCGTGCCGCAGAAAATCTCA
>CAZGSB010000005.1:0-136048 GCA_964528275.1 uncultured Anaerolinea sp. | reverse complement strand
CGGTTTGACACGCGACGGGTTGACGCCGACAGAAACCGTGCCGCAGAAAATCTCAAGTGTAATCGTCGAGAAACTTATGAAACTGATCGAAACTTTGTGAGCTGTGTAAAAAAAGAGCCAGAGGATATCCTCTGGCTCGATTTGCCCCAACCCATTAACCATTACGGTTTGAATACCATGACGGTTGCTCCGTGCTGGTAGGCATGGCGCACCTGGGCATTTTCGAAAATCGCCAGCCCGAAGAAGTACTGCGCGGCAAGGTCGTTGAACTGCACGTCGGTTTCGGAGCCAGTTTCGAGGGCGCGGCCAAACTCGATGGTCCACACGCCGTCCGCCCACTTCCAGCCCGCCGAGATATTTCCACGGTCGCCGACAATTTCAGATTTGATGATGGCGGGGATGTACGCGCCCACTGGAAGGGCATCCAACGCCGCTTGATCCAGCGCAATTTTTTCACTGTCGAGGATGAAGCCCGGCGCGCCGGTTGTTGTATCGATACTGGGCGAGGTAAACCCCGGTTTGGATTTGTCAGGAACGGTCTTGGTCGCATCTGCAGGGTCGGGCATGGCGGCAAAGTTATCGGCATAGCCGCCTGATTCCTTCGCGTCGCTCTTTCGACCCGCTTCCTTCGCGGTGTCCGCATTGAAGCGCGTCCAATCGAGATACTGATCGTCGATCTGGTTCAAGTTGCGGATGGATTTCCAATGCCAGATATCGCCGAGTTCGCCCTCCGCGGACGTGTATTTGTTGCCAAAGGGTTTCAGGTCTGGGTTTTCGCCATCGTGACACACTGTACCGCATCCGCGTTTGCTGAAGTCGGTGATGCTATTATTGATGTCCCAGATCATGGAAAACTTGTCTTCGTAATACAAGTTGTTGTCCCCGCCTTTGTCATCAGGGTCCTTGATTTGTTTCCACGTGCCATCCTCTTGCTTTTGCCACGGCGAGCGGAACCACGATTCGGTCGGGTCTGCATAGGTAAGCAGGAAATATACGCCGTCGGCAGTATAGACCGCTTTCAACACAGCCGTGGTCTTAAAATCATTGAAACCAGACAGCACATCGATTTCGATGGATTCCGCTTCAGCCCAAACCGCATCGTCCGCCACCCCATCGAGGGTTGGCGCGGCACTGACGGGGTACGCGACCAACGCGCCCTTCGGCGCTTCCCATGCGGGCGCGGGCGGCTCTGTGGGCACCGGAGGCTCGGTGGCGATGACAGGCGGTTCCGTTTGAACCGGGGCGGCGGTCGGCGTTGCGCCGCCGCAGGCGCTCAACACCATCGAGAGCATCACCAAAAACGAAAGTGTAACAGGATATTTCTTCATCACGTTCTCCTTGGTTCGGAAAAATATGTTTGCATGTTTCCAAACAAATTTCATTGTATGCGCCGGAAGGAGGGAAAGATAGTGAAATTTATCACAATACTTGGGTGCAATAACACATCTCAAACACACGGACGCGAGAGTTACAATAAAATCTGAAACAAGCCAATACAACATGGACATCCCCCTCCTCTTCACCACGCGCATCATCCGCTTGTTTTGCTACGGGTTTCTATCGGTCATCCTCGCGTTGTATCTCGCTGAAGCGGGGATGACCGAGTCGCAGATCGGATTGCTGTTCACGCTTACCCTCGCCGGCGATGCGGCCGTTTCGTTGTGGTTGACCACGTCCGCGGACCAGGTGGGGCGAAAACGCGTCCTGTTGGTCGGCGCTATCCTAATGGCGGGCGCAGGCTTGGGCTTCGTCCTGACGCGGAACTACATCCTATTATTGATCGCGGCGATCATCGGGGTCATCAGCCCAAGCGGGAATGAGATCGGTCCGTTTTTGTCCGTTGAGCAGGCAAGCCTCACGCAATTGATCTCGAACGAAAAGCGCACGAAATTCTTCGCGTGGTACAACCTCGCCGGTTCGTTTGCAACAGCGACCGGCGCATTATCGGGTGGTTGGCTTTCGCAATTGCTTCAAAGCGGTGGATGGACCGCACTTGATTCGTATCGCGTCGTTTTATCTGGCTACGCGGTGGGCGGATTTGTGTTACTGATTCTGTTTCTCAACGTATCGCCTGCCATCGAGGTCAAATTGCAAAACCACACGATCAAACGCACCTTGGGGCTGGGTCGGTCGCGCAACATCGTGTTCAAACTTTCGGCATTATTCGCGCTGGATGCATTTGCAGGCGGCTTGATCGTCCAAAGTTTTTTTGCCTATTGGTTTCACATCCGCTTTGACGCAGGCATCGCCTTGCTCGGTTCGATCTTTTTCGGCGCGAACATCCTTGCGGGAATATCCGCATTGCTAGCCGTCCGCCTCGCAGACAAAATCGGATTGATCAACACGATGGTGTTCACACATATTCCCTCGAATATTCTTCTGATCCTCATCCCGCTCATGCCAACTCTGCCCCTCGCCATCGGACTCCTGCTCCTGCGCTTCAGCATCTCGCAGATGGACGTGCCCACGCGCCAATCGTACACCATGGCTGTTGTCGCTCCCGACGAACGCTCCGCCGCCTCCGGCGTGACCGCCATCGCGCGTTCTGTCGGCGCCGCCCTCTCGCCCGCGCTGACGGGAGTCTTTTTCGGAACCGCCTCGCTGTTAAGCCTGCCCTTCTTCCTGGCTGGGAGCTTGAAGATCGTTTATGACCTCCTGTTGTATCGCGAGTTCCGAGCCTTGAAACCACCGGAGGAGTCGACGTAAACCCGGGGCAGGTAGTTACGATATAATGCGCTCCAGCCTGCCCGACCATGTTATTCAACTCCTTTTCATTTCTCGTATTTTTCCCCGTTGTAACAATTTCATATTTTGCTCTGCCGCACCGGTTCCGATGGGCATTGTTGCTTGCCGCCAGTAGTTATTTCTACATGGCGTTCATTCCCGAATACATACTCATTTTGCTCGTAACGATCACCGTGGATTACCTGGCAGGGATCGGGCTCGAATCGACTCATGGCAGCAAACGACGATGGATTTTAGGAGCGAGTATCGTTGCCAACGTCGGGATGCTCGCGTTTTTCAAGTATTTCAACTTCGCCAATGAAAACCTCGCCACGCTCGTAAACATCATCGGGTGGAACTATCCGATCGAGAACCTTGAGATCATCCTGCCCATCGGATTGTCGTTCCATACATTTCAGTCGCTGAGTTACACCATCGAGGTCTACCGAGGGAATCAAAAAGCCGAGCGTCATTTCGGTTATCTCGCCTTGTATGTTCTGTTCTATCCCCAACTTGTGGCTGGACCGATCGAGCGTCCGCAAAATATCCTGCACCAGTTGCACGAGGAACATCGTTTCGAGTACCAGCGCGTTGCAGATGGTTTAAAGTGGATGGCGTGGGGCATGTTCAAAAAGGTCGTGATCGCCGACCGTATGGCGTTATTCGTCAACCCCGTCTACGATTCCCCCGCCGATTTTCAGGGACCGGCCCTCGTTCTGGCGACTCTTGCATTCGCCATCCAGATCTATTGCGATTTCTCAGGCTACTCCGATATTGCCCTCGGCTCGGCGCAAGTGATGGGCATACGCCTGATGAAAAATTTCAACCACCCCTATTTTTCGAAATCCATCCCTGAATTCTGGCGACGGTGGCACATTTCCCTTTCCACCTGGTTTCGGGATTATGTGTATATTCCGCTTGGCGGTAATCGGCTTGGCTCCCAGCGCATGGCGTTCAACCTTTTCATCACCTTCCTCATCAGCGGCTTGTGGCACGGGGCAAACTGGACATTCGTCATTTGGGGCGGACTTCACGGTTTGTACGTTGTTCTAAATGGATTAATTGAACCGTACTGGAGTCGCCTTCGGGAGGAATTTTCCCCGAAGCGACTCTCCTTCGCATTCGACGTTGCCTCGCTTCTCACCACCTTCGTTCTGGTCTGCTTTGCGTGGATCTTTTTCCGCGCCGCCAGCCTGAGCGACGCATCCTACATCGTCTCCCATCTTTTCACAGGTTGGAGCGGACAAATTCAACTCGCTTCAACCCTGTTTGCCGATGGATTCTCCGCTGGCTTCTGGGGATTGGAAAACGGGATGTTTAATTTCCTTCAGGCACTCACGCCTCTCACACGCTCCGAAATCTTTCTATCGGGCATTGCCCTTGTCTTCCTCCTGTACGTGGAGGTCCAGCAACACCGCGGGGACTTCCTGGAAACGATCAACCGCCAGCCGCCATGGATGCGGCGCCTTTCCTATTCCCTGCTGATCGTCAGTACGCTGGCTTTGGGAACATCCTATTCGGGCGTTCAACAGGCGTTCATTTATTTCCAGTTCTAACATGAACAATTCAACCGACACGAAAAAATTCGTAAACAGCGCCTTTCTGGTTGCCGTCACAGCCGGTCTTTTCCTGGTCCTCATACTCATCGCCACACCGCCGGACAAAAAACACCTGTACCAAGCCAGCCTACTAAAAACGAACCTGCTGAAAAATACGCCCTCCCCGCGCGTGATCATCGTGGGGGGGTCGAACGTTGCCTTTGGCATCGATAGCGAGCGGATGGAACAGGAGCTTGGCATACCCGTGATCAACGACGGTTTGCATGTCGCTTTGGGGATCGCTCCCATCAATGAGATTAGGGAATACATCCGCCCGGGCGACATCGTGATCATCAGCCTTGAATACTACAACTTCACCGACCTCCCTTCGTTTTACGGCCAGCCCCAATATCTTGCCGATTGGGTCGAATTCTCCCCCGAACGGATACGGCATGTCCGTGACCCCCTCGGGCAACTTCCGTCGCTGTTTACCATAATGCTTCAGCGAAAAGTGAACCGCCAGGTCAGTTATTACCTGAACGGATTTTCCTTCGAGGAAGGCCGAAATTTTTATTCGGGAGACCAATTCAACGAACACGGGGATTTTATCGGGCATCTTGGCGAAGGAGCGGAGGCGACATTCGAGATCGCCGACTCCGTGTACCCCATCAATATGATCGACGAGGCGTATGTGTTCCTGGAGGATTTCAATCAATTCGCCCACGCGAACGGCGCCATGGTTTTCTATGAAGCGCAGGCGCACCGCCAAACGAACTGCGAGAAGACCGGCAGGCAGGAATTGAACAAATTCTTTCAACGCCTCAAGAACCGGACCTCCATACCGCTTCTGACGGACCTCGACCAGCTCTGCCTTCCCGATGAATATTTTTACGACACGCCGTATCACCTCAACGCCGCCGGGCGGATTGTGCGCACGGAACGGCTGATCGATAATTTGAAAGAGGCGCTCGGCATGGATTAGTGGCGGGAGACCGACCTTGATTCGATATAATCGACAGCGTTGACAATCCGCCGCATCAGGCGGCAAAAATTTGATGGGCTCCAAAGGAGAGTGTCATGTCTGACTTCACCAGGATCGACTCGTACCTCGAAAAGAATATGGACAAAAGCATCGCCGAGTTATCCACACTCGTGGCGCAACCGAGCATCAGCGCGCAGGGCGTGGGACTGAAAGAATGCGCCGCCATGGTCGCGGAGATGCTCCGCGCGCGCGGCTTCTCCGCCGAGATCATGGATACCGAAGGCGCGCCAGTGGTGTTCGGGGAACGCAAAGGAAAATCGAACAAGACGTTATTGTTCTACAACCATTACGACGTTCAGCCGCCGGAGCCGCTGGAGTTATGGGATACCCCGCCGTTCGAGCCGTCTCTGCGAGAGGGGAAACTTTACGGGCGCGGCGTCAGCGACGACAAGTCACACATCACTTCGCGGCTGTTCGCCATCGACGCGTTGCTGGATGCCGACGGTGAGCTCCCCTGCAACGTCAAGTTCATCATCGAAGGCGAGGAGGAAACTTCCAGCGTGCACCTGCACGACTTCATCCGCGCCAACACGGAGAAACTCAAAGCCGACGCGTGCATCTGGGAATTCGGCGGCGTGGATCATCGCGAGGTGCCGATGCAATACCTTGGTTTGCGCGGCATCTGCTATGTTGAACTTTCAGTGGAACGGCTGAGCACCGACGTCCACTCCGGGCTGGGCGGCTCGATCCTCGAAAATGCGGCGTGGCGGCTGGTGTGGGCGCTATCGACGCTCAAGGGACCGGACGAGAAGATCCGCATCCCCGGCTTTTACGATGACGTAAAACAACCCACCGCGCGGGACCGCAAGATGATGGACGCGCTCCCCGATGTCGCCGAAGAGTACAAGAAACGGTTCGGCGTTCAGAAATACATCAAAGGTCTCACCGGCGGCACCGACCTCAAGATGGAGGAGGTCTTCGTGCCCACCTGCACGATCTGCGGACTGACCAGCGGATATCAGGGTCCCGGCTCGAAGACGGTGCTACCCGCGAAAGCCTCCGCCAAGGTGGATTTCCGCCTCGTGCCCGACCAGAAGCCGGAAGACATCGTAAGGAAGCTCCGCGCCCACCTTGACGCGCAAGGCTTCGAGGATGTGGCGATCAACTTTTTGGGCGGCGAGCCGGCGGCTAGGACGGACCCAGACGACCCGTTCGTCCGAACCGTGGTGGAGACATCCGAAGAGGTGTACGAGTTTCCCATGGAGATCGTCCCGATGATCGGCGGTTCCGGCCCGAATTATCCGTTCGTGCATGATCTTGGCTTGCCCGTGGCGACCGCCGGGCTGGGCTACCCCGACACCAAAGCGCACGCGCCGAACGAAAACATCCGGCTGGATTTATATCTCAAGCACGCGCGGCACATGGCTCGGTTGTTGAAGACGTTTGCAGAATGAATAATATGACCTAAATCACTCCGAATTGGTGATCTTCTTTTTACGACCAGGGCATATAATGACCCCGGATTAACCGTCCAGAAATCGGAGGAACCATGTTAGTCGGTGAACGAATGTCACGCCCTGTCATCACAGTGTCGCCGGAGGCGCCGATCAACGAGGTGCTTGCCATGTTCCGCAAGGAACACATCCGCCGGGCGCCAGTGATCAAAAACGGAAAACTGGTCGGGATCGTCTCGCAGACCGATCTGTTGAACGCCTCGCCGTCGCCGGTCACTTCGCTCAGCGTGTGGGAAATGAACTACTTGTTGAGCAAGGTGACGGTCAGTCGGGTGATGAGCAAAAAGGTCCGCACGGTGGACGCCGGCACACCCATCGAAGAAGCCGCGCGCGTCATGGCAGACAACAAGATCGGCGGTTTGCCGGTCATGAGCGCGGGCAAACTGGTCGGCATCATTACCGAAACCGACCTGTTCAAAGTGTTCCTCGAAATGATGGGCGCGCGCCAGAAAGCCACCCGCATCACCGCCACCATCCCCGATAAACGCGGCACGCTCGCAAAACTTACGAAAGCCGTTGCTGGCGCGGGCGGCAACATCATATCGCTCGGCATGTTCACAGGACCCGACGCCGACTCCAAAGTGGTCACCTTCAAGGTGCTCGGCATGAAGAAAGATTCGATCCGTCCCGCGTTGGGTAAGTTTGTGAAAAAGTTTTGGGATATTCGAGCGAGTTAAGGAATTGACGTTCTGGAATCAGCCACAGAGCGCGCGGAGATCTCTGAGTTTTTTCCTCATGTTTTCTCTATGGACTCTGTGGCAATCCGCTGGAACTGCGTAAGGTGAGTTAGTGACTCACCTTACGAATCCTTGCTCGAAGGCGGTCTTTGACCGCCGTGTTTCGGAGGTTACACCGCAGGGTCACAGACCCTGCGGGAGCCTATTTTGCGTAATTCCTATAAGTAAATCAAACCGGCTCAGCGCCGGTTCTTTCTTTGTTTCGAAACCTTCCCGTTCAATTCTTCCACCTCCCTTTCGGTGAGCGGTCGCCACTGACCGGGTTTGAGGTTGCCCAGCCGGAGCTCCCCAATGCGGATGCGCAGAATCTTCACCACGGGCAACCCCAACTGCCGGCACGTCTCGCGGATCTGGCGCTTCCTCCCCTCGCCCATCACCACGCGCACCCATGCGCCTTTGCCCTGGCTTGTCTCATAGCGGATATTGACTGGCTGGGTCTTGTACCCGTCCTCCAGCACGACGCCTCGCCTCCACGTGTCGAGTTGTTTCTCGTCGGGACGCCGCGCCAACAGGACGCGGTATTCCTTCTCGTGCCCATAGCGCGGATGCGTGAGGCGGTTCGTCAGGTCGCCGTCGTTGGTCATCAAGACCAGACCCTCGCTCTCGTAATCCAGCCGTCCCACCGGGTACAGATGCCCCGCGGCATCCACCAACTCACGGACGGTCTTGCGCTCGTCGTCCTTTTCTTTTTCCACTGTGGAGAGGACGTTGCGCGGCTTGTACAGCGCGATATACGTCAACCGTTCCGCGGCGGCGATGGGCTTCCCATCCACGGTGATTCTGTCCACCGCCGAATCAGCCTTCTGGCCAAGCGAGGCGATCTGCCCGTTGACGCGGACGCGTCCCGCGGTGAGAAAGTCCTCACAGGCGCGGCGCGAGCCGTATCCCGCGTGGGCTAAAATTTTCTGAAGTCTTTCCTGCATCGAAACATCCTAACGATTGGAATATAATTCCAACATTATATCAGCGCGCAAACAAAGGTTGCTTCATGAAAAATAGTTCGCGGGTAATCCTTCCGGTCGTTCTTGTATTCATTATCACGGGTTGCGTCGCTCCAACAACGCAAATCCCCCAAATATCAACTTCGCCAACGAGCGTCGTCCCAACAAATATCTGGCAGGAGTTGACCCTCGCCACACCCTACCCGCATAAATTTCCGTTGCCTGAACCGGGCGCAACGTCACTGGACGGCACATTCGCCAAACTGGACGAATCGCCGCCTCAGTTCTGGACGTGCTATCGTTGCGCCGATTATCGCCTCGCTGGCGGTGTGTGGCGACTGCAGTTCGATCAAGGCGTGATGCGCATCTTCTACCAGATCACGAATTGGAAGAGCATCGCCTCATTTACGGTGGAGGGGAACCGCGTGAAGATTTTCAACGATCCGTTCTGCCCGCAGGATGTCGGTGAATATGAATGGCAGGTCGCAGACGGGGAGTTGACCTTCACGGTTGTGGAGGATGGCTGTGCCTTCGACTTGCGAAAAGAAAACCTGACGAAGCAATCGTGGAAGAGTTGCGACAGCCTCGGCAATGCGCCCATCGGTTGCGCGGAGTCCGCCGTCTTGCTGGGCGATGCGCCGACAGACCTGCCCGTGACGGTGATCGTCCATGCGGGCGACAGCCACTACTTCGATTCGCCGCCCGAGACTTACGCCGTGGCAAACGACCAGAACGTCCCTTCGCCGCAGGGGATTCAACTGCGCTACCACGAGAACAGCATCCCCTACGGAACGCACCGTGTGTTGTGGTGGAAAGGCGACTGGCTCGAGGCGATCACGTCCGCTCCCTATACCTCGATCGGGGTGCAATTTTGGGGCTCGGGGTATCTCGGTTCCGCGCGCGTGTTATTCGACGGCGTGGAAGTGTGGCGCGGATCGACCGTCGCGCTCGGCAAGTCGCTTGCCTACTACGGCGGCTACATCGAAGTGACCGGCTTCGAGCCGGGCGAGCATGTCATCCGCGTGGAAAATCTGGCGTTCGATTACCGCCCCGTCAAAGTTGTGGCGTTCGGGTTCGGCAACCAGCCGGTACAGAAATAGCAACTATCGTACCGGGATGGAACAGCCGGTGTTTTTCTCTTTGACGGTAATCTCGACAGGGAAAGGAGCACCACCATGAGAATCAACGACCAGCACAGACTCGAGGCAGACGAAGGCGACCTGCTGGAGTTCCCCGACCTCGGCGGCGGAATTCCCAACGACAGCCCGAAGCCGCAGGAGGAGAAGCGGACGATCGTGATCCACGCCTCGGCGAGCGCGTCGTTGAGCGGCGGCGTCAGCAACTACCGCGTCAAGCCAAACAAGGATGGAAGCCCGCGCCGCTCGATGCATCTTTTCATCGGGCGGGATGGAACGTCGGTGTTTCAAGCCATCCCCTTCAATACGAGCGCGAATCACACACGCGGGTACAACGGGAAATCCATCGGTATTCAACTCGAATACCCCGGTCAACTCACCGACAAATTGACGCTCCCGTTCGATAAGACCACCGTATTCACCAGCAAGCAATACCTGCTTGCCAGTTCCATCAACAGTTCGACCTACATTTCGTGGGCGCTCTTCCCCGAGGCGCAACTGAACACCCTGTTGAACGTATGCCGCGCCCTGCGGAGGAAATATCCCGGCGTGTTCACCGATGTGGTCTCGGCGGACGAGGTCAGCTCGGCGTCGCACCCGGGTCCCGCATTCCCGATCGCGCAGTTCCGCGAGAAATTGCTTGGGGTGACGGATAAGTCCTTCATCCTACAGGAGATGAAACAAACGGTTCATCTCCTCGGTCAGCCTGCCAACCCCGCCTCGGCGTTGTACCCAACCCCGCTGTCGCAAGGCGCGCATGTGACGATCCTCAACGAAAAGGATGAGTGGTATCTCGTCTCTGAGACCGACGCGCAAGCGACTTCGTGGAGGATCGGCTGGGTAAAAAAGGAAGCGGTGCAGGTCATCACCGATTTCACGCCGCTGGTCCGCCCGGGCGAACATGTGTTGCGGACGAACGAGGGCAGACGCATCCAGTATGTTCAAGCGCACACCAATGGGTACGATCAGGGGAAAAGCAATCCCAATCCCGAGTACATCGTCATGCACTTCACCACCGGCATGAAAATGGAAAGCACGATCTCCACGTTCAAGAATCCGTCCTCCCGTGTGGCGACCCACTTGCTGATCGGGCGGGACGGCCGCGTGGTGCAGTTCCTGCCGTTCGACGCCATCGCCCATCACAGCGGATACAGTTGGTGGGAGGGAAAAAGCAACATGAACCGCATGAGCATCGGCATCGAACTGGATAACGCGGGCTTGCTGATCCGCGACCGGAAGACCGGGGCGTGGGTCAGGCGCGGGCAGACCTTCAAGCCGGAGCGCGTCGGGCGCGGCTATCACGAAAAACAATACCGCCCGCTCAAACGGCACAACGAATCGGAGTTGGAGTTCAAGAAACGCTTCGCCGAATTCGAGCCCGGTTGGGAGAAGTTCACCGACGTGCAGATCGAGGTCGCGTTGAAGGTGGTGAAAGCCTTGCGCGAGCGCTACAAGACCAGCATGGTCGAGATTCTCGGGCACGATGTGGTGAACCTGAGGAACCGCTACGACCCGGGTCCGTTGTTCGACATGGAGCGTTTCCGCTTCGAGTTGTTCCAGCGCAAGGAAGCGACCGTCAAAGAGTATACGATCACGCACCCCACCGAGGAGTTGTATGCGAATTACCGAGGGCGAAGACCCAACCCCAAACAATCCGCGTTCGATGCAACCCTGCCGGCAAATTCCACGGTGATCGTGCGCAAGCAGGAGGAGGATCACGATTACGTGCTGGTGGATGTGATCGCCAGCAAAAACCCGCAGGCAAAGGTGCGCGGCTGGATCCAGCACGCATCGCTCTCGGACCCGGACCCCAAATTTGTGCGAGCCTTGAAGCGCTTGATGCAACAGGCGCTGCGCAAGGGGAAAAAAGGCGCAAAGCCCGAATTGCCCAAGATACCCGACCGGCGCAAAACGACCATTGACCAGAAGATCTTCCGACCCGGCGAAGGCTCGCCCACCCCACCCATGGATGAGGGAAATTTGTTCGGCAAGAAAGTCCGCATTCAAATGGTGCGCGGCGAGTGGACGCTGGTGGTGTTCCTCGGGCAATTCAACGGGCGCGGCGGCGTGGAAGGCTGGATCCGCACGGAATATTTATCACCCGACCCGGTACAATAAGAATTGGAGTTTATGATGACCTACACGACCGATATGAACGAAGGCATTCAATCTGAAACGGTGACGATACCCGGCGCCAATGGCGACACCATCAACGCGTATCTGGCGCGTCCGCGCGGCGAGGGGAAATTCCCGGCGATGGTGCTGGCGCATCACATGCCGGGCTGGGACCTGTGGTATCGCGAGATCACGCACAAATTCGCGCATCATGGCTACGTGACGATCTCGCCGAATTTGTACTTCCGCGCGGGGCATGGAACGCCCGAAGATGTGGCGGCAAAAGTACGGGCGGAGGGAGGCGTGTCGGATGATTCGGCGGTGGGCGACCTCGTCGGCGGGGCGAAGTACGTCGGCGCTCTGCCGTACGTCAACGGCAAGGTGGGAATCTTCGGGACGTGCTCCGGCGGGCGTCATGCGTATCTCGCCGCGTGCCGGTCAACAGTCTTTAACGCGGCGATCGATTGCTGGGGCGGACGGGTGGTGATGTCGCCCGATCAACTGAACGAAAGGACGCCGGTCTCGCCGCTGGATTACACAACCGACCTGCCCTGCCCATTGTTGGGTTTGTTCGGCAACGATGACTCTGCGCCGACCCCCGCGCAAGTGGACCGTCACGAAGCGGAATTAAAAAAGTTCGGCAAGACGTATGAGTTCCATCGCTACGACGGGGCGGGGCATGGGTTCTTTTATTACGACCGCGCCGCGTATCGTCAGGCGCAAGCCGTGGACGGCTGGCAGAAGGTGTTCGCGTTTTGCGAGAGGGTTTTGGGTTGATGTGTCATTGCGAGGCGTGGCGCGAAAGCGCCACGACGTGGCAATCTCATGTAACCATCGAATTACTTGTTTGAAAGTGCGCCGAGATTGCCACGACCGCCTGCGGCGGTCTCGCAATGACACGTGAAAAGGAAAAATTGACAGGAGCGGTGGGGACGCGCTTCGGCTTCGCTCCGCATGCGCCGCTACTCAACCACCGGGTATGGATGAATCGTCGAGATTGCCACGACTGCCTGCGCCGGTCTCGCAATGAAACACGAAAAGGAAAACCATATGTGCACCATGATCGTGGAAAAAGTAAAAATTGACGGAAGCGGCAGAGGCGCGGGCGGGTGGTTCAGTCTCGAGCAAGCCAACGTGTCGTACGACCATCCCTTCAATGCGCCGATGGAACACGCGCTGAATATCGATTTTGTGAATCCCTCGCAGGGACCCTCGGCCCGCGTGGCGGTGGAGTTGAGCGAGTCGGCGGCGCGGGAGTTAGTGCGGACGATCCTCGAAGTGCTGGGGCAGGCGGAGGCTGGCGGACACCTTTGACCGGGGTGTATACTTGCAAACGCAGAACACGCGCCAGCTCGGCAAGGAGACAACGATGAAATGGTCCGATGAGTACGGCACGGGGGTCGAAAAAATCGACCACCAGCACAAGATGATCTTCAAAATGGCGGAGGATTTCCGCGCCGCCCTCGACGAGGGACACGGCGGCGGGGTGGTCTATGGCGGATTGTTGCAATCATTGGAGTTGTACGTGAGGGGGCATTTCCGCTTCGAGGAGGAGTGCATGGAGCGGTATCACTGTCCCGCGGCGCTTGAAAACCACGAAGCGCATGTGAAGTTTGCCGAAGCGCTGGCGGGGTTCCGCAAGCGATACGACGCGAACGGGTTCGCCGTCGGCGACGCGCGCAGTCTCGTGGACACGATCGACGGGTGGCTGGTCAATCACATCTGCCGCATCGATGTGCGGTTGAAAGATTCGGTGAAGAATTCGTGAGGCGATCACTGACCTCTTCCATAGGTCAGTGATCGTTCAAGCCCGGGCAAGTTCGTTGCCACGGATTTCACGGATGCCTGCAAAAACTTCCGTGCGAATTCGTGAAATCTTATATTGGTCAGACAGATGTGGCCAGAAAGAGAAAACCACGGAGACACCGAGACACGGAGTTTTATTTCTTGAACTTCTCTGTGTCTTCGTGTCTTCGTGTCTCCGTGGTTCAAAAGCGTGCAACGTGAATTTGACCAGGATGGAATTCGTGCGGCGCGTGGCGCCATGGCGACAAAATCCGTGGCTGAAAACTTTTTCGCAAGAGGTCAAAAGAAGAAAAATCATGGCAGGCACTCCGTCAACCCAACGACCAACCGCACCGCCGGACTCCGTGATCGAATGGCTATTGGATTCCGACCCGGCGATCCGCTGGCAGGTGTTGCGCGACCTGACGGATGCGCCCGCCAGTGAAGTGAACGCGGAGCGCGCGAAGGTTGCCAGCGAGGGTTGGGGCGCAACACTGTTATCGATGCAGGGGCAGGATGGGACATGGGGCGGCGCGGCATGGAACCACGGCTGGAATTCGACCATGCACGTCCTCACGTTATTGCGTGAATTCGGGTTGGACCCGGCAAGCGACCCTGCGAAACAGGCGCTTGGACTCGTCCGCGAGCAGGTGACGTGGAAGGGGTGCGGACCCGAAGAGTGTGAGAACAACACGTTCTTCGAGGGCGAGATCGAGCCGTGCATCAACGGTCAGGTTGGGGCGGCGGGCGCGTATTTCGGTCAGGATGTCGGGGGAATCGTGACCCGCCTGCTTGGCGAACAATTACCCGACGGGGGCTGGAATTGCGAAGCGGAGAACGGTTCGACCCGCTCTTCGTTCAATACGACCATTTGTGTGCTGGAAGCCCTGCTCGAATTCGAACGCACTTTCGGGAAAACCGTTGAGGTGACCGCCGCGCGATTACGCGGAGGGGAATACCTGCTCGAGCGGCGACTCTTCCGCCGGAGGTCGACCGGCGAGGTGATCGGGCAGGACCGCAAGGGAGATGCAGTGTGGACGCGGTTCGCCTTCCCGACCTGGTGGCATTACGATGTGTTGCGGGGTCTGGAGTATTTGCGACGCGCGGGGGACGGGTACGATGCCCGCGCGGCGGAAGCAGTGGAACTGGTCGCTTCGAAGCGTGATGAGGCGGGGCGGTGGCGGCTGGAGGCGGAGCATCCCGGCGTCCTGCCTGTGGACTTTGGGGAGCGCGTGGGTGAGCCGAGCCGCTGGGTGACGCTCCGCGCGTTGCGGGTGTTGAAGTGGTTTGCGGGAGGGTAGGGTTCAGGTGTCGCGTTCCAAGTATCAGGTTTCAGGATTCATGTGTCGAGGATGGAGTTGTCGGCGAGCCTGCCGCGCTGGAGGACGGTTGCCAAAAGTTGCAGGCAGGCGTATAGTATGAGCAGAATTCCGCATATGACCCCGTGCAAGCGTCTTATATGGAAAATTTTCCATATATGCTCCCAAAACGGCGTCATATACGGAAAACGTCCGCATAAGCCCCCGTACGGGGTGGATATACGGAAAGTTTCCGTATAATATATAGTTGGGCGGCTTCCCTCCAAAGTAGTGGTCGGATTAACCCATAATAACCAAAGGAGAGCTATATGAAAAGAATCGTTTTAATCACCTGTTCTCTGCTCATAAGCTTGATAATCTCAGGGTGTGGACCAGGAGCATTTTCTAGCCCAACTGTTACACCTACAGCAACCACAACACCTATTCCCCCTACTGCAACGCCCACACCATTATTAGCGGGTAGTATATTTGTTTCAACCGAAATCCATGGTACAAGAATCTACATTGTTCTGGCTGACATGGCAAATGCCGGGTTTACCGCTCCATCTGGACATCGCGGTGTCGCGGTTGCTGGATATACCGACAGTGAACCGACATTGCATCCAAGTAAATGGGATGTGAGGTTGCGCGATGACGCTGACAATACGTACAAGAAATTGTCGATAGACCTTTCAGGTGAGCTCACGGGCGCACCTCAAGGCTCAGTCTATTTCGAATGGTACTTTGATCCAATCCCCAATAACACTCAAAAATTGTGGCTTGTTCTTCCGGATCAGATTGAGGTAGACCTCACGGAACTATTGGCCAACCTGAAGTGAAGTTAATCAAGTGACGATTTTTCTGAAGCTCCCAGCCGCCCAACAGAGCGTGCAGCGGATTTTTGGGAGTCTGCGCGGTTTACAAGCATTTTTCTGGCTTCGGGTTTTTCTATATCTCAAATAGAATCTCAGCCACCCACACGCGTCTAACGCAAACCGTTTGGGCGGTTTCGCCTGTGGCAAATTAGCGTTCAATACCAAGGAGAATAAACTAACATGAGCCGACAAAAGCTTCTACAACAGATAATCTCCTTTGGGTTAGTTCTCTTTTTCCTGGCTGGGTGCAGCAACCCTACGCTAGATCCTCCTACACCTATTCCTCAGACCACTACACCCACGTCTATTCCATCAACTCCCACGCTTCGACCAACACCAGCCAACACATTAACTCCAACGCCCGATCCGATTGTGGTGGAGGCGCATGCTTTTATGGATCCTATTTTGGAATCAATCATAGATCGTCCACCCAACTATCAGGATGATTTTAGCAATCCTTACAGTGGCTGGAGTTTTGGAAGACAGCCTCCCCATGGCCATGAGGAAGGAGTCTTGGGATATGAAAATGGCGAATATTTCGTCATGGCAGACGAGGCGAAGTTTACCTTTGAAGGAGATTCAAGCAAGAAAATAACCTGTTTGAGTGCGAATCATTCTCCCGATGTGAAGGTTTTAGATTTTGTAATAGAAGTGGATGCGCGTTTTGTAACATTGACACACTATGGGGATTGGCAAATGAAATTCTGGAAAGAGAGTACATATTACTACGGCGTTCGAATGACTCAGGGAGGAGGGGTTAGTTTCCATACGAATTTTCCGATTCAAGAGTATCTTGATTCCAATGATCGTTTGGAAACGGTACGAACCCCGTCTTTTGACTTCAGCGGAGGAACAAATCATTTAGTGATTGTCGCAAAGGATTCCCAAATTGCCATGACCCTCAATGGTCGCGTTGTGGTTTACATCGACAATCTTCCTCCTCATGAACGGGGGCGGATTGGCTTCGTTGTCTGCAATTTTGGCTCGGTACCGTTTCGCTCGCAATGGGACAATTTGAAAATCTGGAATTTGTCAAAATGAGCAACGATCGTGTCGTCTCTCTCTTATTAGAGATTATTGGCATATTGATGTGCAGCCATTAGGTAAGTAATCTTAAAGCCACCGCCCGACAAACCGTTCGGCGGCTGTCTGGCACAATCAAATAAAAAGGAGATAAGGTCATGAAAAAATCAATTGGGTCAGTTGTCATTACGTTTGTGTTTCTAACAGTTTTATTGAGTGGGTGCGCTCCTGCTTCAACACTTGTTCCGCCCTCACCTACACTTACACCGGAACGTGTTACTCTCTCAGGAAACCTTATTGGTCCAGATGAAGGAGAACCCATTGGCCCGCATGGCCCGATAGCAGGAGCACAAGTAATGTTGAAAGCCTTTCAGGATGAGGAGTGTGTAAAACTTGCGGAATCTACTTCAGAACTTTCAGAAGAAGAAAACAAGCAACTTGACGATTGTACGCATGAGGCTGGATCAACAACATCTGATGCGGAAGGTCGGTGGGAATTTCTGAATGTCGACCCTGGATGGTACACACTTCGGATTGATTGGGAACTAAGTGAGCCACCTGATATTCAATTCGGTTTTCTACTCGAATTCCGAGATGGTTTCTTTGTAACAGCCGTGGAAACAAATGAAACGCCAAAAAGGTATTTTGGTCGGGCGGTGCAACAAGAGATATTTTACTTTTCTGCGCAAGACAGCATGGTCGTAGATTTCGATTACAACAAGAAGTGAGCCTGATTCTCTATGTTAGTGATAGTAGGCATCAATAGTTTGATGAACGGCAAAGGGTTCAGGCGGGAAGAGCTAGTGATGACATTGACGCCGCCTAACACAGCGTACTAAGAAACAAAAATACGGTTGTTTTTGTCGCTCGATTCGATTTGCCAATAACCCAAAAAAGGCATCGCCCTCGGATGCGACAAACGATGCCGATGATCCCCATCCAATGTTCGGCATGAACGGCACGGCAGTTTTCGTTACATATCGTACTAATCGGGGTCGGCGCACGAGCCTCAAACGGCGAGTGCGCCACCACCAGTGTCGGAATCATCAACACTTTGAAAGGAACCCAACTATGAGAAAAATCATCGTACTCGAACACATCACGCTGGATGGCGTCATCCAAGCCCCCGGCGGACCGGACGAAGATACCGGCGCCGGTTTCGCACACGGCGGGTGGATCGCGCCCTATTCCGACGAAATCCTTGGGACGGCGTTGAGGAAACAGATGAACACGCCGTTCGACCTGTTGGTGGGTCGCAAGACCTTCGACATTTGGGAGCCGTACTGGCCCCAGCATGCCGACATCTGGCAGAACGTCAACGCGGCGACCAAGTACGTCGCCTCGAATACCCGGACATCCAGCGCATGGCAACCGTCCGTGTTTTTGAGCGGGGATGTAGCGGAGCAGGTCGCCAAAATCAAGCGAGGAGCGGGGATGGACTTGCACGTTTGGGGAAGCAGTCACCTCCTCCAAACCTTGATTCGGCACGACCTGGTCGATACCTTCTGGTTGATGATCTATCCGATCACGCTCGGGTCTGGGAAACGGTTGTTCGGCGACGGCACGCTCCCGGCGGCGTTCAAGGTGACGGAGAGCACGGTCAGCTCGAAGGGCGTCCTGATCGTGAATTACGAGCGGGCAGGCGCGATCGCCGATAACACGTAGAGACTGTTTCTAAACGACTCTTTTTGGACACAGAAGACACGGATTACGCGGGATTCACGGAAGGAAGCTTTAAGCCGTGAGTTCCGTGAAATCCGTGTACAGAAATGAAGATCTCATCCCTTCAACAATTCATCCTGCGGAGACTCGTCCTCCTCCGCTTTTGCGAGCGGCGGCATTTCGAGGATCGAACTCAACCCAAAGTGCTGTAAAAATTCGGGGGTGGTGGAATACAAAATCGGGCGACCGGGTCCATCGGCGCGACCCGATTCGAAGATCAAGTTCTTGTGCAACAGGCTCTTCATCATGCTGTCGCTGTTCACGCCGCGGATCGAATCAATTTGCGGGCGCGTGACCGGTTGCTGGTAGGCGATGATCGCCAGCGTCTCCAACGCGGCGCGGCTGAGATGCGTCGTCGCTTCGAGACCGAGGAAATGTTCCACCAGTTCGGCGAGTTGCGACGCGGTGGTCAACTGCACGCGCCCGGCATGACGTTGCAAACGCAAGCCGCGCGTCGAGAGCGAAGCGTCCAGTTCGTTCAATCCGCGCTCGATCACCGAAGGGGCAACATCCAGCGCCGCGGCAAGTTGCGCCGCCGCCACGGGCTCGCCCGAAACGAACAACATCGCCTCCAGTTTCGCCGAAAGTGACAATTCGGTTTCGGAATTTTGTGTCGGGGAAGCCTCAGAAATGCTCATGCTATAATTGCCTCGATTTACGATTTTCGATTTACGATTTACGATTAATTGATGGTGGTCGAGTAGTCCCGCGACGCACTTCGCGGGGCGTATCGAGACCACGAATTAGCGATTTACGATTAACAACTGGTGGTCGAGGCTTGTGTTAAGCCTGTCGAAACAAGTCCCGCGATGCACTTCGCGGGAAGTATCGAGACCACAAATACGGAATAAAAGCATGTATCGCGCCAAACCAAACACCATACCAATTTTTCTTGCAACACTCATCCTCGCCTCCCTCGCCTGCACCATGTTCGTCGGTGGACCGGAATACGACGACCTCACGCCCATCCCCGTATCCACCGAAGCGGCGCAAAGCCTGAAGGACGGCATCGAAAAATCACTGCAAGACGGGCTGGTCACCGGCGTGGTCACGATCACCATCACCGAACCGCAGATCACATCCTACCTCGCGCTGCGCCTGCAATCCGACCCCAACCTGCAACAAGACAACAAGCCGCTCATCACCGATCCGCAGGTATATCTGCGCGACGGGCAAATGAAGATCTACGGCAAAACGCAACAGGGCGTGTTCGTGGCGAACATCGGCATCATCGTGAACATCGGTGTGGATGCGGATGGCAAGCCGAAGATCGAAATCGAATCGGCAGACTTCGGTCCGTTCCCCGCGCCGGAGGGCATCAACGACACCGTCACCGCGATCATCGAGGAGGCATACACCGGCTCGATCGGTCCGGTCGCCACGGGCATCCGCATCGAGACCATCACCATCGCCGATGGACTCATGACCATCAGCGGACGGATTCGGTAGCGCACGGATTATACACCGGATAAAATGCGCCGCCTCCCTCATCCATTTCAACTGCTCCTCACCCTCGGCATGATCCTCGCCGTAACCGGCTGTCGCTCGCCGCAGATCGCCAGCCCCGAGGTGACCGTCTCCATCACTGCCGACGGCGCGACCCAAACCGTCACCATCCCGGCGGGCACCACCGTTCAACAAGCCCTGCAATCCGCGGGAGTTTCGTTTAGCACTCTCGATCGCGCCGAACCGCCGGTCTACGCCGTGCTCGACGACGGAGACACGGTTGTCATCGTCCGCGTGCGGGAAGTCTTCGAGACCGAGCAACAAATCATCCCCTTCGAAAAACAGATCGTGCGGAACGAGTCGCTCCCGGAGGGTGAAACGCGCCTCGTGCAAGCCGGCGCGAACGGCACGCAAGAGGTCACCTACCGCCGCGTGCTCGAGGACGATGTGGAGATCAGCGCGTCCATCGTCAAGGCGGTCATCCTGGTCGAAGCCGTGCCCGAGATCGTCATGATCGGCGCGCAGACCTCGTTCGCCCCCCTCCCCATCCCCGGCAAACTCGCCTACATCGCGGGCGGCAACGCGTGGATCATCGACACCACCACCGCCAACCGTTTTCCGCTCGTCACCACCGGCGACCTCGACGGGCGCATCTTCCGCATCTCGCCGCGCGGCGATTACCTCATCTACACGCGCAAGTCCACCCGTCCCGCCGACAAAGAGATCAACACGCTTTGGGCAGTCCGCACCAACCCCGGCAGTAAACCCTTCGCCACCAGCGTCTCGAACGTCGTCCACTTTGCCGATTGGATTCCCGGCACCGGTTCCGTTGCCTACACCACGGTCGAACCGCGCGCCACCGCGCCCGGCTGGCAAGCCAACAACGACCTGTGGCGGTACAGCATATCCACCGGCGAAAAGAAACGGATTCTCGATGCGAACGCCGGCGGCGTGTACGGCTGGTGGGGCATGACCTTCGCCTTCTCCGCTGACGGCAAACTCGCGTATGCCCGTCCCGACGGCATCGGCTTGGTGGATATCGACCAGAAATATATCAAACCCCTGCTCGACATCACGCCCTTCAACACCCACAGCGATTGGGCATGGCTCCCGTCCCTTTCGTGGGGCGCGGATGGAAAGACCCTGTACTATGTAACCCATGCGCCTCCATCCAGTCTAGTGAACGCTGAAGATTCGCCGCTCTTTGACATCCACGCCACCTCTTTTGAAAACGATGCCACGGTGGAGATCGCCGGGCAAACCGGCATGTTCGCCTACCCCAACGCTTCGCCCATCCAGGCAAGCGCCCGCGAACGGCAGTATCAGGTGGCGTTTTTGCAAGCCATTTTCAACGAACAAAGCGATACCAGCCGCTATCGAGTCATCGTCATGGATAGAGACGGGTCCAACCGGCGGACAGTTTTCCCTGCGAATGATGCGCCGGGGCTGGAACCGCAGGTCCCCGCCTGGGCGCCGGGTCTCATCGACGGGCAGGCTGGCTACTTCCTGGCAGTCGTGTACCAGGGGAATCTCTGGCTGGTGGATACCGGCAACGGTCAGGCGTTTCAAGTGACCGGCGATGGGCTTGTCACAAAAATCGATTGGAGATAACTTTCACGCAACCTTGAACCAGAGGAAGGGTGAGGGAAAATTGAAAGGAAAACACACATGCGTATTTTGATCACCGGAGCCGCAGGCTTTCTCGGCTCGCACCTGAGCGATAAGTTGCTCGCCGACGGGCACGAGATCGTCGGGCTGGATAACTTCGTTACCGGCAACCCCGGCAACATCGCCCACCTGATGGGGAACCCAAAATTCTCGTTCTACAAGCACGATGTTTCGAACTATATTTTCGTCCCCGGCAAAGTGGATGCCGTGCTTCACTTCGCTTCGCCTGCCAGCCCCAACCCGCAATCGCCTTCGGGATATTTCAACCTGCCGATCCAGACCATGAAAGCCGGCGCGCTTGGCACGCATAACTGCCTCGGGGTGGCGCGCGCGCACAAAGCCAAATTCCTGCTCGCCTCCACCAGCGAAATTTACGGCGACCCGCTCGTCCACCCGCAAACCGAGGATTACACCGGCAACGTCGACCCCGCCGGTCCGCGCGCGGTGTACGATGAAGCCAAGCGCTTCGCCGAATCGATCACCATGGCGTATCACCGCGCCCACGGCGTGGACACGCGCATCGTGCGCATCTTCAATACCTACGGTCCGCGCATGGACCTCGAAGACGGGCGCGCCCTGCCCAACCTGCTGAAGCAGGCGTTACTCAACCAGCCGCTCACGGTGTACGGCGAAGGCAAACAGACCCGCTCGTTCTGCTATGTGGACGATTTGGTTGACGGCATCGTCCGCCTGCTGTACTCCGACGAACATCTTCCCGTCAACATCGGCAACCAGCACGAGATCAGCCTGCTCGAATTCGCCGAAGCGATCAACCGCATCACCGGCAACCAGGCCGGCATCACCTACGTCAAGGATGCGCGCAGTGTGCGCGACCCGCAACAGCGCCGCCCCGACATCACCCGCGCCCGCACCATCCTGCAGTGGGAGCCCAAAGTCTCGCTCGAGGATGGCATCGGCAAGACCGTTCCGTATTTCAAATCCAAACTGGGGCTATGACCGCGCTCAACAACGCCGAACGCACCCGTTTTCTGAAATTCGCCACCGTAGGCGCGATCGGTTCGGTGGTGGATTTCGGCGTGATGAACCTGCTCACGCGCGTGTTCGCCCTGCGGCTCGTCTACGCCGGGACGATCTCGTTCGTCTGCGCCGTCATCAACAACTTCACCGGCAATCGCTATTGGACGTATCCCGAATCGCGCTCCCGGCATATCCTGCAACAACTGGGGATGTTCTTCGTCGTCAACGCGGCGGGGATCGCCATCCGCATCCCCATCCTCCATTATGTTGAGCCGCCAATGGAGAACTTTTTCTCCACCTTCGGCGCCCCGCTCGCCTTCACCCCCGAAACGTTGGCGAAGAACGCCACCCTTGCCATCGCCATCGGGATTGTAATGCTTTGGAATTACTTCGTGAACCGTTATTGGACCTATAATGATGTAGAGTAAGCATGGCAACACAGGTTCAGACCCGCATCATACCGATCTACAATTCGCAGGGCGAGGCGGAAGCCTATCTCGTCTACCCCTACATCTTCAACCGCACCGGCGAATATATCGGCTGGGTCACGCCACAGCGCGATGTATATTCGGTGATGGGCTACTTCGTCGGCACGCTGACCAACGACCCGCGCATCACCCGCCGGCAATCGGAGGACGCCGATAAACCGCGCTTGACATGCCCGCCGACTCCCAGGCGCATCACGCCGCCGGCGCAGGTTCCGCTCGCGCCCATGATGGGGGAACTCAGCCACGGCTTGATAGACGTTTTATCCGACAACCCGGAATTGCTCCACACGCTGGATAGCGGCGACCTCCGTCAGGATATGGACTGAGCGATCCACGATTGCAGATTGACGTTTTACGATTGACCATTTACGATTGGGGGAGATGATCTTCAGGAAACCATGACCCCCTCACCCAAACTCAGCAACGCCTCGCGCATTACCTTATCCCAACTCATGCACCCCGAACACGCCAACCTGTTGGGCAACGTGCACGGCGGGTGGATCATGAAATTGGTGGACGAAGCCGGCGCGCTCGCCTGCATGCGCCACGCCCAACGGAAGGTGGTCACCGTGGCGATCGACTCGATGACCTTCCGCGAGCCGATCAAGATCGGCGACCTGGTGGTGTTGAACGCCGAGGTCACGTACACCGGCAGGACCTCGATGGAAGCGGAAGTTCACGTCCATGCCGAGAATCCCATCACCGGCGCGCAGACACACACGAACACCGCCTATCTGGTATATGTCGCGCTCGATGATTACGGGCGACCGACCGAGATTCCACAGTTGACGGCGGATACCGTTGAAGAGAACGAGAAGCTGGTTCAAGCCAAAGCGCGGCAGGAACGACGCTTGAAAGAAAAGAAATTGAGAGAATCGCAATGAGCGACCAAACTTCCCCGTCCATCCCCACTGAAGCCGAACCCAAGGAGCGCGTGGCGCACTCGTTCAAAAGCCTGCGCGAATTGGTGGATTATGTTTCCGGCAAGAACCTGCCGCCGGTACAAGCCGACGATGGTCGCGTCAGCGAGGCTGTGCCGTTCCCGTTCCTTGCCATTGTCGGTCAACAGGAGATGAAACTTGCCCTCCTGCTGGGGTTGATCAACCCGAACATTGGCGGCATTTTATTGATCGGTCCGCGAGGGACGGCGAAGACCACCGCAGTGCGCAGTCTACTGGAACTTCTCCCGCAGGTGGAGCGGAGCACCTGCGCGTACGGTTGTTTGCCCGAGGACATTGAAGCGGGCGGCATCGACGCGGTCTGCCCGGACTGCGCGAAAAAATTTGCCGAGGGCAAGCCGCTCACCGCGCCGGACAAAGTACGACTGATCGAACTGCCTTTGAACGCCCGCCTCGAGGATGTGGTCGGCGGGATCGACGAACGCGCCGCCGCGCACGACCGTATGCGTATCCGCCGCGGGATACTGGCACAGGCAGATAAAAATCTGCTGTACATCGACGAGATCAACCTGCTCAACGATGACATTATTGACTCGATATTGGATGCTGCCGCGCAAGGTTCGTACACGGTGCGGCGCGGTCCCGTCGCGGCGACCTATCGCTCGCGCTTTGTGCTGGTCGGCTCGATGAACCCGGAGGAGGGACGCCTGCGTCCGCAGATCCTCGACCGTTTCGGTTTGCGAGTCATCGTGCGCGGGTTGGAGGATATTTCCGAGCGGCTCGAGGCATACCGGCGGGTGCATGCCTACCTGGCGAATCCGCGGCTGATGGCGAACCAGTTTTACGGGGAGATGGAAGCGGTGGCGGCGGAGATCCGCACCGCGCGCGAAATGGTCCGCAAAGTCACCATCCCCGATGCGGTTGCAAACCCCGCCATTGCACTCGTCCAGCGCATGGGCATCGACTCATTGCGCGCAGAGATCACGTGGTTCGAGTCGGCGCGCGCTTATGCCGCGGCAGACAGCCGCAGTGAAGTGACGGCAGACGATCTGAAAGCGGTGGCGCCGATGACCCTGCGACTCCGCCGCTCGCTGTTCATGAACGAATATTTCAAAGGGCAGGTGAGCGAGGAAAAAGAAATGCTCAGCCTCTTGAACACGCTTGGGAAGAGTCAAAACATCAGGAAGAGCCGAAAGAAAAAATGAGCGAGCCGAAGATCGCCAACCCGGCGTATCGCATCGAAACAAAACGGCTGGTCATCCGATGCTACAACCCATCCGATACGGACATGCTTGCCGCGTCGGTGCGGGAAAGCGTGGAGCACCTCAAGCCATGGATGCCGTGGGCGCACAACGAGCCGACCTCCGCCGAGGAACGAGCGAAACGGCTTCAACGATTCCGGGGGATGTTCGACCTCGGGCAGGATTTCGTCTACGGTATTTTCAACCGGGACGAATCGCGTTTGATCGGAGGCACGGGTCTGCACACGCGCCTCGGCGATCGAGAACTTGAAATCGGGTATTGGATTCACAAGGATTTCATCAATCAGGGATATGTGACCGAATCGACGGCGGCGCTCGTGCGGGTTGCCTTCGACGTGTTGCACATGCATCGCCTCGAGATCCACTGCGACCCGGGCAACCATGCCTCCGCTGCGATCCCGCGCAAACTCGGTTTTACCCATGAAGGCACCCTGCGCAAAAAGACTCCCTTCCTTCACGGTTGGAGCGATTCAATGATCTGGGGGATGCTCGAAAACGAATTCCCGGAAAGTCCATCTGCAAGGGTGGAGATCAACGTGTTCGACGCCGTCGGCGCCCCGCTATTATGACAGTCCGTTTCGGGAGATCGCTTCAAAATCCCATTTTCGTTTTGATCGCCGTCAACCTGCTGATCGGCGGTTTTATTTTTCGGAATTACGGGCTTTCATGGGACGAGCCGTTTTTCTATCAGTATGCGGACGCGCTTGGTTACGCTTATTCCCCAACCGAATGGTTCAGCGGCACGTTCGATCTGGAAAATTCGTACGGTCCCAGCGCGGAGGATCACAAAACCCGCGGACCCGCGTATCTTTTCCTCGCGCGAAATTTTGTTTATGGATTGGATTTCCTCGGTGCAGACTCCGCTTCAGCCTGGCATCTCGTCAATTTTGTTTTCTTCCAACTCGGAGTTTACTTTTTTTATCGCCTCGCCACCCGCTGGCTGACCGGTCGCGCCGCGTTTGTCGCCTCCGCCTTTTTTTCTTTTCAGCCGTTACTCTGGGGGCACGCTTTCATCAACCCGAAAGACCCGCCCTTTCTGACGTTTTTCCTTGCGGCAGTGTGCCTTGGGTTTGAATGGGTGGATGAATTTCATGCGGCACAAAATAGTTTGCGGAAAGTATTCACCGCAGCAGTTTGTCTTGGCATCGCCACTTCGATCCGAGTGCTGGGTCCGTTGGCGGGGGTGCTTGTGATTGGCTATGGGTTCGCCTCCATCTTACCCCGCCGTGGACTCAAGTCCACGGCTATTCCTACAAAGCCCGCTGAAGCGGACTCTCCTCTCAATAAGTTCATTCAGCCAATTGCAGTCTATGTCGTGATTGCCTTTGCGGTGATGTTCCTCACCTGGCCCTATCTTTGGACGAACCCCATCGGGCGCTTCGCTGAAACGCTTCGGTTTATGTCCGACAACCCGACTCAACTGGCAGTATTGTTCGCAGGCGAGGTCTTTCGCGCGGACGACATGCCCATTCGTTATATTCCGTTCATGCTCGCCACAACGCTGACGGAACCGACATGGATACTTTTTAGTTTCGGATTGTTGTTGGGGATTCGAAAATTTCTCAAAGAGGATGTATCCCAACTCGCCTCGCTCGCGCTGACGTTCGGCTGGTTCGCCATCGTCGTCGCTTACATCCTCCTCCAACGCCCCGCCGTGTATGACGGCTTGCGACACTTTCTTTTCATCCTGCCTCCGATATTCATTTTCTGTGGATTCGCTTTCGAGTGGATTCTGGAAAACGCTCATTACTGGCTACGCGCAGGGTTGGTCTCGCTAATTTTTCTTCCCAGCCTCGTGGGCATCCTCCAACTGCACCCCTACGAATATGCCTATTACAATTCCTTCCTCGGCGGCACAAGCAGCGCGTTCCGCCGCTATGAAACCGAATACTGGCTGACGTGTTACAAAGATGCCGTCGAAAACTTCGAGGCGCTCAACCACCCCTCCGCCACGTTGTATGTCCATCGTGAAGCCTACATTGCCGAATACTACGCCAAGCCCTCGACCACCGTGCGGGAACTCCGCGATTTTCGCGACGCTGTCCAGCCCGGCGATTTCGTCCTGGTCAACACGCGGACGAACGACGACCGCTCCATTTTCAGGGACGCGCCGCCGGTTGTGCAAATCCGCCGCGGGGACGCGATCTTCTGCGAGGTGAAACAAATCCCATGAGTCTGCGCGTGATCTCCGGTACAGCCAAAGGCAGAAAATTAAAGTCGGTGGACGGGGATACAACCCGCCCGGTGACCGACCGCGTCAAGGAATCCCTGTTCAATATCATTGGCGGCGATGTCGTTGACTCGAACTGGTGGGATGTGTTCGCAGGGACGGGAGCCGTCGGAATTGAGGCGTTGAGCCGGGGCGCATCCTTTGTCCGATTTACCGACGCGAACCGCGAACCGATCGAGGTCATCAAGTCGAATGTCGCCCACTGTGGATTTAACGCTCAGGCGGACATCCGCCGCGCCGATGCGTTCGCATTTCTAGCGTCGGCACCGGATAAAAAGTTCGAATATATATACATCGCCCCCCCGCAATACAAGGACATGTGGATAAAGGCGCTTGAACTCGCCGATGAAAATATCGATTGGCTCACGGAAGACGGCTGGGTGGTAGTGCAGATCGCGCCGAGGGAATATAAATTCAAACGGGAGTTCACACTCGAAAATCTTGTTGAATTCGACCAGCGAAAATACGGGACCACGCTCCTGGTGTTTTACGAAAGGAAGTAAATGAATTTTGTAGAGTTATTCGTGCATACCGGCGGGATCGTTTTGGGGATGATGATTCTTATCTGGCTGTTGAGCCTGCTCCTCAAGAACGCCAGCATTGTGGATATTTTTTGGGGTATCGGGTTCGTGATCGTGGCATGGGCGGCATTCTTTCTCGCGCCGCAGGGATACCTCCCGCGGAAAAATCTTGGGATAATCATGGCAACACTGTGGGGTTTGCGCCTTGCCTTGCACATCGGCTGGCGAAACTGGGGCAAGCCCGAGGATTTTCGCTACGCCAAATGGAGGGAGGAGAACGGTCCACGCTGGTGGTGGGTTTCATTCTTCAAAGTATTTCTCCTGCAAGGCGTATTGATGTGGGTTATATCCGCGCCGCTGATCGCCGTTCAAACGTCGGGGTTCCCGGCAATACTCACACCTCTTGATCTGCTCGGCGAGGTCGTTTGGGGAATCGGTCTGGCGTTCGAGACCATCGGAGACCTGCAATTGACGCGCTTTAAATCGAACCCCGCCAACAAAGGTAAATTGATGACGACCGGTCTATGGAAATATACGCGGCACCCCAATTACTTTGGCGATGCGTTTGCCTGGTGGGGCATGTACATTGTGGCGCTTGCCGCAGGCGCCGTGTGGACGATCTTCTCCCCCATCCTCATGACGTGGCTGTTGATGAACGTCTCCGGCGTGGCGATGCTCGAACGGACAATGTCGCTCAAGCCTGGCTACGAAGAATACACGCGCAAGACCAGCGCGTTTTTTCCGTGGTTTCCAAAAAAGTAGGGGCAGTCACAGAAACATGACTAACCCCGAAAATACTCATTAACTGATGTTACGCACTTTGATGCTCCCGCAGGGTCTGCGACCCTGCGGATTACTCGAACGAGATAAAGCACAGGGCGAAACGGCGGTCACAGACCGCCTTAGAGCAAGTCTGCGTAACATCAGTCATTAAATCATTTAGCCACGGATTTCACGAATTTGCACGAAAAAAGCCGACCAATCGTCACTTGGTCGGCTTTCGTCTTCCATGTTTTGGAGTGAAAAAATTAAAATCCGTGAGAATCAGTGTAATCCGTGGCTGGATCCTTTAGTTTGGGGTGATCCGTGGTACGGAATCATTTCCACGGGGCGGTGATGAGGACATGCGATTCCTCCGCCGCATGACCGAGGTAAGGCAAACCCCACGCCTCTGAAATGGTCTTCAGCATCGAGTAATGTGTATACGGAGTCGCATCTTCAAATCCGTTTTTGACGAGCGGGGAGTAAAACACCACGGGGACGCGTCCGCCTGCTTCTTCGGGCAAGCCGCAACACGAGTGGTTGCCCTGCCCTTCCTCGAACAGCATCACCAGCAAATACGGTTCGCCCGTGACATCCAACGCGGGGACGAGTTGCGTCAACAGGTCCGTGAGCCACGTGTCGGAGACGGTCAACTCGCAATCGTGCGAGTCGTTGCACAGGTTGGGCTTGATGAACATGTAATTGGGAAGCGAACCAGCCGCAATGTCGGTTTGAAGCGCGGTGAGGGGGACGACACTCCGCTCGCAACGGGCGGCATCCAGCCTAATCGAATCAAAATACACGAAGGGATTGTGTTTTTGCACGTAAACATGGGTGTCGCCGAGGAAGCACGGTGAGGGCATATCCTCCTGATAGGTCTTCCACGTTCGCCCGCTGGCTTCGATCAGGTCCGGCAGGCTGGGCGCATCAATGAAACAATCGTTGCAGTTTCTATCAATGCCGTATGTATCGCCGCTGATAAAGGCGATGTAATTGGGCAGGCTGGGGTGTGTCACCGCGTAATATTGTGTGAGGAGCGTATACTCGCGGGCAAGTTTGTTGTAATTGGGCATTTGCGGGTTGCCGATCACGCTTCCGAATTCCTTATTTTCAAACATCACGATCGCGATGTGCGTAAAGTTTGGCACGAGGGGCGTCGGCGTCGCTGTCGGCTCGACCACGGATGTCGGAGGCGGAGGAGTTGGCGAGGGCAAGACTGGTTGAGTGGGGTTTTCGATCACTGCCGGGGTCGGCGTGGCGGACGGCGCGCCACAGGCAAGAACGATGGCGACCGACACAAAAAGAATCAAGGCGGGAAGTATCCTCGGTTTTGAATTCATAGGCGGAGGTTGTATCACGAATTATCGGAACGGGCAATCTACCACCTTGCAACTCCCATGGCTTTCTCAAGAACCGAAAGTGAGGAAATTTGTACACGGATTTCACGGATCAGACGGAGTTTTTTTCCGTTCTCTACGGATGAAACCGTGTCGTCCGTGTGTTCCGTGTACAAAAGCGGTTCGATCACGCCTCCTTGAGAAAACCACCTTGCAACTCCCTTTTAGTTCGATGTGGAATATTCCAGAGGCTTGGGCATCGTGCTAGAATATTTGCAATGACCACCCGCCGCGCCCCTTCGCGCATCATTCCGCGAGCCTTTCCCGGCATCAAACCCAACGAGATCGAGGAACTGATCGCCAACAGCCAGGTCCGCGCCTACGAGTCCGGCACGGTGCTATGCCGCGAAAACGCCGTGGAGGACCGCTTTTATATGATCCTCGAAGGCGAGGTGGAAGTCACCAAGGTCATCAACAATTCCGAGGCGCGCATGTTGAAAACCCTCGGACCCGGCGACTTTTTCGGGGAGATGGCGCTCATCCACAACGCCCCACGCGCGGCGACGGTCACCGCTAAAAGTCCGCTGACAACCCTCGAACTCGATAAAGCCGGTTTCGACCGCGTGCTTAATAATTCCAGCAGTGTCGCCATGGCGATGGTCAGCGAGATCAGCGACCGCCTGCGCTCGAACGACCAACTGGCAGTGGACGACCTGCGCGACCGCGCCAGCCAGCTCGCCGACGCCTACCAGCAACTCGCCCAGCAGGACCGCAACCGCCGCGAATTCCTCACCAACATCGCCCACGAACTCCGCACGCCGTTGATGGTGGCGAACGGTTACCTGCTGATGTTGCAGAAAGGCATGATGGAGGGCGAACAACTCAACTCGACGATCGATACGGTGGCGAGGAACGTCCAGCAGATCGTGGCGCTCGTCAACGACATCCTCTTCCTGCAAGAGATGGACCTCGTCCTGCCGGAGTTTCAAGCGGTGGACATGAACGAGGTGATCCATGGCGTGCTGGAAAAATACCGCGCGAAAGCCGCCGGGCAGAACGTCAACCTGCGGTTCGCTCCCAGTGCAGGCTTGCCACCCGTTTCCGGCGACGCCAAATCGTTGGAGCGCGCCCTCACCGCCCTCGTGGATAACGCCATCAAGTTCAGCCCGCGCGGCGGAGACGTGACCCTCCGCCTGTTCCAAAGCGCGGACCGGGTGATCGTCACCGTGGAAGACCACGGCATCGGCATCGAAAAAGAAAACCTGGCGAAAATTTTCGACAGGTTCTACCACGTGGAAAAAAACGAGAACGATCTCTTCGGGGGCATCGGGCTGGGGCTGGCGATCACCAAACAGGTGATCGAACAACATCGCGGCAAACTCACCGTAGACAGCACGCCGGGGCGCGGAAGCCTGTTCACCATCTCACTGCGCGTTTGATACCTTCCCAACAACAAAACTATTCCGTTTCACCTTGATTGATTAATTTTTCGATGTGTCATGCTGAGCGAGGCGAAGCATCTCTACGATAAAATCCGAGACCCTTCGCTACCGCTCACATCGTCCCGATGTCCTTCGGGAGGGTGACACGTTGTAATGTAATTCAGGTTAACCTGAATAAGGGGGTACAATGTCCGACAATTCCTGCCATGAACAAGCCAACCCCCAATTACATCCGCATCGCCATCGCGCTGACCGTGATAAACCTGTTGATCCTGGGACTCAGGAATGTTGCTGTCGGCGATTCCACCTTCAATTTCCTGTTTTCCAACCTTTTCATCGGCTCGCTCCCGGCGCTGGTGAGCGCCTTCCTGATCGAAAAGTATGAATCACGACTGCACAAGGGAATCTTCTGGGTCGCCACGGCGGTATGGGTGTTGTTTTACCCGAACGCGCCGTACATGATCAGCGACCTGATCCACAACTCGCAGGAACCGCTGGATAAATCCATCAAGACCCTGCTCGTGTATGACACGCTCATTATCTTTTCGATCGCGATGCTCTCGGTCTTTTACGGGCTGGTCTCGTTGAAGGTCATGTTCGGGGTTTTCAAAAAAAGATACGGGCGCAAATTCGCCCACACCGCCATTTTCGGCACCGTCGCTCTCAGTTGCCTCGGTTTTTACATGGGGCGGGAATTACTTTCCACGATCCCGCTGGGGAACGGATTCCTGTATACGTGGGAGATCATCCTCGAGCCGGTGCAGATCGTCAAAACCGTGTGGGCGGCGCTGGTGCCCATCGACGAGCATTTGCCCGCCTATGCCATGATGGCTCTCTTCGGCGCGGTGCAGTATATGCTGTTGATCATGTTCAAAGACGTGAACGACATCGAAGGCGCGGGTCTCGTCACCAAGGATTAATCGGCGAAGGTCAGGCGCAATCTTCCCCCTTCGTCATAGCGCGACCTGCCATGAAACGGCGGGTCGCCGCGCTTCATGCCGTGGACCTTTGCCAACAGCACCGGCAGGTCTTCCACCACCGGCAATTCCCCAATTCGCTCAAATTCAATCCACTCCGCCAGCCCTTCCTCCGATGGCTTCAATTCCCCGGACAAAACCTCCCCGCAGAAAACAAATAAACACACGCCGGTATCCCCCGCATCGACGATGACCGTACCGCACAACCTCAGATCCGAGGTCAAGCCGGTCTCTTCGAGCAATTCCCGCCTCGCTGCGGACAGCACATCCTCGCCGCGCTCCACGTGACCCCCAAGACCGTTGTATTTGTTCGCCCACAGCCGCTTCGTCGGCGCGCCTTTGAGGAGCAGGTACGAATCCCCGCGCCGTAAAAAGATCGCTGTGCGCGGGATGAGGGTGTAGCGGTCGTTGGTGATGCCCTGGTCTGAGGCGGGCATAAGGAAACCTCCAATCGCAGTGCTATAATGCCGTTGTAGATTTTCATTTCTTCAAGAAAGTGTTTCGTAGTAGCGACTTTAGTCGCTTTATAGCCGACGACTGAAGTCGTCACTACTTTTTCCTGATTGTTCGATTCTAAACCAAGACGGAGAAATAGAGCGTGAAAAATGAACATGAATAAATCCCTCTGGCTCCTCATGGGACTTTCCTGGTTACTTTCGAGTTGTTCATCAAAACCAGAGTTCATCAATCATCCCGCGCCGAATCTGACCGTTTCCTTTGATGCCTTGAGCGGCGAGGTCCCCTCCAACCTGGGCTGTGACGAAATCCAAGCGCCATCGAACCTGCTCGGCGGGCTGGAGCCTGCCTACCCCATCGCCATCTGCGCGATTTACAATGACTCCAGCGGACATTCGGAAGAATTACAGGCTGAAATCGATGGCGGGCAATATTTCTACTACACGGGCGGGTTGTTTGGGAGCTATGTCCGCTATGTCATTCAGCGAGACGGGGAGTTCATCCTGCTCAAGACAGAGGATGATTTTCGCGAGGCATATTCACCCGTCGAATCCCCCGAAGAAGCCCTGAGTTACGCGCTGGCGGTTGGAAATCTCTCTGCGTATTACGGTCTCGAATATTTCGAGGGGTACGAATATGAAGTGGACACGCTCGAGGACACGTACGTCACCCCCGAAGCGGACGGTTACCTCGTCCATTTATTTTACGATCAATTCTACGGTTGTGGTCCGCACTGGACGTCTACGGTTGATGTGCGCGTTTCGTTGGATGGAATTGTGGAAGAAATAGGCAGCGAGGCGATCTTCCGAGACCCCGCACTCGACGATCTTTGTGTGGATTAACGCACCGAGGTTTTCCGCGCGGTTGAAGTGCTTACGAGCAAAGACCCCACAGGTCTCATAGACTTGCGGGGTCTTTATTTTTTCGGTCCCTTCGCGCCACACTCCTCAGGGTGTTGATAAGGGAATGTTTATTTCTAAAGGATCGAAGAATCGATCCCCGGCACATGGGCAAATGCATTTCAGTCCCTTCGCGAAGCAGCCCTGTAAGGGGCGAATGAGGGATCGCATATTGCTTACTCACACGAATTTGAGGACAAAGTTTTCGGGCGAGGGCGCATCCTTTCGCGCCCATCGCCCACCCCGACCGCATGGGCGGCGGGGCAGTCCCTCGATGAGGGATATTTTATTTCGTACTACGAAAAAGACGGCGTGTTCGTCCCTGTCGTTGACCTCGGTTTCAGTCCCTCGGTGAGGGATATTTTATTTCGTACGCTTCGCGACCCTGGGACTATCCTCGTCAAGTCCCGTTTCAGTCCCTCTGTGAGGGATTGTTTATTTCTTACTAACCTACACCGCCAACGCTCAGCGAACAGGCACGATTGAGTTTCAGTCCCTCTGTGAGGGATTGTTTATTTCTTACTGTAAGCGCGGCGACTGTTGCCTATGTCACGGGATTGTTTCAGTCCCTCGATGAGGGATTGTTTATTTCTTACGAATGCAAGCGTCACCATAACCTATTTGCTTGCAAGTGGGTTTCAGTCCCTCGATGAGGGATTGTTTATTTCTTACCACATGAACTTCTGGGCAGAGATCGCTCAACAGCCTGGAGGCGTGTTTCAGTCCCTCGATGAGGGATTGTTTATTTCTTACCTCAAAAGCGGTCAATACAGCGTAAGAGCACTAGTGTGTTTCAGTCCCTCGATGAGGGATTGTTTATTTCTTACTTTGTTAATATGTTTGACATCACCCTACCTGACTGGCGTTTCAGTCCCTCGATGAGGGATTGTTTATTTCTTACAATGGACGGTCATGTTGCCACCATGGACAGTGATCTGAGTTTCAGTCCCTCGATGAGGGATTGTTTATTTCTTACAATTCACTCTCAAAGGAGTTCATGATGCCCACACGTGTTTCAGTCCCTCGATGAGGGATTGTTTATTTCTTACGCAACGCAGAACAAATTAACCGCTTCATCGCCCAGGGTTTCAGTCCCTCGATGAGGGATTGTTTATTTCTTACGGAGTCAAACTTGTAGTGCACTATGCCGGCAAGACCATCGATGAGTTTCAGTCCCTCGATGAGGGATTGTTTATTTCTTACACCACTAACATTACGCGTGTTTTGACCGTAGTGTTAATCTGCGTTTCAGTCCCTCGATGAGGGATTGTTTATTTCTTACTTACTGGGACATCTCCGGTGACACCGCCACGTGGACTGGTTTCAGTCCCTCGATGAGGGATTGTTTATTTCTTACAAGATTACGCATTTCGACCGGCCGGTGGTTACGTCGTTTCAGTCCCTCGATGAGGGATTGTTTATTTCTTACTATCCTATCGGCGCGAATGTTGGCAGTGTTACGCCCTCGTGTTTCAGTCCCTCGATGAGGGATTGTTTATTTCTTACTGTTCGTGCCGATGTATCTTGCAGGGGTGATCGTGGTTTCAGTCCCTCGATGAGGGATTGTTTATTTCTTACGAAGGCTACACCAAGTTGACGCGAGACTATCACAATGAAGTTTCAGTCCCTCGATGAGGGATTGTTTATTTCTTACAGGAGAAAAAACGTATCAATACGTCAATCTGCCGGGTTTCAGTCCCTCGATGAGGGATATTTTATTTCGTACCCGGTTGTACAACACGTTGACGATGCCCGGTCTCTCGCCGATTGAGTTTCAGTCCCTCGATGAGGGATATTTTATTTCGTACCCGCCCTCGCGCAGTCGTTGGCTACGCCGACCACCATGCGTTTCAGTCCCTCGATGAGGGATATTTTATTTCGTACCCTTGCTAAAGTTTCAAATTTGTTCTCTACCCAGAAGAAAATTAAGGTTTGGCTTGATTTTCTTCATGAAATCGGGCATTTCACCTTCATTTTCTCCTTTCCGAGCATCGCATAGTCCATTCTCGTAAGCGTAGATGCTCGTTTTTTGCCTGTCAGGGCTGGCAAGTTTCTTCTTGAGATCACCAAATTCTGCCAGAGGTTGCCCATCAGTTACCGCTGAAAAGAGCCGTATTGCGAGCACCGCATAGTGCGACCCCACCCCAGCCCTCCCCAAATACGACATGGATATTCTGTATGCGGATTTAATTTCAACAGTCGTATTTGGAGAGGGTGCCTGCCTCGCCAGGGTGGTTGAATGACGAGAAGCAATTCAAATGAAATATTCAGTTGTTAACGTGCGAACGACCAAACATCACAGGCGTTTCGTCTGCCCCAGCCCGACCGCCGTCTTCGCGCCTGTGCCGCAATAAAACGAAAAATCGGCAAGCAGGTTGCACAGCCGCGTCCAATACGCGTCCTTCTTCGCCAACACCCGAAAACGGCACTTGCCCGTAAAGCCGACCAGCAACTCGTCCGGCAATTGCACAGGGTGGGTTTTTAGGTCCTCATACTGGCTGAGCGCCAGTTTCGCCTCGCGCATCGAAACCGCCTTGCGCGGCAACGCAACACCTGCAAACTTGTTCCAACGCCTCAGCCACGAATCGAACACCAATTCGGGAATCGGAAGCGGCAGATCGGATTGGGTATTCCTCACCGCAAACGACGTCGGCGCGCTGAACTCGATCTCGAGCCCATCCGGCGCCTCCCGCTCGCCCTCGAAATACCGTTCATACAACACCTGCGCCGACTCCACCTTTGCCCACGGATGCCCCCCCACCACCGCCTCTTCGCCCACCTCGAACTTGCCTCCCTGTAGCGAGAATTTCCTGCCTTTCAAGCGAGGCAACAGCGTATTCAACAACAGCATACTTTCCCTCGCTCGCAGGCACGTCACGCGGAACCACGCGCTCTCCCCCTTTTGAACCTGATAGTACCCATCCTGCGCCTTGAACGTGCCGTGCAAATCCGAAATCGTATACGGGCGCAGATCGTCGCCCGCGTGCAGGTCATGCGCGGCTTGCTGATCCACGCCCTGCACCCAACCCAAAAACTCCGCCCGAATCGCGCTCCCCAAATGCTGGGGCAGGTTGGCTTTTTCAAGCGCTTTCAAGTGAATCACGGCGGAGAGGAGCATGAGGTTATTTTTTATATCCGGTGGTGATCATACTCACCAGAACATCGTTCAACAGGCGTCCGCGCAGGTTTACCACGATGGAATTCCGCTCGTTATTTATCCGCTCCATGCTCGCCTTCTCGATGAATCCTTCGCTCTGGGGCGCGTACACGATCAACGCGGTCGAATTCTTTTTCATGGCAAGGATTTTTTCGAGCTCGCTTTCAAAACTCTTCCAATGTACCAGAAAGAGCGTGGTTCCTTCCGCTTTTCGGATGGCGTTCTTCTCCACCTTCAAGATGTTGCCCCGTTGGAACAACCCTGAATCTTCCAGCATGCCTTTGAGATCGTCGAACTCGTTCTCGGCAAAGACGGCGATCTTCCGCCTCGAAAGCCCCATCCCCAAGCGGAACCAGACGGGTATCACTCCCTTTAATACGAGGTAGACCGCATAGAGCGCGGCAAGCAATGTCAACACCGTGGACACGCCCCCGAAAATCACAAAGAATGATTGATTGAAGAAATCATTGAGCGCTTGCATGGTTTTCTCCTATTTTGGCTCTGTACGGAAATATCCATACCCCGCGCTGGTCTTCGCGCCCGCGCCGAGATGTTGAAGCCCACTTTTGAGAGTCCGGAGCGCCATATCAAGGTGCTTCATTGCGCTGTCATCGAATTGTCCGCGCCAACCTACGGCAAACCAAAACGATTGTTCAGGCGCGACCGTCAGAAAATACGAGGGGATCGGGCTTTGCCAATTGGTCGGCGCTTTTCCTTCGCGGTAGTAATCGGGAAAGTGAGGGTTGACAATATCCAGCTTTAACTTTGGAGTCGCTGCTGGGATGGCGTCGAAAAAGATTGCCTTCCCGGCATTCGCCTTTGTTCCAAAAATCATGCGCAGGTTTCGCCCAACATCGGGATTGGTGTTTTTATAGGCTTCCGCAAATTTCTCCTCGAATTTTTCATTGCTCTCTTCTTCGAGAATTTCAAACAAGGTTGGCAAATCGCTTACATCGAGTTGTTCATTTTTCACGATTTGGTCGTTTAACCACGTAAGAGCATATGCCCGCGCCACACCTTTCACACTACTCCCCGGCAGGATCGGGAAACCGTACCGATGAAAAGCGAACCCGGTCTCCAGCGGTCCCTTGCGCCCCAATCCCGTAACAAACCGCCACTCGGTTGAAAGGATAAATGGTTTGGCGTGCGCATGTTGAGCCGTTTCCGTCCAACGCGCAATCCATGCGGTCAACAGCGCCTCATCCACCGGGTGCGGAATATTTTTTCCGCTCCGATTGTCTTTATATTGGATGATTTGTTCGAGCGCGGTCTTCTTGGCATCCTTCGCGGCATCCGCGACCCAATCTTGAGGAACAAACCGGTCGAAGATCAGCCCGATGTTTTTGGGCTTCGTCGTGCTTTTGCGAAAACTTTCCCATGCCTCGACACTTGTTTTAGGGATTGGAATCTTCATCATTCGCCTCGCTCGTGCAATTCGCCTTCGAGGTATCCCTCGGCAAAACGTTTCAGCCAGAGCAGGTATGCGCTGGCTTCTGCGGCGGCGCGGCGGTATTGATCGGTGGTGGCGGTCGAGATCACCCAGTTAAGCAGGTCGTTATTTGGGATTTCAATTCCCTCTTTTTTCAACCGCTTTGCCACCCACTCCGAAACATGTTTGTAGAGAGCGCTATATTGAGGCTTGGGCTTCTTACTATTGGCTTTGGCAAGCCAAAACGCCAGTGTCTGCCCAAGCCCGTTGATCTGAATATCTGCCGGGCTTCCCGCCGCAAGCGGTTTATACGCTTTCTCGATTTCTTTGTTTTTTACGTCAGCCTGTATGGCATCCCACGCATGAGCGGCGCGTTCTTGCTCGATGGTTTGTTGCGGGCTGGTCATATCACACCTCCCCACCAGCGCACCGAAATCCAGCCTTGCCCGGTCGTCTCGTCGCCGCCGAGTTGCATGTGGTCCAAACCGAGGTCGGCGATCTTCTTGAGCATCTCCTGCGCCTTATCTATCCCATTCTTATCGTCATTGCTGGTTCGCGCCCCGCTTGCCATGATCGGCGCATATAGCAAGGTGTCCATCGGCAGGGATTCTTCTGTCCAAAGCGCGCTGCCCTGCACCGTTTTGGTGTTGGGGTCAATTCGGATATGGGTCTGCACTTCGGTCGCGTGCATGCAAAAATCTCGAAAGGCATCCTCGTGCAAAATACAAAGTTTCTTTGGCAGAGCATCGCGCCAATACGTGTAGGTTGCCGGGAGCGCATTCGCCGCGAGCCACCCGCCGATTGTGTTGACGATCTCGTTCGGTTGAGGAGCAAAGCTAAATTCTTCCAGCACAACGCTTGAGCCTGCCGTCAGGTCTGTTGCAGGCTTTCCGTCAGCGCCGGGTTTGCATATCCACGCATCCGCCTTGCCAATGTCCAGTCCTTTTAGATCGGGAAAATTACCGAGGGCAAGCCCAGCCAGTTCGGCGCTCCGGCGAAAATTCGATAAGGCATGCTTACTCGTTGCCCATGCAAAAACGCCTGCCAATGAACGCACGGGGAACAACAGCAGGCGCGCGTCGCCGGGCGCTATCGCGCCGGCATGGCTTTCGCCCGCTTCGCCAGCTTTGCCGAACAATCGGGTCACCTCATCAGCATCGTCGAGGAAGTTATGATGTGTCCGATAGGCATCACGCAGGCGTCCCTTCAACCCGGTTGCCTGCACCATCGGGTAACCGGTCACGCGTTCGCGCTGGAGCGGCAGATCCACCGCTCCCAGACCGCGGCCGCTTCCGGCATGCAAGGGAGTATCCACATACAAAAACAGAAACCGTTTTTCGACAAACATATTAATTCTCCTTCCATTCGGTGATGATGACTTGTCCGAACCCGATCCTGGCGATATCGTCGTGGTCTGGGAATGATTCAGTGACCGCGTTTTGTATCAACCCATTTTTCAATTTCGCCTTGCCGTCACTCGAAAAATAGTAGACACTGCCTGCCGGCACAAAGCGATACGCGGCTTTTTGCTGGTTTTTGGCAAGGTCATATCCGCCAATGGTGTCGAACCCCTTTACGGCAACCGCCTCTAAATTTACTTTGCCGTCAAAGAAGGTTTCCCACGTTTCAGGTTGCCATCCTTTCGAGAAGTACGCAGGCGAAGCAAAATATACTTTGAACAATTTCGGCAGTGGATTTGCCGGGACGGGCCAATCCGATCCTTTCAGGCTTCGATACCGCCCGCCGCGCCCCTCGCCCGCCATGCGCAAGTGACCTTGCTCCTCTGCCCAACCATTGCCCTTAAAATCGAACTCGACGTATAAGCCGACCTCCGGGCAAGGGCGGATGAACTCCGGTTGGTACAACTGACCTTCTTTGGTAACCCGCGCCCGGTTCGCTTCGATCTCGATCCCAAACCTGCTTTCCCGTTCGAACAATTCGCCGTCATGACGAGGTTTGACCGCGCCGCCTTGCAAGCATAAATTAAGTTCATCGAAGGTGAGCCAGTTTCCATACTCCTGCTTTCCTGCTTCAAAATCATTGGCGAAACAGAGGCGAGGAAGAATCATCCTTTCGTGACTGGTAGATATGCCTTCTTCGCGGGTTTGCGGTGGCAAAGATTTCACCTCCTCGCTTGAACATGGGGTTGCATCCTCTGGGAGGGGAAAATACATGGTAAGGTTTGTGCCGTCATATTTTGCAGCAAAGGGTCCGCGCATCTTGAAATCTTTATACGAAGTAGCCGTCCCAATCAAACCCTCGATTTGCTCTCTATTCTGCCTGTTATCCAACCAAATATTGTTTACGATGAGTTGATGCGAGCGGAGAATCCCCTGCATCACGTTGGGGTAGGGAGGAAATAAACTTCGGGCGCGATGGTCACTACCTGCGTCGAATGGTTTACCGTCCCGGAACAACCATACATCCTCAGGTTCAATGAAAATTCTCACTCTCCACCTCCTTGTGCAATGAAGCGCGCCAGGATCAACCAATCTGACAACTCCACCGTAGAGTGAGCCGGGAGCGCCTTTGTCCAGAGATTCAATTGCTCGCTTAATGCCGCAGGGTTGGGTCCCGTCTTGTCGTCGCGATGGCGACCAATCAGCCGCTTAAGTTCCGCCTGCCACATCTCGCCGCCTGCGGGAATCGCATACGCCGACTGTTTTGTATCATAGGCAAATCGTGAGGAAAGTTCGTCTGCTTTGAACATGCTCACCAACGCATTGAAATTCCCTTTTACGCCATCCCATCCACTGAGGACTTTTAAAGTCTCGCCACTGCGCTTGAGGGCGTGTACACAAAGCGCGTTCTTGCCATTCATTCGTTTTGCTCCATGCTCTGCCTCACGGGCGGCATCCAGCGCAGCATCCAACGGAGATTGGTGATGCACAATGGCAATTCCAGCCGAGGCGGTATTCCCTGTCATTTCCTTGAAAGTTTCTGCTAGCTTTTGAGCAATAGGGATGGCATAAACAAGCGGGAGGGCGCACAACACGTCGTCACCTCCGTTGTAAATGAGAAATTCGCGGGTAATGATGGAAGGCGCAAGATTTGAAAAATTTCCGATGCTCTTGCTGAAGTTTTCGTGCGCGGTTTTCGGGTCGTTACCGTCGAGCAGGTCGTCAATATGCTTCCTCATATCATCGCCATCCAACTTAAGGATGGCATAATACTTCGGAGGTTCGCCAAGCTTCACTTTCGGCTTCGCCAAAAGTGAGGCGCGATAGATTTCATCCAGCTTCTTGCGGCAACCGTCAAGTTTGGCTTTGTCCGCCTGCACTCCGTAATCATCTTTTAACCGGTTCGGCGTAAGCGTTTCCATGTAAAGCAGGTCGCCATCAAAAGGCCAATCGGGATCTGATTTATCTCGCGGCTCAAATATCTTGTTGTCTCCTGAAAATTGTTCTCGAAGTGTGTTTCGATAACCCTCCAGCGCTTTGGGTGCATTTGCCTTCACGCGGTCAAGATATTCTGCCGCTGCAATACTACTCGTGGAAAGGAACGGCTCCTTCACAGAAAACCGCTTGACCGCGCCAATGGCATCGAGCATTTCCTTACCGAATGGGCGCACTTTACTTGCGTTGATTTTGGTGGTCACGGGATCGGTTACGTGTGCCCAATATTTTCTGGCATCGGGGTACTCTTTGGTGTGCAGAGCCGCTCTCTTCCCGCTCAGGCTGTCCTTGCGTCCGCTTTCTGCTTCGCCTGCGTCAAACAGGCGGCTTCGCTTGACCGCGTCCAACATTGTACGCGCCTTGATATAGGCAGCCTTGTAATCATTATTTTCGATCCGTGCGGTTACCCAAAAGACCTGCCAAAAGGGTTGGGTCTGTTCTTCCCAAATCTTGTCCCAGGTAACGTCCGTGGGGACGCCAAGGTCTCCAATGGATTTGCGTGCATTGCGAACATAATTGCCCCATGTATCTTCCATTCTCTCATTGATTTTGGCAACAATAGGCTTGATCTCGTCATTAGGAATATAAGCAACCAGCATATTGGGCGAGTCATGATGTTTTGCGGCAGGATACACAAGGTTATCCTTGCCGATTGCCTCGCCTGCCGCTTCAGCCAGCTTAGAAAGAATTCGGCTTCCCACAAACAAATCCTGTGCCCGCCGCGCCTCGGTTATGAACGATTGAATGGGAGAGAAAGTGAAGAGGAGGAGGGAGTCAGGCATAGACCACCTCGTGGCTGTCAGGAAAAACAGTCTTATCTTCCAACCAATTTTCTATATGGGAATAACTCACGGATTTATCGTCCGGTGAAAATTTCGATTTGAATAGCGTAGCTACGGCTACGTACTTTTTTCCTCCATCCATGGATGATAGCTTCAGCCACAGCGGAGAGGATCGTCGTTCCATTCCCAGATCAATGTCTTTCGCTGGCAATCCAAACACCGCTCTTTGAGTGTTGTTTAACACCTTGTTCTGGCGGGCGCGTTTCAAAGCCGAACCAATATCCTCTTGCGCCTCCCGCGCTGAATCCCATTTCCCCAATACCCATATGCGGCAGTATGCCGGCGAAATTGTGTCGTACTCCGGAACTTGGGAGAGCGGGGGAGAATCGAGTGTAGACACAATATATCGAAGACCGTCACGCAATTCTTTTGCCACTCCCGCAATGCTATTCGATTCTGTTTGAAAGATTAATTCAGATTCTGGTGTGCTAATTGCATCCAAACTACCAGCCAAACGGCGTGAACGAGATCCAATCCCCCCTAGTCGAACCAACAACCATAGTGAAATAATGGCATTTTCGAATGCGCCGGTAGTATTTGAGCCCGAAGTTTGCCTAGCCGAAAGGGAAATCTCAAATTTAGAGCCTGATGGGTAGAACCATTTTGGGTCAAGATGGTTAACTCCTTCGCCACTCTCAGCCAACGACCAGAATAAATAGCCATAACCTGTATTCGGAGAAATTTTTTGAGGAAATTGTTGTTTTTCCTTCAGTAGAATCGGCAGCAACCTGACATTTACAGCAGACGCAATCCCACCATCATCATTAGCTGCTCCACCAAAAACGTTACTCTCTCGTTTGTACAACTCTTGGGAATTTGTGCCGCCAAGAGAACTTCCCAAAGCCGCCCTCAGCCAATACCTCATTGCCCCGCGAAACGCCGGCGGGCGTAACTCAGGTTCGCCGCGTGCATCTGCGCCTCCCAAAAACAAGGGAGTGACCGTTTCCAACGTAACTGTGATTTTCTGCATGGAACCTCCTCGAATCAACCCAACTATTCACCGAAAGAGACACCGCACTTTCTGATACCCCACTACAATCCAGATACCTGCATTATATGTACATTACGCGAGAAGCGCAATCCTTCCACTATCCTCCCCAACACTTTTCTCAATCGTGAGGACACCAGCGAGACAAGCAATCAACTGATAATCATGAGGAGTAGCCCAAACTCCGACGAACAGGCTACCTTCCCTGACTATTAATGAAAGCGTCCCGAAGGCTAGCTGAAGCCTTCGGGACGAATCATCCTTTAACTACCTTCCAATCACGCCACCGTAATCCCCTCATCCAAATACACATCCTGGATCGTGTTCAACAACTTCACGCCCTCCCCCAGCGGACGCTGGAAGGCTTTGCGCCCGGAGATGAGACCCATGCCGCCGGCGCGCTTGTTGATGACGGCGGTCGCCGCGGCTTCGGCAAAGTCGTTCTCGCCCGATGCGCCGCCGCTGTTGATGAGTCCGATGCGCCCCATGTAGCAGTTGGCAACCTGGTAACGGCACAGGTCGATGGGATGATCGCTGGCAAGGTCGCTGTACATGCGCTTATCCAATTTGCCGTACGAACTATCGCCGCTGTTCAACGCCAAAAAGCCGCCGTTATTTTCGGCGAGTTTCTGCTTGATGATATCCGCCTCGATCGTGACGCCGAGGTGGTTTGCCTGCCCGGTCAAATCCGCGGCGACGTGGTAATCCTTGTCCTGCTTGAACGACTTGTTGCGCAGGTAGCACCACAAGACCGTGCCCATGCCCAGTTCGTGGGCGTACGCAAAGGCTTGGGCGATTTCGATGATCTGGCGATGCGAATCGTCCGAGCCGAAGTAGATCGTCGCGCCGATCGCCGCCGCCCCCATCTCGTGCGCCTGTTTGACCGTGCCGAACAGAATCTGTTCGAAGTTGTTGGGATAGGTGATGAGTTCGTTGTGGTTGATCTTCACAATGAAGGGAATTTTGTGCGCGTACTTGCGGGCGACGATCCCCAGCACACCGAACGTCGATGCGACGGCATTGCACCCGCCTTCGATGGCAAGTTTGACGATATTTTCCGGGTCGAAATAGTCGGGATTCTTGGCGAAACTGGCGCCGCCCGAATGTTCGATGCCCTGGTCCACGGGCAGGATCGAGACGTACCCCGTCCCTGCGAGGCGGCCCGTGTTGTGGATCAACGCGAGGTTGCCAAGGACGCGGTTGTTGCGGTCCGAACTGGCGAAGATGCGGTCGACAAAGTCGGGACCCGGCAGGTGCAGTCGTTCTTTCGGGATCTTGGGCGAATTGAAGCCAAGAAGCGCTTCGGCTTTGTCGCCCAGAAGGGTTTGGATATTTGCGGTCATGGGAATCTCCAGAATGATTTTTTCTTGATTATAATGGGTTTGTGCGACTCCTCGCACCCGGACTCGTATACACTTCACGGAGGCACCCATGGATGATTTTTTTCAGAAAGTAACCAGCATGCAAGACCCGTTCAAGAAACTGTTGTCGTTCATTCCCGGTTTCGGCGGGTACATCGAGCGGCAAAACCGCCGCGATGCGGATAAACTCCTGCGCGAGACGGTGGCGCGGCGCTTCGAAGAACAGCACAAACGCGCTTCGTTATTGCAAACCGAACTTGTGAGCGCGGGCAAGATTGAGTTCGTGGACGATATGGAAAAAGCGGCGATCAAACTGCAGACCTTCATCGACAAACTCAGCCGGGCGCCGCGCGGTTATTCCGGGCTGTTCGATGCGGTGAAGATCAACGAAAAGGAACTCGAAGCCATCTACCGGTTCGATGCCGCGTTCTTCGATCTCGCCGAACAGATCGGGCGCGCGCTCGACAACGTGGAGCAAACCCTCGGCGACGATGCCGCGCTCCCCGCCGCGATTCGCAACCTTGCCACGCTGGCGCGGCTGGCGGTGGAGACGTACGAGAAGCGCGCCGAAGTGGTCACCGGGTCGAATTGACATTCATCCGTCATTGCGAGACGCCGAAGGCGGCGAAGCAATCTCCAACACCGTGACGGAGATTGCTTCGTCGGGCAAAGCCCTCCTCGCAATGACGCGGCGAACAACATGTGGCACACCTACATCAACGCAACTTCCGTTGACGAAGTACTCCAAATTCTAAACGATCAGGGGGAACGCGCCCGCATCGTTGCGGGCGGAACCGACTTAATCCTCGAACTCGAGCGCGGCGTCCGCAGGGGAATCGACACGATCATCGACGTGACGCGCATCCCGCACCTCGACAAAATCACAATCGACGAAGACGGCATAATCCATCTCGGTCCGCTTGTCACGCATAATCACTGTGTCGCGTCATCGCTCATTCGCGAGCGGGGGTATCCGCTGGCGCGCGCGGCATGGGAAGTCGGCGCCCCGCAGATCCGCAATCGCGGCACGGTCGCGGGCAACCTCATCACCGCTTCGCCCGCCAACGATACGATCACGCCGCTCATGGCGCTCGGCGCGTCGGTCACGTTGCAATCGGTGAGCGGTACGCGCAAAATCGCGCTCAGGGATTTTTACACCGGTGTCCGCAAGACGGTGATGCAACCCGGTGAAATGCTGGTGGATATTTCCTTCCCCGCCATGAAAACCTCGCAACGCGGGACGTTCATCAAATTGGCTCTTCGCCGCGCGCAAGCGATTTCCATCATCGACGTGGCGCTTCTTCTCACCATTGATTCTGATTCCGTCACCTCGGCATCCATCACGCTTGGAGCCGTCGCGCCGACGATCATCCACGCCGCCGAAGCGGAAGGATTCCTTCAAGGAAAAAAATTGACGGACGATGTCATCGCCGAAGCCGCGCGCCTGACGATGAACGCCTCCAAGCCGATCGACGACATCCGCGGGAGTGCGGCGTACCGGCGCGAGATGGTGCGCGTGTGCGCGGCGCGGGGGTTGAGGTCCATTCGCGAGGGTGAGGAGCAAGCCGGAATGCCGGAGGAGGCGGTGTTGTTGTGGGCGTCACAGACAATGGACGATAGACCATTGACCATCCACGAGTCGCCAGCGAATCCCATCAAAACGACTGTCAACGAAAAAAAGTATTCCGTGACAACTGGTCACGAAAAAACGCTGTTGCGATTCTTGCGCGAAGACCTCGGCTTGACCGGCACCAAGGAAGGGTGCGCCGAAGGCGAGTGCGGCGCATGTACCGTGTTCCTCGATGGCAAAGCCGTGATGTCCTGCCTCGTCCCCGCGCCGCGCGCACACGGCGCGGAGATCACGACGATCGAAGGGCTGAGTCCCCCTCTCCCGAAGGGAGAGGGGATGCTCCACCCCGTTCAGGAAGCGTTCATCGAACACGGCGCGGTGCAATGCGGGTATTGCACGCCCGGGTTTGTGATGTCGGCGGCGATGCTGTATAACGAAAAAACGAACCCGACAAAATTCGAGATCGAACAAGCCATCACCGGCAACTTGTGCCGCTGTACCGGTTATTACAAGATCGTGCAAGCCATCGCCGACGCGAGGAACAAGACGGAGGTCCGACATGGGTAAGTACACGAGCCAGGTCAAACAGAAAGAAACGGTGCGCATTCGCACCGTGCACCCCATCATGCGGGGGCTGGGATGCGCGATCATGATCATCGTGCCGGTCATTTCGTATGGAGCGGCGATCCTGCTCGTCAACCTTGCCCTCCAGCGGGGATTCCCCCTCCCGCCCGAGTGGATCGGCACGCCGCAATTCCATCCGCTGATGTGGAAGTTGAGCGGGCTTGCTTACATCCTCGCCGTGCTCCAGACGCAGACGAATTTATATGCCAACCTGGTTTTTGCCCTCGGCATTTCGGTGGTCATCGGCGGATTCATGGCGATCTTCTTCGGTTATCTGTACCGAATTATGGGTCCGTCTGAATTCGGTCCCACGGATGTGCCCCCGATGCGCGTCAAGGTCAAGCGCTACAAAAGATGATTCAGGTATGAGCGTTATTCAGTCCATCGGACGATCCCTGCCCCGCGTGGATGCGCGGGGGAAAGTCACCGGCGAGTCGCCGTATTCCGGCGACCTCACCATGCCGGGCATGTTGCACATGAAGATGCTCTTCGCCGGGCGTCCGCATGCGCGCATCCTGCGGGTTGACACGTCCAATGCCGAAATTGCCCCGGGCGTTGTAGCGGTGTATACGGCAAAAGATGTGCCGGTCAATGAATACGGCTTGCAATGGCAGGACCAGCCCGTGTTGTGCGGTCCTGGTTCCTCGAAACCGGGGACGGATATCGCGCGCTTCGTCGGCGACCAGATCGCGGCTGTGGTGGCAACCTCGGAAGCCGAAGCCGCCGCCGCCGTGAAGTTGATCGAGGTGCAGTATCAAGACCTCCCCGTCGTGACCGATGCGGAGGAAGCCATGAAGCCGGGGGCGACGCGAGTCCACGAGCACATCGGCGATTCGAACATCTGCGTGCATTACAAGATCCGCAAGGGGAATGTGGAGGAGGCGTTCTCCAGGTCGGATGTTATCGTCGAAAGCGAATACCGCACGCCGGTGCAGGAGCACGCGTACTTGCAGCCGGAAGCGGGACTGGCGTACATTGACGACGCGGGACTCATCACCATCGAGTGCGGCGGTCAATGGACGCACGAAGACCAGCATCAGGTGGCGCACGCGCTGGGCATGCCGAACGAGAAAATCCGCATTGTGTACCCAGCCATCGGCGGGGCGTTCGGCGGGCGCGAAGATATGTCGGTGCAGATCGTGCTGGCGCTCGCGGCATGGAAACTCGGCAAGCCCGTCCGCATCATCTGGTCGCGGCAGGAATCGATGATCGGTCACGGTAAGCGTCATGCCACGGTCATCCGCGCGAAATGGGGCGCGACAAAAGACGGCAAATTGACCGCCATCGAGAACGTGCTGATCGGCGACGGCGGCGCGTACATGTACACTTCCAATAAAGTTTTGGGAAATTCCGCCATTACATCCACCGGAGCATATTTCATTCCCAACGTAAAAACGGATGTGTACGGGGTGTACACGAACAACGTGCCCGGCGCGGCTTTCCGTGGCTTTGGCGCGCCGCAGGCGTTATTCATGGCTGAAATGCAAATGAACAAACTCGCCGAAAAACTCGGTATGGACCCGGTGGAATTTCGATTGAAGAATGCCCTGCGCGACGGGGACGAAATGGGCGTGGGCACGCCTTCGCCAAGCCCGGTCAGCGTGGTTCAATGCATCGAGGCGGCGCGCGAAAGAATCGCATGGGAAGAACCGTTGGCGCCTGCCAGCAAACCTCACTTGAAACGTGGGAAGGGATTGGCGGCAGGGTTCAAAAACATCGGTTTTTCATTTGGCTATCAGGAGAACTGCTGGGCGAAGATCGAAATTCACGGCAAGAGCGAGATCGAACAGGTTGTCCTGCATCACGCGGGCGCGGAAGTCGGGCAAGGCACGCATACCGTCATGGCGCAAATGGCGGCGGAAGCGATCAGCGTTCCCTTTGAAAAGGTGAGGCTGGTCACATCAGACTCGGCAACCATGGGCAACTCCGGTTCGGTCTCCGCTTCGCGCATGACTTTCATGGCGGGTAATGCCATCCGTGGTGCGGCGGATATTGCCCTGAAAAAATGGAACGCGGAGGAACGCCCCTCCATTGGCGAGTTTAAATATCTCGCCCCGCGCACAACCCAGTTCGACCACGACACCGGTCACTCCACCCCGAACTTCGCCTACGCCTTCGTGGCGCAAGCCGCCGAAGTGGAAGTGGACACCGAGACCGGTCACGTGCGCGTGATCCGCTTCGTTTCCGCCGACGATCTCGGCAAGCCGATCAACCCCGCGCTGGTCGAAGGTCAGATCGAAGGCGCAGTCGTGCAGGCGCAGGGCTATGCCATCCTTGAAGATTACAAAACCAAAGACGGGCGCGTGCTCACCGATCAGTTCAGCACGTACCTCATCCCCACCATCTGGGATATTCCGGAAAAGGTCGAATCGGTCATCCTTGAAGTGCCCGACCCGAACGGTCCGTGGGGCGCGCGCGGCGTGGGCGAATTGCCATATCTCGCAGTTGCGCCAGCCATTGCCGCCGCCATCCACGATGCCACCGGCGTCTGGATCGACGAATTCCCATACACACCCGAACGCGTGTTGAGGGCGCTGGGGAAATTATCTTAACCGCCGAAATGATCTTCCCGGTTCGCAACGAAACTCAGGAGATGAACGCCGACGCCCGCAAATCCGCCGGCGGCTCGTTCATCACTCTTCCCAACGGAATTACGCATTACGAAATCGGCGGGAACGAGCCCGGCGATATTGTCGTTTTGGTGCATGGGTTTTCCGTCCCGTATTTCATCTTCGACCCGACCTTTGAATTTCTGTCACAATCCGGCTTCCGCGTCGTACGATACGACCTGTTCGGGCGAGGATACTCCGACCGACCACAGGCGACTTACAACATCGCCTTCTTCGTCGGGCAACTGTTGGACCTGCTGGATGCGCTGCGCATCACCTCCCCAGTCAATCTGGTCAGCCTCTCGATGGGCGGACCCATCGCCTCGGCGTTTACCGTCCGCTACCCGGAACGGGTTCACAAACTTGTGCTGATCGACCCCGCCGGCGCAAAACCCATTGCCATCTCCCCGATGCTGAAAGCGGCGAAAATCCCGTTTTTGGCAGAGGCGGGTCTCAGTCTGGTCGGAAGCGAATTCATGGTCAAAAGTGTCGCGGATGATTTTTTCGACCCGGCGCTCGTAAAGATTTTTCAGGCGAAGTACAGCGTCCAGATGAAATACAAGGGTTTCATGCACGCCATTCTCTCCACGATCCGCAACGGCATGCTGGGTTCGTTTTTGAACACCTACAAGCAACTCGGCAACATGGACAAGCCCGTATTGCTGTTTTGGGGGCGGAAGGATAAAACTGTGCCGTTCGAGCACAGCGACATCCTTCGCGCCGCCGTGCCCGCCGCGGAATTCGTCACTATCGAAGATTGCGGGCACATCCCCCAGTACGAAAAACCCGACGTATTCAACCCCATCCTGTTGAACTTCCTGAGGCGCGTATGATCCGAAGATTCATTGACTATTTTTCGCACAACAAATATCGCCTGACCATGTTCTTCCTGCTCGCCGGGGCGACCATCGTCTCGGTCGCCATCTGGCGCGTGCGGGTGGAGTACAGCGGAAGCGGCAACTACACCTTCCTGATCTGGAATTTATTCCTCGCCTGGATTCCGTTCCTCATCGCGTATTTCACATACACCATCACCCTCTCGCGCCGTTGGGTTTATGTGTTCGTTCCGGTAGCCGCCTTTCTCTGGTTGATCTTTTTCCCGAACGCGCCGTACATCCTCACCGATTTTCAACACCTGGCGTACTGGCATGATGTACCGCTTTGGTACGATGTGATGTTGTTGATCTGGTTCGCCTTCACCGGTTTGTTGCTCGGCATGGTCTCGTTGTTCCTCATGCAAGAGATCATCCGGCGCGAGTTTGGACGCTGGGTGGGCTGGGGGTTTGTCGCGCTGGTCGCCGGGCTGAGCAGTGTGGGCGTCTACGTGGGTCGCTTCCTCCGCTGGAATTCATGGGACATCTTCTACAACCCCAGCGGCATGGCTCAGCACACAATTCAAAGCATCCAGGATCCCAGCCTGCAATCCATCGGTTTCACCAGCTTGTTCGGCTTGTTCTTCCTGTTCTTGTACATCACCCTCTACACATTTGGACATCTGTTGCTGGAGCGACCGTCAACCCCGGAGCGAACCTCATGAATACGCAGGATATTTCATTTCTCTATCAATACAACCAATGGTCAACGGCGAAGATTCTGAACGCCGCGGCACATGTCACGCCGGAGCAATTCCTCGCGCCAGCGGACTTCCCACATGGAGGACTGCGCGGGACGCTCGTCCACGCGCTCTTCGCCGAGTGGATCTGGCGTGCCCGTTGGGAAGGCACCTCACCGGCGGTCCGCCTCAAGCCGGAGGATTTTCCAACCTTCGAGTCGCTCCGCACGCGCTGGCAGGAAGACGAAAGCCAGCTCATGGCTTTCGTCGCACAACTTACCGAAGAGCGGCTGTACAGCTCGTTCAGTTACACCTCCACGGAGGGCAAGCCATACACGCGAATCCTGTGGCAGGCAATGGCGCATGTGGTCAACCACGGCACGCAACACAAAACCGAAGCGGCGGCGATCCTCACCAGCCTCGGTCACTCGCCGGGCGATATCGACATGATCTGGTTTGCCGCAGAGAACCAGCAACGGTAACCGTGAAAAACTTGACCGCTCGAATTCGCAACTTCCTCATCCGCAACCGCTACAACCTGGCGGTGTTCACCCTGCTCAATGTGGCGTGCGCCATGTGCATCGCGCTGGTCGGCGCGCGCGTGGCATACACCGACTCGGGCCGCCGCATTGACCTGATCTGGAATCTCTTCCTGGCATGGATTCCGTTCATCCTTTCGTACATCGCCCACGCGTTCTCGTGGAGGCGCATCACGTTGTACATCCTGATTCCATTCGTAGCTTTCCTCTGGTTGATCTTTTATCCAAACGCGCCGTACATGCTCACCGACCTGCAAGACCTGGCGCGCGGGTCATTTGGCGCGCCGCTTTGGTACGATGTGATCATCGTCGTCTGGTGTTCATGGACGGCGATGCTGCTCGGCATCGTCTCGCTGTACCTGATGCAGGATATCGTCCTCCGCGCGTTCGGGCGTTTCGTCGGTTGGGTATTCGTGTTTGCGATTTCCGCCCTGAGCAGTTTTGGAATTTATATCGGACGATTTGTCCGCCTGAACTCGTGGGATATTCTGCAAAACCCAGCCGAGACCGCCATGGAGATTCTCGGGCTGGTCATCGACCCGAGCCGCCGTCTCGCTGCATTCACCCTGTTGTATGCAATCTTCTTTCTCTTTGTTTACCTCCTGCTGTATTCCTTCAGTCACATGCTCCGCGAACAGACGTTGAAAGCCGGCGAATCACCCGATCAACTTGCAGGGACGCAACCTTCCGATGCGCGGCGATAGGGCGGTCTTGATCCGCGGCGGGGGCGACCTTGCCAGTGGAGTCGCATTACGCCTGCATAGGGCAGGTATCCACGTTGCGATCACGGAACTTGCGCAACCGCTGGCAGTGCGCCGGGCGGTTTCGTTTTCAGAGGCGGTCTACGAAGGCAGGCACAGTGTCGAGGGGGTCGAGTCGAGGCTGGTGGAGGTGAATCAACTCGAAGGGTGGGAGGAAGCGGATTGCATCCCTGTGATGGTTGACCCAAATGCGGGAATTCTTCAAGTCATCCGATTCGCCGTTGTAGTGGATGCACGACTTCTTAAGACGACGCCTTCCCCCTTGCCAATCCCCGTCCCGCTTCATATCGGACTTGGACCTGGTTTCACGGCGGGGAGCGATTGCCACGCCGTGATCGAAACCCGGCGCAGTCACGCACTTGGGCGCGTGTACTGGCAGGGGACAACCCAGCCGGATTCAGGAACCCCGGAGGGCGACCCGCGCCGGGTGCTTCGCGCTCCAGTGGACGGCATTCTCACGGGGGACAAGAAAATCGGGGAGCATTGCGATGAAGGCGATGTCATTGCGATGATCAACGAGCAGGCAGTGACGAGTCCATTCGGGGGCGTTTTGCGAGGTTTGTTACGCTCTGGATTGCATGTCACTCGCGGGTTGAAGATCGGTGACGTAGATGTACGCGATGATACCGATGCGTGTTTTCTCGTTTCCGATAAATCGCTCGCCATCGGCGGAGGGGTTTTAGAGGCGATCATTTCTAAGCCAGCGATCCGTTCGAAAATCTATTCCGCATAAACCCCAAAACGGGGGCTTGCAAGGCGGGTACAACCGTTGTATGCTTGCCAAATGGCGCTGGCAATTTCGCTCGAGCGATCGCTGTTACCGCCCTTCGCTGCCTCATCGGGCAAAGGTTCACCCCGAAAGGTGCATTGGGTTGGCGGAAATACGCCTGTGGAACCCGGTCAAGTTGACACCTCAGGCGGAAACGACAACCCAAACCCCAAGTCGCCCCGCGGCTACGACAGAATTGCGGATATTAAGCTGGGCGACGTCCTGCTTGCCCAACGCAATTTCACTCGCTTACTCATTCCCAGCCCAACTCCCGGATGGGTCGCGCCCGGATATTTCTGCTCGCTGCCGTTGGCACGAACGGTCGAAAGGCGTCCATCGGCGATCTTTGGGCGCGTAAAATCGTGTTACCCCACTGACGGACAGGTCCTCAACGTGCGCGAAATGGAATTGCTTTTCCCCGTTCCGAAGAAACAACCCCTTGAGTTGAACCTGGTCCGCGACGACCTGGATTACGAGTCGGCCGAGTTGATGCAAAGTTATTGCGCGAAGATCAAACTATTCATCTCCGAATCAGAACAAAGCGAATTTCTTCGAGCCGAGAATACCTTCCTTCAGCAGGGTTACGCCACCGAAATCATTCCGCGCTACGTTGACCTGGTGGACGTCAACGAACACAACAAAACAGATTTCCCCGATGTGATCATTGTCAGTTCCCGCTGGTTTGCCCAAGCCCGCGAACTCTCGAACGGGCAGGCATACGAGAAGTTGCACCAGTTGATCCGGTGGGGCAAGGTCATTGTCAATTACCATCCTCCCACGGCGGAGGGCGGAGTTCGAACCCTGAACCGGGAGCTGGGGTTCCAATTCGGTTTCACGGATACCGTTTTGATCGAACCGGAAACGCCGGAGCAAGCGCTCACGATCGTCTCCCGATCGTTCAATGGAATTTTCGATCAAGGTATGAGATAATTTTGCCGTGGACGAGAGACCGGAAGATATCGCGTTAGCCAGCCGCCCGAGGGACTACGCCGGGCTTTTATGGATCTTTGCCGCCAGCATGTTGGGGTTTAGCATGTTCTGCGCCACCTCCGCCATTGCCCTTTCTGACCCAAACCTTCCGACACCCATCGTGATCGAAGCGCGTGATATTCCCAACCTGGCATTTTCCAATTTGAACACCGCCGCGGCGCAAACTGCAGAAGCGTTCGCTAAATTGGTCGCGACCGGAACGCCGACCGATACGTTCACCCCCAGCCCAACCTGGACGTCCTCTCCGACAGCAACCAGCACAGCAACTCGAGTCATCATCAACCCGACCCGGACTGCTACGATAAAAGTCGAGAACCCGCCGACGGTCATTTTGCCGACATCCACACGAACGCCAAGACCTACCAACACCGCTGTCGTGATCGTTACTGTAACTGGAACCGCCATATCAACGGAAGCGCCTACCGAAACACCGGTCCCCGAACCGCCTACCGATACCCCGGAACCTCCTCCACCTGCGGATACCGACACCCCCAATCCGCCATAAAATGACGGATTGGAAAAAGTTCATCAGACCTCTTGACTAGCGGGTAAATTCATTTTATACTCGAATTAATCAGATTAATATGATAATTCGAGAACGTGTATCCCCAAACATTTCAGAATTCCTAAAATACCTCGCCGCGCACGAGGATACCGACAAGGGACTCCCCACACTCAACGAGTTAAGCCAGGAGTTGGGGGTGAGTATTGCCTCACTGCGGGAACAACTTGAGGTGGCACGCGCGCTGGGGTTGGTGGAAGTCAAGCCGGGGCGGGGAAAGACGCGTCGTCTAAATTTTTCGTTCACGCCGGCGATCCGTCAGAGCCTTGGGTATGCCTTGGCGCTCAACGATGAGTACTTCCGAAAATATTCCGAATTGCGAAACCAGGTTGAAGCGGGGTTCTGGTTCGAAGCGGTCAAAAAATTAACCGACGACGATAAGACCGAATTACAAAACCTGATCACGCGGGCGCAGGAAAAATTAAGTCGTACACCGGTGCAGGTTCCCCATGAGGAACACCGGGCTCTGCACTTGTTGATCTATAGCCGCCTCGACAACCCATTCGTCACCGGCGTGCTGGAAGCGTATTGGGATGCCTATGAAGCGGTGGGGTTGAATGTCTTTGCCGGGGGATTGGATTATTTACAGGAGGTCTGGCAATACCACCAGACCATGGTCGAGTCCATTTCAAACGGAAACCATAAGGCTGGTCATGAGGCGCTCGTCGCCCACACCGACCTTTTGTATCACAGACCGTAACACGAGGTACCTATGAACAAAGTTGTAAACGATTTTTCCATCATTGTCGGCACGAAGAACGGCTCCGGCAGTTCCACCGCCAACAATACCATCCTGCGGGCGATCTTCAAGATGGGCATCCCGGTCTCGGGTAAGAATCTCTTCCCCTCCAACATTCAGGGACTCCCCACCTGGTACTCGATTCGCGCCAGCAAGGATGGCTATCTCGGGCGGCGCGACGAGCAGGATATCGTCATCGCCATCAACCCCGACTCGTTCACTCGCGACCTTGCTTCTGTCGCGCCGGGCGGAGCCTTTTACTACGCCGACGATATCCGCCTGCCCATCACCCGCGCGGATATTGCCGTCTACCCGATGCCGGTCAAGGAACTGGTGAAAAAAGACCCGAATGTCCCCGCTGATTTCCGCGACCTGGTCGGGAATATGGTGTACGTAGGCGTGCTGGCGCACATGATCGGCATTGACATCGAGAAGATCCGTGCGGCATTGACCTTCCATTTCAAGGGCAAGCAAAAACCGATCGATATGAACTTCAATGCCGTGAATGCCGGCATGGCATGGGCAAAGGCAAACCTCGAAAAGAAAGACCCGTTCCACCTTGAGCCGATGGACAAGACCGAGGGCATGATCATGGCGGACGGCAACACCGCCGCCGCGCTTGGCTCCATCTTCGGAGGCACACAATTCGTGGCGTGGTATCCGATCACGCCGGCATCTTCGCTGGCGGAGGCGATCAACGATTACATGCCCATGCTCCGCAAACGGGAGGACGGAAAACACACCTACGCCGTTGTTCAAGCAGAAGATGAACTTGCTGCGATCGGCATGGCGGTTGGCGCAGGTTGGAGCGGATTGCGCTCGATGACCTCGACCTCGGGTCCCGGCTTGAGCCTGATGACGGAATTCGCCGGGCTGGCGTATTACGCCGAAGTGCCGGTGGTGATCTGGGATGTGCAACGCATCGGTCCATCCACTGGACTCCCGACGCGCACTTCTCAAGCCGACCTGTCCTTCACCATCGGCATGGGGCACGGTGACAGCGACAGTATCGTCCTATTGCCAGGCGACGTGTTCGAATGTTTTGAATTCGGCTGGCAGTCGTTCGATATCGCTGAACGGTTGCAGGCGCCGGTGTTTGTGCTGTCCGATCTCGATATGGGCATGAACCAGTGGATGAGCAAACCGTTCGAATACCCCAGCACGCCGATGGACCGCGGCAAGATCCTTTGGGAAAAAGACCTCGAGGAGATCAAAGGCAATTGGGGACGGTATCTGGACAAGGACGGCGATGGGATTCCCTACCGCACCCTGCCGGGCAACAAACACGCCTTGAGTTCATATTTCACGCGCGGCACCGGGCACGACGAATACGCAAAATATTCCGAAGATTCCGCCACCTTCCATCGCAACATGGAGCGGTTGAAGAAAAAATACGAGAGCGCAAAGAACTACCTGCCAAAACCGGTTTTGCACCCTGCCAAAGGCGCAACGGTCGGCATCATCGCCTACGGGTCGACTGAATCGGCGATCCTCGAGGCGCGCGACCAGCTGGCACGCGACCATGGCTTGAAAGCGGATTTCCTCCGCGTGCGCGCCTTCCCGTTCACTGCCGAGGTGGATGAATTCGTCCGGGAGCACGACCAGATCTACGTCGTGGAAATGAACCGGGATGGGCAGTTGCACCAGCTGTTGAGCTTGGCGAATCCCGAAGCCGCCACCCGATTGATCTCCGTTGCCTACGGCGATGGTTTGCCCGCGTCCGCAAAATGGATTCGAGAAGGTATCCTGGCGAAATACTCGAACGGCGCGAAACCGACGGCCGGGGAAAAAGTTTCCGTCGCGAAAAAAGCATCTGCGAAAAAATCTTCGACCAAGAAGAGCACAAAAAAAGGAGCGAAATAATGTCTGCGCTACCCATGGCGGGCGCGCCCGCAAACACGAATCTTGTCGGCCTCACGAAGAACGATTACCGCGGCAACCCCACAACGTTGTGCCAGGGATGCGGGCACAATTCGATCTCGAACCAGATCATCGCGGCGATGTACGAAATGAGCGTGTTGCCCGAGAATGTGCTGAAATTCAGCGGTATCGGTTGTTCGAGCAAAAGCCCCACCTATTTCATGAACCGTTCGTTCGGCTTCAACAGCCTGCACGGACGCATGCCGTCCATCGCCACCGGCGCGTTGTTCGGCGATCACTCGCTCAAGGGCGTGGGCGTCTCCGGCGACGGCGACACTGCCAGCATCGGCATGGGACAGTTCAAACACGTGATGCGCCGCAACCTGAACCTGGTGTACATCGTGGAGAACAACGGCGTGTATGGGCTGACCAAGGGTCAGTTCTCTGCCACCGCCGAGCGCGGACTCGAACTCAAGAAACAGGGCACCAATCCCTACATGCCGGTCGACATTTGCATGGAGGCGTTGATCTCGAACGCCACGTTCATCGCACGGTCGTTTGCGGGAAATGCCAAGCAAGTGAAGGAATTGCTCAAAGCCGCCTTCGCCCACAACGGCATCGCCGTGCTCGATATCATCAGCCCGTGTGTCACCTTCAACAACCAGGATAACGCGTTCCACTCGTACGCCTGGGGCAAGGACCACGAGGAACCGCTCCACGACATCACCTACATCGCGCCGCGCAACGAGATCGTGCTCGAACGCGAAATGGAAGCGGGGGAAGTCCGCGAGGTGGCAATGCACGACGGCTCGACGGTCATCCTCAAAAATCTCGAAAAGGGCTACGACCCCACCAACCGCTTCGAAGCCCTGCGCGCGCTCGAAGAGGCGCAACGCAATAACTGGCTGACGACGGGATTGATCTACGTCTCCACCGACAAGCCGTCCCTTTCGGAAACCTACAATCTGGTGGATGCACCGCTCAACCGCCTCACCGACGCAGAATTGCGACCTGTCCCCGAAATGATCGACAAGGTCAACGCGTTGATGTTCTGACCCCCACCCCGCCCCTCCCCCAAATCCTACTGAAGTTCGTAGGATTTGGGGGAGGGGCTCCTTCGATAGGCTCAGGGTAAACTCCGACGGGAGGGGGTTATACTCGTCTTATGATCGAAATTTCTCCAAGCATCAACCTCAACGAAAACGAACTGCGCTTTGAGTACATCCGCGCATCGGGGCCGGGCGGACAGAATGTGAACAAGGTGGCGACCGCTGTCCAGTTGCGGTTCGATGTGGGGAATTCGTCGTTAGCCGAGGGGGTCAGAGTCCGTTTGATTCAACTTGGCGGGAAGCGGGTTTCACACGATGGGATTCTGCTGATCGAAGCGAAACAATTCCGCACTCAGGAGCAGAACCGCGAGGACGCGATTCGACGTCTGGTCGAGTTGATCCGCCGGGCGTCGGTCAAGCCCAGAGCGCGGAGGAAGACCAAACCCACGAAGGCATCGATGGAAGAACGATTGAGGGGGAAGAAACGCAGAGGGGAAATCAAAAAGAACAGGCAGAGTAAATTGTTTGAATAGAACGTGACCCAGCGGTCTCGATACACCCGCCGCTGCAATCGCTGCGGGTTGCTCGACCACCGGTCGAATTAATGCTCCCCCACCGTATGCAACAACGCCATGTTCGGCGGACGCAATGCCCCGACGGGGAACCCGCACACCAGCACAACCTGATCGCCAGCCTGCACCACATCTGATCGGATCAGCGCGGCATCCACGTGATCGAGCATTTCTTCCAGTGTGTTCGCAAACGGGACAAGTTGCGGTCGGACACCCCAGAGAAACGACAGTTTACGATACGTCACATCGTTGACGGTGAACGCCAGGATCGGCACACGCGGGCGAATCTTAGAGATCAGCCAGGCAGTACGCCCTTCGGTGGTGAAACACGCTACCGCGGTGACGTTCCTGTCGTTCGCTAACGCCTGCGCCGCACGCGCCATCGAAGTCGCGTCGCTTTGCTCGAAGCCGCTCACCACTTGCTCCATGCCCCATTCGATGAAGTGTGTTTCCGCCTCGCGCACGATCCGATCCATCATCTGCACCGATTCCACCGGGTATTTCCCGGAAGCGGTCTCGGCGGAAAGCATGACGGCATCGGTGCCATCGAAGACGGCGTTCGCCACATCCGAGGCTTCGGCGCGCGTCGGGAGCGGGTTCGAGATCATCGATTCGAGCATTTGGGTCGCGGTGATCACCAGTTTTGCGCGGGCGTTTGCCGCGCGGATGATGTGCTTCTGCAAGGCAGGCACGCGCTCCGGAGGCAACTCCACGCCGAGATCGCCGCGCGCCACCATCACCCCGTCCACGATCTCCAGGATGGCTTCGAGGTTATCGAGCGCTTCCGGCTTTTCCAGTTTGGCGATCAGCATCGGGAGTTTTTTACCGTTGGACAATCGCTCCATCGCATAGCGGACTTTCTTCACATCCTCCGCTGTCCGCACGAACGAGATGGCGACCGCGTCCACGTTTTGCGAGATGCCGAAGGCAAGGTCCGCTTCGTCTTTTTCGGTGAAGCCCGAGATTCGCAAGCGAACGCCGGGCAGGTTGATGCCCTTGTGCGAGGACAACGGTCCGCCGACGATGACCTTTGCCGTGAGGGCGTTGCGGTCTTTGACCGAAACCACCTCGAGCGTGAGCCGCCCGTCATCGAGCAAAAGCCGGTCCGACGTCCGCACCGAATCGAAGAGCTGACGGAAATCCACCGGGATCTTTTGCCCGCCGTTGCCGGGCGGAGTGGTGCCGGTTGCGTACAGGTACACCGACTCCCCCTCCGCAAGTTGAAGTGGGGTGGTTAATTCGCCCACGCGAATCTTCGGTCCTTGCAGGTCTTGCAGGATACCAATCGGTGTGCCCACTTTTGCCGAAACTTTGCGAATCAATTCGATGCGCGCCGAATGTTGTTCGTGCGTGCCGTGCGAAAAATTCATCCGCGCCACGTTCAAGCCTGCCAGGATCAACTGTTCGAGGATCTCCTCGCTCTGGCTGGCAGGACCGATCGTCGCTACTATCTTTGCTTTGCGTGTCATGTCATTCCTCAAAAAAATAAACTCACCGCTCTAGAACACCAACCTTTGCGGTGAGTTACTGTACCTATGACTGGATTAATGTTAGTTGGTTACATCGCGCGTGCAATTCAGCGTCATGCGCCTACAGGTAATGCAGGTCTCCTGCCTGTCTCTCCAAGTCCGCGCGGAAATCGGGATGCGCGATGCCGATCAACTGCCGCGCCCGTTCGCGGATGGACTTGCCATATAAGTCGGCGACGCCATATTCGGTCACCACGAATCGGACGTGATTTCGGCTGGTCACCACCCCCGCGCCTTGTTTCAACATGGAGGCGATGCGCGTCACAAGTGTACCATCCTTCAACACGGTCGTGCTCGGCAGGGCAATGATCGGCACGCCGCCCTTCGAGCGCGATGCGCCGTAGATAAAATCGAGTTGACCGCCCACGCCGCTGTAGAGTTTCGGTCCGATGCTGTCGGCGCAGACTTGACCGGTGAGGTCGACTTCGATGGCGGAGTTAATCGCCACCATGCGTTCGTTCTGCGCGATGACGAACGGGTCGTTGATGTACTCGGTGCGATGCAGTTCGATCATCGGGTTATCGTCCACCCAATCGTATAATTTCTTCGTGCCGAGGATGAACCCCGCGATGATCTTGCCCGGGTGAAGCGACTTGCGGGCACCGGTCAGCACCCCTTCGTTGACGAGGTCGATCACGCCATCCGAGAACAATTCGCTGTGCACGCCGAGGTCTTTTTTGTTCCGCAGGTATTTCAACACCGCGTCGGGGATGGCGCCGATACCCATTTGCATGGTCGCCCCGTCGGGGATGAGTTCGGCGATGAAGCCGGCGATTCTTTCCACGATGGCGGGGTCGCCCTCGTCTGCCATTGCCATTTCCGTGATGGGATAATTCACCGGCACGATGGAATTCAAGCGGCTGACGTGGATGAACGAATCGCCCAGGGTGCGCGGCATCTGCTGGTTGACCTCGGCGATGATGAGCTTGGCGGTCTCGGCAGGCGACTTGGTCAGCCCGACCTCGACGCCCAGACTGCAAAAGCCGTGCTCGTCCGGCGGCGAGACGTGGATCAGCGCCGCGTCCAGTGGCAAAACGCCGCGCTTGAAGAGCAGGGGAAATTCGGAAAGAAGAACCGGGGTGAAATCCGCCTGACCGTTTTGCACAGCCTTGCGCACGTTGGCGCTGATGAACATGGTGTTGACGCGCAGATGCCCGTCGAGTTCGGGTCTCACGTAATCGGCGGGACCGATGGTGAGCGCCTGGCAGATCTCCACGTCGGTGAGATGCGGAGCATGATCCACCAACGCGCCGAGCACCTTCTGGGGGACGGACACGTTGCCCGTCAGAAAGATGCGGTTCCCCGATTGGATCGCCTTCACCGCCTCTTGCGCGGTGGTGATGCGCGATTCGTAAATTTTGGTCCAGTCCATGTTAGCGCTCCTCGAGCAGGGTGAGGTGCACGAGCCTGCCCTGGTGTGTGTTGATGCCCATTTCGAGCGCGGGGTCTTCGGCAATCGCAGTGTCGATGCCGTGGTCGGCGATGCGCGTCAGGTACGGCATGGCAGAGTTGACGAAGGCATGCGTGGCGGTGCGCGCCACCACACCCGGCATGTTCGGGACGCAGTAATGCAAAACGCCTTCATCGGTGAAGGTCGGGTGTTCGTGCGTGGTGGGGCGTGACGTTTCGAAACATCCGCCCTGGTCGATGCTCACATCGATGACGACCGAGCGCGGCTTCATCGAACGTACCATCTCACGCGATACGAGGATCGGCGTGCGTTCGCCGGGCACCAGCACCGCGCCTACGACCACATCGGCATACGCCACCGCTTTTTCGATGTTGCGCTTTGTGGACATCATGGTGACAATGTTGGGGAAGCGATCCGAAATTTTTTGCAGGCTGATCACATCCTCGCCGATCACCGTCACGTGCGCGCCCAACCCGAGGAACGATTGCGCCGCATACGTGCCGACGATGCCCGAACCGAGGATCAACACCTCGGCGGGCGGCACGCCGGGCACGCCGCCGAGCAAAATCCCCTTGCCGCCCATGTTGCTTTGCAACAAACGCGCCGCCACTTGCGCGGTCATACTCCCGCCGATCTGGCTGAACGGACGAAGCAGGGGCAACGTCCCATCGGGCAGTTGGATCTGCTCGTACGCGATCGAGGTGATTCGTTTTTCGAGGAGCGCGTCCACTTTATCGCGGCGGGAGGAGGCGAGGTGCAACAGCCCCGTGATGGCGGAACCGGTTTTCAGCCATTCCAGTTCGGGTTTGGTGGGACGGGAGACCTTGAGGATCAGGTCTGACCTGCCGAAGATTTCCTCGCCTGAATAGACGATGCGCGCGCCGGCGGATTCGTACTCGCGGTCTTTGAACCCCGCCCCGGCGCCCGCGTCTCTCTCCACGTGGACCGGATGCCCGCGCTGGGAGAAGATCTCCACCCCCGCCGGGGATAACCCCACGCGGTATTCGAATGGACGGGTTTCTTTGGGTATGCCGATGATCATGATTGTTTCTCCGTAAAGTATTTTAGCGCCACATTACTAATTTGCTCCCGCAGGGTCTGAGACCCTGCGGCGGTAACCTGCAAAATACGGCGGTCGCATATCATACCCTTCAGGGTAGACCGCCTTTGAACGTGAAATCGAAACCAACAGGCAACAAGAATATCTTGTTGCATGAATTGACTTTGGTATCGGTGGTTTCGATACGTCCCGCAACGATCACGCGGGACTACTCAACCACCGTTCTTTATTCCCAAGGTTTTGCATATCGTCTCGAAAATCAATTGCGGAACAACTTCAAACGAATACGGCTCGTGGACGCGTTCGTACAACCCGTGCGCGTCGCGCCCAAACGGACCGATGTTGACGACGGGACAATTCAACTCACGGATTTGATTCAACTTTTCGGAACCCAGCGGATAGATCAGTTCGCCGTGCGCGTCTTTCGCATCGAACAGCGGCATGTTCCTTTTCAACGAGTCAATCTGAACGCCATCTTCGAGTTGCACATAACTCAAGTCTGAGATATACGGGTAGAACGGGCGGAACTGAATCGCCTCGCCCGATCCCTCCAGCGCGGATTTTACCGCCTGCGTCAGCGCGTTCTCCTGCGTCGGCACGGACGGGTAAAACGGCGGCGAGAAAAAGGTCACGATGGCGGGTCCGCTGAGTTGGGCGAGGCGAGCCAACTCGGCGACGAGGAGGCGGCTCAACTCGCGCGAGTCGCTGGTGGAGGCGGCGAAATCCGAAATTTTTGTAGTGAGCCATGCCGGGAAATCGCCGTTCGCATTGAGCGCCTCCCACTTTGATTTGGCTTCCCGCAGGAGCGTTTCATAATCGAGCACCACCGCTGTTCTCGCTGGCGGCGGCTGGGACTGTCCGCCGAGGGCGACGAAATCTTCGTAGGAGGCGTGAACCAGTTCGTTCACGGTTTCCAAAGTTTCGAGTGCGACATCTTTCATTTTTTGCATGGCGGATTCGGGTGTGATCGTGAGTGTAAGCCAGTTGGCATAGACGAAGGCATCGCCCGCAGTTTCGACATTGTACGTGGGTTTGAGGTCGCGCATGCGCAACGCCACCGGCGGGACTGCCACTTCAGAGACGCTTTCGCCGCCGAGCGTGCCCTCCCACGTGTCCATCCACGCGGGGCTGAGGTTGAGGCGGGTAACCAGTTCGGCGGCGAGATGCGAAGCGTCCGCCCCGCGATAAATTTCGCCGACGTGAGTCCGCACGCCGAGGATGTAGAAGGACGGGAGGAGTTTCCCCACGGTGCCGGAATAAATGTAACGGGCGTCTTCGTCCGCATCGCGCGGCGAGGTGTAGTCGGTGTTGATGACGCCGAGATAGTCCAGGTTTTCTTTTACGCGAAGCCTTAGCATTTCAGGGACAGCCGCGAGGATGCCCGCCGATTCGGTTTCTTCGTCGGGGCATGACAGAAAGAGCAGGTTGCCCGCGATGTCGTCAATCAATCTCGACCCGTCCTCGCGGGTCTGCGCAAACTCGCGCATGATCTCGATGTTGATCGCCACGCCGGACTTCATGTCTACCGAGCCGCGTCCGAAGGTCCACTCGCCCGACTCCAACGAACGCAGGGCGGAGCGCTCGGAATCGTCCAATTCGCCAAGTTTCGATTTCGCGTCGAGTCTTGTCTTGATTTCCAGCGCAAGCCGATCAGGGTCAAAAGCAATGTCCGCATCCCCAAAGCGCGCGAAGTCGTCCACGCCGACGGTGTCGAAATGGGACATCAGGATGACAGTCTTGCCCGTATTATGCGAGTGTCGGCTCTTCAACAAACAGGCGACGTTTTTCCGCCCATCGGGGGTATTCCAGAAGATCGGCTGAAGCGATTCCCGCCCTACCGCCAGCAATTTGGCGATGCGTTCCGCACAGCGGTTCTCCGCTTCGGGGGACGGGCTGACACTGGGAACCGCCACGAGCGTTCTCGTGGTCTCTCGAACAGAGTTGAACCAGCGCGGAGATTTTTTGTCCATCGCTTGAATTGTACCGGAAAACCGCCTCCGCCCCAGTTATGAATGTCCCCTAAAAATATAACTATTGTCAAGAATGGAAGCTACCTGCCCGTGCTTCCGCTACCGGTTTGTAATCGTTCGTGAATATTCCTCACATAACTGTAGCGGTTGTAATCCTGCGGATTGGCGGGGTTTGGCACGATCGTGTCCGCGCTGAGGAAGCGTCCTAATTTGGGGGAGTAAAATCTTGATTGGTAATGATAGATGCCCAAATCAGTCCCTTCGACAGGCTCAGGGCGGCGCATCGCGCGCTGACCTGTGAACAACTTGTCGGTCAAGATCGTGCCTGTTGACCAACGCGTTTCACCGAAGGCGTAATAGCGGTTTTCACCGAGCACGTTTCCGCTGGCGTCGGTCACAACACTGGCTGAACCCAAATGGTCTTTGAGCATGTAGTACAGTGTACCATTGATGCGCATGGCTCCCGCGGCGGCCGAAGGGTACACGGTGGTCTTCGTAACCGTTCTGCTGGAAGTTTTGTCCAACTCACGAATTCAGTGCCCACGATAAATCCCGCAATGAGCGGAGGTTTTTGTTTACGAGCATTACCTTCGCAGTGGCTCAGAGGTTAGTGCGTGAGAGTAACCCATGTATTGTAAAGAAGGTGAGCAAAAGCACTTGGCGTAACGGATTTGGAACGCATCGCAATGTACCCATATATCAAACTAAGGATTGGCAAAATTAACCAAAAGAAGGACGGCAATGCAAGTAGATCACCCATGTGTATGATCCAAAACGAAAAAGCTTGTAAATAGAAGGCTTTGGACTTGCTCACTTCCAAATCCATTAGGAACATGTACAATATGCCTCTGTATATCGCCTCCTCGTAGATCGAACCGGGGACGACTTTGAACACGAAAATATCGAGTAACTCTAGGTTCGGAATACCCAATTTTATGGCATTAGGAAAACCGGTGGCAAAAACAATTATTCCAACGAACACAACGGAAATTAACAATATGATCCGAAACATATTCGGATCGACAACTCCAAACCCCGCTTTCCTGTCAAACAGGATATAGACAGCATAGATCAATGCGATAACCGCGAAAAAATTATATGGGTATCTATATAATTGAATCAATGCTGCAACGATTAACATGAAAACAAATAACCTGTCTATATTTAATCGTTGCAGTTGATCGCGATTCAATTTTATGACAAAGACAATGGCGGGAAAACTTCCCCACCATTGAAGCGAAAACAGTATCCTTTCCAAGGTTCGTAATTGACCTCTGTAAATTTGCTCAACAGACGGGTCGAGTAAATCTCCAACGATCAGAACGAATAACCCTCGAGAAAAATTGATGAGGAGCAACGCGAATAACAGGATGTATGTAAGAGCTTGATTTTTTGTCCACGTTTTCATAGTTCTGTTCGGTATTGGGTGGTCAACAGCCTCTAATAATTGTGCTCACCACCTGGGCGAGGCTGGAAAGGATCGAAGGTATCAGGTGGCATGAAGGGACCCCAAAAATCATTGCAGTTACCCTCGTATACACAATCCCAAGGGTTAGAAAAAGGAATCCTGGGAGTCAAAGTCGGCATTGGAGTTGGATGAAATGTAGGAGTACTTGAAGAAGTAGGGGTGTATGTGGGAGTTTGGCTGGGAGATGAATACGGCTGTGTAACAGCCCAATTTGATGGTGTAACGCTAGGTGTTGTCGTCGGTAGGGGTGACGATGTGGCAGAAGTTGTAACGGTAGCTGTTGGAGTAGAGGTCAAAGTAGGGGTAGAGGTCTCAGTTGAGGTAGATATAACTGTAGACGTAGGCATATATGTCGGAATACTTAATACAACAGTAGGGGTTGGCCCTGCACCGTTATTCCCCTTGATAACCGCCTTCGCTGGCTTGACCGAGAGATTCTTCAATTCCGCGCCGTTGCCGCGAATCACCTTGTTACCCACTTTCGTCTGCAATAGTGGACTGCCGTAACAAGTCGGCGTCGGATCCTCAGGGTCCGAACACACATGCCCGCTGGGATCGATATACCGCACAGGATTATTCCTCACATACGCGTAGCGATTGTAATCCTGCGGGTTGGCGGGGTTGGGGACGATCGTGTCCGCGCTGAGGAAGCGCCCTAATTTGGGTGAATAGAATCTTGCCCCATAGTGATAGATGCCCAAATCAGTCATCGCTCGCTGACCTGTGAATAACTTGTCAGTCAGGATCGTGCCTGTTGACCAGCGCGTCTCACCGAAGGCGTAATAACGGTTTTCACCGAGCACGTTTCCGCTGGCATCGGTCAGTACGCTTGCCGAGCCGAGGTGATCCTTGAGCATGTAGTACAGTGTACCATTGATGCGCATTGCCCCGGCAAGTGGGTAGTACACGGTGGTTTTGGTCACTGTGCCGCTTGAAGTTTTGTCTACCTCGTAGAGTCCACCCACGTAGAGGGTCTTGCTCCCATCGGGTTTGATCTTCTTGATGAGGTTGCCGTCGCCGTCGTAAATGAATTGGGTGATCTGCCCGCTTACAGTCACAGAGACGAGGCGGTTCTCTGCATCGAAGGTTTGGGCGTAGGTCAGTCCATTCTCCACACGTTGAGTCATGTTGCCGTTGGCATCATACGCGTAGGTCTCGCCGGTGGAGAGCGCGGTCACCGCGTGCTTGTGCCCCGCGTCTCCGTAAGTGTAGGTGGCGGTTCCACTGAAACTCGTGGTCTGCGGCGTGGCGCTCAGTCCATCGCCCCAGCATTTCACAGACCCGTCCGCGTTCAACGCGCACGAACCGTAATAGCCCGCCTCGATCCCGATCACGCCGCTGGATAATCCGCTCACGGTCACGGGTGTGGAGCGGTCGGTGGCTGTGCCGTCGCCGAGTTGGCCATAATCGTTCGATCCCCAGCACTTCATCCCGCCGCTGGTGGTCCGCGCGCAGGTAAACGTGTAACCAGCCGACATCGCGGCAACGCCACTGGTCAAGCCGCTCACATCGGCTGGAGCGCTTTGGTTGCTTCCGGATACGCCGTTGCCCACCTGCCCTTCGAAATTGTTGCCCCAGCACTTCATGCCTCCGCTCGTGGTGAGCGCGCACGAATGACTAAAGCCCACGGCAAGAGCCTGCATACCGCTCGAAAGTCCGCTCACGTCCGTCGGCGTCGCGCGCGAGACGAACGTTCCGTCTCCCAATTGCCCCTGCCCGTTGTACCCCCAGCATTTCACCCCGCCCGAGGCGAGGAGCGCGCAGGTATGCTGTCCGCCTGCCGAGATCGCCGTCACGCCCGTTGTTAACCCGCTCACATCGACCGGGGTTAGGCGGTCAACCGTCGTGCCATCGCCGAGCTGGGCATTCGAATTTTCGCCCCAACACTTCACGCCGCCGCTCGCCGTCAGCGCGCAGGTGTGATCGCCGCCTGACGAGATCGCCACCACCCCGCTCGTCAGCCCGCTGACGTTCACCGGGGTTGTGCGGTTGGTTGTGGTGCCGTCGCCCAATTGTCCGCTGGTATTTTTTCCCCAACATGTCACGCCGCCGCTGGTCGTCAGGGCGCAGGCATGATCGGTACCGGCAGAAATCGCCGCCACGCCGCTCGTCAACCCGACAACGTTCACCGGGTCGAGCGCCGTCGTTGTCGTGCCGTCTCCCAATTGCCCGTATTCGTTGGTTCCCCAGCATTGCGCGCCGCCGCTCTTCGTGAGCAAGCAATAGAAAAATTCTCCGCCGGTGATGGACAAGTGCTTCGACGTGGAAAGCAGGTTGCCGACAGAGTTATAGGAATACGCGCTTCCATACGGACCGCTCGCGGTCAACAAGCGGTCGAGTTCGTCATAGGTGTATTTGATCGTTTCGAGGTGTGCCGCGTCTGTCACCTGGCTGATGTTGCCGCCCGCGTCGTACGCATACGAAAGATCGAGTTTCGGGGCGCTGGCGCTCGTTCCGCAGGATTGCAAGATTCCCGAATAGGCGCGCACATTCGTCGGGCGTAATGTGTTCGCATCGTAACACGATTGTTGGATCAACCCGTTGCCCAGCTGCCGGTCGGTTGCCTGCCCGCTGGCGGTGTAATGAATATTCGAAAGGTACGTGTTCGTGCCGCTCATGCCTGAAAGCGCGCCCATCGCGTTGTAGGTGTACGTGAGCACCTCGCCGCTGGGCAGGGTCTGCGTGAGTGGGCGGCTCAGGGCGTCGAACGTCGCGCTCGTTGAATACGCCGTGCCTTCGATGGTACGCGTCTCGTTGATCAACTGCCCAAGGGTGTTGTATTTCCACGCAGTCGAACTGTTCGAATCGCTCATCCCCGTCCTGCGCCCATAGCCTTCGTTCCCGCTCAGGTTCGAATCGTAGGTATAGGTTACATCCGGCGTGGTGTCGCACGCGCCGGCTCCGGTATAGGTCTTGCCGGTCGGGCGGTTCAGATCGTCGTATGCGACCGTGATCACGCATCCGCGCGCGTCGGTTTGTGTCGTCAGATTGCCCAACACGCTATAGCCATAACTCCACGCGCCCATATCCGGGTCGGTCATACCGGTCTTGCGCCCGAAGCCGTTGTAGTTGATCGTGGTCTGGTTCCCCGCCGCATCGGTCACTTTTTTCAACAGGTCGCGCGGGTCGTATTCGTAGGCGGTCGTGGCGTAGAGTGTGTAGGTTCCGCTCCCGGTATATTCCTCCACTTTCACCAGCCGCCCGAACGAATCGCTCTCGAAGACTTTTTTATGGTTGTTTTTATCGATCGTCGTCGTTCGCAAACCCGAATAACTCAGCGACTCCGCGCTGGAATCCGGGTACGTTACCGATGCAATTCTCCCCAGAGCGTCGTAACTCGCGGTGGTGTGAGGGACGCTCCCCCAACTCGGCGCCAGATAACTTCCGCCGCCCGCGTTGATCGCGCGAGGCAGGCCGCTGTAGAGCGTCAACCCCAGGGCGTTATAGGAGACATCATTCAACACCAGATACCCCGCCGTTTCATACGGGCTTTGGGTCTGGATCGTCCTCCCCAGCCCATCCATCACCTGCCACGCGCTTCGGTACACGCTGGCGGTCTGATCCCACACCTCCGCCTTGAGCGCAAACGGCGCGGTGACAGGCACGCTTGGGTATGTGTATTTGAGATTTGCCTGGGCATAACCGGGGTATTTTACGGTCAACGTCCTGCCCAACCCGTCATACGTCATCGTGGTCGTGTTCCCGTTCGGGTCGGTGACGGTGAGCGGCACGCTTTTCCCATAATCATACGTGTATGAAGTGGCTGGAATGATCGGGGTCGTCGTCGAAGTTACGAATGTTTTCAACGCGGGTTCGTACACGTTCGTAAAACTTAAATACGTCCCGGCGGGCTGGCTCCCCGTTGCGCCATAATTCTTATACAAGCGCGTCTCGGTCACATTTCCATAAGCGTCGTAGACGAACTTAGAGTCGATGGTCTGCGCGCCGTCTACAGAGCGGCTGAGATCCGGCTTGGGTGTCGTCGGCGACCCAACCCCGGGCAGGTTTCCGTTGTAGCCATATTCCTGTTTCGAGAGGACTGCCAGCGCCGCATCCTTGAAGGTGATACGAGACACCGTGTTGAGAATCCAAACCGATGCCGAGGTGTTCGTCACATACTCGTAATCGGTCTGGCGATATAGCGCAGGGGTTCCATCGTATTCTTTCACGAATGTCAGGTTACCCGTCGTGGTGTTATAGTCGTACTCCGTCTTACTGACGCGCACCAACGAGGTTGTCCGCAAAAAGGATTCCACCGCGCTGGCAAAGACGAAATAGCCGCCGGTTGGGAATCCGCTTGTGGCGACTGTAAAGGTTGTATTGGTTTGCGCAAGGATCGTCCCGGACGCATTCTGGTTCTGGACCTCGTACTCCCTCCCCGATTTTTGTTCGTCGGTGTGGAACCTATGCACCTCGATCCCCAGCGTGGACGTGCCGTTGAAATCCTTGATCGTAGCGGTCGTCTGCGCAAAGCCAATCAGTTCGCCGGTATTCCCTGCATTGCACCAGCCAGCCGTTGAATCGTTATAGCAAGGCGTCGCGTACGTATAGGTGGTTTTCATCGGGCTGGCGTTCACCCCGTCGCCAACATCGAACGAGTCCACGCGCCAGTTGTACCATGAGGTGCTCGGGCGTCCGTCGTTCCCGTATGTGTAGGTCATCGTCCCGCCCCAGCCGCTTGCAACAGAGGCAAGGCGCGGGTACGCCCACTCCTGGCATCCTGCCCCGCAATTGGCGCGGTTATCCTTATCGGTATAGGTGAACGAAATCGTAGGCGCGCTGACGCCTCCCCCCGAGATCGCCACAGAAGTCAATACAGTTGTCTGCCATGTCTTCCCATCGTCGGTGTACGAATTAACGGCATAGCTCATATCGTACGCGCGCACGACAGTTGCGCCATATTTAATATCGATACGGTCAAGGCGATAGGTATCCCAATTATCCCAGTCGGTCTGCGGTGTGGGCACTTCGCTCCCCGCGCGGCTTTCGCGCACAAACACCACCGAATACCCGGATGCGGGTGTTCCCGACGAGTGGCTGGTGTAGCTGATCGTATCCACGAAACTGGCGCGATCATAATTTGTTCCCGTCCCCACCACAACGCGTTGTTCTTCAAAATATGTCAGGGTCATTTTATTTCCATACGCGTCCGTCACCTGGTCCGCGCGCCAACGCGCGGGGACCGCGTTGGCTAACGCGCCTGCATAACCCAAAGCCGCCCATGCGCCCGTTGCCGAACCGGGATACCCCTTCATGGCCGCCAGTTGTTCTGAATTGGAGTTCCATCCCAATCGCCAGCGCGTTCCATCCCTCTGGACAACTTCCCACCATTCACTTGCCGCGTTGCTAGCGGCGGGGCTATTATTCCCCAGGCTGGGGTTATGAAGTTGGATATAAAGAAAACTTTCTGATTTGGTATGGTAACGCCCCGGTGTTGTTCCATCGGGAATCAATTCGTAACCAGTGCCGTTAAACAACAACAGGAATTTGTTTTCATAACCATACGAGCCGCTGCCACACGGGTTGCAGATCCCATTGGTGATTTTGCGGGCAATCTCCACGGTATCGACATTCCACCCCATGCCGGCCCACGGCGCTTGAATATCACCCAGCACACCGTCTGTCACACCGCTGGAATACGACAACGAAAGCGAGGGAGCCATCCCGTTTCGTCCGGGAGGCGTCCAGATGGGAAGGGAATATGTGGAGCGCCCGGTGAACAGGCTGGAATACGCGTTGTTGAACAGCAGGATACCCGCTCCATTGGTCGGGAAGGAGGAACCAATACCCACGCCCCACGTGGAAAAATGTGAAACTTCGGCAGTGACGGTATTTGTTTCGGGGTTGATGCTTTTCAAAGGTACGCGAACCCAAACGCCCGAATCGTCATCGAGCGTCACCAGGTATGGCGTTTGATCGGCTCCGAGAGTCGCGAGATCGGCAAGTCCGTCGAGCGAAACGTCCAGCGTTACCGGCTTCTCGAAAGTCGCCTCCACATACTCGAATGGAATAACACGATCCGCTTCGCGGGACACGTCGGCTTCGCTTATAAGGCTGGTCGCCTCCTGATTTTTTGGAGAACGTAACCCCAACTCAAATGCAATCGGAGGCGCATCAGGCAATACCCCGGAGAGATCATGGACCACGACCGCCTTTTCAGCGCGGATACTATCTTGAGGGAGAGTCAGATGTACCCGCCCATCCAAACCATACGCATTTCCGCCTTTTCGATCCAACAATTTTAGGGTCTTTCCAGATTCCCGCACAATAAGGGTTGCGTCAGCCGTTAACGACTCAGGCATCCCGTCCATGCTTAACGTTGCGGTATCGACGATCTGCGCCTCGTCAAGTTGAGCGTCGATGCGAACTGTATAAGTCAGGCTTAAAGTCTGACCGGGGTTTAGCACGGCGTTCGGGAGCGCATTTCCTTTGTTGTCCGTACCCCACGTGAGTAAGCGGCTTTGCGGGTCGAAATTAAAATCCTTTAGCCCATCCCGCCCATTACCAAACACCTGAGGAATGGAATTCGAGAGCTTGAGGCCTGCGATCGGTTCGATCCCGTTATTCGTAATTTCAAAGGTGTATGTTACCTCGTCGCCTGGCGCGGCTTCACCGGGGTTTGCGAAAAACCGAAAGGAAACAAGCGGGGTCTGTCCTGTGGCAGGCGCTTCGGGCAACGATGATGTTACTTCAGGCACAGGAGTTGTCGTTACAAAATCTGTAGCGGTTGGGGTTGGTTCTTGTGTAGGAGTAGATGATGGCTCAGGCGTTGAAGTTACTGTGATCTCCAGTGTTGGAGTAGCCGGCTCATCCTGAAGAATTTTCGCCGATTGGGAAAAAATTGCCATTTTCCCCATAGCCCTGTTTATGCCAGCTATGATTGCATCCACGGGTGAAGATGAAGTCGATACATTGCTTGTCCCCGAGAAAGACATTGCAATCGCGGATGTCGGAATCAGCGCATTGAATAGAATCGCCACAACTAACGTCGCGCGAATTACGATCTCTGTCCTTGGTCTAAATGCAAACATGCCAGCCTCCTCATTGGTTTGCAACCAGGTACACCCCGATTGTATTCAATTGATTCGTTGATCCGTTTTCCTGATCGGGATTCCCCCAACAGGAATTACTTTTCGCATTCTACCCCCCCCCCCGAAATATTTGTCAAGCAAAATTTTCTGCTTTGTCAGACAAATTATCGTAGCCAACAGCATTGATATTACGTGTGAGTTATTCCCCTCACCTTCCTCCAATAGCGTGACAACCCATCCGCGCTCATGCCGAGCGGATTCGCCAACTCGTAGGCTTTGACGGTTTTCTCGGTCATGCCGAAGGATTTGGCGTCTTCCAGAATCCAATCGGTGAACTTTGCGCGCAACTCCTCCGCCGAGGGTTCGGCAGGCATCACCTGTTCGAGCCAGCGTGACGCGGCATCGAGTCCCTTTTCCACTTCGTCCAGTTGCCAGTCTACATCGTCGAAGACCCCGAAGTGCGTCGGCGCGAGGCGGGAGGGTTTGTGAGAGCGCAATTTCGCGAGGCTTTGCTTCCACTTTACGATGTGCAATTCAGGCGGAGGCATGGGGACGCGCAGGTATTGATAGCCGGGAATCCGCACGCCGCACACATCGCCGGTGAAGATCACGTCTTCCGTGTGGTAGGCAAAGTGATGCTCGGCGTGTCCGGGAGTGTCAAGCGGAATGAATTCCGCGCTACCGATCTTGATCACCTCCCCATCGTTCGCCACGCGCAATTTATTTTCGGGCACGGCGAGAAACTCGCCCCACAGCGTGTCCATGCGCTCGCCGTAGATGCGCGTGGCGCTGGCGATCAACTTTTCGGGGTTCAACAAGTGCGGCGCGCCGACGGGATGCACCACGATCTCCGCGCCCTGCTGCGCAAACCATCCCGCCGCGCCGGCATGGTCAAGGTGGATGTGCGTGAGCAGGACGTGAGTCACGTCACGCGGGGAGAAGCCTTCAGCGGCGAGACCAGCCGTAAGGGAGGGAAGAGTCGAGCCCGGTCCGCACTCGATAAGGACGACACCGGAGGAATGTCGAATTAAATATGCGGCGATCGCGTGCGGTCGTCCTTGAAACTTCAGGTCAAGTGTGACAATACGGGTTTGCGCCATGTCATTTCCTGTGCGTTGGTGTTGGCGTAGAACGACGAAAGCGTCACGCCGAGGTCTGCGTCACAGTATACACGGCAAACAGGGATCTTGCGTTCTTCGAGCGACTTCGCCAAATCCTCGTTGCTCGCGCGCGAACCGAAGGATAGCGTCATCATCAGCACCACAGTCGGGCGCAAACTGCGTCGTTGAAGGCTGTCCACGGCGATCAGGAGTTCGGGGTAGATCATCGGCGTGACGAGGATCGCGCTCGAACCCTGCGGCAATTGCCCCATCTGCGCGGCGACGAGCGCCGGCAAGGTGAAGAAACTTTCGGCATGGATGAATGCCAGCGCTTCGAGAATCTTCGCCTCCTGACGCTCGCTTCGTTCCGCAGGGATGACTTTGTACGCCCGCCCCGACGCGCTCACCATCCCCACCGACCTGCGCCCGCCGATAAAATAATGCGCCAGCGACGCCGCCGCGCTGATCGAATATTCGAGCGTGGAAGGCGGCAGTTTTGCCTTGCGGCGGCGCAGCAGGAACAGGTCGTCGGTGGGCGGCGCTTCGAGCGTTTCGCCCGCTTTGGAAATATGCACACTGCGATGCGTATCGAGGAACAGCCAGACCTCGGATTGCGGGTCCTGTTCGAATTCCTTCACCATCAACTTATCGCGGCGGATGCTGGTGGGCCAGTGGATGCGCTTGAGCGGGTCGCCGGGCACATACTCACGGATGCCCGCCGCATGCGGGGTGACATCCTGCGATTTGCGGCGAATCACCTGTCCGCCCGGGAGCAAGCCCGGTGGCGAATAGAACTCGGAGACCTGCGCCAGCATCGGAAGCACCACCAGCGATTCGCGACCCGGAAAAGTTTTCGAGGCGCGGAAGATTCCGAACGGGTCGCCGGAACTGACGCGCGTGGGTCCGAGCAGGAATCCGCCGCGGGCGGTGAGCCAGGTGCGGGCGGTGTAGGAGCGTTTTTGTCTGGCGTTGATGAACGTCAACACACGCGAGCCGGTCGCCAGGGGAATCTCCGTCTCGTTGGCGACCTCCAGCCAGAGTTTGGGGATGCGGCTCGAATTGACCACCTCGAAATGTTCCTCGAAGATATCCCCCACTGCCGCGCGCAACGAGCGGGCGCGTCGCTCCACGGTGATGCCGCGCAGGGCGAAGCGAGTGAGCGCCCATGCCAGCGCGATCAACAATAAACCGAAATAAAACAAGCGGACGTAGAACGTCGACCCGTTCACCACGGAACCGATGCCGCCCACACCGAGGATCAGGAAAACGAAGACGCGCCCGGGCGTCACGCCGATCTGCCCTTCGCTTTTTCCGCCGCCTGGTAATCTCCGCCGGGCACCGGCACACTGGCGAGGATCTCCTGCACGATGCGGTCGGAGCTTAACTCGCGCAGGCGCGCCGCCGGCGAAACGATGATGCGATGCCCAAGCACGGGAATGGCGAGCGCTTTGATGTCGTCGGGCAAAACGTGATCGCGCCCATGCATGGCGGCGCGCGCCTGCCCGGCGCGGAACAACGCCAAACTCCCGCGCGGGCTGGCGCCGAGGTACACATCGTTGTTCTGGCGGGTCTTGCCGACCAGGTCCACGATGTATTTTTGAACCGCCGCTGAAACATGGATGCGGCGGACTCCTTCGACGGCGCCCAACAACTCTTTGACCTTCACCACCGCCCTCAACGCTTCGATCGGATGTTTGAGTTGCTGACCGCCCAGCACCCGCATCTCCTCCGACGCGCTCGGGTAGCCCATGCGGATGCGCAGGAGGAAGCGGTCGAGTTGGGCTTCGGGCAGGGGGAAGGTCCCCTCGTATTCGATGGGGTTTTGCGTGGCGAGCACCATGAACGGTTTCGGCAGTGGATGGGTGATGCCATCCACGGTCACCTGTTTTTCATCCATGGCTTCGAGCAGGGCGGCTTGCGTCTTCGGTGTGGCGCGGTTCACTTCGTCGGCAAGGATGATCTGCCCGATGATCGGACCGGCGCGGAACTCGAATCTCTTTTTCTGCTGGTTATAAATGGAAACGCCAGTCACATCGCTGGGGAGCATGTCGGGCGTGAACTGGATGCGGTGAAACGTGCAAGCGAGCGATTTGGCGAGGCTCCTTGCCAGCATGGTCTTGCCCACCCCCGGCACATCTTCGATGAGCAAATGCCCCTGGCAAAGCAAGCCGATCGTCACCAGTTCCAGCGCCTGCGTCTTGCCGACGATCACCTGCTCGAGGTTTTGGATCACGATCTCGCTGAAATTCTTGAGGTCTGCCATGAAAGAAAGAGCCTTTCCCGATGAAATGATTGCCGTACCGCCCCGATTGTACGGGTATTCGATGTCATGGGCAAGTGACTGATACCCCTCGCTGGAGGGGTTATCGCAAGCCGTCCATGCGGAGGCGCGCGCGTTCAAGAGGCTCGGGGAATTCGTGTATAATCTGCGTCGCCCGTCCCCGTAGCTCAATGGACAGAGTAACAGACTTCGAATCTGGTGGTTGCGCGTTCGACCCGCGCCGGGGACGCCTCTTCTTCTCTACGGGGAATTTGCTTCTTATCGTCAGGAGTATCGCCGCACGAGCAGGGTAAGAAATTAAAACTCATTCATTTCCATTAAAATGGAAATAAAATTAAAGACGAATTACTTCATCCCATGTCCAACTTATACACCCGCACCCCCAGCCAGATCGTCATCTATACCACCGAATATTGCGCCGACTGTTTGCGCGCCAAGAAATTCTTTGAAGCCAACCAAATCCCGCACCTGCGGGTGAACCTCGAAGGGGATGCCGAAGCGACCGAGTTCGTGATGCAGGTCAACCAAGGGAATCGAAGCGTGCCCACGATCGTCTTCCCCGATGGGTCGGTGCTCGTCGAGCCGGGGTGGGACGAGTTAAGATCGAAATTTTCCGAACTTCGAACCGATCGTTGACAGATCGAAATCAAATGGGGGACTTTGCCCGAAGCACCTTCGGCAGTACAATGCAGGGAGAGGAGAACACATGAAACGCGCACTTCCTTTTTTTCTTATCAGTGTCTTGCTTGCCTCGTGCAACGGTTGGATCATCCAGCCCCTGCCGGGCAACCCGCCCACGCCATTCCTGCCATTCACACAGACGCCTTCGGTCTTCAGCCCCACGCCGGTCATCATCGGCGTGACGAGCGCGTCCTCCACACCCATCATCGCCACGCTGACGGCAAGCACCACCCCCTTCCCCAGCCAGACCGGCACCGCCGCGCCGATCACGCTGACGGTCGCGCCGACCAGCACCTTCACCCCTCCCCCGCCGGTGCTCGGGCTGTCGATCAAAGTGCTGGGGTGCGACACCAGCATCGACATCGTCCACGGGATGGGCGAGGTTACGAACGCCTATGTCACCTTGAAGAACACGGGCGGCATTCAACTCACCAACGTGAAAACCACGCTCAACGTGCTCGACCCCGGCCAGCAAACCCACCCCGACCAGACCATCGCGAGCGCCGTCCTGCCCGTCGGGTATCAGGTGACGATCAAACTCACCGCCGATTCGACGTACAAAGCCGAGACGCCCATCCAGGTGAAGGTGGTCAGCGACCAGGGTGATTTCCCCATCGAAGGACTCGCTTCCTGCACCGCGATCGGGTTGGGCGCGCCCAACCCAGCGGGACTCAACACCCCGGTCCCCGCCGCTCCGTAATAAAAATTCCTCTCCGCACTGGAGAGGAATTTTTTGTTTACGCCTCCACGTCCACATCTTCCATGGCGTCGAGATATTTCTGCGGATCTTTCTCGAAGGAGCGCTTGCAACCGGGCGCGCAGAAATAATACGTCCTGCCGTTGTGCTCGGTCTTCCATTCGGCGGTATTCGGGTCCACTTCCATTTTGCAGACGGGGTCGATCTCCATGTTTCACCTCGATGTTGGTTTGATAACTACAGTATAATCCGTTCCATGGCAAACGAAAACCTCAACACGCTCCGCAACAAGATCGCGATCCTCATCGACGGTGACAACGCGCAATCCTCCCTGCTCCCGCAAATGCTGGTGGAGGCGGGTCGGCATGGGCAGGTTACCGTCCGCCGCATCTATGGCGACTGGACGACGAACAGCATGAATTCGTGGAAAGACACGCTGAACTTCCACGCCTTCCAGCCCATCCAGCAATTCCGCTACACGGTGGGAAAGAACGCCACCGACAGCGCGATGATCATCGACGCGATGGATATCATGCACTCCGCGGTGGTGGACGGGTTCTGCCTGGTCTCGTCCGACAGCGATTATACGCGGCTGGCAACGCGCATCCGCGAGACGGGCATCTTTGTGATGGGCATCGGCGAGAAGAAGACACCCAAAGCCTTCGTCAACGCCTGCGATGTGTTCGTCTACACCGAGAACCTCGCAGCCGAAAAGAAAGCCGCCCAACAGAAACAGGCGCACACCAAACGGACGGCAAAATCGAAGGATGGCAGGGAAGAGTCTGACCCGACGCCCCTGTTGAGTCAGGCGTTCGAAATGGCGGTCGGGCAGGACGGCTGGGCGCCGCTCGCCGGGATGGGCAATGCCCTCTACCAACTCGACCCCGGCTTCGACCCCCGCACGTACGGTCACAAGCAACTTTCGAAGATGATCGCCAGTCTGAAAGACCGCTTCGAGATGAAGACAAAGGACATGGAGGGCCAGCAGATCTTTTATGTGAGGGTGAAGGAGTAATGAACAACAAACCGAACCCACGGGTATTTGGGTACAAATTTGCAGACATTTATCCGATGTATATCAAAAAGGCGGAGAATAAAAGTCGCACGAAAGAGGAGGTTGACAAAATACTTCGCTGGCTGACCGGCTATACCCAGGCGGGACTGCAACAGCAAATCAAAAAGGGGAACGATCTAAAATCCTTCTTCGCGCAAGCGCCAGCCATTAACCCCAAAACCTCGCTCATCACAGGCGTGGTATGTGGCGTCCGCGTGGAGGAGATCGAAGACCCGCTGATGCAAAAAATCCGCTGGATGGACAAGCTGATCGACGAACTCGCCAAAGGCAAAGCGATGGAGAAGATTCTGCGAGGGTAGGTTTCCATCCTCCAACGCGGAACATCAAGATTTCACTCCCTCATACACATCCACGATCTGTTTCGCGATCTTCTCCCACGCGTAATCGCGGGCATACGCCGCGGCTTGGGCGCCCATCTTCCGCCGCAACACATCCTCGTTCAACAACCACGATAATTTATCGCACAACGTCTCCGGCTCCTCGGCGGGGATGGTGAACCCGGTCTCGCCGTCGCGCACCAGGTACGCCAGCCCGCCTACTTCGGAGGCAATGACAGGCGTGCCGCATGCCATCGCTTCAAGCGCCACCATCCCGAACGACTCGTACTGCGAGGGCATCACCACCACTTCCGCCGCGGAATAATAATACGGCAGTTTGTCCTGGTCGCGTTTTCCCAAAAACACCACCGACTGGTCCAAACCCAGCACCTCGCACAAATTCATCAGGCGTGTCATTTCGGCGGTCATTGTCTCAGGGTCGGCATCGGGTTCGCCGCCGATGATGGCGAGGTGAACGCGCTTCTTCTCCTTCAATTGCAGACACGACATCGCCTCGAGCAGTGTGTCCACGCCTTTGAGCGGCTCGATACGCCCAACGAACAGGATCATGCGGTCGTCGGGTTTCAAACCGATGTACGTTCGCGCTTCATCGGCAGGAATGGGGTAGAAGTGACTCACATCCACGCCGGGCGGGATGACGACCAGTTTGGACGCATCCGCTTTGTAGAGGAATCGCAACTGGGTCAGCTCTGCCAGCGTGGCGACGACGATCCGGTTCGCGCGACGGAGGACCTGCTTCTCCCCGTCGATGCGGTACACGCCTTCGCGTTCCTCCTGCGTGCGAGCGATACGGTTCTTCATCTCGCCCAACGTGTGGAACATGTGGACGATGGGCGTGCCAGCCCACACGTCCGAAAGCGACGCGGCGGCAATACCGGACATCCAGTAATGACTATGGATGACGTCGTAGCGTATCCCTTTTTCACTTGCAAATTTTTTGATGCCGCCCACGAATTCGGGGATGTAGCTCGCCAGTTGGTCCTTCGGCACCGGGTGCTCGAGTCCTGCCGGCACGTGGACGACGCGGTTGCCATAGCCGAGTTCATGCAAGACGTGCGGCACGTGGTCATCCTGCGAGCGCGTGAACACATCCACATGGATGTTCATCTGTCCCAATTGGCGCGTCAACTCGCGGACGTAGACGTTCATCCCGCCGGTGTCCTTGCCGCCGAGCGTGGCGAGCGGGCAGGTATGATACGAAAGCATGGCAACTCGAAACATGAGATCAGGTCTCCGATGCACAGACGACTTGTAACGGTGAAAACTTGCGAGATTATATGGTTTCCTTTATAATCCCCGCCGCTAAAGTAAAGCGAGATAATATCCCGCTCACATTCGCCACCGTGGCTCAGCTGGTAGAGCAGACGATTCGTAATCGTCAGGTCACGAGTTCGAATCTCGTCGGTGGCTCACAATGATAGCTCGTCGGCGGTCTGAGACCGCCGACGAGTATTTTATTCGATCCCATCAAAGATAGAATCGAGGTCAGCCTCGCTCACATCGAAGACCGCTCCGTTTTCGGGAATCGCTTCCTCCATCATCCATTTCGGCAGGCGGTCGTCCTCTTTCGTAAAGCCAGCGCGGCGGTTGAACTCGCGTTCCATTTTGATTGTTTGCCTCCCAAGTTCCTGCAAAATGTTATCCGGCACATCATCCCAGCCGTAGCGCGCCCGCAACAACCGCTTGATGACAAAATCGGGCGTGGCGGCATATCCAAACCCGGCGAAGGTGCATGCGCCGATCGTGTCGTAGCCCGCCATGTTCAACTGCGGCGTGAGCGAGGCTTGTTTTTGAATTGTCGGATCGAGATGGTTGATCTTCTGGCGGATGGTGAGACCCGCGGTGTGATCGGCTCCCTGCGGCGAAGTGGCGTATGTGACACCCGTCCCTTTGATCGAGCGCGGCTCATAGCCCGACATGGCTTGCCCCTTCACCGCCGGCACGCGTTCGATGTTGTATGCCTTGCCGACGCTCACCGCGCCGTTTCCGAGTGTGCGCCCCAATTCTGTGCCCTGGCGGATTTCCTCAAGTAACTTCATCGCGTCCTCTTCGCTCCCCCAGCGCATGAGTCCCGCCTGCGCAGCGACCCCCAGAGCGGCGCCGACTTCGATCGAGTCCAACCCGAGATCGTTGACCTGCCAGTTCATCCGCCCGATCGAATCAAGCGAGTCGATCTCCAGGTTGATCCCCATCAAACCGATGGTCTCGTATTCGATCGGCGAAACGATAACCTTGCCGTCCTCACCGCCGAAAATATTCGAGCATTTGATGGTGCACCCCGCCATGCAGGCATGGGATGGGTCAGACGGTTTACCGCGCTGGAGCGTGAACTCGCGCAACGCGTCGCCGTCCACCTTGTCCACGCCTTCGAATGTGCCGCGCGAGAAATTTTTCACGGTGAGCGCCGCAAAACTTTCGCACATCGCCGCGATCGCCGCTGTGGAATAATCTCGATACGAAATGGACTGCGGATGTTCCATGACCGATTTTGTATAGTCTTTGGACGCGCTCTTGAAGTCTTCGGGGTTTGCCAGCGAGGGTTTCTGCCCGCCGGCGTTATCGAACACGATGGCTTTGAGTCCCTTCGAGCCCATGACTGCGCCGAGTCCGCCGCGGGCGTTGATGCGCGACGGGACGCGGTCTTTGTCGAGGTTTTGAATGCCTGCGGATTTCAACTGCATCTCGCCGCCGGGACCGATCAACGAGATCGCCACCTTCTCCCCGTACTTCTGGAGCAACTTCGGTGCGGCTTCGTACACGCCCAAGCCAGCCAGATCGTCCGCTTTTTCCCATTTGGCGGTGCCGCCATCCGCGAGCGAGAGATGCAATACCCAAAACCCTTCGCTAGCGGGTCGTTCTTCGATCACTAGCGCATGCATTCCCATCATCGCCATGTGCAAGCCCGTCCGCCCGCCTGCGTTGGATTCCTTGATGCCGCCCGTCAGCGGGGATTTCCCGCCCACCGAAATTCTATCTGTGGAGGAGAGCATGTGACCCACCAGCAGACCCGGCGCAAAGATGAGTTTGTTTCCCGCGCCGAGCGGGTCGCAGGTGGCATCCACTTCATCGAGCAGGATGCGCGCCAACAGCGCCCGCCCGCCCAGGCGCATCCACGAATCGGGTACGGATTCAAGCTTCAGCGTTTGTTCGCGCACGTTCACGCGCCAGATCTGGGGTTTGTAGTCGGTCATAGCCATTTCTCCAGTTCAAAGTTCTCGGCAAATGGGTTCACAAAACGGATACCCTCAAGTACCTGCCCATCCTGAAAATCTTCGCTAAAGATAATCGGTATCTGATTAAATTTGGCGCAAGACCAAATCTGAGCATCGTAAAACGACATTTGATGATCCCGAACGCCCCGCACTGCATCAGCGACCATGGTTGGCGTCACGTAACAAATAGGGAAGACACTCGCAAACATGCGAACAATCTCCATTGCATCTGTTAGTGAGATTGCGGGAGATAACTTCTTCGGCGCGATGTTTGCAAACTCAGAAAGACTCTGAACGCTTAAGCGCCCCGCACCAAGTCCTTGTAATTTATTCAAAACAATTCGCGAGTGTGTTTGTCTGGGAGGGTTGTTATGGTCGTAGAAATAAATCAACACATTGGTGTCTATCAAAATTAACGCCATAATCAACCCATGCTTTTAAGCCAGCGATTCTCTCGTTCTTCGTAAGCATCTTCTCGACGAAATTTATAGGGTTCACCCTTGACCCCAGAACTAGCGAGTTTTTCCATGCTAGCCAAAAGCCTTTTCCAGGCATCCTCATCGTAGTGATAAGGAGCGATCTGACTATTCACTTCACGGTCAAGAGCGTTGCGGATAATTTCCGCTTCGCTGATACCGCGCGCCTCCGATAGGCGCTTAAGTTGTGCCTCTTGTCGTTTATAAATGTAAATTTGCTTGCGAACCATCTGTTTCATGGGTTGCTCCTGCAGTTATACATCACATTATACATCACGAAACCAGGCTTTGCACCGCCTCTCGAAACACGCGGGTATGATAGTCAACATCGGTTTGGGTAACACCCGGCGAGATCAACGCCATGTTGTGGAAGGGTGTCATCAGGATTCCACGGTTGAGGGCGAACAGGTGCATGTAGCGATCCAATTCGTGGTCGATGGCGGCGAAGGCTTCGCCTCCGTTGCGCGGCTGGGTCGGGCGGAACCAGTATTCGGAGCGGTTGCCCAAGCGTTTGACGATCCACGGCAGGTTGAATTCTTTGATGACCGACTCGACGCCTTCGGTGAATTTCTCTTGCAGGGTGATTGCCTTCGAGTAAAACTCGTCGGTGAGGACGTGTTGCAGTGTGGCTTTCATGGCGGCGATGGACAGGGCGTTGCCAGCCAGCGTACCTCCAATGCCGCCCACGTCGGCATCGTCCACATCCATTTTTTCGGCAAAGGCTTGACTCACTTCTTCGGTGAAGCCGTAAATAGCCGCAGGGACTCCTCCAGCGAGGGGTTTGCCGAGGGTGAGGAAATCAGGTTGAAGTCCGAATGAGGCGGTGTATCCACCGGGTCCAGCGCAGATGGTGTGAGTCTCGTCAATGATGAGATATGTTCCACATTTGCGCGTGATCTCACGGAGCGCATCATGATAGCCGGGGTCAGGATGGATGATGCCAATGTTGGTCATCACAGGCTCCGCAAGGACCGCAGCAACATCGCGGGCGGAGAGGGCGGTTTCGAGGGCGGCGATGTCGTTGAACTCAATGACCTTCGTCGTGAGGCGCGGGTCAATTTGCGGACCCATGTTGTTCGGGCGCGAGATCGGCGTGCCTTCTTCGTCAAGCGTGATGAAGGTTTCATCCACCGAGCCGTGATAACAATAATTGTAGATGAGAATTTTTGGGCGATCGGTGATCAGTCGCGCCATGCGCAGGGCGAAACGATTCGCATCGGTGGCGGTGAGGGCAAATTGCCAGTAGGGAAGTTTGAAGCGGCGTTGAAGTTCCTCCCCCACCCAGATCACATCCTCGTACGGGAGCATGAGCGTGATGCCTTTTTGAACTTGCTCGGTGATGGCTTGCACGGTAGCATCGGGCGAGTGACCCGTCATCGCGCCCGTATCGCCGAGGCAGAAGTCAATGTATTCGTTGCCATCTACATCGGTGAAGCGCGCGCCCTTTGCCTCCTTCACGAAAACAGGGAACGACCCCGCCCAGCGCACCATCCACAACATCGGCACGCCGCCATGCAGTGACTTGCGCGCGCGTTGGTAGAGTTCGTGCGATTTAGGGTGGGTTTTGTGGAAGAGGGATTCTTCGGATTGGAGGAGGCGAGCGAGGATGTTTCTGTCGAAGGTTTTTAGCATGATCGCAAATATTTGCAGGTTGACAGGTTGAAAAGTTTACAGGATACAGGATTCGAATCTTTCAACCTGCAAACCTTCCAACTTGCAACTATTTAATCGTTTCTTTCAACGCCTCACTAAAAATCTTCAACCCATCGTTGACCTGCTCACTCGTCACATTCAACGGCGGAATCCAGCGGACGGTGTTATCGTAGGTTCCGCACGAGAGGAGCAGCATGCCTTTTTCTTCCGCGGCGTGGATGACATCCTTGACCATTTGCTTTTCTTTGGCGCGGTTGCCGTTCGCAGTAAATTCTGTGCCGATCATCAAGCCCTTGCCGCGCACATCGCCGATCTGCGGATATTCCTCCTGAAGTTTACGCAAGCCCGTCATCAATTGGATTCCCTTTTCGGTGGCATTTTCCAGCATGTTTTCATCTCGCATCGCACGGATAGTTGCGACTCCCGCGGCGCAGGCAATCGCGTTGCCGCCGTACGTCCCGCCGATAGAGCCGGTGTCCAACTTTTTCATGATATCAGTCCGCGTGAAGACACCAGAGAGCGGCATACCCGATGCGATCCCTTTCGCGGCGGTGATAATGTCTGGGATCACCCCGAAATGTTCGAGCGCGAACCACTTTCCCGTGCGACCAAAACCCGATTGCACTTCATCGAAGATGAGCAGGATGCCGTGCTTATCGCAGATCTCGCGCAGTCCCTTCATGAAGGATGTGGGCGGGACAACGTATCCGCCTTCACCCAAAACGGATTCGATGAGAATCGCGGCCGTCTCCTTTGGCGCGGTCTGTGACGCGAGCAAATATTCCAGTTGCTCGAGACAAAACTGGCTGGCTTCTTCCTCGGTCATTTCAAGAGCATACGCATAAGGGAACGGCGCGACGTACACACCCGCCATGAGAGGCGCGAAGCCTGTGCGATAGATCGTCTTGGAAGTGGTCAACGACATGGTGGCGTGAGTCCGCCCGTGGAAGGAGCCGTTGAAGACGATGATGTTTGGTCTGCCTGTAACGACTTTGGCAATTTTGACCGCGTTCTCCAACGCTTCCGCGCCGGAGTTGGCGAAGAAAAACGAATCGATCGAAGGCGGCGCAATCTGACGCAATTCTTCGATGAGTTGCAGCATCGGCTTGTGGATGGCAATATTCGCCTGCGCGTGGATGAAGTTCGCGGCTTGCGCTTGAATCGCCGCCACAACTTTCGGGTGGCAATGACCCGTGTTCGTCACGCCGATGCCGCAGGTGAAATCGAGCAGTTTGCGTCCATCGTCGGTGTAGATGTACGAGCCTTCGGCGCGTTCGGCGACGAAGTTGAAGATGCGACTCCATGCGGGGGTCATGTGGGGGAAGTTGTCGGTGTAAAGTTGGCCAGCCATCGGATTCCTTTTTCAAACACGAAGGACACAAAGTACACAAAGGGGAAAGATCTCTATCTTGGTCCTGCCCATTTGATTTTCTTCGTGTCCACCGTGGCCTTTATGTTTAATCAGGCAGGGAGATACTCCGCCGCCCACTCGATATCATGTTTTTTCAGCGTGTCGCGGGTCGGGATGCCGTCGGAGGTCCAGCCGGCGAACTTGTAGTAGTTGTCGAGGGCTGAATCAATTTCACTTTGGGTCAGAGCGAAGCCGGCGGTGGGACCCGTCCCCTTGAGGGCTTTGAAGAATTTCTTCGGCAGTTTGTCCGCGTTGCGGTTGAGTCCCTCGCGGGCGTTAAAGGTGCGGAAGAGGTTCAAGCGGCGCTCACCGACCGCCATCAATTCATCCACAGTGACGCCCCAGCCGGTGACCGCGTTGATCATCTCAACGGTTTCGGCGGGACCGTACAACGTCCACGCGGGACCGAAGACAAACTGGCAGAGTTCCACTGAATCGAGCATTGAGTAAAAGACTTCGGTACGGTAGGCAAAGCGGACTTTTTCCTCGGTGAGGCTGTAGCCCGGTTGCGGTGAGTCGAGCCCCAGCAGTTTGAGGCGGTTGAGGTTGAGGTCGGCGACGCCTTCTTCGTAATACGGGTCGTGCTCAGACGATTGGTGGTCCGCGCCGAATGGGTTGACCGCGTAGATCAAGCCGAGACTGCGCTTGGCTTGCGGCATGTGCGCGGGCGCTTCGGCGCCTTTGACGGTGATGAGGAACTCGTCCGCGCCGTTGCCCCATTTCTTTGCCGCGCGTTCGGAACCCATACCGAGCGTTTTTCCGAAGTCGCCTTCGCCGTTGAGCATCATCTCGAGGGCTTTCATCATCGCTTCGGTGTTGCCGAATTTCAATTCGAGTCCGCCGGTCTGTTCTTTGGTGATGATACCGTTCTCGAAACATTCCATCGCGAAGGCAATCGTTGCGCCGGCGGCGATTGTATCCACCGCGTATTCGTTGCACATCTGGTTGGCGAGGTTGACCGCCGCCATGTCGTTGATACCGCAATACGAGCCGAACGTGCCGAGCGTTTCGTATTCCGCGCCGCCGTATTTCGGGTCAACTTTGTACGCGCCGTCCTTGATCTCGACCACGCGCTTACAGCGCACCACACAGGCGTAGCAGGTATCGCGGTCTTTCAAAACAGTCTCGACCATGCGCGCACCGCTGATATCTTCGCACGATTCGAATTGCCCTTCGCTGTAGTTGCGAGTCGGGAGCGAGCCAATCGTGTTTTGGAACAACACAACGGTGGCAGTCCCTTCCGCCGCGAGACCGGGCATATCGGGGTTATCGGGCAAAATCTTTGGTCCCGTTTTATTCAACGCGGCGAGCGCCTTTGAATCGGCGAGCGTCGGTTTCTTTTTGCCGCGCACAACCACCGCCTTGAGATTCTTCGACGCCATCACCAGCCCCATGCCCGTCCGCCCGTTGTTGCGGTTCGCCATCGAGACAAGCGAGGAGAACAGCACGCCTTTTTCAGCGGCAGGACCGTGTTGCAGAATCTCGATCTTCTTATCACCAAGTTCATCTTTTAACATGTCGTCCACTTCCCCCGTTTTCTTGCCCATCAAATGCGCGGCATCGCGTAATTCAAATTCGCCGTCTTTGATCCACAGATACACTGGCTTCGGCGATTTTCCTTTGATGACCAATCCGTCAATGCCGGCAAATTTCATTTCCGCCGGGAAGAATCCACCGCCCTGCGAGTCGCCGATGCCGCCGCTGATCGGAGATTTCGCGTTCGCATTGATGCGGCTCTGACCCGAGATCGCCGCGCCGGTCGTTACGCCGGTCATCAACGTCAGGACATTATCGGGACCCACCGGGTCGGCGCCCTTCGGCATATCGCGCAGGATGTAATACATGCCCATCGCGCTCCCGCCCATGTATTTGCGGTAGAACGCCTCGTTCGGCTCCTCCACTGTCAACGCGCCTTTCGTCAAATCCACGTGCAGGATCTTTCCGTTGTATCCGTTTGGCATGGCGACCTCCGTTTAGATTTTTTTCAATTATACAGTTCCGACTTTCGGATGACAACACACATATTCCGAAAAGGACACGTGAGGCGTGACGAACCGCGTCTCTTCCGCAGGGACGGCTGATTCAGTTTCCTGCGCATACTCCTCACCCTCAACGCCGCGCGGGGATTAATCCCCGCGCTAATCGCCAAAGCCTGCTGGCCCTAAAGGGCGCTCTTGCGAAGCAGGCTTCCCTCCCTGACTCCATACGGAAAGCCATACTCTGCCATCCGCTCCATAAACGGGACGGGATCGAACGCTTCGGGTCCCAGCACGCCCGCGCCTTTCCAAATTCCGTGCTCAAGCAACTCCATGGCGATAACCGGGCTGAACGCCGTTTGGGCGACGACCGCCTGGCAACCCCACGTCTTCATGCATTCCTGATTATCCGCCACCTGATACAGGTACACTTCTTTTTTCCTTCCGTCTTTCGTCCCCATCACCCACGTCCCCGCGCAGGTCTTGCCGCGCATTTTGCCGCCGAGATGAGCGGGATCGGGCAGGCAGGCGGCGACCACATCGCGCGGAGCAACCTCGACACCTTTCACTTTGATTTTTTCTTTATTGTCCAAGCCAAGTTTGTGGATGGTTCTCAACACGTCCATGAATTCATCCCCGAGACCGTATTTAAAGGTGACGCGTTTCGCCTTCACCCAACGAGGAACGAGCAACACTTCTTCGTGTTCCACATTGACCACCTCCACCTTGCCGATGCCTTCGGGGAAGTCGAACACCTCGGGTTCGGAGAATGGCGCGGTCGTGAACCAGCCTTTGCCCTCCTCGTAGACAATGGGCGGATTCAAACATTCCTCGATCGTCGTCCAAATGGAAAAGGTCGGCGCGAATTTGTAGCCGTCCACCACGAGGTTCGAGCCGTCGCGGATTCCGATCTCTTCGATTTCATCGAACAGGTGATCGTGTGCGTAACGCGCAAACACGTCTGCCATGCCCGGCTCCACGCCGCAACCGACGAGGGCGAGCAAGCCTTTCGCTTCCCACTCCCCGGCTTTCTCGAATTGATAATCGCCGAGTTTCACGCCGACTTTGTTGAACGGGTCCGACGGGTGCGGCTCGGAGAGCGTCATCGCCATGTCGATATAATTTGCACCGACGTTGTATGCCGCATCGAAGATCTGTTTGTTGAACAGCGGATCCACCGAATTCATGATGAGGTCGACGTTGTGTTTCCGCGCCAGCGCTTCGATATTCTCCTGCCTGCCCGCGTCGATGAATTCAACTGGGAATCGTTCAGCCTCCCCCAATTTTTTTTGCACTTCTTCGGCACGGTTGATATTGAAATCTGCCAGCACCATGGATTTCAGCCAGGGTCGCGATCTGGCAATGGCGGCGATGGCTTCCCCCACTCCCCCAACTCCCACGAGTAAAACTCGCATAAACTCCTTTCGAGCGGCTCCGCCGACCGTCTAGTGCGGGGGCAGACAAGTTTTTGTAGTGATGACTTTAGTCGGCAGTACAACGACTAAAGTCATCACTACGCTTTCAGGGTAGAAAAATTTTCTCGAAACCGAATCAGGTTTCCCCTGCGAACGATGCGGTTGAGAAATGGAGGATTAGCGAATTCTCTAATCCTCCATTTCTTGTTCTAATTAACTTCCTACAGCGGCTTTGAATTCCGTCCAGATGCGGTCGAAGAGTTCGACGGCATCGCCGACGTCTTCCGTCCACTGCAGTTTGGCTGCGACTTCAGGGGGCGGGTAGATGCCTTCGTTCGCCAACACCTCGGGGTCAATGAACTCTTTGGCGGCGGCGTTGGGCGTGCCGTAACCGACGAATTCGGCGTTCTGCGCGGCGATCTCAGGGTATTGGGTGTAGTTCATGAAGACCATGGCAGTGTATGCATTCGGCGCGTTGACAGGGATTGCCATGTTGTCCTGCCAGATCGTGCATCCTTCCTGCGGGATGACGTAGACGATTCCTTCGCGGCCGCCGGAATCGGGCAACCCCGCGAGGATGGCATCACCGGTCCAGATGTGACCAAGCACGGTTTCACCGGAGATGATGAGATCGTCGTTGTTCTGGCTGTCGTAGGCTTTGACGCATTTGGATTGTTCGATGAGCAGGTTCTTGGCTTCTTCGAGTTGGGCGGGGTCGGTGGAGTTGGTGGAGTAGCCCAAATACATGAGGGCGGCGCCGATGGTTTCGCGGGTGTCATCCAGCATGCTGATCTGCCCGCAATACGGCGAGTTGGGGTCGAACATCATGCTCCAGCTGTTGGTGTATTCGGTGACGACATTCGTATCCACGGCGAAGCCCGACGTTCCCCAGAACCATGGCACGGTGTATTTTTGTTCGGGGTCGAAGTATTGGTTGACGTTGAGCGGATCCATGTGCTGGATGTTGGTGATCACGCTGAAATCCAATTCCATCAACATGCCTTCGGCGATCATGGTCTGCACCATGTAATCGGAGGGGACGATGATATCGTAGTTCGCGCCGCCCGCCTGAAGCGTGGCAAGCAGTTCTTCATTGGACGCGAAATTGGTCTCGGTCACTTTGACGCCGCATTCGGCTTCGAATTGTTCCTTGATGGCTGGATCGATATACTCGACCCAGGTGTAGAAGAAGATCTCATCGGCAAGCTGGGACGGGTCGCCACAGCGTTCGGATGTTATGTCGTTCGTCGAGGGATCCTCCGAACCGGTCGCGGCGGGCTGGCAGGCTGCCAATACGAGCGAAGCCAGCATGAGCAGGTAAAACAGATTGGGTTTCATTTCTTCTCTCCTGTAAATTTGTTTTATCGTTTCAAATGGAATGGGTCGGGTATGAAAATTCCAGAGCCACCTCCTTTGACAGATTATCCGAGCAGCAGGAACATCGAGAGATACACCGCGAATGCAACGATAACGACCGCCGCCCAGGCAAGGATTCTGCCCGAACGGTTGGTTTCGTTCAATTCATCACGGTAAGGCGGGAACGAACGGACCGCCCAGTAAAAACCAGCCAGGGCGAGCAGGCGAAGCATGAGCGCGACGATCGTAAATTGCGCGAACACAACGGGTAGAGTAAGCAGACCAAACAACCCAAACCCTATCCCCGCGCCGACGGTCATCGCCCGCGTATACACTGCCCCGCCGCTTTGGGCGGTGAGCGACAACCCCACCAACCCGATCGAACCGACCAGCAACGCCGTGGACAGTGCGTTGATCTCCGGCGTTACGCCGCGGCGGACGAGGGAATAAATGTACAGGGGCATAGTCTGTTCCTGCACGCCTTTGGTAAACGCCGTGATGAGGTAATCGTCGAGCGAAAGGGTGAACGCCATCAAGGCGCCGCCGACAATGCCGGGCATCAACAACGGCAGGGTGACGCGCTTGAACGTATTCCATTCGTCCGCGCCAAGGTCGGAGGCGGCTTCTTCCAGCGTCTTGTCGAAGTCGGCGAGGCGCGCGCGGACGATCACGTACACAAACGGAATATCGAATGCGATGTGAGAGAGCGTGATGGTGTGCAACCCCGTGGATGCCCGCAACCCGAAGGTGTTGTTCAAAAACGGGAACAATGCCTGGTTGAAGAACAACAGCAAGGCAATTCCCAACACAATTTCAGGAATGACGATCGGCAGGTACAGGTTCGCATCGAACGCGGTGCGTAACCTGAAGCGATAGCGGTCCATGGCGAGGGCGGTCAGCGTCCCGATGACCGTAGCCGCAATGGTGGTGATCAGCCCCACCAGCAGGCTGTTGCGAGCCGCGTCCAGCAGTTCCTCGTTGGCGATGAGCGCGGCATACCACTCAGTCGAAAATCCCGTCCAGATCGCGATCGAGCGGGTATCGTTGAACGAAAAGACGATGAGGATCGCCACCGGCAGGTAGATGAATCCAAATATCAGGAGGGCGTTGGCGCCGAGAATCCAATTGCCGACTCGGGTCGAGAATCGAATTTTTTGTTTCGGATAGACCGGGAATTGCGCGCTCACATCGCCCTCCTTGTCTCTTCGGTGCTGGAGCGGAAATAGTAGATCACACCGATCAAAACGAGCAACATCAGGATCAACGACATCGCCGAGCCGAAGGGCCAGTTGCGCGCCACGCCGAATTGACGGTTGATCAGTGTGCCGATCATTTCCACCTTGCCGCCGCCCATGATATCCGGCGTGATGAACGCGCCGACCACCGGCACGAACACGAGCACCAGCGCCGCGACCACTCCGGGCATGGTCATTGGCAACATCACACGCAGGAACGAACGCCACGGGGGCGCGCCCAGATCGGAAGCCGCTTCCATGAGCGTGTGGTCGAATTTTTCGATGGAAGCGTACATGGGCAAAATGGCAAACGGCAGGTACCCGTAGACCAACCCGATCACCACCGCCAATTCATTGAACAACAGATCGAGCGGCTGGTTGAGCAATCCCAAATTCATGAGGAAGGAGTTCAACAAACCTTCGGTGGCGAGCACTTGCTTGAGCGCATACGTGCGGACGAGGAAATTCGTCCAGAACGGGATGATGACCAGGATCATCAACGCGTCGCGCCAGATCGGTTTTTGTCTGGCAATGAAGTACGAGAGCGGGTAACCCAGCAGAATGCACCACAGGGTGACGATCAACCCGATGCGGACGGACGAACCGAAGATCCCCAGGTACAGGAACGGGTCGCATTCGGGGCCGGCAAATTGCGAGGTGCAGGCGTTGAAGAATTGCGCGTAATTCTCCAGGGTGTAGGCTGGCGGGAGCTTGATGCCGCCCGCGCGCCCGCGCTCGACGAAACTGATGAACATCACAATCAGGATCGGCAGGTTGAACAACACGAGCATCCATAACGCGCCGGGTCCGATCAGCCCGAACAATTGCAGGTTCTTTTTACCACGGAAGTATTGCAACATATCGCCTCCGCCTATTCCGTGAGAATCCGCGGCGAGGTGTGCGTAAAGGAAACCGTCACTTCGTCGCCGGTGGCGGCGATCGCTTTGTGCGCCTGCGTGATGTTCTGCTCGCGCACACGCGCTTTGTGACTGCCGCCAAAACGGACGCCGTAATGCGTATCGGTGCCGATGTAGATGACCTCCTCGACACGCCCCTTGAGATTATTCCCGTTGGGGATTTCCTTGTTCAAAGTCAACTTTTCGGGTCGCACCGCGACGGACACCTGCTGACCAATGGTAAACGTCCGGCTCGATTCGACGTGTACCGTCCCTGTGCCCGGCAGTTCGATTTCCACATCTTTGCCGTTCTGTCCGCGCACCACGCCGTCCAGGAAATTGGTTTCGCCGATGAAATCGGCGACAAATTTTGTGGCGGGGCGCTCGTAGATCTCCTCGGGCTTATCCACCTGCAGCGCCACGCCTTTGCTCATCACGGCGATGCGGTCGCTCATCGTCAACGCCTCTTCCTGGTCGTGGGTAACATAAATGAAGGTAATACCCACCTCGCGCTGGAGCGTTTTCAATTCCAATTGCATTTCCTTGCGGAGCTTCAAATCCAGCGCACCAAGCGGCTCATCGAGTAGAAGCACTTCGGGCTTGTTGATCAAGGCGCGGGCGAGGGCAATCCGTTGTTGTTGCCCGCCAGAGAGTTGCTTGGGTTTGCGCATTTCCATGCCGGGCAGGCGAACCATCTCAAGCGCCTCCGAAACACGCTTGGAACGTTCCGCGCGCGGAACTCCTTTCATTTCCAAGCCAAAGCCGATATTCTGTTCAACCGTCATATGCGGAAACAATGCATACTGCTGGAACACCGTGTTGACTGGTCGTTGAAACGCCGGCACCTGGCTGACTTCCTTTCCATGGATGAGGATCTTCCCGTCGGTGGGAAGTTCAAACCCGGCGATCATGCGCAAGGAGGTGGTCTTGCCGCACCCCGATGGACCGAGTAACGAGAAAAACTCCCCATCCTTGATCTGCATTGTCACGTGATTGACCGCCGCTAAAATTCCACCCTCGGGCGTAATAAACTGTTTTAAGACATCTTGCATTTCGACTGCAAATTCACTTGCCATGTCTCTTCTCCTCAGAGCAGGATTTGCTTATTGTACATTGATTCTGTCATTGCGAGGAGCGTTCTTGCTCTTTGCGACGAAGCAATCTCTCACTCGATTGCTGAATTGCTTCGTTGGGCGAAAACCCTCATGGCAATGATGCGCTACATCGTCTTCGCCACGACACCCACCGCGTCCGTCAGGCGGTTCAACCCTTCATCAATCTCTTCTTGCGTAATAATGAGCGGCGGCTCGATGCGGACGGTTTGGGCGCTGGTGAGCGTACCGGAAACCACCACCCCGCGCTTGAATAACTCCGCCGCCACCTTGTAACCCAGTTCAGGCGTCTGGAAATGTTGACCGATCAACAATCCCTTGCCTGTCACGGCTTTATACAACTGAGGAAACTCGTCGGCAAGTTCAGTTACTTTTTCGATGATGTAGCCGCCCTTCGCCGCCGCGCCTTCCCAAAGCCTATCGCGCAATGTGACGTTGATCGCTGCGATGGCAGCCGCGCAAGCCAACGCGCCACCGCCCGTCGTCGTCGTGTGCATGAACGGATTCGGATACATCATCGGCTTGAAGATCTCTTCGGTGGTTGTCACCGCGCTGACCGGCATCACCCCTCCGCCGAGGGATTTGGCTGTGGCAAGGATGTCGGGTGTGATATTCCAATGGTTCACACCCCACAGTGTTCCTGTGCGTCCCAAACCGGTTTGAACTTCATCGGCGATCAGGAGCGCGCCGTATTTTTTTGTCGCGGCGCGCGCGCGGGACCAAAAATCATCGGGCGGGACGATCGCTCCGGCTTCGCCTTGAATCGGCTCGAACAACACGCCCGCCACACCGATACCGACCTTGTCGCAAATTTCGAGTTGCTTTTCCAGCGCGTCCGCATCGCCAAACGGGACGTGATACACCTGACCGCCGTACAACGTTCCCATCGGTTGGCGATAATCCGCTTTGCCCATCATGGAGAGCGAGCCCATCGTCTTGCCGTGGAATCCTTTGAGGGCAACGATGAACGCGGACTTGCCCGTATAGAGTTTTGCAATTTTTATCGACGCTTCGATTGCCTCGGTACCACTCGCGGCAAACCATGAATATTTCAGATCGCCCGGCGTAATCTCTGCCATCAATTTTGCTAACACACCCCGCAGGGGGTCAATTAATTCTTGAGACGGCATGGGACTGCGTTTCACTTGCGCGATGACCGCATCCACGACTTCGGGATGACACCAGCCCAAGTCCATCATGCCGAAGCCACCGAGCCAGTCAATGTATTTGCGCCCCATGACATCTGTGAAAGTTGAGCCTTTGCCCGACCATTCGACCGACGCCCAATCGCCTGCCTCGGTGACAGACTTGCGATATTCCAGCCAGCCGCGATTGAAATGCTCGGCGAAGTTATTTTTGGATTCATCTATGATCCATTTGGCTTGTTCCTGTTCAGGGAAAGATTCCTGCTTGATGATATCAAGCCATTGGGATGAATAATTGAGTGCGTTGTCGTAGTTCATAAATCCTCATATTCCGTCATTGCGAGGGCGATGCTCTTTCGCCCGAAGCAATCTCCAACCTTGCGACGGAGATTGCTTCGTCGGGCTACGCCCTCCTCGCAATGACGAATGGTGTAATTAAAACTTCCTCGTCCATTCCTTGGGCCAGCGTTCGACCACAACTTTCTTCTGCGTGAAAAACTCCACCGCATCCATGCCCTGACCGTGCATATCGCCGAAGAATGAATCCTTCCAGCCGCTGAACGGGAAGAATGCCATCGGCGCGGCGACTCCGATGTTGATTCCGATGTTGCCTGCTTCGGCTTCGTAGCGGAATTTTCTTGCGGCAGAGCCTGATGATGTAAACAGACTCGCTTGGTTGCCATATTGTCCGCTGTTGACCAACTCGATGGCTTCGTCCACTGTTTCTACGTGCATCAGACTCAACACGGGTCCGAAGATTTCTGTTTTGGCGATTTCGCTTCCACGCGGGACATCTGCCAAAATGGTGGGCTTGACGAAGTGTCCTGATTCATAGCCTTTGACGGAAGTGCCGCGTCCATCTACAGGGACGGTTGCTCCTTCTTTGACGCCGAGTCCGATCAATGACTCGACTCTCGCCTTCGACGCCACGTTGATGACGGGTCCCATCTGGACGCCTGAGTCGAGTCCGTAGCCCACGACGCGGGAAGTGGCGGCATCACATATCAGCTCGGTAAATGTATTTCGGGCAGTACCCACCGTCACTGCGAAAGAGACGGCGAGACAGCGCTGTCCCGCGCATCCGAAGGCAGAGTCCGCAATGATTTTCGTCGCCATGTCCATATCCGCATCTGGCAAAACGATGACAGGATTCTTCGCTCCGCCTTGTGCCTGCACACGTTTGCCATGCGACGCGGCGGTGGCGTAAATATATTTTGCGATGTTGGTTGAACCAACAAAAGTTATCGCACGAATGGCGGGATGTTCGAGGATGGCGTCCACAGTTTCTTTTGCGCCGTTGACCATATTGACCACGCCCTTCGGAAAACCAACCTGCTCGATGAGTTTGAAAATGAACTGCATCGTGGTCGGAACTTTTTCGGAAGGCTTGATGATGTAGGTGTTGCCAGCGGCGAGCGCATAGGGCAGATACCAAAACGGAATCATGCCGGGGAAGTTGAACGGCGCAATCGTGGCGCACACACCGACGGGCTGACGAATCATAATCTCGTCAATGCCAGGGGCGATGTCTTCGACGAACTCACCCTTGCTCATGTGCGGCATCCCGCAGGCAACTTCGATATTTTCAAACGCACGAATCATTTCGGCTTTGGCTTCTTCAAATGTTTTGCCACATTCATCGGTGATGAGTTTTGCAATCTCATCATGGTTCGAACGCATGAGGTCACGCAGTTTGAAAAGATACTGTACACGGTCGTTGACAGGAACACGTCGCCATGAAACATACGCTTCACTCGCCGCCTTCGCCGCCGAATCCACATCCGCTTTTGTGCCGAGGGGAGTCTTGGCAATGACCAGTCCCGTGGCGGGGTTGATGACATCGAAATATTCTGTGACAGATGGTTTTGTCCATTCGCCGTTGATGTAGTTCAAAATTTCCATAATTCCTCTTTTTCACCACGAAGGACACAAAGGTCACTAAGGTTGGACGATTGGCACAACGTGATGACTTTCCAAGATTTTTTATTTTGCTTTCTGTTTCGGCGGACTAAAGTCCTGCCTCAGTTCGTGGAAGTCCGCTAAAGCGGACTCGCTCATTAAGTTCAAAAATTCTAACAATTCTCCAATTCAGATATTCAACTAATTTTGTTATCAAGATAATGCAACAAAGTTCGTGCCACATTTATCACCAGCATGGCTTCATCTTTTTCGAGCAAATCATTATTAGGATGAGCTACACTAGCATTATTCCTAATTGGATTTAATGCATCTAGAATATTGGCAAAAGATTGAAACACTCGCTCAATATCTTGCGAACGTGAGCCTAAATTTTGTAATGCTGGATGATACTGGCGAAGCAATTTGAAAAGTTTAGCCATGCTGTCATCTTTTTGGTAAGTAATGCTTTCTCCGTCACATGCCGCTTGCAAGTAACCATGCAATGCTGTATGAATTCTATCCACGCCACTTACTGCCCCATTTGCATTTAACAAAGTCTCAACATCAGTTATAGAACGCTCTACAATTGCGCTTGTGATTTTAGGGGCAGGGTTTGCAATTGGAGAAACTCCGTCTAATCTTTTCGCAACTTCAAGTAGTTCATCGAATAATTCCTGAGTTCTGGTGGCTGGCTTTGAATTTTCAGCATTAACAGGAAATCTCTCTAAAACACCACGCACGATTTTTGCTTGCACATCAGGCGATGAACTTTTTAGGATTTGAATAAATCTCTCACGAGTTGTACCTTCATAGGCATAAGGGTTTATATCGAGGTTGCAATATTCAGGATAAAAATCGGTATGTGTTCGATAACTAAAATCTCCAAGATAACCGCCGAATACGCCAATATAGCGATTGACGATTTTCATAATTTCTAGATTCGACAATCCTGCCATATAAATTAATTTACCTGCGTATCCGTCACTTCCAACGCCTTCTCAACAATGGCGAGACCTTCGTCAATCTGCGCCTGTGTAATGCACAACGGCGGAACGACGAAGACCATGCTACCCATGTTGTTTGCCATAATGAAAGTGAACAAACCATTTTGGCGTAACACCTTCCCCACCTCCGCCATGACAGCAGGCGAGAAACTTTCCTTGGTCTCACGGTTGACGACCAATTCAATCGTGGAGAACAAGCCGATGTAGCGCACATCGCCCACGGAGACATGTCTCGCTTTGATATCTTCCAATGCTTCGCCGAGATATTTTCCGAGCAAGGCGGCGTTTTCAATCAACTTGTCTTCTTCGTAGACTTCGATGGTCGCTAACGCAGTGGCGCAGGAAAGTGCATGGGCGCTGTAGGTCAGACCTGCATAGAGATATTTGTCATCGAAGAATTTGGCAATCTTGTCAGAGACAATCACCGCACCGAGCGGAGCATATCCGCTGGTGATGCCTTTGGCGGTGGTGATGATGTCGGGGACGACATTCCAGTTGTCCACGGCAAACCATTTGCCCGTGCGACCCCATCCGCTCATGACTTCGTCTGAAATCAGGAGGATGCCGTACTTGTCGCAAATCTCGCGCACGCGGGGCCAGTAGTCATCAGGTGGGACGATGATACCGTTTGAGCCGACCACACCTTCCATGATGATGGCGGCGATCTTGTCGGGTCCTTCGTATTTGATAACTTCTTCCAAGTGGGAGATACATTCCCGCTTGCACGATTCTGGCTTCTGCCCAAATGGACAGCGATAGCAGAACGGGTCCAGGAAGTGGACTCCGCCTGGCATAGATGGTTCTACAGCAAGACGACGGTAGTCACCAGTCAAGGCAATTGATCCGTGAGTCGCACCGTGATAAGAACGATAGCGCGCAAGGATTTTGTGACGTCCCGTATAGAAGCGGGCGATCTTGATGGCGTTCTCGTTGGCTTCCGCACCGCCGAGGGTGAAGAAAGTTTTCCTCAAATCGCCGGGCGTAACATCCGCCAATTTCTTGCCGAGCAAGCCACGCACTTCAGTGGCATTGCCGGGGTGCGTAAACGTCAATTGCGCCGCCTGATCTTGAATCGCCTTGATCACTTTTGGATGTTGATGCCCGATGTTGGCATTCATCAACTGGGATGAAAAATCGAGATAGCGTTTATCGTCCGCATCCCAGAAGTACACGCCTTCGGCGCGTGTGACGGGGATCGGATTCACCTGTCCCTGCACGGACCAAGAGAAGAAGGTGTACTCCTTGTTCATGTCAACGATTTCTTGGGAGGTTAGTTTTGTCATATTTATTCCTCGGTGGTTGAGTAGCGCCGAAGGCGCGTATCGAAACCACCACTTACAAGAGTAAATTCTGTAACAAGAGTATGCTGCTTACTTGTTGGTTTCGATACGCCCCGACGAACACGGGGCTACTCAACCAACGAATTTATTTCTACTTCTTCACTTCCTTCACAATCTCCGCATACACATTCAACGTCTTGTCGATATCCGCGTCGGAGTGTTCGTAGCACAGGAACCACGGCTCGCGCGCGTCGAAGTCAGGCATTATGCCGCGGGCGATGGCTTTCTCTGCCAGTTTGAGGTACATATCGTGGTCGCTAGTTGCCCACTCGCGCTGGTTCGTGACTTTGTCCACACCGAGCGAAAACGAGAACATGGCGGGATAACCCGTCATCACCACAGGGATATCGTTTTCTTCGAAGATGTCCTTCAAGCCGTCCATCAGGCGCTGTCCGCGCTGGGCGATGGTTTTGAGAATCGGTTTCGATTTCAACAGGCTCAGCGTCGCATATGCGCCAGCGACACCGGGCTTGTTGTTCGTGTACGTCCCGCCCTGTGCCACTCCCTGCCCGATGATGGACATGATCTCTTTCTTTCCGCCAAACGCCGCGACTGGATAACCATTTCCCAAGGCTTTCGCGTACGTTGCCAAATCAGGCGTGATGCCGTAATACTCCTGCGCTCCTCCATTTGCAATCCTGAAACCCGTCTTCACTTCGTCCAAAATAAAGACACAACCATACTCTTCCGTCTTCTTGCGGATGAGTTCAAGGAATCCCTCTTGCGGATTGATCGCCGCGCAATTGCCCTGGCACGGTTCGGAGATGACCGCCGCGATCTGCTCGCCATACGAACGCATTACGCGCTCAAAGCCTTCAAAGTCATTGAACGGGAGTGTGATGATGAACTCCCGCATCGCTTTCGGGATGCCTGAGGACGCAGGCACAGGAATCGGACTCCGCTTGTTGCCATACGCCGCCACCGGCGCATACGTGGACCACAACGTGTGATCATGGAAGCCGTGATAATTCCCCTCGAACTTCAGGATCAAGTCACGCCCCGTGTACGCCCGCGCCACGCGGATGGCGTGCATCGTCGCTTCGGTGCCGGAACAAGCCATGCGGACCATCTCCACGGCGGGAGCCATGGAGATGATCATTTCCGCCACTTCCACTTCGAGTTCGCCGGTCATGGCGAAAAGCAATCCGTTCTTGATCTCTTCGATGACTTTCTGATCTACTTCATCGTACGAGTGGCCCAAAATTATCGGACCGAACGCCATGCGATAATCCACATACTCGTTCCCGTCCACGTCCCATAAATGCGATCCTTTGGCTTTCTGCACATACGGGGTGATCCCCTCCCCCCAATAGCGGAAGTTGGAGTTGACGCCCAGCGGCAACACTTCCATGGCGCGTTTTTGTAACGATTGCGTCTTTACACCGAACATGAAAGATCCTCCACGTGAAATTTATCAAAATCCCTGCCGCTCGATAAGCTCAAAGTCTTGCACGCCTTAAACCTTAGTGCCCTTCGTGTCCTTCGTGCTAAAAAATTATGCAGTTTCTTTTTCAGAAATCTCGCGGAAAACATTCTCAGGCACGCGCCACATATACACATCCTTCAACACCAGCGGCACGATCGAGGTCGTCGTCTTGCGCACGCCTGATACCTTACGCACAACCTCAGTTACAAAGTGATAGATCTCCGCCGTGTCTTTTGCCACCACTTGGATGCTGATGTCGTTCTGCCCGATGCCGCACGCCACGTACGTCACGTTTTCGAACTGCGCCATTTTACGCGCCACTTCCAGGATCAAATCAGACTCAACCTCGAGCCACACGTCCGCCTTGATTGTCAAGCCGAACGCCTCCGGTCGAATCACGGCGCCGATCTGCACCACATCCGCATCGATCATCCGCTCGATGCGATAGCGAATCGCGCGTTCAGAAATATCGCCGATACGCCGCGCCAATTCTGACGCGGACATACGCCCGTCTTCAATCAATAGGTTGACGATTTTCACGTCAGTTTTGTCGAATTCGTACATGATTAGGGGTAATTACTTCCGATTATTACATGGAATGCGCCATGTTATACCTAACGGACGGAAAAGCGTCAAGGTGAAGTGGCGGAATGGGAAACTGGGTCAACTTTCCCTGCGGGAGAAGCGTCCGCATCATCCCACGAGTGAAGCTGAATCAATCCATCCGCTTGATCCCCGTTCCCCTCGCCAGAATCCCAAAAGTTCCTTATTTCACATTGACGCAAACTTGTCAGACAGATATAATCAGCCGTCGGCATTCACAAGAAACGGAGTAAATATGACAACACCAAACCTCGCGCCCACCGCGGCGCTTGAACCCAAAACAAAACTGAGCGGAAAAATTTTAAAGACCACACTGGCGGGCGCGTTGGTCGATATTGGGCAACCCATCCCCGGCGTGCTTCACATCTCGCAACTGACAAAAGATTCGATCAACAAAGTGGACGATGTGATCAAGGAAGGGCAGACGGTGGAAGTGTGGGTGCGCCGCGTGAAGAAAGACCGCGTCGAACTGACGATGATCCAGCCGCTGGCATACGATTGGAAGGAACTCGAACCCGAGATGGTCGTCAAAGGCAAAGTGATTCGGCTTGAGCCGTACGGCGCGTTCGTCGAGATCGGCGCGGAACGCCCGGCGATGATCCACGTGAGCGAATTAACGCACGGGTTCGTGAAGACCCCCGGCGAAGTTGTCAAAGAGGGCGATGAAGTGGAAGCAAAAGTCCTGAATGTGGACCGCAAAAAGAAGCAAATTAAATTAAGCATCAAAGCCCTTGAGCCCGTGATCGAGGAATTCAAACCTGCCCGCGAAGAAAAGAAGGGCAAGCGCGGTTCAAAGAAAGAAAAGATCGAAACTGTCGAAGCAGAAGGACCGAAGGAACCCGAGTTGACCGCCTTCCAGATCGCGTGGCAACAAGCCATGGAAAAATCGGAGGAAGGCAAAGAGGTTAAGGTCAGGCGTTTGAAATCCGGGGCGACCCGCGAGCAATCCGATCTGCTCAACCGAACGCTCGAGAAACGCCTCCCTACCGGTGGCTAAAACAGGAACAGCGAGTCAGAAGCGGCTCGCTGTTTTTCTTTAATTCCAGGGCAATGGACAATCGACCGTCGACCATGGGTTATCAATCGTCTATCGTCCACCGTCTATGATTGATTATTGAGTTCCTTCAAAAACTTTTCCTTGTTCGCAGACCGGGCTGTCTTCCCGCTCGATGTTTTCAATATCCATTTCGAATCCACTACTTTGACGTAACGCAACGCGACCGCTGAGTTTTTCGTTACGTGCATCCGAATCGCATCCGCGATTTTCTGTTGTTCAGCGGGGTCTTCCGAATCCACCTCGGCGATGATGACCACATCCTCCGTCCCTTCCGCTTCGTTGTACATCCCAAACGCCACCGACCTGCCGGCGTGCACGCCGGGGACTTCATAGGTCAGCGACTCCAAATCCTGCGGGTACACGTTCTTGCCGCCGACGATGAGCATATCTTTCTTGCGCCCCGAAACGAACAATTCGCCGTCCACGGTGAAGCCATAATCGCCGGTAAGATACCAGCCATCCACAAATGCTTTTTCCGTCAAATCATCGCGGTGATAATAACCTGTCAACATGCAATCGCTCTTCAATGCAACTTCGCCGACCACTCGATCATCCACTTCTTTGCGATCTTCACCCAGGATTTTTATTTGCACATTTTCCAACGCGCGCCCCGACGACATCATTTTCATGGAGGATTTGCCGTCCACCGGCGTTTTGGCGACGCGCTCGGACATGAAAGCCTCACGGTCGATCTCCAATACAGCCGGTTCGCGCGTAAGGGAACTTTGGGTCACCCCAAAGACATTCTCCGCCATCGCATAGGATGTTTGCAAGGCTTCGCGTTTCAAGCCATACGATTTGAACTTCTCGTAAAACGCGGTGTGACTCTCCCAGCGCACCGGCTCGGAGCAATTGATGATCGCCCGCCACGTGGACAAATCCACGCCTTCGAGGTGACGGTCGCGAATCTTCTGCGCGCAGAAGTTGTAGGCAAAGTTCGGGAGCCACGAAAGCGTGCCGCGATATTTTGTCACAGCATGCATTAGTTTATATGGCGCGCGCACCCAATCGAAGGGTGATTGCAAAATAAGGTGAACGCCCGAAAGGATCGGCATGATGAATCCCGCGATCAATCCCATATCGTGGTAGAGAGGCAGCCACGAGACCACCACATCGTCCTCGCTCAAGGCGAGCGATTTGCCGTACGCATCCAATTGTTTGAACACCGCGCGGTGCGAAAGCGCGACTCCCTTTTGCAAGCCCGTTGTGCCCGACGAGTGCTGGAGCAAGACGATATCCTCGGGCTTTTGTTGGAACCCGGCAAGCGCATCGAAATCAACCTGCGATTGCTTTTCAACCGTTTCCGCTACAAGGACAATTCGAACCGAGTCGCCCTCTTTGACCGCCGGACGGACGTCTCCCTCAAATTCCTGGTACGTCACAATGGCGGCTGGTTGCGTAACGGAGATCAGCGCGGCGAGGTCTGCCCGGTAGCGTTCGGGCGATAATTTCTCGGTGAGGAATGGCATGATCGAAGGGATTGCCCCATGAAGAACCGCTCCCCAAAACGCGTAGACCAATTCCTCGCCATGCCGCAGAATCAGGATAATCACTTCACCTGGGCGAATCCCTGCCTGGACGTAGGCACGGGAATATGACGCTGCGCCGCGAAGTAATTGATCCGTGGTGAGCGACAAGTCGTCGGCGGTGGAGAACTGCAGGGTAATGGCGACCCGGTCAGGGGTCCGGGCATGAAGCGTGCGGAGTTGCGATGAAAACGTTTGAAGTTTATCCATTGTGTTTATTTACAACTAAGGGATTGGATTTCCGGGGCAAGCAGGCTGGCAAATTTCGATTCCCCATCTGGGTTTCTGTGAAAATTACGATCGGCAAAATCCCCAGGCGGTAGAGCATTCCAAAAATCCCATAAGTCAAAATCGTTTGCACCCGCCCAGTCAGTAATATATTCTCGGTAGCGATCATACGCCCACTTGGGATACAGATCATTATAACGAATATTGCTATTTTGCCCGGTGGCAACGAACATGGGCTGGTTCACCAAAACGACAGGTATGGGTCCTGCGATTTCGCCTCCCGCTGAGATAATGTCCACAAGAAGTGATCTGCCGGGGGAAATCACCGCCTCATCTGCCGTTCGACCATTATAGGTTGGGTCGTCACTGACATCAGGGTTGGGAGGTGGATAACTGGAATCCCTTCCTTGATGATTGTCCACCCGGGTAGCCGCCCAAAGGAAACCCATCATTTGATTAAAAATAATGTTTTTTAGTTTTCGCCGCTGGCCGACGATGGTTCGTTTGAAGAAACCCGGTTCTTCGATCGGTTCAGCGAGCGATGGCAGAGATAAGTGGTATGTAGAGTTTAATGTCTGGAATCGGTTTGCATGCGGGAGAAGAAAATATGTTTCTGCAGTTTTAGATTCAAGGGTCGCAAGGGATATTAACCACAACACCATGTCGGGCTCGTATTCCATCGCTTTGTCCAACAGTAAAAGGTCGCGCATAAGAAACGGCAAGGGGTAACCAAGATTGTAAACCGTGATTCGCCGCCCATCGCAGGATCGCAACCCCATTTCGGAAATAATTTCAGCCACTGTCTGATCAGCTTGGACATCAATTCCCCACGTAGACGAATCGCCGAGAATAAATACACGGAATTCATCATTCCCTTTTGGAGCGGATACTTTGTGGGCGCCAAACATTGCGTCAAAATCTTCGTACACCGGCACATTATAGCCAACCAAATAATACTGCGGCTCCTGTTCGTAAGGAAACCGAACTCTTCCAGGTACAATGCTGTTATAAATGGTCAGCCTGCCGATGGGAGGGGTGATGACAGCAAAGAGAAGATTGAGTGCCGCGAATAGCACCAATGCTTTTCCCAACACATGGAACGGTCGTACCTTGAAAGTCATTTGCGAGATTGGATCAAGGCCGCCAACCGGGACAGGTTGTCGAAGGTGTCGGCGTTCAGTTCGGTATCCTCAATGCGCACCCCGAAGGTATCCTCGACGAACAGCGCCAAGTCCATCAAGCTGAACGAATCGATCAACCCGCTTGAAATGAGGGGGTCATCCGGCGCGATGTGGCGATTGGGCTGTTTCAAAATTTGCGATGCGATCTGTTTTTCCAATGCTTGAAGAATCTCGTCCATCGTTGTACTCCTTGGTTCTATTTGCAGAATATGTCGAGAATGACCGGTGTCAGCATGTCCGTCATGATGCGCCCGCCCTCCGTGGTCAGGTGGAGCGTGGTGGAGAAATTCTCCGGGGGGACGGCATCCCATAAGTCCACGTAGAGCCAGTCATTCCCGTCAGCCTCTTCCGCCAGAGCCTGACGATATTGATCGTACGCCCAGCGAGGGTAGGTTTCGTTATACCGAATGTCCGAGTTTTCTCCGCTGGCAATGAATATCGGTTCGTTCACGATCAACACCGGTGTGGTGTCGACAAGATCATGCCCGGCTCGCAGAGCGTTAAAAAGCAGTTTATCAGAATATTCGATTTCCTCTTGCATGCCCATGTAAGTGAGTGAATCTGGCAGGTTGTTGGCCGGCGGGAGTGATTCGATCGCGTTCCCGCTGGAATAATCCAACCCGGTGGCAGACCAGACCAAGCCCATCACCTGAAGTTTGAACCACCGCGCCAGCAAGGACCGACGACCGATGATGGTTTTATCCAAAAGGCTGTCTGTATGCGAGCGTAATTCATCCTCCCCCGCGAGGGACAAACCATACTGATCCATAATTTTCAAAGTATCCTCGCGGTTGGCAAGAATGAACGGATTGACACGCCGCGGCATGATCGTGTTTGTGGTAATGAACCAGAGGACCAGATCGGGGTCTGTCGTCATCGCCGCATCCACAACCACCAAATCCTTGACGATGGAGGGGTGAGGATAACCGAGATTGTAGAAGCGCATCCGCCGCCCCCGGCATTTAAGTCCTTGTTGATTCCAGTATTCTGAAAACATGTCTGGAGTTGCCACATCCTCCTGCCATACCGACGAATCGCCGATCAGGAGCACGCGGAATTCATTGGGATTCTTCTCCGATGAAATTGTATGAGATGCCATCATGATATCCAAATTGTCCACCATGACGGAATACGGGACTGGTTGCCCGCCGAACGGCAACCGCTCCCGACCTGGAAGTAAAACGTTATAGGTGGAGGCTGTTAGCGGCGGGTCGATGGATGCGTACGCCAAATTTGCAATGAAAAACAATATCATCGCCTTTACAAGTACGCGCAAGGGATGGGTGTCGGTATTCATCCCATACCCGTCAGGCGCAAGAACGCCGTCCACACCATGGCTGGGGTGGAAAAAATAAAAAATAACCATCCGAGCGAGACGAAGTTAAAAGTCAGGAAGATACCGGCGTATCGAGTTAACTTTTCACGAAACGGGGAAATCGCCGCCGATCCTGAAAGCGGCTTAACTTGTTCACTCCAGCGGTTTTGCAGGAATAACCCGATTCCGTGCCACACGCCCCACAGGAAAAAATTATAGGTTATTCCATGCCAAAGCCCGATCAAGATCATGGTGGACACTTGGGAAACCAAAATCATGACGGGCAACGGCAAGGGACGGGAAGCCGATCGCATTCGACGCGTAAGCGGGTTGAAGAAGTACGACCGGAACCATTGCGTCAGGGTCATATGCCAGGAGTTCCAAAACTGGCTTATATTGGATTTCAAGTAGGGCGCATTGAAATTTTCGGGCAGGCGGATGCCCATAAGCCTGCCAAGACCGATGGCGATATCGGTGTAACCGCTGAAGTCAAAAAAGATTTGAAACGAGTACGCGTAGAGGAAGAACCATACCCAACCGGCTGTTTTAGTGTCCATCAAATAGGCTTCATTCAATGCGATCCAGCCTAACGCATCTGCGAGGACGAATTTTTTAAATAAGCCTGTGAAGAGCCGTGTGCCAGCTTCCATCCAGCCGGCGTTATCCAACGGCAGGGGATTCTGCAGGTCTTTCACAAACCGTTCCGCCCGATCGATCGGACCTGCCGTGATACTGGGGAAGAAAATAACGTAATTGACGTATTCCGCAAGGGAAAGTGAAGGCAACCGCCCTGCCAGCCGGTCGAAGAGCGTGTGAAGCAGGCGAAATGATACATAGGATATGCCTAACCACGATATGACCGAAAAGCCGGTTTCTTTGCCGCGCAAATCACCCAACCATTGCACGGCAGAGGAAAGTATCCACGGCAACTTGATGCATACCAACAATCCGATCAATCCCAGCGCGGAAACGATCAGCATGGGGGTGGAGAAACGCCCGCCAAGGCGAGACAAGCCAAAACTGGCGAGAAGAAGCGCCACAAGTACAAAGATCAACCACTGCGGGCGCGGCGTCTCGACAGAGATCAAGACGTCGAATCCGTAATACCGGCTGATGTCCATCACCGCGATCGTCCCGCCGAGCAAGGCAAGAGTCCCGGAGGTTTTTTTCCAATCACGCGATTCTGGGGACGAGGTCAACGCCCAAACACCCACAACCAGCACGATCAACAGCGTCGGCAGCCAAAAGACAAGGTTGACAGGTTCCTGGGTTGGTTGCAACCAATACATGGCGACGACGCCGGTCACCAGCATGGCATGGGGACGCCACCGCTGCAGCGCATTGATCAGCAACGCCGCCAATGCCAGAATTAAAACTTGAATAACGGTCATTAAAATCCCTGGTAGATCCAGGTTGGAGAGGTGTCAGCCGTGAAGATCACCAGCGCGATAAAGATCAAGCACAGCAAAAGCGCAAGCAGGTTTTCGCGTGAAAATATTGCGTTAAATATTCTTTTCATCGGTTACGCCTTCCTGAGGAATGATTCCATGAATTCGCCCAGGTCGCCATCGAGCACCGCTTGTGTGTTGCCGGTTTCGTAGTCGGTGCGGTGGTCTTTCACCAGTTGATACGGATGCAACACATACGAGCGGATCTGGCTCCCCCACTCGGCTTTGGTGTATTCGCCGCGCAGGACGGCGCGTTCCTCCTCTTTTTCCGCCTGTTTCAATTCGACCAGCCGGGCGCGCAAAATTTTCATGGCGAATTCCCGGTTCTGGGTCTGTGAGCGTTCATTCTGGCAGGTGACGACGATTCCCGTCGGGATGTGCGTCAGGCGCACGGCGGTCGCGTTCTTCTGCACGTTCTGCCCGCCGGCGCCGGAAGAACGGTACACATCCATCTTGATCTCCGAGGGATCGATCTGGATGTCTGCTTCATCCATCGCAACCTGTGGCAGGATTTCAACCAGTGCGAATGAGGTATGACGCCGATGTGCCGCATCGAAAGGCGATAACCGTACGAGGCGATGCACTCCCTTTTCCGACCGCAGGTAACCAAAGGCGTACTCGCCATCCACGCTGATCGTTACGCTTTTTATCCCTGCTTCTTCCCCGGATGTCAAATCGAGGATCTCGGTTTGGTAGCCGCGATCCTCCGCCCAGCGGAGATACATGCGCTGTAGCATTCCCGCCCAATCTTGTGAATCGGTCCCGCCGGCGCCGGCGTGAATCGCAAGGATGGCGGAGTCGTGATCATACCTGCCGGAAAGCATGGCAGTAAACGAGCGTTTCTCGAGGTCAACCTCGATGCCCGCGATCTCGGCTTCCAGTTCGGCGCGCAGGCTTTCGTCGTCCAGTTTCGCAAGATCGAGCGCGTCGGTGAGTCGGCGTGAAAAATTTCGCCACGATTCCACCTCGTTCTTCACGGCGGTGTACTGTTTCATCACGTGTTGGGCTCGCGATGGGTTTCCCCAAAAGTCGGGCGCTTCGATCTGCTTTTCCAACAAAACTAGTTGAGATTCCTTGTTGGCGAAGTCAAAGACGCACCAATAACTGCCGGGTTAATTCCTGCAAAGGCATCAAACGATTGACAAGGTCTTGCATGCGGACTCCTTTGAACTAACTTCCTAAAATTCCATCCACGAACGCATCGGGGTCGAACGGGGTCAGGTCTTCGGGTTTCTCGCCCAATCCTGCGAACAAAATAGGTAAACCAAGTTCGCGTTGTATCGCAAAGGCAAACCCGCCCCGCGCCGACGAATCCAATTTTGAGATCAGGATGCCGGTAACGCCCACGGCTTCTTTGAAGGCTTTCGCCTGTTGCAACGCATTTTGACCCGTGGTCGCATCGAGCACCAGCCAGACGGCATGAGGCGCGCCCGCCAGGGCTTTTCCGATCACACGATGGACTTTCTTGAGTTCCTCCATCAAATTGAACCGGGTGTGCAGACGCCCGGCGGTGTCGACGAAGATCATATCCAGGTGACGGGCAACGCCAGCCTGGACTGCGTTGAACGCGACAGCGCCCGGGTCGGACTCCGGGGCGCCTGATATTACAGCGACGTCGAGTCGTTCACCCCAGACCTGCAACTGGTCCACAGCGGCAGCGCGGAAGGTATCCGCTGCGCCGAACAACACCGACTTTCCTTCGGCTTGAAAATGCTGTCCAAGTTTCGCTATGGTGGTTGTCTTGCCGGCGCCATTGACACCGATCACCATGACGACGGCAGGCTTCACGTTCCATTCAAGCGGCGGGGGAGGGTCAAGACGGGAGCGCAATTCAGCTCGAAGGGCAGACGACAGCTCATCGGAGCGAGTCAACCCGCCGTCCCGGACGATGCGGCGAAGCGCATCCAGGATTTCGCTGGCGGTTTCGATACCCAGGTCTGCCTGAATCAGCAGGGCTTCCAATTCATCCCACGATTCGGCTGTGATCTCGGTGGCTCCAACAAGGGTTGCGATCCGCCCGAAGGTTGCCTTGCTGGATCGTGCAAGACCGTGCCTCCATTTCGCAAACAGGTCCGTCATGACGGGCGATTATAACATGCGGGTTTGTGTTATACTCGTTTCGCTTGATGTAAAAAATGAAATACAAAATTAAAAAGGTGAACGATGTTTAACGAACCCATTCATATTACAGACGAATCGTATGAAAAAACAGTATTGCAATCCTCGATCCCGGTGATCGTGGATTTTTGGGCGCCCTGGTGCGGACCCTGCAAAATGGTCGCGCCGATTCTCGATAAATTTGCGAAGGAATTCGAAGGCAAGTTGCTGGTGGCAAAGATCAACACCGACGAGAACCAACAATGGATGATGCAATACGGAATTCAGGGCATCCCCACCATGTTGTTTGTGGCAAATGGAAAAATTGTCCACCGCCAGGTCGGCGCGCTGCCCGAGCGTATGTTGCGCGATACCGTGACACAGTTCCTGGAAACCGTATCCGCTTCCTAACCCGGAGAGGAGTCGAAACAATGAAGAAGGTCATCCCCGCGCTCTTAGTTCTTCTAACCATCGGCGCTTGCGCGTTGCCCATTCCTACTTCCGGGTTTGCAACGCCGACCCCATTAATCCAATTCTCACAGACCTCTTCTCCCGAAACAAACCCGACATCTCCGCCCACCCAAACCCCGGTTCTTTTCAACCCGACTCTTACGCCGTTTGCGGGTTCGCCCACCGGTGAATCCACTCTCACACCTCTGCCAGCGCCGAATCTAACGACCACGCTTGCCACGTCGACCGATCTGCCCCTCAACCCAAGTATTACGCCGGCCCAAGCCACCTCGACCACGGACTTTTCCACCACTTCAACTCTCGCGCCCAACCAACCGAGCCTGACTCCCACATTGGGCATCTTGAAGTTCGGGACGCTTCCGCCTGAGGTTCCTTTTAATGGCATTACCATTTGGAATCGCTCCAAGGCGCAAGCGTATATCTCGCTACAGGTTACCTTGAACGATGGTCGCTTTTCGATCATCGAATATCCTGTGGAGGGACAGGTGAAGGTCAAAGCTCCGCTTGGGAGTTATGTCTTTGTCGCATGGGTGGGCGGGAACAAAATGACCGGCAGTTTCCGTCTGACATCGACGGACGATCTGGTGATCATCCTGTACAAAGACAAGGTTGTCATCAAGTAGTGAAATTTTTTATGAATAAGGAAATTGAACTTGCGCATGAAACAAAAGTTGCTTTTGGTAGTATTAATTCTCCCGTTCGTCCTCTCCGCCTGCGGTGGCAGATCAGAACCGCCGACACTCAGCGCGGGTGATGTTGCCGGCACGGCTCAAGCGGCGGCTTTCACCATGATCGCCGAGACGCAAGCCGCGATCCCGACCGAAACGCCGCTTCCCCCCACTGCCACATTCACCGCAACCCCGCTCCCCACCGAGACTGCCTCTCCAACTCCAACGATCGATCCGTTACTCCCGACAGCGACGTTTACGCTCGACCCGCAGTCCTCCGCCCCGACACAGGATAATTGCAACAAGATCCTTTCGGAATGGGGTGTTCCGACCATAAAAATCCTCGTTTCGAATGAAACACAGCCCAAAGGGACGCTTGTCCTCTCGTTGTATGTGACCACCGCCCAGGGTGAATGCGGTTTCATTCCCGCCTACGGCGGTTCGTTTTCAGGACCGGAGGGGTATTACAGCGCCGCCGCCTTCGTGGACGGTAAAAAGGATTTCAAGGTTTTTGGCGGTTTCCTACTCACCGGAGGAAGCTGGACGATCATCGTACGCAATGAACAGATCGTCGCCAAAGGCGGATGTTACCCGAACTGTTAATTTCCGAACGTCAATTCAACCATTTATGAAAGAAAGGTACGATGAATAAAAGATCCGTTCTCTTCGCCATCCTGATGATTACTGCTTTGCTCGCAGGGTGCGGCGGTCAACCCGCCGAACCGACTATGAGCGTAGCGGACGTGCAATCCACGGCGGTATCTGCCGCCTTCACGATCGTGGCGGAGACCCAAGCCGCCATTCCGACAAACACACCCCTGCCGCCAACTGAAACGCCCACATTCACACCGGCAGCGACCAACACGCCGCTTCCCTTCCCGACCCTGGCGGCAACGCTGACGAACACTCCCAGCGCCGGAGGAGATTTTTGTTCCACGCGGGCGTTGAGCGCCCCCAAAGGCAAGGAAACCAGGATTCTGATCGACAACAAAACAAAGTATCCCGTTCAGGTTTCGTTGTATTTGAACAGGACAGAGTTGGATGAATGCGGTTATCGCGGGTACAACATCGGCAAGAACGGCTCGGTACTGATCACCGACCTGGTGTATGGATGCTACGACCTCTGGGCATGGAGTACGGATCCCAAGAAACCTTTCCAGGTGGCGTCAGGTACCAGCTGTATCAACAACCCTGATAAATGGACGTTTCAGATCACCGAGGAGACGATCAAGTTCGTCGGTCCATGACCCTGTGGTATCAAGAATTAAATGCCTCGAATCTTTCGGGGCATTTTTTATTCCCGCATGTCGTCTCCGCGTGAGACCAATCCGGACCTCGAATTTGTCAGCTTTGCCAATTCAGCGAGAGGTAATTTGATATTCAATCCTCGTTGCCCGCCTGAAATGTGAATTTGGTCGAAGTTTTTTGCAGATTCGTCGATCACTACCTGAAATCCTTTATTCATTAAGGCAAGCGGAGAAATCCCGCCTGCCTGCAAACCCGTGATTTGCTCCGCCTCGCGTTCCGTCGGAAGGTGCACTTTCTTTTCGCCAATCACAGCGGCAAGGAGTTTCAAATCCACGCTGGCTGGCGCGGGGACAAGCACGAGCAATGGTTTCTTCGGTTTATCACGCAGGACCACGATCGTTTTGAACACCATGGCAGGGTTTACATCGAGGAGGCGCGCAGTTTCGAGTGCGCCGTGTTTTTCCGCGGGAAGTTCATACGCGGTGTAGGGAATTTTTCGCGAATCGAGCAGGCGGGTGACATTATTGACGATTGTCATCGGCGATCACTCCAGTAACCAACGATTTTTACGATTGTAACTGGAACGAGAAACCCTTTCAACACAGCGTAGTACAATACCAGCCATGAAATCAGCCCAGACGGCAATTCCTCTTGAAAAATTGCTGGAACAACTTCCAGAATCGTATAACCCATCCGAAAGGGAGTTGATCCAACGCGCCTACCGGGTCGCCGAAGAGGCGCACCGCGATCAGAAACGCAACTCAGGAGAACCCTACATCAATCACTGCCTGGCTGTCGCGAGCATTCTTGCCGACCTGAAAGTGCCGTCTGAAGCGGTCGCCGCGGCATTGCTCCACGATACGGTGGAAGATACATCCATCACGCTGGGCGACATCCGCAGGGATTTCGGAGACACCATCGCCATCCTCGTGGACGGGGTGACAAAACTCACCAACCTCCCGCGCGTTTCCCGGGATGACCAGCATGCGGAAAAACCCGATTCGCCCGAAGGGACGGCTGAGTCGCCCCTGCCTCCCGATACTGGCCGCGCCCGCAAGCGCGACCTCGCCTCGGAGACCCTGCGCAAAACATTCCTTGCCATGGGCGACGATGTCCGTGTCGTGATGATCAAACTGGCTGACCGCCTCCACAACATGCGCACTCTCGGCTTCATGCCGGAAGCCAAACAAAAACGGATCGCCAAGGAAACCCTGGAGATCTTCGCCCCGCTCACCAACCGACTCGGTATCTGGCAGATCAAGTGGGAATTGGAAGACCTCGGGTTTCGATACGTGAACCCGGAGAAGTACAAGGAGATCGCCGAACAACTGCAGGAAAAACGACCCGAGCGGGAAAAACAGATCGTGGATATCAAAGAATCCCTCACCCGCCTGCTCGAATCGAACAACATCACCGCCGAAGTCGGCGGGCGCCCCAAGCACATCTACTCCATCTTCAAGAAAATGACCCAGAAGGGAAAAGCCTTCGATCTCGTGCGCGACGTCCGCGCCATGCGCCTCATCGTCAAGGATGTCCCGTCCTGTTACGCGGCGCTTGGGGTCATCCATACCACCTGGCGGCCCATCCCCGGCGAGTTCGACGATTACATCGCCGCGCCGAAGGAAAATTTTTATCAGTCGCTGCATACCGCCGTGATCTTTGACGATGGTCGCCCGCTCGAGATCCAGATCCGCACCCAGGAGATGCATCAGAACGCAGAGTACGGCATCGCCGCGCATTGGAAATACAAGGAAGGCACAAAGCGCGACAAGAATTACGAACAACGCATCAACTGGCTTCGCAACATGATGGAGTGGAAGACCGACGTCCACGATGCGACGGAATTCGTCGAAAGCATGAAGACAGATGTGTTCCAAGACCGCGTGTATGTTTTCACCCCGCGCGGCGACATTTACGACCTCGCCGCCGGGTCGACCCCGATCGATTTTGCCTACCACGTCCACACGGACATCGGCCATCGTTGCCGAGGCGCGCGGGTGAATGGAAAACTCGTCCCCTTGCAACAGGAGCTGAAGACGGGCGATCAGGTGGAAATTTTGACCGCGAAGCGAGGCGGTCCGAGTCGGGACTGGCTGAACCAAAACCTCGGGCTGGTCAAAACCCAGCGCGCAAGATCCAAGATCAAAGCATGGTTTAAAAAGCAGGAGGACGAGCAGAACCTCTCCCAAGGTCGCGTTGCGCTCGAACGCGAACTGAGCCGACTTGGGATTCCCGAGTTGAACTTTGAGAAGATGGCGCGCGAACTCGGCTACAAAGTTCCCGACGATATGTTCATTTCGCTCGGCAACGGCGACCTTTCGCTCGGCAAGGTCATCCAGCAACTCGAGGAGACTGAGGAGACCGCGGATATCCTTACCGTGACAACATTGCCGGAGAGCGTTGCCTCACCGGATGCGATTCAAGTGGTGGGCTTGAAAGGCTTGCTTTGGCAGATGGCAAAATGTTGCGCGCCCATGCCAGGCGACCAGATCGTCGGTTACATCACGCGCGGACGCGGCGCCACCATCCATCGCCAGGATTGCCCGAATATTCTGCACCGCGAAGACACGGAACGACTCGTGCAAGTGGACTGGGGTACGGCGCAAAAAACCTACTCGGTACCGGTCACGGTGAAAGCATATGACCGCGAAGGCTTGCTCGGAGATATTTCCACATTGCTCAAAGTCGAGGGGGTCAACATCGGGAACGTATCGGTCAGTTACAACCGCAGTGTCGCAGATCTGAGGTTGGTCGTGGACGTCCGCGATCTCGAGCAATTGAGTCGCGTGCTCACGCGAATCGAAAGCGTGCCGAATGTGCTGGAGGCGCAGAGAACGAAGCCGGGGTAGGGCGATTTACGATTTACGATTTTCGATTTTAGATTTTAGATTTTAGATTTACGATTGCAATCCTTTGAAAAGCCAAGACCAAGTATAATGTCGCCGCTTGCCTATGAGCCTGCTCAGTGTTCGTGAAGCGCGCGAGCGTATTCTTTCCCACTTTCAGCCTGTACCAACCCAGACCCTGCCGCTGACAGAGATCTCCAATCGCGTGCTGGCGCGCGACATCCTTGCGTTGGACGATCTGCCGCCATTCGACAACTCTTCCATGGATGGGTTTGCCGTCCGATCACTGGATGCGCAGGATGCAAACCCCGCCTCACCCCGAACATTGCGTGTGGTCGCAGACATCCCAGCCGGCTCGCCCCCGACGATTTCCCTCGCCCCCGGTGAAGCCGCGCGGATCATGACCGGCGCGCCGATTCCGATTGGCGCAGACGCTGTGGTCCCCGTCGAAGATACCGACTTTCAAGACCGCGACGCCGGCACACCTGCTCCGCCTGAGGTAACCGTGTTCGAAGCCGCAACCTCTGGCGCGAACATCCGACCTCGCGGCATGGATGTTCGCGCCGGTGAAACTGTCCTGTTCAAAGGGCGGGCGTTGAAACCTCAAGATATTGCGTTACTGGCTTCATTGGGATATTCAACAACGGATGTGTATCGCAAGCCGCGCGTGGCGCTATTCTCGTCGGGCGATGAATTACTCGATGCAAGCCAGCCTCTCGCACCGGGCAAGATCCACGACTCGAACTCGCCCATGCTGGCAGGGCTGATCGAGTCTGCAGGCGCGGATGTGGTCAGGCTCGGCGTGGCAAAAGATAATTTCGACTCCGTCAAAGATATTCTCGACAAAACATCCGCGCTGAAGGTGGATTTGATCCTTTCTTCGGCGGGCGTGAGCGTAGGCGCGTTCGATTTTGTCAAAGAAGTCATCGAATCGAAGGGCAGGATGGACTTCTGGCGAGTCAACATGCGCCCCGGCAAGCCGCTTGCCTTCGGCGAATACAACAGGATTCCCTTCATCGGCTTGCCCGGCAACCCTGTGTCGGCATTCGTGGCGTTCGAGGTTTTTGTCCGGGCGGCGCTGGGGCGGTTGGCGGGGCTGACGGGGGGAGGCAGGCAAACCGTCCGTGTGCGATGCGGGGAGGACGTCAATTCAGACGGCCGGGAAAGTTATCTGCGCGCCAATCTCCACGAGGAAAACGGGGTTCGCGTCGCTCGATTGACCGGGCATCAAGGCTCGGGCAACATTTTGTCGCTGGTACAGGCTGATGCTTTACTAATTATTCCCGCTGGTGTAAAATGCGTGCCTGCCAGCCAGGAAGTGGAGGCATGGCTACTGTGAGGATTCATGAATAATCGGCTCGCGCAAATCGCACTGGCGATCACCCTGATCGGGTTGCTCGTCGCATCGTACATGACCGTATATAAATTTACAAGCGAGACTGTCCAGGATGCCATGTGTGTTGGGTCGAAAGGATGCTCCGTTGTAAACGCGAGCCCCTACTCCGAAGTCCGCGGCATTCCCGTGGCGGTGATCGGCGTCGTTGGATATATCGCCTTGCTGGCTGTGCAACTCCTCGAGCGTCGGCCTGGCCTCATCCAGGAAAACGGCACCCTGATCTTTTTCGGGCTTTCGGTCACCGGCTTCCTGTTCACCGCGTACCTGATCTTTGTCGAGATCACGTTGATCAAGGCATATTGTCCGTTTTGCATCACCTCGCAAGTGGCGATGACTCTGCTGTTCGTGATTTCGGTCATCCGCCTTACCAAACAACCCTAACCAGGAGGATTGAATGCCCCGCATCAAGTGTCATTACGCCGATTGTGTCTTTATCGATGAAGGCTATTGCTCAGCCGCCGCCGTGGAACTCGACCCCGACACCGGTTGCGCCACCTATTCGCCGAGCGATGAAGCCAAAGCGGCGGAGGATTGGGACGAGGAAGAATCGGAGGAATGGGAGGAGGAGGAAGAGGATGAAGACGATGAATTATGGGATGAGGACGAAGACGAGTTCTAGCGCTTCTTTTCCCCAGTGAATTTGGTTCTCTCGCATCGGGGCAGGTCTCAAGCCTGCCCCGATTGGTTTAATTGATACAACAACACGCCCGCCGCCACTGCCAGATTCAACGAACTCACCCTGCCCTTCATCGGCAGGGAAACGGTTACGTCGCATGCCTTGATCTGCTCCGGGGATAGTCCCTTTTGCTCGTTGCCCAAGACAAGCGCCCACGGGGATTGCGGGACAAGCGTTCGGTACTCCACATCGCCGCGGGCGGAGGCGCCGATCAGTTGGATTCGTTCCGCTCGCGCCCACGCGCTGAATTCATCGAACGACGTTGGGATAACGGGTTTCCAGAACAGCACACCCATGCTGGAGCGGACGACCGTTGGATGATACAACTCCACGCCGCCATCCAAAAGGAACAACGCATCTGCGCCGACCGCATCCATCGTGCGCAGGATCGTGCCGACGTTGCCGGGGTCCTGCGGAGAGACGAGCGCAACGGCAGATTTGGGAATCGGTGAATTTGAGAATTGGGTTTGCCGCTGACGGACAACGGCAACGATGCCTTGCGGGTTATCCTTCTCGGTCAGCGATGCGATGACCTCCGGCGAAACAGATTGAACTTTCGACGGGAGGCGGGAAATCAATTCGTTGGCGAATTTGCTGGACAACAGTTCCGGCGCGTAGAAAACAGTCTCGACATCCCAACCGGCGTCCACTGCCCCGCCGACATGGTGGATGCCCTCCACCAGAAACAACCCGGCTTCGACGCGGTTTTTTTTCTGCCGCAGGGATCGGGCGCGCTTGACCTGCTCGTTATTCAGGCTGACGATGGTCGGTTTGCTCATGCCTCACTCGTCTGCGACCACCACGGTCAGTGTCCCGACCATGCCCGCCATCAGGTGGCCCGCTACGCCGCAGGTGATGAAATACTCGCCAGGCTCCAGCGGCGCGGTAAACGTGACCGTCAGCGACTGCCCCGGGGATAACTTGACCTCCCAATACACGTTCCCCGCGTCCTCTTCATCGAATTCACTCCCGGCATTGGTGCCCAGTTTGAAGATCACGAAGTCATGCTCCACCACGCCGCTGTTGACCACATTCAAGGTGATCTCCTGCCCCGCCGGCACGGATAACGAATTAGGCGTGAACTGAAAATCCGTCATGGTCACGTCGATGGTGGTGGATGGTCCGCCCGCGCGACAGGCGGTCAGCGCCAGGCTTGCGACGATCAGCGTGAACATGGTTGCTCGTAGTTTCATTCTCTGCTCCAAAAGAAGATTTGCAGGTCTATTGTAATGGAATTCAGCCATCCTCTCGGAGTTGTTCACTCACCTCGCGCAGTTATACGATCGGCACACCCGCGCGGGGATAAACCCCCGCGCTAATTTCACAAAGCCCCGCTACGCGGGACTTAAGCCGCCGAAGGCGGCTTCGGTTGATCAGCCCGACGATTCACACGTGCCCATTAGGGTATCGGCGGGCGGGCACCATGGCATTGTCTTTCCAATGTTATATCCAGCCTCCTATGTAAGGTGAATTCTTCAGCCTAATCGGGATTTGCACCGGACCCAAATTTCTGGACTCGGCATTCCGCAGCGTACTTTATAATGAACGCATGAAACTCCAGCGAGGACTGGTCGTCGTTTGCGCCTTTCTCCTATTCGCATGCCAGTCCGTAGCCTCACAAACCGTCACGATCATTGACGGCGACCAGATCCTCACGCTTCAAACGGATGAACGCGTCCCTGCGGCGATTCTGAATCAAGCGGGGATCACCTTGAATGCCAACGACGCTCTCCTCCTAAACGGACTCCTCACTTCACCGCAATTACCAATTACCAATTACCCCATCACTCTTCAAATCCGCCGGGCGATTCCCGTCACCATTTCATCCGCTCAGGGAGAACAATCCATTCAAACGTCCGCATTGACTGTGGGTGAAGCGTTGGCGCAGGCAGGCATCCAACTCCGCGCGGGAGATCGAATCAGCCAACCCACAATCTCCGGTCTCCAACAATCAATTACCGTTTACCAATTACAACCCCTCACCATCACCTCCAACAACGATACATTCACAATGGTCGCATCGGCTCAAACCGTGGGAGGCGCGCTTGCCGAGGCTGGGATTCCGCTGGTCGGAGGCGATTACAGCATCCCGTCCGAGAATGAAGCGTTACCCGCCGATGGAAACATCAAAGTGGTGCGAGTCAGTGAGTCGGTCATACTGGCGCAGAAGCCGATCCCCTTCACCAGCGAGTTTATCGCTTCGGCGGATGTCCCGCTCGATTCAATCCAAATCCTGCAACCCGGCGAAACGGGGTTGACCATTCAACGAATCCGCGTACGCTACGAAGACGGCGCGGAAATTTCGCGCATCACCGAGGAAGAAACGGTCGTGCGACAACCTGAAAACCGGGTGTCGGGCTATGGCACAAAGATCGAGATCAAGACGACCGTTGTGGATGGCGTGACCATCGAATACTGGCGCGCCGTGCAAATGTACATCACTTCGTATTCACCCTGCCGCTCCGGCGGCGATCGTTGCTACAGCGGCACGTCCAGCGGCGCAACCGTGCAAAAGGGCGTGGTCGGCATGAAATACGATTGGTACCTGAGCATGGGCGGGCAAGGACTGTACATCCCCGGTTATGGATTTGCCACGGTTGAGGATGTCTGTGGCGGGTGCACCGGCAAACCCTGGATCGATGTCGCGTACAGCGACAACGATTACGTGCCGTGGAGTTCGTGGGTGACCGTGTATTTCCTCACGCCCGTCCCTTCGAACATCCTTTACGTGTTGGAATGATCTGTGACTCGCATACAAAAGATCGCCTTCGTATGTTTATCCCTGGTTGCCATGTTTCTTGCGAGCGCCGTGTACAATTTGTATATCACGCGGTGGCAGGCGCCGCTCGGACCATCCCTGCAACTTTCGACGTGGACTCCCTTCGCGCTCCCCGCCACGTGGACGCCCGATCCGCGCTCGACGAAAACGCCTCTTGCCGCCGTTCCGATCGTTTTCAAAACCCCAACCACCACCCAGCCCGCGCAGTGCAGTGAAATGCCGGTTATGCACCTTCTGCTCATCGGCAGTGACGCGCGCGCCGATGCCTACACCTACGGCTTGGCAGACGTGATCCGTCTGGCGCGCGTGGACTTCGTGAACGAAACGGTGACCGTGCTCGAATTTCCGCGCGACCTGTGGGTGGAGATTCCCGATATTGCCGATAATCTGAACGGGCAAACACAGGAAAAATTGAATCAGGCATATCTCTACGGAAACCCCGGCTTCAAATACACCAACGACCCGGCGCAAGGTCCCGGGCTACTAGCGCGGACGCTGGCGCTCAATTTCGGCGCGCGCATCGACCATTACGCCGCGGTCAACATGCGGACGTTTGTCAACATTGTCAACGCGGTCGGGGGCATCGATGTGTACCTCCCCGAACCCGTGGACGGGCGCACGGCGGACGACCTGAGCGAGAGGCTGGTCTTTCGCTCGGGCAACCTGCACCTCGACGGACAACGCGCGCTCACACTGGCGCGCATCCGCATCGAGGGCGGGTTTGTGCGCGCCGAGAATCAAAACCGCGTGTTGTGCGCCCTGCGCGACCAACTCACCAGCCCGCAAGTGATCAAAGACATCCCCGAATTGATTCAAGCCTTCGACGATAACATCCAGACCGACCTCAGCCCGGCGGAGATCAGTGAATTGGCGTGTCTCGGAGCACAAGTCCAGCCGGGGAATATCAAGTTTGTGGAATTCCCGCAACACCTGTTCGAGCAAACCCGCGAATACGACCCGGTCTTCAAAAAAGACGTGTCGGTGTTGCTTGCAGATTTCGATATTCTCCGTGAATACGTCGGCAGATTTAACACAGGCGAATGGGAAACGGTCGCGAGCGCCGGCGAAACCAACAACGAGGAGGTTCCATTCTGCCCATGAATATTCCTCCGCTCAACGCCGCGGCGGTTCTAAAGCGCTTCGGCTTACGCGCCGACAAATCCCTCGGTCAGAATTTTCTTCAGGATGCCAACGCGCTCGAGCAGGTCGTGCGAGCGGCAGAAATTCAACCCGACGACAGCGTGCTGGAAATTGGACCCGGCCTGGGAAGCCTCACGCGCTACCTCGCCGCCTCCGCCCGTGACGTGGCGGCGGTCGAACTCGACGGACGACTGCTCCCCCCTCTCGAAGCGATTCTCACCCCACACAGGAACGTCCGTGTGGTGCACGCGGACATCCTCAAGATCGCGCCGGGTAAATTGATCGTCCAGCCGGGTTACCTGGTGGTCGCCAACATCCCGTACTACATCACCTCGGCGGTCATCCGTCATCTGCTGGAGGACATGAACAAGCCGCGCAAGATTGTACTGACCATCCAAAAAGAGGTGGCGGGACGAATTTGCGCCGAGCCGGGCGAACTCAGCCTGCTGGCGTTGAGCGTTCAGGTGTACGGGCGCCCGCGCATCGCGGCAAATATCCCTGCGGAAGCGTTCTTCCCCGCCCCCAAAGTGGATTCGGCTATTCTCGTCGTGGATATTTTTCCAAGCCCGTTGGTGGAGGAAAAACACCTGAAAATTTTTTTCCGCTTGATCAAAGCCGGGTTTGCCCAGAAAAGAAAGACCCTGCGCAATTCGCTTGCGTCAGGGTTGCACAAATCAACGGATGAAATTGTGGAGTTGCTCCGCCTTGCAGGCATCGACCCCATGCGCCGCGCAGAAACGTTGAGCATCCCGGAGTGGCAGACGCTTTGCGCCCTGCTGACCGATCAAAGAGCGGGGGCGTAACGCCCCCGCTCTTTTGTTCTCTTTCTCGTTTAAAAATTCCTACTCAGAATATCCTTCTTCAACTGGTCCACCGACGAGTACCTTCCAAAAACGGAGGGGATTTCGGAAACCTGAATGGCGAGGCGATCTGTGCGCTTGGATGCCTGTTCGCGGTCGTTCAACGGGTAGAAATAATCCAGCGATTGCTGCAACCGGGAGTTGATCTTCTCTTGAAAAGCGGTACGGGTTTCGGGCGAAAGGACAACGACAAAATCGGACGGGCTGATATGCCCGAGGAAATCATCGGCGGAGCCGGTTTCTTTCAGCGCGTTCGAGATCATCAAACTGATGGCGCGCAGCACATCGTCCGAGGCGACGAACCCGTACGCCTCCCGGAAGACCTGCAGGTTGGCGATCGAAATGTGCAGGAGCGAAAGCCCGGACTTGTGCACCACATCGGATAGTTTCTCGTCCACGAGGGCGCCTTCCGGCAATCCGCTGACAGGGTTGGTCAGCGATGCCTGGCTCACGCGCTTGAGAGAATTCCGCACGCGCAGGCGCAGTTCCTGAACATCGAAGGGCTTGGTAATGTAATCATCGGCTCCTACTTCCAGCCCTTGCAAAATGTCGGAGCGGTCGCGTTTTTCGGTGAGGAAGATGATGGGGATCTCGTTGGTGCGGCGGTCTTCGCGCACGCGGCGGGCAACCTCGAAACCATCGATGTCCGGGAGGCGGATGTCAAGGATAATGAGGTTGGGGAGCACGGTTTGCGCGGCTCGCACACCGTCCTCGCCCCAATTGACGGTGAAGACTTCGTAGCCCTGAACGCGAAAATACGCATTCAACATCTCGGCTATATCGAGATCGTCCTCGACGATGAGAATCTTCGATTTGGCTTCAGACACATCACCCCTGATCAGGCGATCGGTTCTTTTTGAATGACAAACTCACATACGGCATCGCCAACAGCCACGCACTTCGATTCGTTCACCCGGAATTCATTGCCGCCGGAAACCCATTTGAGCGCCTCCTGTAGCAACCCCGTGGCGAGGTAGCACACCGGCTTGTCCGCGTTCTTGCGACCCCAACAGCACGGGCACTTGTGAATGGTGTAGATGAATTCGGTGTCTTTTTCCTCGACCGTGCTGTGCTGATCGCTGAGCTGTGAAAATATCTTCGCCACAGCGGGGATGCCGATCTTCAATTTGGCTTGCAACGGGAGCACCACAAAAGCAAGGTCTGCCGCCCCGGCGAGAGCGCCGAAGTTTTTCAGGGCATCTGAAAAGGTGGCGCGACCGGCGCGGAGCGCCAGTCCCCGCCCGCCGCGCGGACCGTACATGTCCTCGAGCGCCATGCCCATGGCAGAAAGTTCGCCGAAGTCAAACCCTTTATCGAGGTTATCGGCAGGATAATTTTCGATATAGTTGTTCATACCCGCGAGGTTGAGGATGGCATTCAGACCGTTTTTGCCCATCACCTCTTCGAGCGATTTGATCGTGATCAGACCGAATTTGTTGGGGTAGTACAGACCGGCTTTTTGAACTGGGCTCATTAGATTCTCCGATTAGATCAGTTTCGCAAGATCTTCTGTGGCGCGGCGCATATCAAGAAAGATCAAGCCCAACTTTGCCTGCTCGCGCGCCAGGGCAGTGAGCACAGCCTCTTCCCCCACCGACATCAATACAACGTAGCCCTTTTCGCCCTTGATATACACCTGCTCCAAAGAGCCGCGCCCCAATTCGGTGGCGATCCGTTCGCCGAGGGAGAGCATGGCGGCAGACATGGCGGACACGCGGTCTTCCTCCACACCCTGAGGCAGGGCAGACGCGATGCTCAAGCCATCCACGCTGACGACAGCGGAAGCTTCGATATCCGGCGAGGATGCCTGAAGTTCGCGCAGGCGATCTACCATTTGTTGTGTTCGAGATTTGGACAAGACAACCCTCCAGGAGGTTTTACCCGCCACCACATGGCAGGGGAAATTTCTAAAGTGGAGATATTTTAGATTACGGGGTAAAAAGTGTCAAGCCAGCCCCTTCAAACCACATCATTGCGTAACAGAAATGCAAACTCTCAGATGCTATAATTTCAGCCGATAACCAGCATGAATAAGATCCTGACCCTCACATTTACCATGTTCGTTCTTTTCGCATCGGAGGTTCAACCTCCGGTTGTCGCCCACAGCGAACCGGAGCCTGACAGCGGAGCCGTGGTCTGCGCGCCGGGTGTGTACCTCGCCGACCCGGGAGATTGTCTCCCACTTGGACCTTCCACCTACATCACGGAAATGTCCGTACTTGGGTTGACCTTTCCTCCTCGCCCGCTCGCTTCAAAACGTCCGGACGCGAGCCTGACCCAGCTCCCCTACCTTTACTTCCACCTCGACCATGATTACGTGCCTGTCCTTAACGGTCCCGCGGGAAACGAAACCGGCAATGGCTACCCGCCCGGTTTCGTCTATGTCAGTTATGTCGATCGTGTGGATACCGGTCGCGGAGTGTATTACATGCTTCAAGATGGGAGTTGGATCATCGGCAAAGGCGCGCGGGTTTCCGAAGTGTCATCGTATCAGGGACTCGAGTTCACAAGCACGCCGAAGTTTCCGTTCGGTTGGTCGTTCGAATACATTCCGGTCAAGCAAGCGCCCGGCTATAACACTCCGGAAACCGGGAAATACCTCAACCCCTTCACCGACCTGTTCCAGGTCTACGCCACGCAAACCGCCGACGGCGCCGAATGGAATATGATCGGCTCCCATCAATGGGTCGAAGCCCGCAAGGTGGCTATCGTTACCCCAAACACGAGTCCACCCGAGGGTGTGACGACGGGTCGCTGGATCGACGTCGACCTCGCGGAGCAAACGCTGGCAGTCTATGATAATTACGAATTGGTCTTCGCCACGGTCATCGCGAGCGGGCTTGAACCGTTCTGGACGCGCCCCGGTCTGTTTCAGATCTACCTGAAAAAAGAAGCCGAAAACATGCGTAACAACGACCCGTCAGATTTTTACTATCTCGACAATGTTCCCTGGACGATGTACTTCGATAAGGCGCGCGCCTTGCATGGGGCGTATTGGCGCACACGCTTTGGTTACCCACAATCGCACGGGTGTGTGAATTTATCCGTTGGCGATTCGCATTGGTTGTTCAATTGGGCGCACGAAGGCGATTGGGTGTACATCCACGACCCAAGCGGTTTAACCCCGACCGACCCCGCGCTGTACAACGACTGGGCATATTGACACGACTATTTACGCATGGTAAACTCTCGCCCGCTTGTTCGTTGGTCTCGTGGTGTAGCGGCCTAACATGCGGCCCTGTCAAGGCCGAGATCGCGGGTTCGAATCCCGTCGGGACCGCCAAAAAAATCTCTCCTCCGGGAGAGATTTTTGTTTTCAAACTTAGGGTAGAATTGCATCATCATCTGCCGGGGCGATGGCGGAATCGGCAGACGCAACAGACTTAAAATCTGTCGGTGGCAACACCGTGAGGGTTCGACCCCCTCTCGCCCCATCCACTTCACCCCTTTACCGGGGTGAATTCATCCATACCATGTACACCCGACTGCACCTCGAAGAGATCGAAGACCGGAGCCTTGCCCCATACGGCATGCGGAGCAAGGATTCAAAGGGACGCGCCTATCTCGACAGCGAGCCCGAATTCCGCACATCGTTTCAACGCGACCGCGACCGCATCCTGCACACGACGGCTTTCCGTCGGTTGGAATACAAGACGCAGGTCTTCATCAACTTTGAAGGCGATTACTTCCGCACCCGCCTCACCCACACCCTGGAGGTTGCCCAAATCGGTCGGACTCTTGCCCGCGCCCTCGGCGCCAACGAAGACCTTGTCGAAGCCGTCTGCCTTGCGCACGACCTGGGGCATTCTCCCTTCGGTCACTCCGGCGAGGTCGCGCTGGCGCGATTGATGAAAGATTATGGCGGCTTCGACCACAACAAACAATCCCTGCGTATCGTGACTGAGCTCGAACAACGCTATCCCGAATTTCCCGGCTTGAACCTCACCTGGGAGGTGCGCGAGGGCATGGTCAAGCACGAATCGGAATACGATGTCTCTGACGCGCGCGATTACCACCCCGACCTGAGGGGTAACCTCGAGACCCAGATCGCCAATGTCGCCGATGAACTCGCGTACACCACTCACGATCTCGATGATGGGTTGCGCTCCGGGATGCTCTCGCCGCAAACACTCGAAGGTGTGGCGGTTTGGGAGATCCTGCGAGAGAATTTCAACTGGCAGGGTCCGCGCCTTGAAGATATGGAGCGCCACCGCATGATCCGTCAATTGGTGGGGTTGATGGTCACCGACATGATCGAAGCAACCGATACCCGCCTGAAGGAAAGCAAGGCGAAATCTCCGCTCGACCTGCAGAAACTCAAACATAACGTGGTCGGATACAGCGAAGATATGCAGCGCCGCAACCGCGAGCTCAAGGACCTGCTGTACAAGAATCTATACCGACACTTCCGCGTCGCGCGAATGCAGGTGAAAGCCGAGCGCCTGATCGCAGACCTGTTCAACGCCTACCGCTCCGAGCCCTTGATGCTCCCCGACTCAGTGCAGGGCGCGACTGAGAAACGCGGACTGGAACGCACGGTCTGCGATTACATCGCCGGCATGACCGACCGATACGCCATCGAGGAACATCAGAAGTTATTCAACCCGACAGAGAAACCCTAGATTTCGAGGACTCCATGTCACAACAAACCTACCTCACACCGGAAGGGGAAGCCCGCTTGAAATCCGAACTCGCCGAACTTACGGGAGTGAAACGCGAGGAACTAGCCGCGCGTCTTCGCTCCGCCATTCAAATGGGCGACTTGTCGGAAAACGCCGATTATCACAAAGCCAAGGAGGACCAGGCATTTCTCGAGGGCAGGATCCAGGAGATCGAAGCGACCCTCCGGATGGCGGTCATCGTCGAAAAACAACAGAGCGACGTTGTGATCGTAGGCTCGCATGTCACGATTCAAGAAGAAGGGTTCGACCCGGAGCAGTACCATGTTGTCGGCGCGAAGGAAGCCGACCCACGAAACAACAAGATCTCCAATGAGTCGCCGATCGGCAGCGCCTTGATGAACCACAAAGCGGGAGAGACGGTGGAAGCACATACCCCCGGCGGCAAACTAAGGATCAAAATCCTAAAAGTGGAATAAAAAACAGACCCGCCGAACGGCGGGTCTGTTCCATTCAATGGCGGAATTATTTCTTCGCGCGGGGCCAGACCGCAAATTCCAGCGTGACCCGTTGGAAGTAACTGTTTTGAGGCATTGAGCCCATTCCGTATTCCAGGTCCACAACGGTGGCGAGGAGTTGCAGATTGGCGGTCTCCAAAAGGATTTGCTCTTTCGGTTGCAGGAGGATCAGTTCGCCTTTGGCTTCGAGCCTGCCGCGAATCTCCGAATTGTTGAAGGCATGGTCAGACATCAAGACTTTCGTGGCGGTCTTGATGTCGTTCTCTTCGAAAAGCCAGATCTCCAGAGCCGTGACTTTTTTCGGCTCGCCGACCCCGATCTTTTCGCAAATCCCCACGCCGAACTCGCCGAGATATTTGCCCGCCTCCGTATCGATGCTGAACGATTCGTCGTACAGATCGTACCCATACACGTACGTCGTCAGCGACTGCGTGATCGGAGGTTCCAACCCGTGCTGTTGATAATCCGTCCGCTCGATGCTTTTATTGAGTTTGTTCGCCTCCATCACCGGGGTGACAGTGCCGCTTCCCTTGCGAAACAAGCGAAACAGATACAGCGCTCCGACCAACACCAGAACAACAACCACGGCGATCGCGCCGTACAAGACAAATTGACCCACATTCGAGGTCGGAGTGTCGGTAGTGCCGGGCACATCCTGCGGGTTGGTCGTATTTTGGATCGGAGTGCCCTTCACCGCTTGAACGACCAAGCCAAACTCATCCACCTCTGCCAGGGTGAGGTTACCCGGGTCCGACCGCAGGCTGATGAACGCCGGCCCTGCCGCAGCGCCAAGGCTGTCCCAGCGGCGCATGGCGGCATCGATATCGGCGTTCTTATTGTACGAGTCGATGGTCATCCGCAGGTAATCCTGTTGCAGTTCAAAGCGCAGCACATCCGGCGAGGTATCCACCACCTCCACGGGCCAGATTCCCCAGGCGAACGTTATGCCGAGGGCTAAACCCAACAGCACACCAAGAACGAACACGATGCGGTTGTTCTTCAGGAGGTTTTTCACGATGGCGATTACTGCTTCCATGATTCATTCCTTTGGCTTGAAAGTCTGACCAATTATATACCATCCCTCCAGCAAAATATCCACCGAAAGTGCCAGTGATTTACTTACGTTCCAGCAAGTACAGGACCCGTTCCGACTCACGCACCTCCACGGCTTCATGGATCATAAACCGTTCCAAAAAAGCCGCTTCAAAACCTGCGCGGGTATACGAAGGGAAAATATCCTGCCGCGAGGCGAGCAGTTTTATCACCTGACTATCCGACTTGGGAACGAATTCAAGGATCAGCCACGCTCCGGCTTCGGCAAAGAACTCGGCCAGCTGAGCCAACGGGACGTTGTTCGAAATCGCCAGATGATGGATCACAGCCAGGGCAAGCACAAGGTCAGCAGGACCGCGCTGGGTGAACGAATCACGCTCGCGGTTTGCCCAGCCGATTGCGGGGCTTGGGTTGGTCAGGTCGAGCAACAGTGGCAACAGGTTCTGGGTTTTATCCGCTTTGACTCTGCGATAGTTTTGTTCGACTGCGGCGGGGTCAATATCGTAGGAAACCACGAATGCCCCAGAACCGCCCGCGGCAATGCGGCTGAATTCCCCATTATTCGCGCCCAAGTCCCAGACCAGCCTGGGGTTGACGCGCTTCGTCCACGCTTCGACCAGTTGTTTCTTATGCTCAAATGCCGAATCTGAATAATTCGTGATCTCGTAATAATTCCCCCATTCAGTCCCAGAAGACTTCCACTCCAGTTTACGAATCGTCGCATCGAGGCTGTCGATCAAGCCGGTCATTGCCTGCGCACTCATCGAGCCGCCGCGTGACTTCACCTCCTCACCCGCGTATCGCTTCTGCGCACCGGCGTGGATGTGAATGTGTGTGAGCAGACCGAAATTGAGTTTCGTCCGCGCCGGCAATAGACCACTCGCCAAATCCAATGGCACGCCGTCAATATACACGCGCAATAATTGATTCAAACGAACATCTTTGAACGCCATCAATGCCAGCGGCGCGAGAAAGTGCTGGCAAAATTGTTTATACGCCACCCAGGGCTGTCCCTCTGTGTACATTTCAAACGACAGCGTGTCGATCAACGTCGCTTTGCCGCGCACAAATTGAATGTTGTACGCGCTCGCGTCCTTCAGCGCCATGCCCGCCTTCAACGCGCGCTTGTGAATGGACAGCGTCGCCAGCGCGGCGTCTTTCAGTTGACCGAATGACCACTCATACGGATACGAAATGAACGGCACGCGCTCGGGTTCGATGACTTTCACTGCCGCGTCCGGCTCCAGTGGAGGCTGGTCCACTTCGGTATGGGGAATCAACAACCCCGCCTTGACCAACCGCTCGTACAACCCCGATTCCATCAACCGCGCGTATTCTTCGGCATACCCCCGGTTCACCTGCCGGTACAAGACTCCGCCGCGGGAAAAGAGGAACCCGCTTGGGTCCCGGAAAGAAGCGGTAAGTTGTCCGCTATTTTTCGTCTGATTCGTCATCGTCTTCCGACGGCTTCGGCTTCACGCCGAACCAACCGAGGATCTTCCCCCAATAGGCGCGCAACGCAACACCCGCGCCGAGGATCGCCGCAATCAGTAACTGGATCAGAAAACTTCCTGAGCCGGGGTCAAGATATGGGTGGGGTGAAAAATGCATGGGGACTCCTATTCCACTGATTCAGGGACGATCTGCTCGAGCAGGAAACTTTCCTGGCAATTGGTGCATTGTGCTTCGCGGCGGTTGGCGATCACGAGCAAACCGTTACACTTCGGGCAGGGTTGTTTGAGCGGGCGCTTCCACGATGTGAAATCGCAGTTCGGATAATTCGCGCAACCATAAAAAGTGCGTCCTTTGCGGGTCTTCTTCTCGACGATATCGCCGTGATCCTTTGGGCAATGCACTCCGATCTTTTCCAACCACGGCTCGGTGTACCGGCAATTCGGGAAGTTGGCACAGGAGATAAACTTTCCAAAACGCCCATAGCGGATAACCAGTTCGCCGCCATCGGTTGGGCAAATGCGACCGAGTTTTTCAGGCTCGCTTTTGGTCACCGGCATTTCCGCCTGTGCTTTTTTCAAATCCTCGGCAAACGGGTGATAGAACTCGTGCATCACCTCCGCCCATTCTGCCTGGCCGTTGGCGATCATGTCGAGGTCTTCTTCCATGCGCGCCGTAAACTGATAATCGACGATGTCGGAAAAATATTGCACCATCAGGTCGTTGACCTGCATCCCGATCTCGGTGGGGACGAGCCGTTTCTCTTCGCGGAGCACATACCCGCGCGCTTGAATGGTGGAAATCGTCGGCGCGTATGTGGACGGGCGACCAATGCCGTCCTCTTCCAGCGCCTGCACCAGCGAGGCTTCGGAGTAGCGCGGCGGCGGCTGGGTAAAGTGCTGTTCGGGAATCAATCGGATCAGTTCCTGCTTCTGCCCCTCCGCGACACCCGCGGGGATCTTGACGTTCTCTTCATCTTCTTCTTCGGTCTTCGCGTCTTCGTTCTTCGCCTCCTCGTACACGACCAGAAAACCCGCGAACTTAACCGCAGAGCCGGAGGCGCGCAGAAGATACTCGTGCGTAGCAGTCTTGCCGGTCACTTCCACCTGTAAGGTATCGTACACCGCCGCTTCCATTTGCGAAGCGACAAATCTCTGCCAGATCAACCGGTAGAGTTTGTACATGGCGGGTTCGAGGAATTCCTTCACCGACTCCGGTTCGCGCATCACTGAGGTGGGGCGCACCGCTTCGTGCGCTTCCTGCGCGTTGGCGGAGCGGGTTTTATACGTTGGCGGCTCGGGGGGCAAAAAGTCTGCGCCATATTTGGTTTGCACAAACTCACGCGCCTCGGACTGAGCCAGGGCGGAGACATTGGTCGAGTCGGTGCGCATGTAGGTGATCAAGCCGGTCGTGCCGCCGTTACCCACATCCTGCCCCTCGTACAAGCCTTGCGCGAGAGCCATCGTCCGACGGGCAGTAAAACCGAGTTTACGTGAGGCTTCCTGTTGCAACGTCGAGGTGGTGAACGGCGCCGAAGGCTTGCGCCGGCGTTCTCCGCGCTTGACCTTGGTGATCGCGTATGTCGCTGTTTCCATATCCACCAGGATCGGCTTGACCGTTTCTTCGTTCGGCAGTTCCGGGTCCTGCTCGTCGATCTTTGCAAGTTTGGCGGTGAAATTAGTACGCAACCCCTGCGGTTGAAACTCGCCGTGGATCGACCAATATTCCACCGGGATGAACGCGTCGATCTCGCGTTCACGCTCCACGATCAACCTGAGCGCCACAGATTGCACGCGCCCCGCAGACAGCCGTCCGCGCACCTTTTCCCAGAGAATCGGGCTGATGGAGTAACCAACCAAACGGTCCAAAATGCGGCGCGCTTGTTGGGCATCCACCAAATCCATGTTGATGTGACGCGGATGTCCAAATGCTTCTTTGATGGCAGGTTCGGTGATCTCGTGGAAGACGACCCGCTTCGCCCTCTCCGGGTCGATCTGCGCCGCCTCCATCAAGTGCCACGAAATGGATTCGCCTTCCCGGTCGGGATCGGTGGCGAGAAAGATTTCCTCGGCTTTGGCGGCAAGTTTTTTGATCTCTTTGACAACTTCTTTTTTTTCGTTCGGGACGCGGTACTTGGGCGTGAAGCCGTTATCCACATCCACTGAAAGTTGCGACTTCAACAGATCGCGCACATGCCCCACCGAAGCGCGGACGGTGTACCCCTTGCCGAGAAAACGCCCAACAGTTTTCGCCTTGGCGGGCGATTCGACGATCACAAGTTTCCCTTCGCGTTTCTCGACCTTTTCCACTTTTTCAGGCTTCGGCGGAGGAATCAATCCGGCATGCGCGTCGGTCCTGCCCATTCGATAGAGTTTTGTTCCACACACCGAGCAAGTACCAACGGTGACAGGCGACCCCTTGGCATTGAAACCCGCCACGGGATCGTTCATCTCACGCTTGGTCTTGCACTTCATGCAATAGGCTTCCATACAGTCCTTTTATTCGTCATTGCGAGGAGGGTCGGAGACCCAACGAAGCAATCTCCAATACCGAGACGGAGATTGCTTATCTGCTTCGCCGCTCACGATGACGGAATCGTTATAAATATTTCTCCTGCTGTTCTTTCTTCAACCGTTCCACCACATCCCTTACTTTTTGCGATTGATCGGCTTTGCAGACAAGGAGCACGTCGCCCGAATCTACCACAACTACGTTATCCATACCAATGGTCACGATCAACCGCTGGTCATCGACGCTGTAGGCGAGCGTTTTATGCGAGTCGATTTCCATGTGTTGCGCATTGACTGCCACATTCCCATCCGCGTCGGGCAATAATACCTCAAACAACGAATCCCATGAGCCCACATCGCTCCAACCAAGCCCGCTCGCCGGCAGGACCGCCACACGTTCTGCATTTTCCATGATGCCGTAATCGATGGTCTGGCTTTTCAACGGCATCCATCGATCGCGGAGGACTTCGTCGCGTTCGGGAGTCTCCCAAACGGATACGATCGCGCCAACCGCTTTATACAAATCCGGCATTTGTTTTTCGAATTCGGCGAGGATCGTATCGACGCGCCAGACGAACATCCCGCTGTTCCAGGAATGGTCGCCGCGCCGGAGCAACCCCTGCGCGGTGGCTTCATCGGGCTTCTCCATGAAGCGAACCACCGTATGGACCGGGTACTTGTATCCGCCTTCGAGAGGGTCACCTTGTTGGATGTACCCGTATGCCGTTGCCGGGAACGTGGGAGAGATCCCCAGCGTGACCAGATACTTCTTCTGCGCAACTTCAAAGGCAGTATCGATCAAATCATGGAACAAGTTTGTATCTCGGATATGGTGGTCGGCTGTTTGGATCGTCATCAGCGCATCGGGGTCGCGCTTCTGGAGCACAGCCGCCGCCAATGCTACCACAGATGCCGTGCCGCGCGGCGCAGGCTCGATCAAATAATTCTCCAGGGGTATGGAAGGGACCTGCGTCCGCATCTCGCGCGCCTGCTCCGCCACCGTGACGACCAGGATGCGCTCCGGGGGGAAGCGCCCTTCCAATCGCGCAACCGTGGATTGAAACATCGTATCCTTCCCTAAAAGCGGTAGCAATTGTTTTGGCAATTGTTTCCGCGAAAGGGGCCACAGGCGAGTCCCCCCGCCTCCAGCCATGATGACAGCGTAAGTAAGTTGGGTCATTGTGTTCAAATATCCACCGCTGGTCGAGTAGGGCTGAGTGGCGCCGCGGCGCCATTGCGAAGCCCGTATCGAGACCAGCATAGCCTCAAGTTTTATACTCCGCGCTTTCCTCACGCACGGCGACGTAATTCATACCACCGACCTGCCGCACCATTCCTTTCAATTCCATAAGCGCCAGAGACGCCGATACTTTCTCGATGGGCAAATCGGATTGGTTTCGGATTTCATCAATCTGCATCGGCTCGCCGGTTAACACGGTCAATAATTTTGCTTCGATTGCGTCTGCCGGCATAATCTTCCGTGCGGCTTTTTGTTCGCCCACTCGCGTAATGTCCAAGGCTTGCGTCAGGTCGTTGACGCTCAACAGCGGCAACGCGCCGTTTTGAATCAACTTGTTCGTCCCTTTGCTTTGCGGAGCAAGGATGCTCCCCGGCACGGCAAAGACTTCGCGTCCCTGTTCGGCGGCGAATTCGGCGGTGATCAATGCGCCGCTCGTCTCGCCCGCTTCCACAACCACGACCGCCAGCGACAACCCCGAAATGATTCGGTTACGCGGCGGGAAATTCGATGCTTCGGGCGGAGTGCCCGGCGCGTAATCGCTGATAATCGCGCCGTGTTCCATCATCTGCTCCGCCAGTTGACGATGCTCGGGCGGGTAGATCTTATCCACACCCGAACCAAGCACAGCAATCGTGCGTCCGCCCGCCTTCAACGTCGTCTGATGCGCTACCGCGTCCACACCGCGCGCCAAGCCGCTGATTACGGTAATTCCATGCGCCGCGAGAAACGCAGACAGCTCCTCGGTGATCTGCCTGCCATACGGAGTGACGCGTCTCGTCCCGACGATCGCCACAGCGAACAAATCATCGGTCAGATATTCGCCGCGGATGTATAACACCGGCGGAGGTTGGTCGATTTCTTTCAAGCGCTGTGGGTATGTCTCATCCTGCCACGTCAGGATTTTGATTCCCTGGTTTTCGATCTTTTCCCAAACCTTATCCAAATCCACGTTTTCGCGCGCCTGGACGACGCGCTCGATCAACTTCAACCCCAAGCCTGCCTCCGCCAACTCGTGCGGCGCGGCTTCCCACGCGGACTCTAAATCGCCAAAGTGCGCGACCAGTCCCTGCATCCGCACTGCGCCGATGCCCTTGATCAAGTTGAAGCCGACCCAGTATTTTTTGTCGTTCATATAATGATTATAAAACACGCCGCTGGTTGAGTAGTCCCGCATGTTCTTTGCGGGACGTATCGAAACCAGCAGGTAACCTACAAACAAAACGCTACATGAATACTTGGTGGTTTCGATACGGGCTCGACTTGCACTCGCCCTACTCAACCACCATCATAATCCCTCAAGCACGTGAACGCGCAGGGTTCGAGAGCCAACTTCCACGTCGAGAATGACCGAGGGAATCGCGGGGAGGAGAATCTCCCTGCCCGAGTCGTCCCGCACGATGTAGACGTCGTTCGCACCTGTCGCCAAAATCTCAACCAATTCGCCGAGCGGATTATCGTTCTCGTCCACAACTTTGAATCCAATAAGTTCATGCTGATAGATTGTACCCGCAGGCAACGGAGGGGCATCCTTCGCTTTGATAAAGACCCATTGATTGCGAAACCTCCCTGCGGCTTCGGGAGTCTCAATGCCCTTGAATTGTACGAGCAAACCTGATTGATGCGGGCGCACGCTGGTCAGGGTTACGGGTTTGTATTCTTCGCCCACAAAAAGTTTTCTGCCGTTTTTCATCCGTTCAGGGAAGTCGGTATGCAAATCCATGATGATCTCGCCCTGCAACCCGTGCGGACGCCGCAAAAAACCGACGCTCAAATAAAGCGGCTCGCCTTTCGGCGAGC